>NZ_BAER01000064.1 GCF_000315055.1 Paraglaciecola polaris LMG 21857 | reverse complement strand
ATGACCTATATAGTGCGCAAAGAAATAGGCGTAATTTTTTACCTCTTTTAGCAACGTAAAATTTTCAGTCACTGGCATCCAATAGTGGAAAATTGATATTACCAAGCGAGAATTTTATTTAATTAACCACATCAGACCTGTAACAATAACGTCCCAATTCATTACGTTTAAACTACTTAATAAAAAATAACTGGTTGAATCCATCGTATTATTACTTTTGACAGTACATATTACTACTTCTCGAATGCTACATATGCACTCCTAACCACTTAAGTTATTGATAATTATTTGCATTACCTTTCTTTTTTACCTATCATCCCTGCGCTTTTTAACATGCTTGACACACTATCAACACAAAAGTAACGGATCGGAAAAACACAATGAAGAAAACACTGCTCGCTACTGCGATTGCTCTGACCATGTTTAATGTCTCTGCACAAGAATCCCCTGGTATCAAAGCCATCGAAACTGTCACCATTTACGGCAACCAGCTTAAAGCTCAGGAAGCAACAGGTTCAGCGCAATATATTGGTGAGCAAGACTTAGAAAAATTCGCCTACAGCGATATTCAGCGCATTATTAGACAAGCTCCAGGCGTATCTCTGCAGGTTGAAGACGGTTACGGTTTGCGACCCAATATCAGCATTAGAGGTGTGGCAACTGAGCGAAGTGGCCGTATAACACTATTGGAAGACAATATACTTATCGCTCCAGCCCCCTACTCTGCTCCTTCTGCATATTATTTCCCCACAGCAGGTCGAATGAGTGCCTTTGAAGTGGTTAAAGGACCGGCGGCTATCACCCAAGGTCCCTATACTATTGGTGGGGCTATCAATATGCTTTCAACGCCGATTCCTAGTAGTCAAAGCGGCCAAATCACCGTTGAAGCAGGCCAAGATTCGACTTACCGAGCCCATGCTACATTCGGCGGCCAAAATGATGGCGGGTTTGGCTACTTGCTCGAAGCGCACCAATGGCAATCAGACGGCTTTCAAAGCATAGATCGTAGTAATAGTGACACTGGCCTTGATGTTACTGACTTAACCATGAAACTAGCGTATGCACCGAAAGATTCTCGCCACAGTGTCGAGCTTAAATTGCAATATACCGATCAGGACTCTGAGCAAAGTTATCTGGGCTTGACTGACACAGATTTTGCAGACAACGCAATGCGCCGTTACGGATTATCTGCTTTGGACAACATCAGCACTGAGCATACACAAGTCATGCTGAACTATGCATTTCAAGTCAGTAAAACCCTAAGCCTCACGGCGGTCGCATACAACAATACTCATGAGCGAGATTGGTTTAAAACGGAAGGTATTGATTTTGATGGCAGTGACAACGCTCAAGATTTCTCGCGTACCAGTTGGTCAGACGTCATCAGTGCCGTAAATGACAATGAAACCGTTGCAGGTATCGATGTAGCTCAGTTACAAGGTATTTTGAACGGCACGATTGATACCGAAGCGGGCAGTATTCAACTTCGTTCGAATAAACGTGAGTATTATTCTCGTGGTATTCAATTTGGTCTCAATTGGGATACTCAATTAGGTGAAGCAAAGCACCATGTGGAAGTGGGCGTGCGTCTTCATGAAGATGAAGAGGACCGCTTACAACGCAATAGCACTTACCAACAAATCGATGGTCAGCTTGTACTGAATGATTTAGGGGAGCTAGGTAACGCAGGTAACCGCGTACAGGACGCGGATGCATTAGCTATTCATGTATACGATCGGATCGAACTAGGTGACTGGGTATTTACGCCAGGTCTGCGATTTGAAGATATAAATCAAAGCAGAACCCGCTACACCAACGGCGCAGAAAGGGTATTTCGCGACGAGCGCGAAAACGACACCACAGTCGTTCTGCCCGGGTTAGGTGTTCTGTACAAAATTGACAGTAACTTGAATTTAATTGCGGGTGCTCACAAAGGCTTCACGGCACCAAGCAACTCCCCTGGCGCGAAAGAAGAAGAAGCGGTTAACTATGAATTTGGTTTTCGCTACGGAAACAATAATTTAAATGCCGAAGTTGTTTATTTTCTCAGTGATTACGACAACATAGTCGGTGTATGTACTGCATCTTCTGGTAGCAATTGTGAAATAGGTGATGCCTTTAACGGTGACGCCGCGACAGTGCAAGGTGTTGAGTTCCTACTCAAAACTGAACTCGGTCAATTCAACGGTATACGCGTTCCACTAAATGTGACATACAGCTACATCGATAGTGAGTTTGATACAGACATTTCTGGTACGGATTTTTTTGGTGATGTGACCGCTGGCGACAGTATTCCATATATACCGGAAAATCAGGGGCAAATAACCTTAGGCCTAGAAGGCAACAATTGGGCAACTTATCTCAACGCCTTATATGTCGACGGGGTATGCACACGCGCATCGTGCGACACGTTTGAAGTGACTGACCCATCATTCATTGTCGATTTATCAGGCTCTTACAATGTCAGCGACAGCTTACGTTTATTCGCACGTATCGAAAACCTAACCGACCAAGAAGATATTGTTAGTCGCCAACCTTATGGTGCACGTCCCAACAAGTCACGCACAGCGTCAGTTGGTGTGACTTACCGCTTCTAACTTACTTTTTGCTAAAATAACCACGCCCTAAACACGATTTCCTTGTCGTTTTAGGGCGTAGTCGCCTCAGTCTGTAGAAAATTTATCTATTCGTTCATCACAGTAAAGCGTGCGTCAATATTGCCAAATATGCATTGCTGGGTACTTGAGATGGCTGTAAATGTGTTTCTAATTGTGTAACAACGACTAAATTAATGTTAAATCAAGGTCATATTAAATACTGACTTGGTAATTTTCCTATAATCAACGTTATAATCGGCCTGTTGTAATTAGCTAGAGGATGTACACAAGGTTATGTCGAACGATAATATAAAAGATGAAATGCCCTCCATGGTTTTAGACAAAGACGATGTCGATTCCTATCGTCGTAACCGTGGCGCTTCACCATCGAAAAAAGCAGTTTCATCTTCAACGCCGCCGCCTCCCCCTGAGCAAAAAGCGAAAGTTTCTGGGCCATCATGGCTAGCGTTAATATTTATCATCATTATGTTGGGCGCAGGCATTGGCTATACCGCCTACACCATAGAGCAGCAGAAATTAGTTATTATTGAAGCGCAAAAACGTATTGGCGACCTAGAAAATAGACTTTCAGCAACAGGTGAGGAAATGGATCAATCCGCCGTGGCATTACAGGTTAAGGTCGGTGAACTTAGTGCTAAAACACAAGACTTGTGGGAGCAAATGGACAAGCTGTGGGCGTCAGCCTGGCGTAGAAACCAATCTGAAATCAAAGATCTCGAAGCCAGCGTGAAATCACAAAAAGCAGCTGTTGAGCAAAGTATTAGCGCAGTCAAAGGTGAAACCGACGTGAACGCCACGACTGTGGGTTTACTGCAAGAACAGTTAGACAACACCAATAAAACAGCAAACAGATTGGCTGAGTTAATCAATAAGGTGGAGCAAACCGGAACTGAATCCGAACAACAACTTGCAAGTTTACGGGAAAAACTCATGTCGACGGCTTTAGCAAGCAATGGTTTAACTGGACGTTTAGCGGAATTGGAAAAGTGGCGTAAAGCCGCTGAACA
This sequence comes from Paraglaciecola polaris LMG 21857, assembly GCF_000315055.1. Lineage (GTDB taxonomy): Bacteria > Pseudomonadota > Gammaproteobacteria > Enterobacterales > Alteromonadaceae > Paraglaciecola > Paraglaciecola polaris. Next base: position 111,460 of record NZ_BAER01000064.1, on the reverse strand, counting down.
GCAGCTAAAAGCCAACGCTCAACCCAATACATCAACACCATAACAGTAATTTGAAAAGGCTGTTCACCCCAAATAAAAATGGAGACCTGAAGGTCTCCATTTTTATTTCACAGGTTATTTCTTATTCCACTACTCAACAAAGCCTTCATTGGCTTTAACGGTTAATGGGTGATAGCCAGGTTTTGCTTCAGTAAATGCTTTCTTCGCTAATGCCTTGCCCTTGACTGTTTGCGACAACGCTTTGTAAATAGGCTTAACCAGCTTGTTACGCCCAATGCTAACCAGATAACTGTGCACACGGGGTAATGCAGGTTCGTACCAGTTTTCTACTGCCATCAATAGCCAGCTGTGGGCAATTTCATTGTTTTTACTTTGGGTTAAAGAAAACGCCTGATCGAGCTCATGTAGTTGCGCTTGTGTTAACGTCTCAGGCATATTGTTTAAAAAATACAGCCATTGGTGCACAACCCAATCAACCGCATCTATGTCTTGTGCCTTAATCGCGCCATTTAACCATTGGCTCCGGGCATCGTCGACGACTTTAAATGCATTTGACGTCGCTACCGGAGCACCATCCGGGATCCCAGGCTCGAATATCCATTGATGAATGCGTTCAGAGGACAACTTATCCGCGTAATCTTTCATCAGTGTATCGTTCAAATAAGCCAAGAACTGATCTGTCGTAATGCTTTGGAACGCAAAATGTTCAAAATAATTTAGCAAGAATTTATCGAAGTTTGCTCGGCCAACTTTCTGCTCAAGCTCACGTAGAAACAACGCACCTTTTTCATAGGGAATATTGCTAAACACCACATCAGGATCGCGGCCACGAAGATCAATCGCTAAGATCTGGTCGTCCTCTGGCAAGCTGTCAATATCGGCTTGCAAGTCCTGGCGACCTAAAACGGCTTCCATATTGTATCTGTCGTTACCATATACCATCTGCATAATGCGATACGTAAGGTATGTCGTGAAGCCTTCGTTTAACCACAAGTCACGCCATGTGGCATTAGTAACCGTGTTCCCCGACCACGAATGCGCCAGTTCATGTGCGATAAGTGACACTAAACTCTTGTCACCAGCAATAACGGTTGGGGTAATAAACGACAGACGGGGGTTTTCCATGCCTCCGAACGGGAATGATGGCGGTAGTATCAACAGATCGTAGCGATCCCAGCGATAAGGTCCGTAGGTTTTTTCTGTCATTTCAAGCATCGATTCGGTGTCAGCAAATTCGTCTGCTGCTGCATCCAGCAATGCTGGCTCAGCATATACGCCAGTGCGTTTTCCCATGGCCTTAAATTTCAAATCTCCCACAGCCAATGCAATCAAATAAGCTGGGATTGGCTGAGGCATATCAAATTCGTATACACCATCACGAGCAGTATCCGGATCATTGGACGCACTCATTACCGCCAATAAATCTTTCGGCGTATGAATAGTTGCGCTGTATGTCACACGCACCTGAGGTGAGTCCTGCAATGGCATAAAGCTACGAGCATGAATAGCTTGTGATTGAGTAAACAAAAATGGATGCTGCTTACCCGCTGTCTGCGCTGGTGTTAACCATTGAACACCAGATGCCTGTGGCGACGTATGGTAGGAAACCGTCACTTTATTCACGCCTTCTGGCACGGTGATCGAAAGCGGAGCACCTAAAAATGAATCTTCCGCTCCCAAGGTATACGGAATTGGCATGCCGTTGGCAGTCACACCATTAATGGTTAAATCTCGGGTATCAAGGATCAACGTATTGGCACCCGCTTGCATACGCTTAACCGTTAACTCCACGTCACCTGAAATAATTTTTTTATCAAAGTTAACATCCAGATCCAAGGCTAAATGGCTAACACTAATTTGTTCAGGGTTTGAAAAGGAATGGTAATCCTTACCTGACTCAATGCTGATGGCGGCATTGGTGGCACTATCTAACGTGCTATGGGAACCTGATTGACTGGTATTTCCCTGCCCAGCACAACCACTCAAGGCAAATATGGCTGAAATGGTGGTGGCTAATATTGCTGACTTCATTGTTATTCCTAATGGTTTGTCCACCGCAAATTGTGGCATATTCGTTTCATTAACAGAACCTTTCACCCGGTGTCTTGTTTGCAACATTTTGTAAATTGAAATCTACTTCCACGCCCCTAATACCTGATGACAAAGTCTGCATCACGCAAACACAAAAACCTTAGCTCAGCACCTTAAACGTCAGAGGTTGGTGCGCCAGCTAAATGAAACCAATAACTACCTATCAAATGAGGCCACTCATTTAATCGATCCAAACGATATACTCAGCTCCAAGCAGGATGGTGTACAAGAAGAGGTGTTTAAAAATCTGCGCCTGGGTCAATATCCTGTCAACGAGGTGCGCAGAGTAAACCTATCCAGGGCTATTTAAGCAGTGGTGTGAATCACTGATTGTTGCAAATGCCTCAGGTTATTGCGTTTCACAGCGCACAAATACACCACGGAGGAAGCGCCGCCGTATATGCTTTACTGAAAAAAGCGCACAGCACAAAACGCATAACAGGGAGTTACAGTGTAAAAAGTAAATTAATTAGAATAAAGCAGAAGATAAGCCGGCAAATACGCTATTCGCATTCCTAAAAAGGGTAGAAACAAACAGCAAGGCTATAAATATATTTACGGTACGACTGAGATCCCTGTCACTTTACCCGCTTCCAGCTGTACAACATTCGTCGGCATTGCTTGTGATTTTGCTGAAGCGCTAAAAATAGCAGCTACGATGAGAAATACGACAGTAGCCAAAACACCTGCCAAACCAAAACCTTTAGATGAACGATTCATATCACGTCTCTTTTTATTTTATAAGTACCTGCATCCTGCCCCAATATCTTAACATCCTCTTTACAAGCAGAATTGTAAACTTCTGTCAAGAAACGGACGAATAATAAGCAGATTTAAACAAGGATACAAGTTTTTATTTAATTAAATCAAAGAATTGAATGAGTAAATAATTTCGTTAAACAGGGAACTTTTCGCTTATTTTTTAAACACTGTAATAAATTACGTCGTTTCCCATTAGACTAAAGTTATAAGTTATTAATACATAAGCAAAAAATCAAAAAGCCTCAAAATTTGAGGCTTTTTCTAAGTGCAAATTACTTACCTGTGAACCGTGAGTAATCTGAGCTAACTTAGGTTCTGGCTAGCCTAAGTAAACCCGTGCATTTCTAAACATACGCATCCATGGGCTGTCTTCTTGCCACTCATCCGGGTGCCAAGAGTTGGCAACGGTTCTAAACACACGTTCAGGGTGAGGCATCATAATCGTTGCTCGTCCATCTAAAGACGTTAGCCCTGCAATACCCGCAGGCGAACCATTCGGGTTAGCTGGGTATTGCTCGGTTACCTTACCGTAGTTATCCACATATTGTAGGGCAATCGTATTGCTGCTTAGTGCATTTTGTAAGCCTGATGTTTGGGCAAACTCCGCCCGGCCTTCACCATGGGATACCGCAATTGGCATTTTTGAGCCTTGCATGCCGTTAAAGAAAACGGACGGCGAGTCTTTGACTTCAAGCATGGCCACACGCGCTTCAAAGCGCTCTGATTTATTGGTCACAAAGTGCGGCCAATGTTCCGTCCCAGGAATAAGTGATTTCAAGTTGGACAACATTTGGCAGCCATTACACACACCTAACGTAAACGTTTCATTGCGCTGGAAAAACGCAGAGAACTCATCCCGGGCCATAGCATTAAACAAAATAGACTTGGCCCAACCTTCACCAGCACCCAATACATCTCCGTACGAGAAGCCACCACAGGCAACCAAGCCTTGAAACTGAGTAAGCGATACCCGTCCTGACAAAATATCACTCATGTGCACATCGACGGATGTAAAACCGGCACGGTCAAATGCAGCAGCCATTTCAACATGGGAGTTCACGCCCTGCTCACGCAGTATCGCCATTTTGGGTGTAATTCCCTTGGCGATATAAGGTGCAGCAACGTCTTCATTCAAATCAAAACTAAGAGATGCGTGCAAGCCTGGGTTGTTTACATCATTTTTAGTCGCAAGCTCTTGCTCTGCGCACACAGGATTATCGCGTAAGCTCTGCATATGATGCGTTGTTTGCGCCCACGCATTACGATAAACACGGCGGCTATTTTGCAGCACTGGGCTGCCATCACGGAAAAAGGTAATATTATCGTCTGCCGATAAACTGCCAATCACATGACTCATCTCTGTTAAGCCATTTTTAGCTAACACCGCTTCAATTTGGTTTAATTTATCCGCGTCAAACTGGATCACCGCGCCTAACTCTTCGTTAAATAATGCACTGGCATTATCCCCAACAAGACGATCAAGATTTACATTAAGGCCGGTGTTACCTGCGAATGCCATTTCGACGAGTGTCGTAAATAATCCACCGTCAGAGCGGTCATGGTACGCATATAACGCTTTATCATGTACTAATTGCTGAATAGCTAAGAAAAACCCTTTGAGTATTTCGGGTGAATCTACATCAGGAGTCTGGTCACCAAGCCTCTGGTAAACCTGAGCTAAACACGAGGCACCCATACGATTTTTACCCGCACCTAGGTCAATTAACATTAACTGAGTGTTACCTTCACGGCTTAATTCAGGAGTAAGGGTTTTACGTACGTCTTGCACTGCGCCAAATGCGGTGATAACCAACGACATAGGTGATGTGACAGCCTTATCGCCTTGCTCGTCTTGCCATTGGGTTTTCATCGACATTGAGTCCTTGCCTACCGGAATGGTCAAACCTAACGCTGGGCATAGCTCCTCACCCACGGCTTTAACTGCTTCATACAAACCAGCATCTTCGCCAGGATGTCCAGCAGCAGCCATCCAATTAGCTGAAAGCTTAATACGTTTTAAATCGCCAATATCTGCAGCGGCAATATTGGTTAACGCTTCACCTACAGCCAAGCGCGCAGATGCGGCAAAGTTCAATAAGGCTGCGGGCGTGCGCTCACCTAATGACATGGCTTCGCCCTGATACGAATCAAAGGCAGCAGCAGTGACCGCCACATCAGCCACAGGTATCTGCCATGGGCCAACCATTTGGTCGCGATTGACCAACCCAGTTACAGAGCGATCGCCTATGGTAATCAAGAAGGTTTTTTCGGCCACTGCAGGTAAGTGCAATAAGCGCGTCGCAGCCTCCTCTAAATTAATCTGACTCAAGTCAAACGCACGACCAGTGAGACGTTTAGACTGCACATCGCGATGCATCTTTGGCGCTTTACCTAGTAATACATCAAGCGGCATATCGATGGGTTTATTGTTGAAATGACTATCATCTAAGGTCAGGTGACGCGCTTCGGTTGCTTCGCCCACAACGGCAAAAGGTGCACGCTCACGGGCACAAATATCAGCAAATATGGCCAAATTTTCAGGCGCAACTGACATCACGTAACGCTCTTGCGATTCATTACACCAGACTTCTAGAGGGGTCATACCTGGTTCGTCGTTCGGCACATTACGCAGCGAGAAATTGGCTCCACGGCCACCGTCATTGACCAGTTCAGGAAACGCATTAGACAAGCCACCCGCGCCCACATCGTGAATAAATTGAATAGGGTTGTTATCACCCAACTGCCAACACTTATCAATCACTTCTTGACAGCGACGCTCCATTTCTGGATTACCACGTTGCACTGATGCAAAATCAAGATCTTCATTTGACTCACCTGAGGCCATAGATGAAGCCGCACCACCACCTAAGCCAATATTCATTGCTGGGCCGCCAAGAGCGATGAGTTTAGCGCCTACCGTGATTTCACCTTTTTGGGTATGCTGTTTACGAATGTTACCTAGTCCACCAGCCAACATAATAGGCTTGTGGTAGCCGCGCACTTCAACACCGTTAAAGCTGGTTACTTGCTGCTCATAAGTACGGAAGTAACCTAATATATTGGGCCGACCAAATTCATTATTAAATGCGGCACCACCCAATGGGCCATCTAGCATAATATCGAACGCGGTAACAATACGTTCAGGCTTGCCATAATCGTTTTCCCAAGGTTGCTCGAATCCTGGGATACGTAAATTTGAAACAGAGAAACCGACCAAGCCAGCTTTAGGTTTTGAGCCACGCCCCGTCGCCCCTTCATCACGAATTTCACCACCGGAGCCAGTTGCTGCACCACTAAATGGCGCAATCGCGGTTGGGTGATTATGGGTTTCGACTTTCATCAAAATATCAATATCTTCATGATGGTAGCGGTATTGGTTGCTATCCGCCTGGGGGAAAAATCGTCCTGCAAAACTGCCTTCCATTACGGCAGCATTGTCTGAATATGCGGAATGCACATAGTCAGGACATTTTTCATAAGTATTTTTAATCATTTTAAACAACGACTTAGGCTGAACTTGCCCATCAATTGTCCAATCTGCGTTGAATATTTTGTGGCGACAATGCTCTGAATTCGCTTGCGCGAACATGTACAGTTCAACATCATTGGGGTTACGCCCCAGTGTATTGAAACTATCGACCAAATAATCGACCTCGTCCTCAGCAAGTGCCAAGCCTAAACGTACATTTGCGCTGACTAATTCTTCTCTGCCTCCACCTAAAATATCAATCGACGTATGTGGCTTAGGTGACTCATGTCTAAATAATACGCTCGCATCTTGTAAGTCCGTGACAACACTTTGTGTCATGCGATCATGTAGCACATTTTTCAGCTGAGAAAGCTGACTATCATTCAAGGTATCTGCGTCAACGTAAAACGCACAACCACGCTCTAAGCGTTGCACGTTTTTCAGCCCACAGTTATGCGCAATATCGGTAGCTTTTGACGACCAAGGCGAAATGGTGCCCCCACGCGGGATAACCAATAACAACATGCCTTTGTGCTGCTGCTCTTCAATTTTAGGCCCGTAGGTCAGTAACTTATCCAACACCTGTTGGTCATTTTCACTTAACTGTGCACTCACTTGAGCAAAATGCACGAATTCAGCAAATAATGAATGAACCGGTAGGTTAAGAGACGCAATAGATTGCATGAGTTTTTTAGTACGAAATTCAGAAAGGGCTGGGGCGCCGCGAAGGACAAGCATAAAGGTAATCACCAAGTTGCAGGGCTCACCCACTTTCGTGGTAGCAAACCGATTTTCGGGAAATTTTTAAGCGCAGGATTATATACTGATTTTGGCACGATTGATAAGCACTTAACCGCTTCTTTAGGACTTTTATTAAATGATAAATATCTGGATGAATTCATCACTTTTGGTCACAATATCCGGCTTATCGTTTTTTAAGGGGTTGGGTATTTCATTTCGTTATTATTTTCTGTTCATTGTGTCATTGTTTCTCAGTGCTTGTAGTGAGCCAGAAAAGCAAGATAGTCTGCAACGTGTTCTCGATACAGGCGTCCTGCGCGTGGGGACCATTTATGGGCTTACGACCTATTATAACGGTCCCAATGGCCCTGAAGGATTCGAATATGAACTTGCAGCTGGCTTTGCTGATTATTTAGGCGTAAAGCTAGAAATTTTCCCCTACTACACAGTCAACGAGCTTTTCCCCCAGCTAGATAACGCCCATTTAGATATCATAGCGGCTGGTATTAACGTCAGTCCTGAGCGCTACGCGCAATTTCGTTTTGGCCCTGCATATCAAAACGTCAGCCAAAAATTGGTTTTTAAACAAGGGGATGTGAGGCCAAGAGAGCTATCTGATCTTACAGGTGAATTTATGGTCGTCGCTGGCAGTGGCCACAGTGAAACCTTACGTAATTTTCAAGCACAAAACCCAACATTAAGCTGGCAAGAAACCAACGACAAAGACTCCGAAGAGCTACTTGAAGCGGTACTGGCCGATGAGTTGGATTACACAGTCGTTGACTCAAATATATTAGCCTTAATGCGCCGTCGTTATCCCGAATTAAGCATTGGATTCTCGTTGAGTCAATCTCAAGGTATAGCCTGGGCCACCAGCAAAAAGAGCGATGATGCTTTGCGTGCTGCGCTTATCGAATATTTTGGTGAAATCCATGAAAACGGTACGCTAGCTGCGCTTGAAGATAAACATTTTGGTCACGTACGCCAATTTAATTATGTTGATACCCGAGACTTCATCCGCTCAGCATCCAGTAAATTGACACCCTATCTCAGCTTGTTTGAACGTTATGCGAATGATCTCGACTGGCGTTTACTGGCCGCACTCAGTTACCAAGAAAGCCATTGGGATCCCAAAGCTAAATCGGTTACCGGTGTACGTGGTTTAATGATGCTAACGCTAAATACGGCAAAGGATTTAGGTGTAACCTCTCGTCTTGACCCTGAGCAAAGTATTCGCGGAGGTTCAGAATATTTATCCTCATTACTAACCCGTATTCCAGATCGCATACCATCACCAGACAGATTATGGTTTGCATTGGCTGCATACAATATAGGTTTAGGTCATTTAGAAGATGCACGAGTGTTAACTGAACGCCAAGGCGGTAATCCAGATATGTGGGTTGATGTAAAAAAACGTCTACCGCAATTGCGCCAAAAAAGGTATTACAAGACCACTCGCTACGGATATGCTAGAGGCAACGAAGCGGTTATATATGTAGATAATATTCGGCGCTACTACGACACCTTGGTCTGGTTAAATGAGCAACAACCTGATTTGTTGCCTGTTGAACAAACACCAGAGGTTGACCTTCAGAATGAGCCTGAGATAACAAATGAAGCAGACGTTAACAACCCAGCGTCCGCGCCAGAGAGTATGGGTAACGCAAAAACAATAAAAAATAGGAAGCAGGTGTCGCCCCCACCTATTATTTCTGACCTGTCGTTTGAAGCGGAACTTGAGGCCATTGACGAAGAAACGCCAAACGTCAAAATTAAACCTGAAACCGAACGAGAATCTAATGACGACACTATCGGCGAATCAACTGAGCCGTCTTCAGAAACCGAAGCGCTTGAGCCAGAATCCAGTCCCTAGGTGAAAAACACATCGACTTGCAATATGCCTTTTTCAAAGTAAACAATATTTTACATTTTTATTGCTAGTGTTATTTCCTTGTCATTTTTCATTCATATCAAACTGGTAGATTATGTTTAGGGGAACATAAGTTCACCTAATGTGGTCTACATTGGCGCTAAAATACAGAAGCATTAGCGTGGCTAATGCAATATCTAGCCAATTGGAACACCACTCAACGAACATGATAAAGAATGAAAAGAAGGATATAACATGAAGAAAAGAGCCACCATTAACAACCGCCCTCGCGTATGTAACACCAGTCGCCGTCGACAATTACTTAAACGCGTGCATAGCAAAGTGGTCAATCGTCGTCAGCAGTTTCAAATGACTGAGCTAGCCGACGAATGGGCTTCGGTCAGTTAAGTTTCTTTCCGTTTACTGACTTTTATTTGCGCTCTGCGTTGGCGAAAAAAAGCAGAAATAGTTTCACCACATTCTTCCCCCAGTACACCACCAGATACGGCGACCTGATGATTTAAGCGAGTGTCCCTGAGCACATCCATAATGCTGCCTGCGGCACCCGTTTTGGCATCAAAAGCACCAAACACCAACCGCTGAATACGGCTATGCACCAACAAACCTGCGCACATAGTGCATGGCTCCAACGTCACGTAGAGCGTGGTATTTATTAAACGATAGTTTTGAATTGTAGCGCCCGCCTGACGGATAGCTTGCATTTCGGCATGCGCTGACGGGTCGTTAAGCATGATGGATTGATTCCAGCCTTCTCCTACGATTTCCTGGTCTTTGACAAGCACAGCGCCCACGGGAATTTCGCCAGCATCGGCGGCTTTGCTCGCCAAGCTAAGGGCATGACGCATCCATAGTTGATCTTGTTGTAAACTCATCTTACTCTTTAGTTAGCTTATAAACGGGTGACGGAGTTGGTGAAATTCATTAATTAATTCGTCAAATTAACCAATTAAGCTTAACCTAACATAGCGTTAAATTAATTAACTATTTGATTAAAAAGGTTTTTTAATTTTGGTCAGCGAATTGCTTAACACTATACAAATATGGACACTATTTTAACACATCGATTTGAGGAATAGACACATGAACATCACTGCCGTCGCTATCGTTGCCATCATCTGTTGGGCTATTGTTGAACTAACTAATGGCACAAAAACCAAGAAAAAAAATAAAGCTGCTGAGCAACAGGATGTACAACTCGCACAACAAATCGCTGATCTAAAAGAGCGTATTGAAACCTTAGAGAAAATTGTCACCGATGAAAAATACGATTTGCATCGACAGTTTGATGATCTTAAAAAAAATAAAGTCGCTTAGTATATGCGTTAAGACATTAAAAAAGGGCGCAATCGCCCTTTTTTAATGTCTGATAAGTTTTATGAAAAGCACTCCGAAAAAAGCACCATGTTCGTTCAATTCAAGAAATCAGTCTAACTCAAAAATTCATCATCATTTGATCGTGATAGGAACGGCATACATAGACAATACTTTGTGTTTTATCTCCAGCGGCTCATCACATAAACGCGAAGTTAAATGCGCTTTGGCTTCGTCTATTTTTTGTTGGGGAAATAAGTCATCTTTTGCGTTTTCATTCCCTTCCAACATTTGAACCGCGGCGTCCGCACTAGGAAAACGGCGATAATTTTGCTTAATCTGCATATCTATTTGCTCGGCAACCCCTTTAGCGTTCTCAAATTCACTGTTTAGTAACTGCCCAAAAGAGACATGTACATTCCCCTTATAGCCAACGATACCATCGACTATGCTGCGAATGTCTTCACTATCTTGTTTGTCATAGCTGCCTTCGACCTCTGTGGTATGTAACTCTTTTGCCTTACTCAAATCACAAGGGTCAAATTCATAAGAAATAGATACGGGTACGATACGCAAACTAGCAATGTACTCACTTAATGGTTGTTCTTTAGGTTTGTTTAAACTGAGCATAGAAATAATAGCCGGGTTGGTTGCATCCACACCATCTTTTGCCCTGCCTTCCCTCTGCGCAATCCAGATATGTTGGTTATCGTTTTTTAACGTATGAAAGATATATTCACTTAGCAGTTTTGCATCAGCCAATTTTTCCCGTCTGTCTTTGGCACTACGGTGCACAATAAAACACTTATTAAGTCTAATCAGATCAGCAACCCACTCTTCTTTTAGTAGATTGTCACCAACAGCAATACGTACCGTGTCTTGTCCATTTAGGTGTAATGACCAATTAACAAAACCAGGATCAAGAGCAATGTCTCTGTGATTACTAATGAATATACACGGCTGGCTTAGGTCCAGTTCATCAAGCCCAGACACACTAAAGCTATCTGTTGTTTGCTCAATCATGCGCTGCATATAGGGTTCAACTAACACTTGAAAATCCCGCAAGTTCTTTATACGGTTGCGCCGTCTGGTTAAATACAGTCGGGTTACAGCACGTAACAGCGGATAACAAAAACGCGGCCAGGTAGAGAAACGAAAGGCGACTAAGCTGTCCATCAGTTGACGATTTTGAATGAGTCGACCTAACACCTGTGGTAGATCGCAATCGTTAAATGGACGAATCGAGTCAAACTTTGCATTCATGAAGAGAAACTACTCACAAAAGATGAAGGGCACGCATTTTGCCTGTGAACAGGTCAATCAGCAAACCTAATTTTGTTATAAATATCAGCTCTAAAGCTGCTCGCAACCATTATACAGACCACACATCAGGCCTGTAGTTCTCGGCAAATTATTTCTACCTCACCGTTGTCAGCAGCAATGTAGGTTGAATCTCCCGTAATGGTAAATGACATATCTGAAGTTCTTGACACTAACTTTGCCAACGCTTGCATATCTGCCCATGAAAACTGAAAAACCTGCACCGGTAAATTAGCAAAACCAGCTTGGCTTTGCCTCCACCATGTGTCTGACTTGCTGTTGAAACTATAGACTCTGGTACTTTTAGCCATACGACTGGCCTTTTTGATTCTATCTTGTGCCGGCTCACCCACATCAATCCATAAATGTAGCTGGTCATCTAGGCCACGCAACCAAATATCTGGCTCTTCAACTGAGCTAAGTCCCTTGGTAAAACTTAATAATTCATCGGCGTTTAAGCAATACGCTAACACACGCGCCATCATTCGCTCTAACGTCTCAGAAGGGTGTTGGGCAACCGTTAGGTTCAACGCACTGTAATAATCACGGTTAAGATCGGATAAAGAAATTTTGAATTTGTAAATAGTCGGCTTAATCGCCATAAATATTCTCAAGGTAAAAGACAAAGATCGGATAAAAAAGGCCAGTAAATACTGGCCTTAATAAAATAGCGTTATGCGTTATTCCCACTCTATCGTCGCGGGTGGCTTACCTGAAATATCGTAAACCACGCGGGAAATACCATCGATTTCATTAATAATGCGGTTGGAGACTTTGCCTAGGAAGTCATAGGGTAAGTGTGCCCAGTGCGCGGTCATAAAGTCGATTGTTTCAACGGCTCGTAATGATACAACCCAATCGTATTTACGCGCATCGCCCATCACGCCTACCGATTTAACGGGCAAGAATACCGTAAATGCTTGGCTGACTTTGTTGTACAAATCGTGGCTGTGCAGCTCTTCGATAAAGATCGCATCTGCCCGGCGCAGTAGATCACAATATTCTTTTTTAACTTCACCTAACACACGTACACCTAAGCCCGGCCCTGGGAAAGGATGGCGGTATAGCATGTCGTACGGCAAGCCTAACTCAAGTCCAATCTTACGCACTTCGTCTTTAAACAACTCTCGAAGTGGTTCAACTAAGCCCATCAACATATCTGCGGGTAAGCCACCCACATTGTGATGAGATTTAATGACATGCGCTTTACCTGTTGCTGAGCCCGCAGATTCAATGACATCAGGGTAAATCGTTCCTTGAGCCAACCATTTTGCATTTTTAAGTTTCTTTGATTCTTCATCAAAGACTTCAACAAACACGCGGCCAATGATTTTACGTTTGGCTTCGGGTTCATCCGTCCCTGCCAGAGCCGCCAAAAAGCGCTCTTCGGCTTCGATTTTGATAATGTTTAGCCCAAAGTGGTCGCCAAACATATCCATCACTTGCCGGCCTTCGTTCAAACGCAGTAAGCCGTTATCAACAAATACACACGTTAGCTGTTTGCCGATCGCACGATGCAACAGCATGGCTACCACGGAGGAATCTACCCCGCCAGACAAGCCTAAAATAACTTCATCGTCGCCGATTTGTTTTTTCATACGGGCGATAGCGTCTTCGATGATAGCGCCGGGGGTCCACAATTTTTCACATTTACAAATGTCGAGCACAAAATGTGACAACATGCGGTGCCCTTGGCGAGTATGGGTCACTTCGGGGTGGAACTGAACACCATAAAATTGCTTTTCAGGATGTACAATTGCGGCAAATGGACAGCTATCGGTTTTCGCCGCTGTAATGAAGCCTTCAGGCACAGCAGCCACTTTATCGCCATGGCTCATCCAAACATCTAACAAGGCATTCCCATTGGGGCTAACATGGTCTTCAATGTTGTCTAACAACGCCATCTTTTCGACAACTTCTACCTGAGCATAACCAAATTCTCGCATGTCCGAACCCAATACCGCACCGCCCAGCTGCTCAGCCATAGTTTGCATACCATAACAAATGCCAAATACGGGCACCCCGGCATCAAATACGTATTGCGGCGCGCGAGGAGAGTCTTTTGCGTGAACAGATTCAGGACCACCTGATAAAATAATGCCATTAGGATTAAATTCACGAATCTGCGCTTCGGTAACATCCCATGCCCATAACTCACAATAGACTCCTATCTCACGCACCCGTCGTGCAATAAGTTGAGTATATTGAGAGCCGAAATCGAGGATTAGTATGCGTTGTTCATGAATATTTGTTGTCATCTTGGTACTCGTGTTAAAAGCGCAATGGCGATAAAAAAAGGCTGGTTAATAACCAGCCCAATAGTCGATATGGATAATTATCCTAAGCGGTAGTTTGGCGCTTCTTTAGTAATACTCACGTCGTGTACATGAGATTCACCCATGCCGGCTGCCGTCACTTTAACGAACATTGCTTTAGTGCGCAGATCGTCAATGGTAGCCGAGCCAGTCAAGCCCATTGCTGAGCGTAATCCGCCCATTTGTTGATGAATAATGGTAGAAATAGGTCCTTTATATGCCACGCGACCCTCAATGCCTTCAGGTACCAATTTTTCAGCACTGTTACTGTCCTGGAAATAACGGTCAGAGGAACCATTATTTTGATCCATCGCGCCCAGTGAACCCATACCGCGATAAGATTTATAATAACGGCCTTGGTATAACTCAACTTCACCAGGTGCTTCTTCAGTACCCGCTAACATGCTGCCGACCATAACGGAGCTGGCGCCAGCAGCGATAGCTTTCGCAATATCACCAGAAAAACGAATACCGCCATCAGCGATAACCGGTACACCTGTACCTTCTAATGCTTCAACAGCATCAGATACCGCAGTAATTTGCGGCACACCGCAACCTGTTACGATACGCGTGGTACAAATAGAGCCTGGGCCGATACCGACTTTGACCGCATCAACGCCTGCATCAGCGAGGGCTTTTGCGCCATCGCCTGTAGCGACGTTACCAGCAATTAACTGAACATCGGGATAATCAGCGCGTACTTTTTTCACTCTGTCGATAACGCCTTGCGAGTGACCGTGGGACGTATCAATCAATAGAACGTCCACGCCCGCTTCAATCAGTAATTTTATACGCTCATCAGTTCCAGCACCAACGCTTACCGCTGCGCCAACGCGCAGACGGCCTAGCTCGTCTTTACAGGCGTTGGGTTTACTTTCCGCTTTTTGAAAATCTTTAACTGTGATCAAACCGGTTAGCCTGAACGCATCATTAACCACCAGAATTTTTTCAATGCGATGTTCATGCATCAGTTCTAACACTTGATCTGAATGCGCACCGGCTTTGACAGTAACCAAATCATCTTTACGTGTCATCACGGACGAAATCGGCTGATCAAGGCGATTTTCAAATCGTAAGTCGCGGCCAGTCACAATACCCACTAACGCATTGTCTTTATCCACAACCGGGAAGCCAGAAAAGCCATGATGCTTGCTCAAGGCGTTAATTTCGCCAATGGTCGCATGAGGTGAAACCGTAACTGGGTCTGACACCACACCACTTTCGTATTTTTTCACCATACGAACATGGTCAGCTTGTACTTCTGCTGGCATATTTTTATGAATAAAGCCGATACCACCTTCTTGCGCCAACGCAATAGCGAGACGTGCTTCAGATACAGTATCCATAGCAGCAGAAATAAGGGGAATATTGAGGGTAACACCGCGAGTTAATCTGGTATTCAGATTAGCGGTATGGGGGAGAACGGTTGAGTGCCCGGGCACTAACAACACATCATCAAACGTAAGAGCTTCTTTAGCGATCCGTAACATGCAACAACACCTGTTAAATGGGTTTTTATTGCGGCGCAATTGTAGACGCTTTACCTTATCAGGTAAACTCCATTCCTATTATTTATTTAAGATTTTGTGCTTTATGTTTAATGCATCACCTGCAAACCGAAATATTTTCACCGTTAGCAAACTTAATCACTTGGCGCGTTCGATTCTGGAATCAGAAATTGGTCAAGTGTGGCTCAGCGCTGAAATCTCAAATTTCATCGCTGCCAGCTCCGGACATTGGTATTTCACCCTCAAGGATAATCGCGCACAAATTAAAAGTGCCATGTTCAAAGGCGCCAACCGCAAAGTCAACATACGTCCCAAAGAAGGGGACAAAGTCTTAGTGCGAGCCAATTTGAGTATTTATGAACCCAGAGGCGACTACCAACTTGTCGTGGAGCATCTAGAACCTGAGGGTGAAGGTCAACTTAAACGTCAATTTGAAGAACTCAAACGTACATTGTCCGCGCAAGGCTTATTCGCAAACGAGAACAAACAAGCGTTGCCGCTAAATATTGCTCGTATTGGCGTCATCACATCAGCTACAGGTGCAGCGCTGCACGATATACTCACCGTATTGAAGCGGCGTAATCCATCGGTTGAAGTGGTTATTTATCCTACCCAAGTACAGGGTATCAGTGCCAGTCAACAGATATGCCGCGCCATTGAAATCGCTAATCAGCGTCGCGAGGTTGATGTCTTAATAGTTGGACGTGGAGGCGGCTCATTAGAAGATCTGTGGTGTTTTAATGAAGAGAACGTCGCTTGGGCTATTCATTACAGCGTACTCCCTATCGTTAGTGCTGTTGGACACGAAGTGGACATTACCATAGCAGACTTTGTTGCTGATTTGCGCGCCCCTACTCCATCGGCTGCGGCCGAATTGGTGAGTCAGTCACAAATAGAGATGCTCAGCACATTAACGGCCAAGCGCGATAGGTTATTTAAAAGCACAAAAACACGTATCAAAGAATTTCAATACCAACAGCTGTCTCTCACGCAAGAACTTAATGGCTACCACCCTCGTAATCAATTACGCCAATACATGCAACGAGTAGACAACCAGCTCACTGCCATATCCCATAACATTACGACACGGCTCATGTGGGCCAAGCAGGCCAATGAGACCCGTGTCGCGAAGCTACAGCAATTCTCCCCTCGTAAGTTATTGACTGAGCAACAGCGTCATCACAGTTTGTTGTCCCAACGCTTAGAAAAAGCATGGCTAAGTGCTTTTGAGCAACGCCAACAACAGCTAGCAAATAGCAGTCATTTGCTCGATACCGTCAGTCCTTTGGCGACACTAGCCCGAGGTTACAGCATTACATTTAAAGACAAAGATGTAGTCAAAAGTCGTGTGGAGTTAGCGAAAGGCGATGTAATCACCACTCGTTTTGAGGACGGTGAGGCTAAAAGCACGGTTATTTAACCGGTTAAATACCTGGGTGCGTAACGCTAACTATACAAAAGCCCTTTAATCACAAAAAATGATTAAAGGGCTTTTTCTTAAAGGCAATACATACCTTACATGGCAAATTCGCTAACTATTTATTGTTTTTGTGCATTCGCATTAACAATTTACGTTTACGCCGTTGAGAGTCGTTCATAACATTTTTATCGCTCTCATAAGGGTTTGCCCCTTCACGGAATTCTACTTTTATCGGCGTACCCATCACTTTGAGTGACTTGCGGAAGTAATTCATCATGTAGCGCTTATAAGAATCAGGTAAATCTTTAACCTGATTACCATGGATAACAATGATCGGAGGATTATAACCACCGGCATGAGCGTATTTCATTTTCACCCGACGACCGCGCACAACAGGCGGCTGATGATCTGCTTGTGCCATATCCATGATACGCGTTAGCATTGAGGTATTAATTCGTTTAGTCGCACTATTGTATGCTTCTTGCACCGACTCAAACAAATGCCCCACATTTGTGCCATGCAAAGCGGATATAAAATGCAAACGGGCAAAATCAATAAAACCTAAACGTCTGTCCAATTCGCGCTTAATCTCTTCTTTGACGTCCTTGGCTAAACCATCCCATTTATTCACAGCCACCACGAGTGATCTGCCGGAATTTAGCACAAAGCCCAATAAACTTAAGTCTTGATCTGTCACGCCTTCTTGGGCGTCAATAATGAGCAGTACCACGTTGGCTTCTTCAATTGCTTGCAACGTTTTTACGATAGAAAACTTCTCTACTGCTTCGGAAATGTTACGACGTCGGCGAACACCTGCGGTGTCAATCAGTACATATTCTCGCCCGTCACGTTCCATGGGAATAAATACACTATCTCGTGTGGTGCCAGGTTGGTCGTACACCACTACCCGCTCTTCACCGAGGATACGGTTGGTCAGTGTTGACTTACCTACGTTCGGCTTGCCAACGATTGCTAGCTTGATGGGTGACGCAAGTAATTTTTCTAGTTGCTTTTCAGCGTCCAGCTCTTGGTCAACCCCTTCGTCTTCAGGAACCTGCATATCAGGGAACTGTTCAGATAGTGGCATTAAGGTATGTGTCAGTAATTGTGTTACGCCTCGACCATGGGCCGCTGCAATTTGGCTAACATCCCCTAACCCTAACGCAAAGAAATCCGCACTTTCGCTATCACCATCAATACCGTCGACTTTATTCGCCACAACGTAAACTGACTTATTTTGCTTACGTAGATGCTCGGCAATGCCTTGATCTGCAGCGGTCAGCCCAGCCCGGGCGTCGACTAAAAATAACACCACATCCGCTTCATCAATCGCCATTAGCGATTGTTGAGCCATTGCTACATCGATGCCTTTTTCGTCACCACTGATGCCGCCAGTATCGACCACAATGAACTGTAGTCCTTCGTAATTAGCCTGACCGTATTTACGGTCCCGGGTTAATCCAGGGAAATCAGCGACCAACGCATCTCGAGTACGCGTTAGGCGATTAAACAACGTGGATTTACCCACATTAGGGCGGCCAACTAGGGCAACAACGGGTAACATATTTCACAATCCTTAAAACGCAAACGGCTCAGGAAACACCTGAGCCGATAAAATTATTATAGTGGCACACGCCAACTAAAGGGTAACTAAGGGACCTGAATCGCCACTAACTTACCATCGCGAGTCTGAGTATACAGCATCTTGCCATCAACCACTGGTGCGCTATAAATACTCTCATCTTCGTCATCTCCACCCACATCAAGTCGCGCTACAATCTTACCGTCAGCTTGGTTGAAAAAATGTAAAAACCCCCATTTATCGCCCGCTACCAAGTAATCACCGACAGGCTCAGCGGCCGTCAATAAGCGCTGCTTTAACGCACCTTGGCTCCACATTTCAATGCCATTTCGCGCGTCAAGTGCGTAAACATTGCTGTTAGCGTCGACGACAAACAAGGTATTTCCCGCTTGAGTTAAACGGCGATATGATTTGTATTCACGCTTCCAGATAACACGTCCACTTCGCAGTTCAACCGACGCAAGACTGCCGTCGAATGAAATGACGTAAATCACGCCACCTGCCACCAAAGGCTTACTATCAATATCAACAATACGATCAAGCTCAGTTGCGCCAGTTGCAGAGCCGATAGGTTGCTCCCACGCCGTTTGGCCTGTCGCTAAAATATTCACTGCCAACTTACCAGAAGCTGTACCAACGATAGCGCCACCATTTGCCGCAACAGGTGCGGCGATGCCGCGCAATGACAGAGGCGGTACATCAGACTCATAAGACCAAACTTGCTCGCCTGTTTCTGCATTTAACCCGAACATTAAACCTGAGCCGGTATTAATCACGACAACACCTTCGTCAATCGCAGGCGAAGCAAGTACTTCGCCTTTAACTTTTACTGACCACTTTTGCTCACCAGTGTGTACATCAAGTGCCGTTACATCACCATTTTCGGTACCAAAGAATAGCGTTTCATAGGCTACGGCTAAACCACCTGCAATTTTAGCAGACGCGCCACTTGCCCATAAGTTAGTAATACTGGAAGTGAAGCCTTCGTTGTTGAAAACAGCGTAATTTTTATGCCAAATTTCTTTGCCATTATCTTGGTTGTAAGCAGCTACTTTTCCCTGGCGATTAGCCGCGAATACCATGTCATAGGCAACCGCTGGTTTTAAGCGAGAAAAGTAATGATCAATGCCATCGCCTAACTCGGTATCCCATAACGTGGTTGGCGTAAATTCAGAGTCAATTGGTTTGAGAACACGAATTTCTAATTCTTCATCATCAGTAAACCAACCTGAAATAGTGCTACATGCTGATAAACCAAAGGTGCTGATAAGTAGCAATGGCAGTAATGCTTTCTTCACGTTTCGATCCTTACCCATTGGCTGCAAGTGCTAAATTGTCGAGTTTCATTTTCACTATATTGTTTGCGCCATTAGCGGCTAGAGCCGCGCTGTATGCGCTGCGTGCTTTATCAAACATTTTCTGGTTAACGTAAATATCGCCTTTGATTTCTTGTTGCTGGGCACTAAACGCTGTGGCAGTCACTTTATCTATGCTGGTTAGGGCCTTATCAGGTTGCTCTAACGCTAGCTGCACGCGAGCCAAGCGTAAATTAGCAAGGGCTTTTACCGCCTCGCTGTCGCTATTTTGTGCGGCAAAAGAAAGTTGTTTTTCCGCTTCAGTTAAATCTTTACGGTCAATCGCTTGTTGTGCAAGTTGAAAGGCCATTAAGAGGGCATAACCACTATCACTATTCTCATCAATGTACTGCTTGGCCTGACCGAAGCTTGCATCTTGTGCTTGCAGCGATGCAGTTTGTGTTTCAAACGCAACGGACGCTTGTTCTTTGGAGGCAATTTGTTCATCGTTATAATAACGCCATCCCCACAAGCCTCCTAAACCGAGCACAGCACCAACAATAACCGCGGTGCCGTTCTCTTTCCAAAATCGCTTTATCGCTTCAACTTGTTGTTCTTCTGTTTCGTAATGTTCCATCGCAACTTCCTCTGACTGCAGCACTGCCTCAAAATCAAGCAGTGACTATTTATCTGTTCAAACACATATTAAAGTGAAAATAGCTCAGCTAATGTAGATACCAGCGCAGAGCGAGCAATCTGAATTTGCGGTTTATCTTCACGTAAAAATTTAATACTTACCAGTTCATCGTTTTTTTCAGTCTCGCCTAATACCAAGGCAACACGAGCAACACTTTTATCCGCACGCTTCATCTGCTTCTTAAAGTTGCCGCCACCAAAATGGGTTTGTACTCTAAGGGTTGGCATGGCGTCACGCAAACTTTCTGCAATGTTAAGTGCGTAAAGCTCAACGTCGTCTCCCATAGCAGTGATATACACATCAACAGGTGCAGCAACGAATTCCTCTGCACCACAAGCTTGAAGCATTAATACCAAGCGTTCCATACCAATAGCAAAACCAACGCCTTGGGTCGCTTTACCACCCAATTGTTCGACCAGACCGTCATATCGACCGCCAGCACACACAGTACCTTGGGCGCCTAAACTATCGGTTACCCATTCAAATACTGTACGGTTGTAATAGTCTAATCCTCGTACCAATCTCGGATTAACTCGGTATTGGATACCTAAGGCGTCTAAACGTTCACACAAAGCGTCAAAATGTTCTTTAGATTCAGCATCTAAGTAATCTAATAAACTAGGCGCATCGGTTATAGCGGCTTGCACTTGAGGATTCTTACTATCCAACACACGCAGAGGATTGCTTTCAAGACGGCGTAAACTGTCTTCATCTAAATGTTCTTTTCTGGCCAACAAATACTCGACCAATGCTTGGCGATAAGTTTCTCGCGCTTGGTTAGACCCTAATGAATTGAGTTCCAGTGTGACCTGTTCTGCAATGCCAAACTTCTTCCATAAACGCGCACTAAGGGCGATCACTTCAGCATCAATATCTGGGCCAGCTAACCCGAACACTTCGACACCGAACTGATGGAATTGACGATACCGTCCTTTCTGCGGACGTTCGTAGCGAAACATCGGTCCCAAGTACCATAGACGCTGTTGCTGATTATAAAGTAAACCATGTTCATTACCCGCTCGCACGACACTTGCTGTACCTTCGGGGCGCAACGTTAAACTATCGTCGTTACGATCGGCAAACGTGTACATTTCTTTTTCAACAATATCGGTCACTTCACCAATAGATCGTTTAAAGAGATCAGTACTTTCAACGATTGGCGTGCGGATCTCTTGATAACCATAACTGGCAACAACTTGACGGATCGCATTTTCAGCCCATTGCCATAAGCCTGACTGTTCAGGAAGGCAATCATTCATGCCTCGTATTGCCTGTATTTGTTTAGACACTAAAGAAATTCTCTTTGACTAGATACGATTTAAAAGCCCCGTATTATAGGGGCGTTGACGGTAAACGTAAAACGAAGACACCGCTTAATTGTGCTTTTTTGCTCAGGTTAACCCTTAACCTAGCTGTTTTACGTCAATTTTTTTACTGCTATCAAGCAATGCAGCTTTAGCACGTATGCGTTTTTCAAGCTGGTCGACTAAATCGTCATTGGATAAACGCTCTTTTTGGCGTTTACCATCAACATAATAACCACTCATATTACGCGCACCGGTTAAGCCTAAATCTGAGACTTCGGCTTCCCCTGGCCCATTCACCACGCAGCCAATGATAGAGACATCCATCGGGGTTAATAGATCTTCTAAGCGGCTTTCCAGTGCATTGACTGTACTAATGACATCAAACTCTTGCCGAGAACAGCTAGGACAAGCGATAAAATTGATGCCCCTAGAACGAATACGCAGTGATTTCAAAATGTCGAAACCGACTTTGATTTCCTCAACAGGATCTGCGGCGAGTGAAATACGAATGGTGTCGCCAATGCCTTCAGCTAACAACATTCCTAGACCCACGGCACTTTTTACCGCACCAGCACGAAAGCCACCGGCTTCGGTAATACCTAAATGCAGCGGCTGGTCAATTTTTTTAGCAAGCGCCCGGTAAGCCCCCACGGCCAAAAACACATCGGAGGCTTTAACACTGACTTTGAATTGGTCAAAATTTAATTTATCCAAAATGTCTACGTGACGCATCGCCGACTCGACCAGAGCTTCCGGTGTTGGCTCACCGTATTTTTCCTGAATATCTTTCTCTAATGAGCCACCATTCACACCGATACGAATTGGGATGCCGTAATCACGAGCACAATCAACCACAGAACGCACACGGTCCATGCTACCAATATTTCCCGGATTAATACGCAAGCAGTCAACACCGTACTCCGCTACTTTTAAGGCAATGCGATAATCGAAATGGATGTCAGCAATTAAGGGGACATCAACTTGCTGTTTGATTAGTTTAAACGCTTCGGCAGCGTCCATAGTGGGTACGGATACACGGACAATTTCACCGCCAACTGCGACAATACGTTTAATTTGCGCAACGGTCGCATCCACATCTGTAGTGGGGGTATTGGTCATAGACTGCACCGCTATCGGTGCTCCGCCGCCAATAGGAACCTTACCCACATTAATTCTGGTTGATACTCTGCGCTTGATGGGTGATTCTGCAAACATGCTCTTTCCTAACTCAATTGATAACGTGTTTTTCCGGCGGGAATCGAAACGTTTACCGCCAATTATTTCAGCGAATTATAACGATAAAGGTAAGGTAAATTTAGCTGTGCTGTTCGGCTGTAGGAACGACATATCGACGTCTTCATCAGCATATCGAATAGTGACCACACTCGGTGCGCCTAAGATGACTTCGAACGGTGGCATACCTGAAACCGCCATAACGCGGCCCGAGACTTTAACGCCCACGGCAATTGTTTCACCGCTTGCATCCACCACACTGACCCAGCAATCATCCGCAAATTTAAAAACCAATTCAACTTGGTTTACTGATTCGTCGCTCTGTGCGCTCGTTGTGGTTTGACTCGGCTCGGCCTGAGGCGAAGTAGCCTGTTCAGGTGTGTTATTTTGCGGGTTTAAAGCCGCGCTATCTTCCGTTAGTTCATCATGACCATCTTGCTCACGACTATCACTTGATGGCACTAACGCCTCGCTAACTGGCGTATAAATGGAATCATCTTCGGTACTTTGGGCTATGTCGTTTGTCACCATTGCTGGGTTGGGCACTTCCCTATTCGCTAAGGTCTCAACTTCAAGAGGTTGTGTTTGTGCAACGGGTGCTTCAAGTGCATCGACTTTATCGTTATCACTTTGTTGAAACCACCACACGACCACCAAAGCCACCACTACGGCTAATATAAAGTAGGTGACCAACATGAGTTTGTCATCGTTAGCTTGATGCGCAACACGGCGAGAGAAGCTCTGTAATTTAGCGGGCTCTTTCTTGTGCATATTCAAATTATCGAGCCCATCAAGTACCTTAGCTTCAGACACATCAACCTGACGTGCATATAACTTGAGATAACCTTTTATAAAGGTCATAGAGATAGTTGGATCGTACTTATCTTCTTCTAAAGCTAGGATCAAACTAGCCTTCAAATGGATTTGACTGGCAATATGCTCGACCGTTAAGCCTTTTTCTAAGCGCGCAGCTTTTAATACTGGGCCTGGACCATAAATCTGAGATTCTTCTACCTGTTGTACTTCTTCACTCATTTAACTAACGCTACTCTTCATTTACTATGGGATGGTTATTTGGGCTCAACAACAATTAATTTTTGCCCTATGTATATCGACGCCGGATCAGAAATATTATTCCACGTCATAAGCTCGCTCATCTTAACGTTATATTGCAACGAAAGGCGATAAAGATTCTCTTTCGCTGTGACAACATGATACTGACTAGCGGGTAACTTATCTTGCACCGGAGCAACTTTGGGTTGTGCCACTGGCGGAGTTATATTTGGTTGAGATGTGTTTATCACACCAAGCCCATTAATATAATCCCGTGCGGGCGCAAAATCAGGATATAAACTGAGCAGCATGTTGGCATAATCATTTGCCCGCTTAGGTGCGCCAGCGCCCTGCTCTATTTGTACCGCCAACCATAAGCTGTCAGCGGATACCGAAGCAACTTTTTCGTAGCGTCGCAGACTGTCGCGCGCAGGAGCAAACCTATGTGCCTGTAGCTGTAACTGTGCCAACAAAAATAAGCTTTTTGCTCGGCCAGGTTGATGATTTAGCGCGTCCTGCAAAAAACCGATTGCCTCATCTAACGCATTTTGACTTTGACTACACAATGCCAAATTCTCATACGTTTCAGCTGACGAGTTGTACACGTCACTGTTTAATGCTTTAAAAAAGTAGACTTTAGCCTGCTGGTAGTTTCCTCTCTCGCACAAGAACGCTCCGTAACTGTTAGCAATATCAGCATTCTTAGGGGCAAGGGATAGCGCCTTTTGGTAGGCTTGCGACGCGGCATCAAAATCTTCTACATTCTGATAATAATAAGCCATACCGTAGTGAGCGTCTGCGAGCTGAGGTGCAAATACTAACGCTTTATCAAGATTAAACTTAGCCTGGCTAAAGTTGCCATTTTTTAAATAGGTTAATCCCAGAGATAATCGGGTTTTAGCCGCACGTTGCTTATCAAAGTCTTCACCGTTTGAGTGATTATTTTGGCTAACACAAGCACTCACGCCAAGTACCAGAAGTAAGCTCAGTAAGCGGATAAATTTCATGAAGATCAAGCCGTTAATACTCAATGCTCCATTTTTACCGAAATCTCTTCACCCTTCATCTGTTTTTTCAGCAAACGTTTTGTTCTATCCACCACATCGCCCACTAATTGGCCACATGCGGCATCAATGTCATCACCACGGGTCTTACGTACCACGACCATCAGGCCGTAACTCGACAAAACTTTGGCAAAACGATCAATACGTGAATTGCTAGAACGCGTATAAGGCGATCCAGGGTAAGGATTGAATGGAATAAGGTTAAGTTTACACGGTGTGTCCGCAAGCACTTTTGCTAAGGCATGTGCTTGATCCGTACTGTCATTCACGCCATTTAGCATCACATATTCTACGGTAACCTTACCTTGATTCGCATGAGATTTAGCTAAATAACGACGCACACCGGCAAGAAACTCTTGAATAGGATACTTTTTGTTAACCGGTACAAGTTCGTCACGTAACTTATCATCCGGAGCATGCAACGAAATAGCCAGCGCCACATCAATTTTGTCGCCTAATATATCAAGTGCAGGCACAACGCCGGAGGTACTCAAAGTCACCCGGCGTTTTGATAAACCAAATGCGAGATCATCCAACATCAATTCCATGGCAGGTACTACATTTTTGAGGTTCAACAATGGTTCACCCATCCCCATCATGACGACGTTGGTGATGGGGCGCTTAGAGCTATCGTTAGATAGACCAATGGTTGTAGCAACTCGCCACACCTGACCGATGATTTCAGATACGCTAAGGTTGCGGTTGAATCCCTGTTGCGCGGTAGAACAGAACGTACACTCTAAAGCACAACCGACTTGAGAGGACACACACAAAGTGGCACGGTCTGCATCAGGGATCCAAACGGTTTCAACTTCCTGGCCACCTTCTAAACGCAACACAAACTTAATTGTGCCATCAGATGCAGCTTGTTGGTAGGCAATCTCAGGGGCCTTAATTTCACATTGTGCATTCAGTTTTTCACGTAATATTTTGTTCAAATTAGTCATTTGATCAAAATCAGATATCCCTTGTTGATAAATCCATTTCATCATTTGGTCAGCACGAAATGGCTTTTCGCCAATCGAACTAAAATACTCCCTTAAACCTGCACGGTTGAAATTGAGTAAATTGATTTTAGTCGGTTTTGCTGACTTCACTTCTGACATGGAACTGGGTACCTCAAATAAAAGAAACTAGTGTACATTTTTTACGCTAAAACTGCCATTTTGTTGGCATATCAATAGCATTTAGATCGCAAAAGGGAGCCTAAGCTCCCTTAAATACAGACGCTAAAAATATTAACGTGTGCGTGGGCAAATTTCTTCATCTGAAAAGAAATAAGCAATTTCGCGAGCCGCTGATTCTGGTGCATCTGAACCGTGACATGCATTTTCATCAATGGATGCAGCATAATCTGCACGTAACGTACCCGCTAGTGCATCGGCAGGGTTCGTTGCGCCCATGATTTCACGATTTTTAAGAACAGCGTTTTCGCCTTCTAAAACCTGAACCATTACAGGACCAGAGGTCATGAATTCGACCAAAGCGCCGAAGAAAGGACGCTCGCTGTGCTCAGCATAGAAACCTTCTGCTTGTTCTTTGCTAAGGTGAAGCATTTTAGAAGCAACAAGGCGTAGACCTGCGCTTTCGAAACGGTTGTAGATAGCGCCGATTACATTTTTAGCAACTGCGTCTGGTTTGATAATAGAAAAAGTACGTTCTAAGGCCATGATTGGTCTCCGATGACAAAATAAACAAAAGGGGGGGTGATTAAAAATTCGCGCGGATTATATGCGTTTCCTTGGCAAAAGCCCAACAAATAGCAAAATTAATCTGGGGCTGCGGGGAAATGAAGGTATACATAGTTAACAACCAGATTAGATTGACGTTTATTCACTGACGCAAACTGTTTATGATGCTTGAATCAGAAAAACAAATGTTAAGGAGCAACCGTGTTACGTCTACTTTTTTTACTACCGTTAGTATTGAGTCTACTGTGGTTCGTTTATCTGAGATTACGCGGGTTTTCAATTCGTCAGGGAAAACAAGGGTTTATTTATATTTTGGCGTTTTCCGCCATTATTGCCGCGTTTTATACAATAATGCTGTGGTTAACAGGTACATAACACCTAATAAAAAAGGAGCCTAAGCTCCTTTTTTATTTCTAGCGTAAATTAGTAAACTTCAATGTCAGCGTCTTCACGCAGGGCATTGATAAATTCACCATAGGTAAACTGAGCACGCATAGTCGACAGTCTGTTTTGCAATGCCGCAGCGTCGGTACTTGGAATATCAGCACCTTCATTGACATTCACTAACTGCACAAGCGCCACGTCACCATTAAACAACGCGACAACTTGCGCGTTAGATTCTTTTTTATCCGTTAATTTAAACAGTGCTTCAACGATAGCTGGGGCAACAGCTGATCCATTTCTAGCGACAGCTTCTTGCTCTTGCCACTCAATGTTTTTAGTTTTCAGCTTTTCATTGATATCATTTTCAGCCTGAACGTCCGCGAGCAAGTCATCAGCCCAAGCTTTAGCTGCTTGCTGTGCTTGTTCTGCTAATAAGATGTCATTGATTTGAGCACTAACTTCGTCCAAAGCTTTAGTGCGCTGAGCTTCATAAGTTGCCACACGTACAAACATAATGTGATTGTCATCTAACTCAATCACATCGCTGTTCACTTGGTCATTAATTAATTCGTCTGAGAATGCCTGAGAAACAACCCCAGGATAGTTAACCGTACTCGGAGCATTGTCTTGGCTGAACATAGCTGTAGTTTGCACGTCAACCTGTGCAATTCCGGCAACTTCATCCAAGGTGTCAGGAGTTTCAAACGCCACTTCAGCCATGCGTTGCTGTTTGGCATAAAACTCTTCTTCCGCTTTTTCGGTTTTAAGTTTAGCAATTACATCATCCTGCACGTCAGCGAAAGGACTGGTTTGCTCAGGTTTGACATCCGTTAATTTGATAATGTGAAAACCAAACTCACTTTTGACCACTTGAGAAACGTCATCCACATTAGCCAAGGCAAACGCGGCTTCTTCAAAAGCGGGGTCCATCATGCCAGCAGTAAACCAGTCGAGATCACCACCGTTTTCAGCACTAAACGTATCGCTCGAATATTCCTTTGCTAACTCAGCGAAATCTCCACCGTCATTCACTTTAAGCAAAATATCTTGTGCTTGTTGTTCAGCTTTTTGCTCGTCATCAGCAAACTCTATGAGGATGTGCGATGCTCTGCGTTGCTCTTGAGTTCTGAAGTCTTGAATATTTTGCTCATAGTATTGCTGCGCTTCGTCAACAGAAACTTGAATACTAGGCAGCAAATCTTCAACTGATAATTCAACAAACGCTAGACTCACTTTTTGCTGTGTGTCGAACTGGGTGATATTGGCTTGATAATAGTTTTCGATTGCATCAGAAGATACGGTAATATCGTCAGCAAAAGGCTGTGCAGCTATCGTTAAGTATCGTGCATCACGGGTTTGTTGTTGCAGCTTGTAAGCTTGGGTTGATTCTGCTGCTAAGGTAAATTCAGAGCCTAAAAGGGCATTTGAAAGTTGACGACGCGTCATATCTACACGCATGTAATCGCGAAAATCATTAGGCTGAAATCCAGCTTGGCGTAAAACAGCGGTATAGCGTTCGTTGTCGAATTTACCGTCAAACTGAAACTCAGGCATAGCAACTATAGCTTGCTTTATCTGGGCATCACTAACACGAAGACCTAAATCAACGGCAGCTTGTTCAAGTAACTTGTCACCAATTAAACGATCTAAAATGCCTTGTCTGAATTGTTGTAAATAAGCACTATCAGCCGTCAGAGCAGCGAAAGCGTCGCCGTACTGTGATTCCATGCGTCCGCGTTCGTTTTGATAAGCACGTTCAAGATCGGCTTGTGAAATGGTGTCGTCGTTGACTTTAGCTGCCGCAGTTTCGGCAGATGAATTTATATAACTGCCTACACCGGCAAACATAAAACTTAAAATCACCAACCCTAGGATTACCATGGCCCATGTTCCTTGGGTTCCCTCTCTGATTCTTTCCAACATGTTCGTTTCTAACTCCAAATGAGTTGCTTGAGATAAGCTGAATTTTTACTAATTTATAAAGAGGCAGGATTATATATTAAACGTAATCATTAATTAACAGCAGATAAACAAAAGGCGATGATAAATCATCGCCTTTTAAACAGAAAAACTTTTGCTTAGTTACAAGCGTCTTTAAGCGCTTTACCCGCTTTGAAAGACGGAACTTTAGCTGCAGAAATTTGAATCGTTTCGCCAGTCTGTGGATTACGACCACTACGAGCTGCACGCTCACGTACTGAGAATGTACCGAAACCTACAAGAGCAACTTGATCACCTTCCTTTAGTGCTGCAGTGATTGCATCAGTTAATGCATCAAGTGCACGTCCTGAAGCTGCTTTAGAAATGTCTGCACTTGCAGCGATTTGGTCGATAAGTTGAGACTTATTCACAATATGATCCCCTTCAATTGTTATTATATGAGTATCCGCAAAACAAAAATGCGAAAAACGTTATACCAAGCTTAAATTCGAACTTCAAGCATAAATTCACAAATTTTTAACTTTCTAGATATCGCCGCAATCCCTTTTGTGACAAGGCCTAAAGCGAAACTGGGATAAAGGCTACCACAACTTATTGCTGTGTGAAGCCCTAAATATCAAAAAAAACAAAAAAATTAGCCGTAAGTGGCTATTTTTTACCCTTACTTGGCTTTTCAAGGCTAAAACGCTCGGGGTTTTCTTGCAATGCCAGCTGTAAAACATCGTCAATCCAACGTACAGGATGAATTGACAAGTCTTGTTTTACATTATCTGGGATCTCTTGTAAATCGCGCTCGTTCTCTTTTGGAATGATAACTGTTTTTATTCCGCCTCTATGAGCGGCTAGCAATTTCTCTTTTAACCCACCGATCGCCAGGACTTCGCCGCGCAGTGTGATCTCTCCGGTCATAGCAACATCACAACGAACAGGATTACCAGTGAGCGTTGAAACTAACGCAGTGCACATCGCAATACCTGCACTTGGGCCGTCTTTCGGCGTAGCACCTTCAGGTACGTGAACGTGAATATCGCGTTTCTCGTGAAAGTCGTTGTTAATGCGTAATTTTTCAGCTCGGCTACGAACAACCGTCATGGCTGTCTGGATAGACTCTTGCATGACATCACCCAGCGAACCGGTGAAAGTCATTTTACCTTTGCCCACCACAGATGTGGTTTCTATAGTGAGTAATTCACCACCTACTTGGGTCCATGCTAAACCGGTAACCTGACCAATCTGGTTGTTGTTTTCTGCTTTACCGTAATCAAAACGCTGAACACCAAGGTAATCAGACAGGTTTTCGTGGGTGACCGTCACGCATTTCGTGTCTTTATTTAATAGGATATTTTTCACTGCTTTACGGCAAATTTTGGAAATTTCACGCTCTAAACTACGCACACCCGCTTCACGGGTGTAGTGACGGATGATACCCATGATGGCAGATTCTTCTATCACCAACTCTTTGGCTTTAAGACCATTACGAGCGATTTGTTTATCGAGTAAATGCCTCGTAGCGATATTCAGTTTTTCATCTTCGGTATAACCCGATAAACGAATAACTTCCATACGGTCTAACAAAGCCCCGGGAATATCCATACTGTTAGACGTTGCCACAAACATGACATCAGACAGGTCATAATCCACTTCTAAGTAATGGTCACTAAAGGTACCATTTTGCTCAGGATCCAATACTTCAAGTAATGCCGACGAAGGATCACCGCGCATGTCTGAAGACATTTTATCTATTTCATCTAATAAAAACAGTGGGTTTTTAACACCAACTTTGGCCATTTTTTGAATCAATTTACCTGGCATTGAGCCGATATAAGTTCGTCGATGACCGCGGATCTCCGCTTCATCACGTACACCACCTAGGGCCATGCGTACATACTTACGGCCGGTCGCTTTTGCAATTGACTGACCAAGCGACGTCTTACCCACCCCTGGAGGGCCCACAAGGCATAAAATAGGCCCTTTTAACTTTCTGACACGCTGCTGAACCGCTAAATATTCAATGATGCGCTCTTTAACTTTTTCTAAACCATAATGCTCGGTGTCTAAAAGCTTATCGGCCGCGGCTAGATCTTTTTTCACAGCGCTGCGTTTAGCCCATGGTACACTCGTCAACCATTCTATATAGCTTCTCACTACCGTGGCTTCTGCTGACATGGGAGACATCATTTTCAGCTTACTAAGCTCAGTCGTTGCCTTTTTCTTAGCTTCTTCAGGCATTTTCGCATCGTCAATTTTTTTGCTTAACGCTTCGAATTCATCAGGCGCTTCATCCAGCTCACCAAGCTCTTTTTGAATGGCTTTCATTTGCTCATTCAAATAATATTCACGCTGGCTCTTCTCCATTTGCTTTTTGACTCGGGTGCGAATTTTTTTCTCCACCTGAAGCAAATCAATTTCGCTTTCCATCAACGCCATTAAATATTCGAGACGTTCATTAACTTGTGTCATCTCTAATACTTTTTGCTTTTCAGCTAGTTTAAGTGGCATATGCGCAGCCATTGTATCTGCGAGGCGAGCGGCTTGCTCAATACCACTTAACGAGGTCAATACCTCTGGTGGGATTTTTTTATTTAACTTTACATAACCTTCAAACTGAGAAATAGCCGAACGAACGATAACTTCTTGTTCGTTGTCTTCAACTTCTAAATCGTCTTTCGCAACAATATTAGCGATGAAGAAATCTTCAGTGCTGACGAACTCTTCGATATGCCCGCGCTGGTTACCTTCAACCAATACTTTAACGGTGCCATCAGGTAATTTCAGTAGCTGCAATATTGTTGCTATGGTGCCAACAGTAAATATATCGTCAGGTTGCGGCTCGTCGGTACTGGCGTCTTTTTGGGCGACTAGAAAAATTTGTTTGTCTTTATCCATCGCCGCTTCTAAACAACGTATCGACTTCTCGCGACCGACAAATAAGGGAATAACCATATGCGGATAAACCACCACATCACGTAATGCCAAGACCGGCATTTCTGTGTAATCAACATTCTCTTTGGTCATATAGTGTCTCGTGTAATAAAAAGTAAAAATGGTGCAATGAAACTGTATATGGGGCTTTGCACAAAAAGTTCAAACGAAAAACGAAAACTATCCACTGAAGCCTCTAATTTAGAACCCCCAATAAAGCATAAATCGAGCGCGGAAAAAGATTATATATTCATAGATCCTCAAACTTTTGACTTTAGCATCAATGTAAAGCAATGCGCAGATATAAAAAAAGGCTCCTGAGGAGCCTTTATAATTTTGTCTGATTTACTATTCCGAGATGGATTTTTTATCCGCCGCGCTATCGTATATTAATATAGGTTTCGACTCGCCACGAATAACCGTTTCGTCCACCACTACCTTGCAAACATTAGACATAGACGGTAACTCGTACATTGTATCGAGTAACACAGCTTCAACGATTGAGCGAAGACCACGGGCTCCCGTTTTACGTGACATGGCTTTTTTAGCAATAGCCTGAAGTGCATCTTCTCTAAATTCTAACTCCGTTCCTTCAAGGGCGAATAAAGCGGCATATTGCTTAGTAAGTGAGTTTTTAGGCTCACGTAAAATTTGGATAAGCGCATCTTCACTTAATTCTTCGAGACTGGTTAAAACAGGTAAGCGTCCAATAAACTCAGGAATAAGACCGTATTTAACCAAATCTTCTGGCTCAACTTTTTTCAACAATTCTCCTTCTTTGGCTTTATTGTTGATGTCTTTAATCGCCGTTCCAAAACCAATGCCTGTGCCGGTATGAGCGCGTTGTTCAATGACTTTATCAAGTCCTGCGAACGCTCCGCCACAGATAAAGAGAATTTTAGAAGTATCAACTTGCAAAAATTCTTGTTGAGGATGCTTACGCCCTCCTTGAGGAGGTACAGAAGCAACCGTGCCTTCGATCAATTTAAGTAAAGCTTGCTGAACACCTTCACCAGACACATCACGCGTAATCGATGGATTATCTGACTTACGAGAAATTTTATCGATTTCGTCTATGTATACGATCCCACGTTGCGCTTTTTCAACATCGTAATCGCATTTTTGCAATAACTTCTGAATGATATTTTCAACGTCCTCACCCACATAACCCGCTTCAGTAAGCGTCGTGGCATCAGCCATAGTAAAGGGCACATCTAATAAACGCGCTAACGTCTCTGCTAGTAAGGTTTTACCGCTACCAGTGGGACCCATTAACAAAATGTTGCTTTTACCGAGTTCTACGCCATCGTGTACATCGCCATTACGCAGGCGTTTGTAGTGGTTATATACCGCTACCGACAACACCTTTTTGGCATGCTCTTGACCGATGACATAATCATCGAGATGACTGTGAATTTCTTTCGGTGTGGGAAGTTCATCTTGCTTCTGCTTAGGTGCGATTTCTTTAATTTCTTCACGAATAATGTCGTTACATAACTCAACGCACTCATCACACACAAAAACTGATGGACCGGCAATAAGTTTTCTCACTTCGTGCTGGCTTTTTCCACAGAAAGAACAATAAAGTAGCTTGTTATCGCCATCTCCGCTTTGCTTATCACTCATCTATTATCTCTTCTTCATTTGGTTGATATAGCGCGTCTTATTGCCAATTCCATGCACATAAACGCACTAAACAATATCAACAGTAACTGGTTACTTCTTAGTGTCGCTGTTGCTGACATCTGGACGACTCGACAACACTTGATCTACTAAACCATAGTCCACAGATTCCTGAGCGCTTAAAAAATTGTCTCGGTCTGTGTCACGTGCAACTTTGTCGTAATCTTGTCCGGTATGCGCTGCCATTAAACGATTCATCTTCTCTTTAATAGACAGGATTTCTCTTGCATGTATTTCAAAATCAGATGCTTGACCTTGGAATCCACCCAATGGTTGATGGATCATGACACGCGCATTTGGCAGACAGTAACGTTTACCTTTCGCTCCGCCGGACAACAAAAATGCGCCCATACTCGCAGCCT
Source organism: Paraglaciecola polaris LMG 21857 (assembly GCF_000315055.1). Lineage (GTDB taxonomy): Bacteria > Pseudomonadota > Gammaproteobacteria > Enterobacterales > Alteromonadaceae > Paraglaciecola > Paraglaciecola polaris. The sequence goes on along the minus strand of NZ_BAER01000064.1, from coordinate 77,418 downwards.
GACCTATACACACTGTGCTCACATCAGGTTTAATAAAGTTCATGGTATCGTAAATTGCCATACCTGCAGTTACTGAGCCGCCCGGGGAATTGATGTATAAGAAAATATCTTTTTCAGGATTTTCAGCTTCCAAAAATAACATCTGGGCAACAATTAGGTTAGCCATGTGGTCTTCAACTTGGCCAACCATGAAAATGACGTTCTCTTTCAGTAAGCGTGAATAAATATCATAAGAGCGCTCACCTTTCGCGGTTTGTTCAACCACCATAGGTACTAATGCATTTGTAGGATCAAACGGTGTATTCATCATATATTTTCTTCACAAATAAAAATGCTCGGTATTTACCGAGCATTTAAGCAGTTGCAGACTAGATAAGTCAATTAACAAAGGGCAATTTATGCCTGTTTGTTCATGATCTCATCAAAAGCTTTGTTTACTTCTTTCACATTTGCTTTACTTAGAAGCACTTCAACCGCTTGCTCTTCTAACGCGACATTTTGCATTTGTTGCATCAATTCATCGTTAGTTTTGTAGTACTCGATCACTTCTTGAGGATCTTCATACGCAGAAGCAGCAGTTTCGATCAACGCATCAACTTTAGCTGAGTCAACTTTCAACTCTTCATTTTTGATGACTTCACCTAGCAACAAGCCAATAGAAACACGCTTACGTGCATTTTCTTGGAATAAATCAGCTGGAAGTTCAGGAAGGTTATCAACGTTGCCGCCTTGTTGTTGGCTGAAACGTTGCTTCGCTTGCTCGCGTAAAGCATTGATTTCTTGATCAACTAATGCTTTTGGCAAATCGATTACGTTGTTTGCTAACAAACCTTCAATCACTTGTTCTTTCACATTGGCTTTCAATGTTTGCTCAAGTTCACGTTGCATGTTTTTACGTACTTCAGCATTAAGCGCTTCAACGTCACCATTGTCGACACCGAACAATTTAGCAAATTCTTCGTCAACTTTAGGAAGGCTTAGGCCTTCTACTTTATTGACGGTAATTTTAAATTGTGCTGCTTTACCTTTAAGGGCTTCAGCGTGGTAATCTTCAGGGAAAGTCACGTCAGCCACTACTTCTTCGCCAGCTTTTGCGCCAACGATTGGCTTTTCAAAACCAGGGATCATGCGATCTTTGCCCATTTCTAGTTCGAAGTTCTCAGCTTTTCCGCCTTCAAATTCTTCACCATCAATGGTACCGATGAAATCAACCGTTACACGGTCGTCTTTCTTCGATTTACGTTTAACTTCTTTCCATGTAGCGTGCTGTTTACGCAACGTTTCCATCATAGTGTCCAGATCAGCATCGGTAATTTCTACCACAGGCTTTTCTACTTCAATTTTTTCAACGTCTTTTACTTCAACTTCAGGATACACTTCAAACGCAGCAACAAACTCTAAGTCTTGTCCGTCAACGTCAGTTTTCATTTCGAAATTAGGCATACCTGCTGGGGTAATTTTTTCTTGCACGATCGCTTCATAGAAGTTGCGCTGCATAGCTTCGCCGGCAATTTCTTGACGTACGGCTTGCCCATAACGCTTCTTAATTACGCTAGCTGGAACTTTACCTGGACGGAAACCATTAATACGTTGGGTCTTAGCTAACTGTTGTAAGCGAGACTTAACCTGTGAATCAATTGATTCTGCAGGAACAGTGATGGTAAGACGGCGTTCTAAACCTTGAGTCGTCTCAACGGAAACTTGCATTCTTCTACCTCAACTTTGCGCTCGTCTGCGCATTTATAAAATTTTTGATGGGTTTTTTATCGCTGGAATATGACTAAGGTAAACCTAATCCGTCCCACACAATCACGAGTTGACCTATTTATCATCTCGCCTAGCCGGATAAAAAAGACGCAGCAGTATAGCGATTCAACTACTTTAAGTCGAGTCGAAATACTAATTAGTTTAGTTTGAGATAAGAAAAGATCTGATGATTCAAAGAATTGGATTAGAGTTTTTACAAGGAGTATAAGAGATGGTGCGGAAGGAGAGACTTGAACTCTCACGCCCTAAGGCACTGGAACCTAAATCCAGCGTGTATACCAATTTCACCACTTCCGCAAGTGGGGTGGACGATGGGGCTCGAACCCACGACAACCGGAATCACAATCCGGGACTCTACCAACTGAGCTACGCCCACCAAAGCGATAATTGTTGCCAGGTTCGCATGGTGCGCCCGGCAGGACTCGAACCTGCGACCACCCGCTTAGAAGGCGGGTGCTCTATCCAGCTGAGCTACGGGCGCTCGACGAATCTTTTACAATTTGAGAAAATGGTCGGTGAGACAGGATTCGAACCTGCGACCCCTTGGACCCAAACCAAGTGCGCTACCAAGCTGCGCTACTCACCGACTTAACAACCCGAAGAGTTATTCTCTGTCTCTCAACGGGGAGCGCATAGTAAACAGATGTATTTCTCTCGTCAAACACTTTTTTAAAAGAAAATAACTGACTGCTGTTTTTTTTAGCAATTTGTCCGATAAACCAGCAAAAAGAGTGTGAAACATACAAATCAAGGTACCAAAGCAAGTGAAATACTCACAACGCAATTACCGTTATTTTGACGTTGTAGGCCGAAACCAGGTGAAATTTTTCTTTTATTGGCCGTCAAATGTCCAGCGTCCGTTCTTTTTCGGACTAAATCCAATGCGATTTAAATAATTTTCATGCTCATAACTGTCCGCTAATGCAACAATATTCTTAAATCCAAATTGTTTTGACAGTTGTTGGCCCTTACCTATTACATGTTGACCGAGGTGACAGTCGCGGTAAGCCGGGATAACAAAATCAAAATCAACGACAAAGTCATCATTTACATCACGGTAACCAGATAACATCCCTACGACTTCGGTTCGCTCAGTTAGAAAAAAATATTGACGCTGAGGATCCGCAGACACTTTCATAAAACGCGGAAACAAATGTTTAATTTCTTGCTGATGGAATTCTAAAAAGAAATCTACATAATTTGACGGACGACTGACGGCCAGCACAGAAAACTGCCGTTCTACATCAAAAAGTAATCTACGCAGGAAAAACAGATTAGTTAACGTAATAAATCCATTTAATATGGCCACTGGGTAGGCTTGTATAATAATTCCATATAAACAAAACGAAGAAGCCCCAGCTAAATTGAACCAACGCAATCGAACAATTGAACTTCTAGTTAGCGAATACGCAATAACAGCTGACGCGCAATAGCCAAATATTTCTACTGGAGAGAGTTCCAAACCACACACCTTAAATATAAACAAGACTGATATAACGGTATCTTTGTTTAGATGTAACTTTGGGGCAAGTAGATTCGATACTATTTACAAATTTGCGTGCTGCGGATTGTTGAAACAACCGCATTATGTGACAATACAGACCCCTTGTCTTTCAGTTACTTTTTATATGCCTGCTCAAAAAATCAATGGTAAATTAATCGCCCAACAAGTCCGTCAGCACGTTGCCTCTCATGTTGAATCTATTGTTTCTTCGGGCAAACGCCCCCCAGGTTTAGCGGTCGTTTTAGTGGGAAGTGATGCGGCATCTCATGTCTATGTTGCCAACAAGCGTAAAGCCTGTGAAGAGGTTGGGTTTGTTTCAAAATCCTATGACTTGCCATCAACCACATCTCAACAGGTGTTGCTTGAACTGATTGATAAGCTGAATAATGATCCAGAGATAGACGGCATATTAGTGCAATTACCTCTACCAGCTGGTTTAGACAAAGAGCAAGTATTAGAACGTATTTTACCTCATAAAGACGTAGATGGTTTCCATCCTTATAACATCGGTCGTTTAGCCCAGCGTATACCGGCCCTTCGTCCTTGTACGCCAAAAGGCATTATGACCCTAATTGAATCAACTAAGCGCCCAGTGAAAGGTCTTGATGCCGTTATCGTCGGCGCATCAAATATCGTTGGCCGACCAATGTTTATGGAATTGTTATTAGCAGGCTGCACAGTAACCAGCTGTCATAAATTTACCAAAGATTTACAATCTCATGTTGAACGGGCGGACCTTTTAGTAGTTGCGGTAGGTATTTCAGCATTTATTCCTGGAGAGTGGATCAAACCCGGCGCTATCGTGATCGATGTTGGCATAAATCGCCAAACCGACGGCACCTTAGTCGGTGATGTCGACTTTACTACCGCTGAGCAACGTGCGGGTTGGATAACCCCAGTTCCCGGCGGAGTGGGTCCAATGACGGTGGCGAGTCTAATTGAGAATACCTTAGAAGCCTACGTTAAGTATCACTCAAGTTAAGGGTATTACCTAACCGTGAATAACATTCCACACAATGATGTTGCCATTCAAACGATACAGGCTTGGTTGAGTGACATCATTATCGGGCATAACTTTTGTCCATTCGCCAAACGCGAATTTGAGCGTGAAAGTATCGCATATACGGTTAGTCGGGCTGTCACCCTTAAAAATGCCACGGATCAGCTTTTAACTGAATTGCACACCTTGGAGCAAAATAGTCAAATTGAGACCAGTTTGCTTATATTCAGCACTGGTTTCAGTGATTTTGATGATTATCTCGATCTGGTCGCTATGTCACAGGCACTGATTGAGGGAGGCGGATATGCAGGGCAATTCCAATTAGCCAGTTTCCATCCTGATTATTGCTTTGAAGGTGAGGCCCCTGACGACTTATCGAATTATACCAACAGAGCCCCCCTACCTATACTGCATGTATTACGGGAAAGCAGCCTAGATCGAGTGATGCGTACCTACCCCGATCCAGAGAACATTCCTTTACGTAATATCGACAAAGCACGACAACTGGGTCAAATGTACTGGCAGCAAACCCTGCACAGACTCAACAGACCTGAAAGCAAAGATTAATCCACTTTAATTCGGCGACTCCCCCTCGTCAATAGGATAAGACCTAATCGGCTGTTTTGCTTCTTTTTGCGCTTCACCTAATAGAAAATCGTTTATATTTTTGTTGAGCTGCTCACCATTAAATTTAGGTATTTGGTAAATCCAATCCGCCCAGTAATCGGTTGGGGACGCGCTGGTAATCCGTAAAAAGGCACTATCTTGCTGCTTGGCTATTTCAACTCTAAATGTGTGACCGTACGCTGTAGTTACATCAAGCATGACCATGGGGATCACACTTTCCCAATCGACTGAGGTTAGCGGTAACAGCTGTTCGAAATGGATCCCAGCTAAATTAAGCGCAACTGCATCGAGTACCCCTGCATATTTGAGCTCTTGTGCTGGCGGCTTATTTATCAACATAAATGATTCATTTACGCTCGCTCTATAAATCTGCCATGGATCACCATCGACTCTCGCGATACTGGAAAAGTCAGTTTCATCAAACGGTAAAATTGGCTGCTGTAACCATTCGCTATTGGTCATAGGCAGATTAATCGGACGGTCGCTTAGCCACGCCTGTGCTTGTTTGGGTATACGTAGGTAACTGTTGTTACCAACTGAAGCGTGATTTCCAACCAATACCTGCCAAGACTGTTCTTTATTCCCTAACGTAATCAGCGTTGCTAAACTATCGCTGACTGAAATATCCTGTAAACCTAGGTGATGATAGTTACTGTCTTTTTGTGTTTTAGACTCCACTAATCTAGCCTGAGCCAATGCCTGAACTAGAGTGGCTAGCTTTTCTCGGTCAACAGGAAATTGACCAACTTGAGTACCATCATCTAAATATACCTCGGTTTGCCAGCGATCATTATCACGCCGTGCATTGAGCAAAATACCACCGGCATTTCTTAAAGTAATGCGATCCACTTCGGTTGCTTTCTGGTCGAGTGTTGGTAACGCAGCTTGAGAGATGTCTTGAGGTGAATCATCTTGTTGCAACAACCAATAACCCGCCCCACAGGCCAGCACAGCCAATACCGCCAGCACAACGAATGAACGATTCATGATTGTCCCTCCTTAGACATCTTTGAAGTTTGCACTGTTGGCTTATATCGGCTGCGCAATAAACGCCGACATAACATCAGCAATAAAACCAACAGCACCGGAGCCAGCACAATATTGACAAACTTAAGCAAGTTACCCAGTTTCTCAATGTCTTTATCTAGTTGATGGCGCACATCACGTAGCGCTTTGCGGATCTGTACCTTTTGTTGCATAAAGTCATCGATTGCTTTTTGCTGTTGAGGAGATATGACTAAAGACCCCCCTTCGCCCTGTTGCTCCTGCAACTGCGATAGTTGCCCTTCCGTTTCTTCGAGTTGCTGCTGTAGTATTTTCTCTTGTTCTCTGAATTTCTGCTCTGCAACTAGCTTTAACTGCTCTACTTTGTCGAATGGACGAGCGAATGTGCCACGACTACGAATGCTTATCAGCGCATTACTGCCAGCTAAATTTTCAACAGCGTTAGTCAAAAAGTCACCATTATTCGCAAATGGTGTGGTGATCGTCTGACCAAAAAACGATGATTGCTGCACCCAGAATCGATCGGAGAGCAAATCGCTATCGCCAACCAATATTAGATTCAAATCTCGTGTTTGTGTTAAACGTTTATCGGTATCGATACCTTCGGGTGCTTGGTCAAAAGCGGATTTGGCACTGCCTGTCAATCTTGCAGCTAAAATGTATTCTTTGTTGTCACTTTTATACTGTTGACTTAAGGCTTGAGGGTCACGCATTTGCGCGTACTGGACGCTATCGATCAAGTCAGAATTTTTTGTTGAGTGAATCAACGTCGACCAACGTAAAGCAGAATTACTTTTTTTACTAAACACGCCAAATGACGCACCGTTAATTAAATCCAAATTTGACGTGGTCACATCTTGCTCGTTTAACTCATTACCACTGAAACCAACAAAACCAAAATGCCGTGCAACATCACCTGTTTGTGTGCGCACATCAAGCCCGGAAAATGCATCGAGTAACACCTGCTGCTCATCGAAATTCACCCCCCAAGTATCAAACAAGCGTGTCAAATTTGAACTATTTGCTCCCATAGCCGACCCCGTTAACATGCTCATTTGATCTGATTCATTATGGGGGTCAACAAAAATAAGTGCTCGGCCCCCCCCCCATAATATATTGATCGACTGCGTACAGTAATTCATCGCTGAGTGTTTTAGGGTGAGCAACCATCAATACATCCGTACCTTTTGGCAGCTCGGAGGCATCACTGCCTATTTTATCGACTATATACAATTGCTGTAATTGCGTATAGAAAGTCCAAGGTTGATCGAAGCTTCCGGTCAAAGGATTTTGCCCACCGGCAACAGGTAAATCAGTCAACAAAGTCACTTTAACTTGCTTAGGATTAATCAGTTGGTAAATCAACTTACTAATTTCATATTCCAAAAAGCGTTCTTGCTGTGGGTCAAAAAAGGCAATAATTTTCTGATCATCGAGTGCATTGCTTGCCCCTAACCCAAGATAAATCACCTCCCCCGCGGGCCCAATATTAGCCCCAGTCAAACCGAACTGCTCTGCCCGGTCTTCTTTTTCAGAAAAGGCTTCGGGGTCCAGAATATGTAGTTTAATTTTACCATTGGATCGTCCTGCGTATTCTTCTAACAAGCTCTGCACTCGCGCTGCGTAATTACGTAACGTCGTCATATTCTTTGAAGCTTTGTCGGAGAAGAAAAAATACAAATTTAACGGTTCATCAATTTCCGTCAATATTTGCTGACTACCTTGTGACAGTGAATAAACATCATCTTCTGTCAGATCCACACGGTAAGCACTCAGTAGCTGATTATTGAGTAAAACTAATGCAAAAAATAAAATCGCAATAAACAGCATACTTAACCAAGTTGTTAATCTATTCGTCATGGTTAATCAGCCTTCTTCAGTTCAATAATAAGCAATCCCGCATACAGCCATGCCATAGTGACCAATAAGAAATAACCGAGATCATTTAACGCGATAACACCTTTTGCCATCGCTTCGAAATGCGTTAGAAAGCTAAATGATGCCACAGTGTCAAGCAACAACGACGGCGCCCACCCCTTAAAGGAATCCAATACAATTGAGCTGCCACTCACCACAAAAAGAAAACACACAACTATGGCAAGAATGAAGGCGATAATTTGGTTTTTTGATAATGCTGACATGCACATCCCAATTGCCAAAAATGCCCCCGCCATCAACCAACTGCCTAAATAAGCAGCAACGATAATCCCGTTATCGGGGTTGCCTAAGTAATTCACCGTCAACCATAAGGGAAACGTTAGTATGAGTGCTAAACCTAACACGCTCCAAGCGGCTAAGAATTTCCCAAGCATAGCTTGCCATGTGCTTATCGGAAGTGTCATCAATAATTCAATACTGCCGCTTTTGCGTTCTTCGGCCCAACTTCGCATTGCGATAGCCGGAACAAGAAACAAATACAACCATGGGTGGAAATTAAAAAATGCCAGTAAATCAGCTTGCCCGCGCTCATAAAATCCACCAATGAAAAATGCAAAGACCGACGATAACACTAAGAAAATACCAATAAATACATACGCCACTGGAGAGGCGAAATAACCTGCAAATTCGCGTTTAAACAAAATAAAAATATGCGCCACAGCTATGCAACCTCTGTTGTTAATTCTCTGAAAACTTGATCTAACCTGCCTTGCTCAATAAACAATGTATCGACAGGTAATTTTGCACGTTGCACGTGGGCTGTTACTTCATGCAAGATATGATGTCCCGGCTCAGGGAATAGCGTGACATGTCCCGTTTTCTGGTCCACTTCCATTTCAGCCACCCCTTCAAGCTCTGCCAAGCCAGAAATATCCGCAAGGTAACTCAAATGAATGGTCACCGCATGATAGTACCGTGAGCGCTGCTGTAAGCTCAGAGGCGTATCATCAAACAGTAATTTACCTTTAGCGATAATCATGACCCGATTACACACCGACGTCACCTCTTCCAATATATGAGTGGAAATAATAACGATCTTATCTTTGGCCAGTTTTGTTATCAGTTCTCTCACTTGATGCTTCTGATTCGGATCTAATCCATCTGTGGGCTCGTCTAAAATCAGTATGTCAGGATCATGTATCAGTGCCTGTGCGAGCCCCACACGTCGTTTAAATCCTTTCGACAAGTTCTCTATGGGCCGATTAACCACATCTTGGAGCTCAATCTGTTCTATCACATGATTAATGCGCTGCTCTTTGTCTTTACCTCTGAACCCTCGAATCTCTGCAATAAACTTAAGAAACTGATAGGTCGTCATATCTCCATATGCTGGCGCACCTTCAGGTAAATAGCCGATATGTTGCTGAATGTCTTTAGCATCACGCAACACAGACATATCAAAAATATCGATACTGCCACTGGTAGGTTGCAAAAAACCAGTTAACATTTTCATCGTAGTCGATTTTCCAGCGCCATTAGGCCCCAAGAAGCCGACGATGTCGCCCGGCTTTATATCGAAAGTTAGATCTTCGACCGCGCAGAAATGGCCAAACGATTTCGATAGGTTCTTTACTGATATCATGATGTTCCTAGTATGACCAAAAGATAGCGTGCTAAAGATATAGCGTTCTAGAGTCTGTTTCAACGCTTGTGCGCACGTCAAATAGCAATCAATGCTACTTAACTGAGCATAACTCGATTTACAGCAATTAAACTCTGCGTTAAAACTTGCCAAAGGATTGATTTTTGCCTGTATATACGCGAAATTTCTTGGCAAATCAGCGCTGTTACCTTATTGTCTCCGGCTATGAGCATGGCAAAATCCCTACTACACACAGTCGACTTATATATGCATAGTCGCTACTCCATATTTAAACGCATAATTAACCTCGTCATTGTCATTGTGATGCTGTTGTTATTCGTAAACCTGTGGTTTGTTGACAACGAAAATGCACAGAATTGGCGCAACAAAGAAAGTACTCAACTAGGGAATAGTATTGGCTTAATTAGCAGTGAAATTCTTGCCCAACCAATTATCAACAATGACAAACAACGTATTAGCCAAGTATTGGATATTCTGCTTAAGGACCCTCATATTGAGGCCGTAGCGGTATATGATCAGTACGGCCAGAAAATTGAAGAACTTGGTATTGAGCAACCCATAGTTAAACAATATCATGAGGCTAAAAGTGCCGTGCCATTGGTATTTGTGCAAGATATTCGCGTGGACAAGCAAATATATGGCTATGTGCGTTTACTCTTAAACGAGCAAAGCGTTATGGTTTGGCATAGTGAATACCAAGCGCAACTGCGCAAGCAGACTCAAGTATTGGGGTTATTAGCTGCTCTAGGTGCCCTGCTTCTAACCAGAATTTTCTATAAAGTACGTTATCGACATTATATTCACCCTAATAACCTCCCCAAAACTGATATGCATGGGGGTACAGCTAAACCTAAACCTTAGTCATTTATTGATTGCACTGTATTACTTGATAAATTTGCCAGTATATCCAGCGTATTGTGCAGACAAGCATATTGTACTTCATCAGCGGGCTCAGCGCGTAAAGCTTGTAGCTCTCGTAAAATCAACGGTAAATAATGCGGGTTATTTCGCTCCCCCTGTTTGTTATTAATCGGCATGTCAGGTGCATCGGTTTCCAATACGAGACTGGTAAGTGGCACTTGGCTTATGGCCTTTCGTGTTTTTTGTGCTCGAGGATAAGTAATAGTACCGCCAACCCCCAACTTAAAACCGAGTTCTATGTACGACTGAGCCTCATATAGGCTGCCAGAAAACGCATGAATAATGCCGCCTTGCTCGAATTTTTGCTGTTTCAACGTACGGATTAACGCATTGTGGGAGCGTCGGTGATGCACAATCACAGGCAATTGGTGTTGTTGCGCTAGCTGTAACTGCTCGACACAGATGTGCATTTGAATCTTCTCACTGGTATGCAAACTATAATCGAGGCCGATTTCACCCACAGCCACAACGCGACTTTTATGCGCCAAAAGCAGCTCGTCGAGCGCCAATAAATGAGCATTAACAAAGTTATCTAAAAAGTAAGGGTGAATGCCTAGAGCAAAATGCAGTTGCGGGTAAATATCGCATAACGCAATCAAGGCATGCCAGGTGCTGGCTTGGGTACCAGGAATAACAATACGCTTTATCCCTAACGCCTGACATTGTGCGAGAACGGTGTGACGATCGATATCAAACGCGTCAAAATCTAAATGGCAATGGCTATCAATCACAAGTAAAACGCCTTTAAGGCATCAAGCGTTCAATTGCCCAATCTTGTGCATTTTTACGACTAAACACAAAACGGTCATGTAAGCGGTGATCCCCACCCTGCCAAAATTCAATTTCTTGAGGGATAACCTTATAGCCACCCCAAAATTTTGGGGCAGGTATTTCCTGCTCTAAAAATTGCGCTTTAGTGGCTTCAAACCGAGTCAATAAGGCCGCACGATTGGCAACAGGTTGACTCTGTTTAGATGTCCATGCTGCCAATTGACTCGAAAGAGGACGAGATGAAAAGTAACGTTGTACGTCTTCTCTGCCGAGTAAATCGACACGGCCTCTGACGACAACTTGTCGTTCAAGAATATGCCATGGAAAATGCAGCGAAATTTTTGGATTTAGCGCTAAATCTCGTGCTTTACGGCTACCAAGATTGGTATAGAAAACGAAGCAACCATCCATCACATCTTTTAACAAAACAATGCGTTGCGATGGTTGCCCTTGATTATCGACCGTGGCAACGGTCATAGCAGTTGGATCCGGTAAGTTTGCTTTAACCGCGTCGTCCATCCATTTATCAAACTGGGCAAACGGATCTTTTAGTAACGAATCTTCAGTGAGGTGTCCTTGGCTATACTCGCGCCGGATCTGACTTAGAGGTTGCATTATTTACTCCTGCAAAAACACATGTCGATAGATGGTGGTTACTACGTAAGCCGATAACGAATGGATTAGTTATCTTGCCCGTAGCCTAAACTACGCAGTGCACGTTCATCGTCAGCCCAACCCGATTTGACCTTAACCCAAAGTTCTAAAAACACCTTGGTATCAAACAAATGCTCCATGTCTTTACGCGCTTCAGCACCAATAGTTTTAAGGCGTTGTCCACCTTTGCCAATGACCATGCTTTTCTGGCTATCACGCTCAACTAAAATCAAACCATTGATACGATAAACCCCATTTTCCGCCAACATAAATTGTTCGATCTCGACGGTCACTGAATATGGCAATTCATCACCGGTAAACCGCATAAGCTTTTCACGAATAATCTCAGCAGCCATAAAGCGACTCGAACGGTCGGTAATGTAGTCATCTGGAAAGTAGAATTCACTTTCAGGCAAGATTTCATTTACCATGTCTCTTAGCTGCGTGACATTCTTGCCATTTTTCGCGGAAATCGGCATGATTTTATTAAACGCATGTTGCTCACCTAACCATTTCAGGTGGGGCAACAGGATCTCTTTATCTTTTACATTGTCCGATTTATTTACGATCAACCAGCAGTCAACATTGCTCTGTATGATTTTGGTTAAAACCATTTGGTCGTCATCGGTCCAACGCGTCCCTTCAACAACAAATAGCACTAAACCCACATCAGCAATTGAGCTTGATGCTGCACGATTCATAAAACGATTAATAGCGCGTTTTTCTTCGATGTGTAAGCCGGGTGTATCCACATAGATTGCCTGACGATTTTCATGGGTGTCGATACCCATAATACGATGGCGTGTAGTTTGAGGCTTACGCGAAGTGATACTCACTTTTTGCCCAAGTAAGGCATTAAGTAGGGTTGATTTCCCTACATTTGGACGGCCAACGATGGCGATCATTCCACAATAAGTGATATCAGACATTTTTCAAATTCTCGAGTGCTTGCTTTGCCGTTCGCTGTTCAGCTCGGCGTCTACTTTTTCCACGACCAACAATAGGTGTACTTAACCCTGCTACCGTGCATTGCACGGTAAAAGTTTGGTCATGGGACTTGCCGCTAATATCAACTACTTCGTATTCAGGTAATGGCAGCTGGCGGCCTTGTAAATATTCCTGTAGACGGGTTTTGTCGTCCTTAGGTGTCGCATCTGGATTAAGTGCATCAATGCGCTTAGCAAACCAAGCTAATATTAGCGGTTCGCAGCCTTGCATACCGACTTCTTGGTATATCGCACCAATGATCGCTTCAACGGCATCGGCGAGAATAGAATCTCGGCGATGACCTCCACTTTTAAGTTCTCCCGGTCCAAGTAGTAATAAATCCCCTAATGAAAACTCCCTAGCAACTTCAGCCAGTGTATCGCCTTTCACTAAGCTTGAGCGCATACGTGTTAAGTTTCCTTCGGGCTGCTTAGGAAAGCGCTCATAAAGCGCCTTAGCAATCACGAGGCCGAGCACTGCATCACCCAAAAACTCTAGGCGTTCATTGTGGTTAGAGCCCACACTACGATGTGTAAGAGCAATCGTCAGGTTCTGAGGATCTGCAAATTCGTAACCGAGTTTGGTATATAAAGGTCTGTAAGGGTCAATCAACTGCATCTAAATAATGCTACCCACACGACTAAACCGAACACCGGTTGGGATCCAGCTCGGGATCCAGCTACTTGGCACTCGGTCAAACTCAAAACTAATCCAAATAGCAACCGCTTTACCTACCAAGTTGTCATCAGGCACAAATCCCCAAAAACGGCCGTCTAGGCTATTATCACGGTTGTCACCCATCATGAAGTATTGACCTTCAGGCACAATCCATTCGTCAGTCTGGGTACCTGGTTGTTGGTAATAATCTTGGGTGCGATTTAAATTACTGGGTAAACGGAAAATATCGTGAGTGACTTCTCCAAGTTTTTCTTGGTATTTTTCCAGCGGTACAAAGTTTTGATAGGCCTCACCGCGGTCAACAAAATTAAGCTCTACAGGCTCGATCGAGGGGCAATCTTTACCGTCATTACATGCAGGTTTAATAAATAATTGCTTGTTACGATAAATCACCGTGTCACCCGGTAACCCAACCACGCGCTTAATATAGTCTTGGCTAGGGTTTTTAGGATACTTAAATACGGCTACGTCACCGCGCTCAGGAGCGCCTGTGTCCCAAAACTTACTCCTAAAAACAGGATCTTTAACACCATATGCATACTTTTCGACCAGAATGAAATCCCCCACTAATAACGTGGGCATCATCGAGCCTGATGGTATTTGGAATGGTTCATACAAAAACGAACGTAACACCAAAACAAACGCAATAACGGGGAAGATTTGCTGGGCGGTATCCACCAACCAAGGTAAATTTTGTTCTTCAGGGTCGCCTGTTACACTTGAGCCATCTTCGGCCACAACCTTACGATCGTTGCGCTTAGGTGCAAACATCAACGAGTCAGCCAACCAAATGAGTCCTGACGCAATGGTCAGAACAACTAAGAATAATGAAAAATAATTTGCCATTTACTTACCTACCTTAAGCAAAGCAAGAAACGCTTCTTGTGGAAGCTCGACGTTACCGACTGACTTCATGCGTTTTTTACCGTCTTTTTGCTTCTGAAGAAGCTTCTTCTTACGACTGACATCACCGCCATAACACTTGGCGATAACGTTTTTACGTAATTGTTTTATCGTACTGCGGGCCACAATTTGGTTGCCGATAGCCGCTTGAATGGCGATATCAAACATTTGTCGTGGAATTAACTCCCGCAGTTTTTCAACTAACTCTCGGCCACGGGATTGTGCATTGTCTTTGTGTGTAATCATCGCTAATGCATCAACTCGCTCACCGTTAATCAGAATGTCTAGTCTAGACATTTCCGCTGTTTGGAAGTGTTTGAAATTGTAATCAAGTGATGCAAAACCGCGACTGGTTGATTTCAGCTTATCGAAAAAGTCCATTACCACTTCAGCCATGGGCAATTCATATGTCACCGCAACTTGCTTGCCGTGATACGTCATATTGGTTTGTACCCCACGCTTATCTACACATAAGGTGATAACACTGCCCAAATATTCTTGTGGCACAAGAATATGTGCTTCCACTATCGGTTCATGAATTTCTTCAATAGCATTAACCGGTGGTAACTTAGAGGGGTTATCCACGTACAAGGTTTCACCGTCAGTGGTGATAACTTCGTAAACCACGGTTGGTGCTGTTGTGATCAGATCCAGATCATATTCACGCTCTAACCGCTCTTGAATAATTTCCATGTGCAGCATGCCTAAGAATCCAATGCGGAAACCAAAGCCTAGGGCTGAAGAACTTTCAGGCTCAAAGAACAAAGAGGCATCATTTAAACTAAGTTTAGCTAGCGCATCACGGAAATCTTCGTAATCATCGGAACTGATGGGGAACAAACCCGCATAAACTTGTGGTTTAACTTTTTTGAAGCCCGGCAAGGCTTTATCTGCTGGGTTTCGCGCAAGCGTAATCGTATCACCGACTGGAGCACCATGAATTTCCTTAATACCGGCAACAATAAAGCCTACTTCGCCCGCACGTAACGTACCAGTGTCCGTTGCTTTCGGGGTGAAAATACCGACTTTATCAGCTTGATGCACCACACCTGTCGACATGATTTTTATTTTGTCATTTTTACGAAGCTCACCTTGAACGATACGCACTAGCGACACGACGCCCTGATAGTTATCAAACCACGAATCAACAATCAATGCTTTTAAAGGCGCATCAATCTCTCCTTCAGGAGGTGGTATCTGGCGCACAATGACTTCCAATACATCTTCAATACCAACACCTGTTTTAGCTGAACAACGCACCGCATCAATAGCATCAATCCCAACAATGTCTTCGATCTCTTCTGCTACACGATCAGGCTCCGCCTGAGGTAGATCAATTTTGTTTAAGATAGGCACCACTTCCATGTTCAAGTCTATCGCGGTGTAACAATTCGCTAATGTCTGAGCTTCAACACCTTGGCCAGCATCAACAACAAGTAGCGCGCCTTCACAAGCCGCTAAAGAGCGAGATACTTCATAAGAGAAATCTACATGTCCCGGCGTATCGATAAAATTAAGTTGATAAGTTTCACCATCTTTCGCTTTATAATTGAGCGTGACACTCTGGGCTTTAATAGTAATACCGCGCTCGCGCTCAATATCCATTGAGTCAAGAACCTGAGCCGACATTTCACGTTCTGTTAATCCACCGCAATGCTGAATCAAACGATCCGAAAGCGTAGATTTACCGTGGTCAATATGGGCGATGATTGAGAAGTTACGTATGTGCTTGTGTTGCATAGACTTTTGAAATGTACCTAGTACGTTTTGCCTGCCCTAAGCGTAATTTTGCAAGCAGCAGATATGTGCTCAAGGAAATTAGGGGAACAAATTAAATTAAATAGATGCGGATTTTACAATTTTATCAGCCAATTTGCGATAAAGAACTCTGCCGATATGCATAATTAATGCACGGAATTCAATTTAAGGTTAAATCATTGACACGTCGATACAATCTACCTTGGTTTTTAAACTAGGTAACACGGCTAATAACATGGGCTCAAATTGGCCTTTACTATGCTTTGCTATATAACGTTTTACGCCTAAAAAACTGAAAGTCGCTCCCAACAAAGAAAATAAGATCACCCAGCCTTCACTGGTAAACAACATGGAACTTACGATAGCAAATCCAATCAATGAAAAAAGTGGCAAAATGTAAACCAATACCGATGCGTTCAACAGCATCGCCTCTGGAACACCCAATTTCACCTCTTGTCCTATGGCTACGGCTTCATCACATTTCAGCCACAAAGCATCACGTTTATTTGCTAACGCCCTTGCTATAACGCCCGTTCCGCAGTTATCTTTTGCATGGCAACTACCACAGGTCGATTTAACCTGAGTCGCTATTTTTATAATTTGCTGCCCATGTTGTGATTGAACATCAATAACGGTTCCGACTTCTTCAATCATATTAATTGGTCGCTAGATGAATGGAATTCGCTATATGGCTGGCCGTTTCAGGGGGAAGTTTCCCAACGACGGTGACATTGAGTTTGCCTTGGTTCAACGTTAGTAAGGTATCCGACTCGTGACGCAGTAAAATATCTTGATTGACTCCATCATTTTGGCTTTCACGCATATAAATAGATACATCGACTAAACCATCACTTAGCATCACGTACTCAACGGATTGACCTGTTATGGGTAAGCGATGAATATCGCGTTTAACCTCAACCATTCCTACGGGCATATAGGCTATATTCCATATGGCTTTAGCATGTGTTTGCGGTCTAAGCTTTAATACTTCTGGCAGCATAGCGGGTTCTACTTTGTCAAAGAAGTCATCAGGTTGCTCCGTCACATTACAAGCCGTTACTTGAATTTGTTCCAACAACTGGCCGTTCAAGTCCACTAAATTCAATTTAAGCATTAAGCCAGTTTCTTGATCTAACCATACATTCATGCCGAAACGTGATTTATCTTTGCTGACGATACGAATTTGCTGTGCTGCACGTCCAGATACCCGACTACGGCCAACCATGACAAAATCATAACTGTCCTCGATTTCCTCTGGGCGTTGAAAAAACTCACTAGGAAACGGACCATTAATTACATTTGACTGCAAACTATAGGGCGGTACATTAGGTTCAAAATAGCTGACTTTGTTGCCAATGCGCACAACTTCGCGACCAGGTCCGTTAAGTAAGTTGAGTTGCTCCATTTTGGCACCTAGAGCATCCACGCCATGGCGCCATAAATAAGGCTGTGAATCCACGCCGGGTTTAAGCAAAACAAAAGAAATACTGTAATTTAAATTACTGTGGGCATAGGCCATTTTTTGCAGCCAGCCAACAGCACTATCTGAAGGAAAGGCTTCAACTTCTTGAGTATAAGAGGGAGACGGCAAATTAACAGAAAGATTATCCTGAGCATCATCAGTCACTTGCCCAATACTGGAAAAGGATAAAGGCATTAGGCAGACGAATGCTATCTGCCTAATGAATTTAGAAAATTTATCTTTGCGGTATGTTTTCAACGTTATTTGGCTGTTCGGTATCATATAACTCTACTTCAGATTCGTCTTGGACCGGAGCGGCCTTGAAACGCAATTGCTGCTTGTGGTCGTTTAAGTAGGCGTTAATGACACGGCGCTGTTCAGATGCATCAGCTCTTGGCAACGTACGTGTTTGCTCTAAGCTAACCGGTGACAAACCACCTTGAATACCCAATAACGCCGGAGCTGAATTAAAAGGCTGTTCGACATCAGCTTGATTGAATTGTTGCACACCAATTATCATGGCGACAGCGACTGACGCCGCAACGGCCATTTGCCCACCTTGTTTAGCAAAGGGTACCACAGAACCGATTAAAGGTAGATCACGCCATGATTTTTTCGGCGCAAGAATCGCAGGCTCTGATGCAAGAGCTGCTGCTACATTTGCAGCAATATCAATGTTGATTTGCGCAGCCATTTCTTTACGAAGACCATCGCGAATTATATGATAACTCTGCCATTTACTAGCTAGCTCAGCATCATTCTTTATTGCATCTAGTAACTGTTCGTCGTGTAACTCACCATCAACTAGTGCAGATAAATTTTCAATTTTTTGCGACATATAACAAGCTTCCTGAATATACGCTTAAATAAACTGTTACTTGAAATAAAAATCTATCTCAAATTACTGTTACAGCTGCATCGCTCGCATATATTAAGAATACTAGCGATGCATCTGCCGTTCTTGCCTTTGTTAGCGTTGCAACAAAGGCTGAATCACCTTATCCAGCGCTTCTCGAGCTCTGAATATTCGTGAACGAACAGTCCCTACAGGACAATCCATCACGTTGGCAATTTCTTCGTAACTTAATCCCTCTAATTCACGTAGGCTTATGGCCATACGTAAATCCTCGGGTAACTTATCCATCGTATCAAACAATAATTTTTCCATTTGATCCGACATTAAACTTTTTTCTGGCGAATTATTTTCTTTCAAGGCATCACTGCCATCATAGAAATCCGCATCTTCTGCATCTACATCACTCGCTGGGGGC
Source organism: Paraglaciecola polaris LMG 21857 (assembly GCF_000315055.1). Classification (GTDB taxonomy): domain Bacteria; phylum Pseudomonadota; class Gammaproteobacteria; order Enterobacterales; family Alteromonadaceae; genus Paraglaciecola; species Paraglaciecola polaris. The sequence goes on along the minus strand of NZ_BAER01000064.1, from coordinate 58,569 downwards.
TTTCTGCCTTGCGAGACTAAATAATTTTTAGCGCTATTTACGGCTATTCGATATAACCAGGTGTAAAATGCGCTATCGCCCCTAAAATTAGGTAATGCACGGTAAGCTTTAATAAAGGCTTCTTGTGCTACGTCCGCAACGTCACCGGAGTTCTTCACATATCGTGATACTAAATAAGCAACTTTGTGTTGGTACTTAACGACCAACAATCCAAATGCGTCTTTATCTCCACGTTGCACTTTCTCAACAATTTGCTGATCTGTTAACTGCTCGCTCATTCGAGCCAATACTCCTGCTACAAATATTTATTCTGGCTCATGCAAGCACTATAATTGACCATGCTATTTGCAATAAGTTCGTTTTGTAAGAATTTATTTTCGAAATAAATTCGAAACATTCTTCATTCACGATGGGCAATCGCGACATCAATCCCCTAATGTCATTGTATTTTTCACTACATTAATTAGTATTGCCACCCTCTATTGGCATTATTGGTGTAGTTTACCCTATGCACTCCACTGTTGAACATCGTTGTGACGTACTAATTATAGGCAGCGGCGCTGCTGGCCTCAGCTTAGCCCTAAAACTTGCAGAGCACTGTCAGATTATCGTGTTAAGTAAAAGCAGCTTGGCTGAAGGTTCAACTCGCTATGCCCAAGGAGGCATAGCAGCCGTTTTCGACGAAGATGATTCTATCGAATCCCACGTAAAAGACACGCTTATGGCCGGCGCTGGTTTATGTGATGAAAAAGCCGTGCACTTCACTGCATCTCGCGCTAAAGCTTGCATGCAGTGGCTGATTGATTTTGGTATGCCGTTTGATCAAATGACTGATAGCAGTGATGGGGAGCAACGATATCACTTAACCAGAGAAGGGGGGCATAGCCATAGGCGTATACTGCACGCTGCCGATGCCACCGGAGAGGCGGTGCAAGTAACCTTAATTGAAGCAGTCAAACACCATCCAAACATACACATTTTTGAACGCTACAATGCTGTTGATCTGATAAAAAGTTCCGACTCCCCTAACAAATTACTGGGAGCGTATGTGTGGAATCGCAAACACGAGCACGTGGAAGTTATCCGTAGTAAGTTCACCGCTTTAGCTACTGGGGGCGCCAGCAAGGTATATCAGTACACCTCAAACCCCGACGTATCAAGCGGTGATGGTATTGCTATGGCATGGCGTGCAGGATGTAGCGTAGCAAATATGGAATTCAACCAATTCCATCCAACTTGTCTGTTTCATCCAGAAGCCCGAAACTTTCTTATTAGTGAAGCCCTACGTGGTGAAGGTGCTTTTTTATGCCATGCGGATGGCAGCCCGTTTATGCAAAAGTTTGACGAACGAGGTGATCTAGCACCTCGGGACATAGTGGCACGTGCGATCGATTTCGAAATGAAGCGCCTTGGTGCTGACTGTATGTATTTAGACATCAGTCACAAACCAGCAGATTTCATCAAAAAGCACTTTCCCAATATCTATCGCAAGTGTCGAGCGTTGGGTATAGACATTACGCGACAGCCAATACCTGTGGTACCTGCGGCTCATTATAGCTGTGGTGGCGTGGTAACGGATTTCAATGCAAAAACTGACATAGATAACCTCTATGCCTTAGGTGAAGTAGCCTACACAGGCTTGCATGGCGCGAACCGAATGGCCAGCAACTCATTACTTGAGTGTATTGTATTTGCCCACTCTGCCGCCGATCATATTATTCAACGCCTTGGCGACAAAGACTCTCGTGAAGATATTCAGCCATGGGATGAGTCTCAAGTGGGAGATTCGGACGAAGAAGTCATCATCCAACACAATTGGCACGAACTGCGGCTTTTTATGTGGGACTATGTGGGCATAGTGCGCACGAACAAACGCTTAGCTCGGGCGCAGCATCGCATAGAGTTACTAAAACAAGAAGTGGATGAGTACTATTCTTACTTCAGAGTCAGTAACAATTTGTTAGAACTGCGCAACCTACTAACGGTGGCCGAGTTGATCGTTAAATGTGCTCAGCAGCGCAAAGAAAGTCGTGGATTACATTATAATTTGGACTATCCTGACTTACTCGAGAACTCCAGCCCATCAATTATTCCTGGAAAGGTCACTAAATAGTGTGCAACTTCCCACTTAGGTGGGGAGTACCGCCACCCGCACCGCTTAATAAAAAATTTATGTGTAGTTTGTTTGCACCCTGTTCATCACAACCTATTTTTTTGTTTAAGTTTGCCAAAAATATAACATTGCTAGGTAATAAAGCCGGCTTGCTAAATTGAACACCTGTTTCAAATGCCTGGTTAAATATCCCTGTCTCAATGTGCTCAATTGCCGACAAGCAACGGGATTTCGACCACATACCGTGTGCAATAGCGCGCTTAAAACCAAATAGTCTTGCACTTATTTTTGTAAGATGAATTGGATTGTAATCACCGGAAACTCTTGCGTATTGGCGTCCTAATGCAGGCTCTAAAAGCCAACTTTGCTCAATCGCAACCGTCTTTTCTTCCCTAATTCCGTTATCAGCTTGATTTGCTGTTACGAACTCAGATGCTGGTGAGGTTTGGCTATCAGGCTCTGCATAGGCCTCTTTATCAAGCAATGCCTGATAGCCAGTATGGGCACGACGATATAAATAGGTGCTGACCGATGACCAACATAGCTGATTTTTGACCCGCACCTCAGTGTGAATCGAAAATGTATAACCCTTAGGGTGTAACTTTAAGTTCCCGAAGTAACAACAAAAAACACAATCCTCATCAGCACTTATAGGCCGAGACTGCATAATTTCATTACTGATATGCACTAATCCTAACAAGGAAAAGGGAAATCCTTTATCCAGCATTAACATTAAATGCAGCGGAAAGCTCATTACGTGCAAATAGCATGGATGCAACGCTGGGACGTTCCACTGAGTGACCGCATGAAACGCGTCAATTTTTAACCTATTCATCTGTTTGGGTGCGTAACTCAGTACAGTGGCAGGTAAAACGTCATTTGACGTTATAAAATGAGAAAACCGGTCGCGTTTCAGTGCTGCTCGTAACAATAAGTTAGCCGTACTTGGGAGCTTACTAAGGGTCACTAGTGCCGTCATTCAACATAGCTGCTATAGAGGGCAATATAAATGAATGGCTTGCATTTCATCATTATATAATCAAAGTTTTGCATTCGTATCTACTTTTTCTCTGCGCTGCTGGGCGGCTATAATACAACGACACAACCTACGATAATCTTGTTCGTTCACCCTATCCTGATATATCCAACACCAACAAGCTGATGACCCGACGTTTGGCTGATTACGTTTTAAAAACGGTATCAATTGCACCCACAACAAACCAGCAAACATTTTAGACTGCTCTCCTATCCACCAATTAGCGTCATCACGTTGATCGAGGTAATTCCATTCCCCTAGGTAGCTGACCTGCACAACAAAGTCGCATTTTTCTCGGTTGAGCCAACGCCACAGGAAGTAGACAGATATAAGTAAGAGCAAAGTACTTTGTACTAACAGTTGATAAGTGAAAACATTTGGTTGCCATACAAACACGCTGGCAACCATTACCGCATAGGCAATACAGGCTATTTTAGTCTGTATTGCTGAAGGTTTTACTTCAATTCTATACTTTGACACGACTAAGAATATGTTCGATAAGGCGCTTGTAATCTGCATTATGACAAGCCTGATGCCCCATTAACCAAGCGTAAAGATCTGGATCATCACTGGTAAGCAAGCTCTCAAAAATAACTTTATCTGCTTCTGATAAATCATTAAAGCCGTCATCTACAAACGGCATAAAGATAACATCTAGCTCTAACATTCCGCGCCGACAAGCCCATTTCAAGCGCGCATATCTTTGTTTGGTAAACATGGATCGTCCTATTGTGAAAATTCATCTGCAGTTTACCATATTTTTAACACTTGAATCCTTCTCCGTAGTGCGATTGCTTTCTCACAACTTACCCTTGCTTATTAGTAATTAAGCCTCATATTATTTAGCAATTATGCTTTCCAACAGAGATAAGAACCTGTGATAAACACTATCGATACCGCGGCCAATATCCCAGCTGATTTCATTTGCCTATTAGACGACTTAAGCGTAGTAAACGTCAGTGGTGAAGAACGCATTAAGTACTTACAAGGCCAAGTCACTACTGATATGACACAATTGAGTGCTCATGAAGCCCTTCTAGGCTGCCACTGTGACTTTAAAGGTAAGACTTGGAATGTTTTTTACGCGTTAGCGCATGATGAGTCGGTACTTTTAGTGAGCCACAAAGAAAGTAGCGCCGTGTCTTTGCCTGAACTTAAAAAATACGGCGTATTTGCCAAAGTCGACTTTTCAGAGCAAACAGAACAATGGGCATGTTTTGGAGGGCAAGGCCCACAATTGGAATCGGCGATCAGTGAATTATTTGGTGATGTACCGTTTGAACATCGGCAAACCTTCAGCAATGCCAACGGCGTCGTCATGGCATTGACCTATCCCAATCCTCGATTTATGCTCATTCTTTCTAAAGACGGTCAGGCAAAACTTGCAGCACATTCAAGTTTCGTGTTTGCTAATAGCACCTTGTGGGAAGTACTTGATATTCAAGCAGGACTCGCGCAATTAAGTACCGTAACGAGCAACGAATTTGTACCGCAAATGATGAATCTGCAAGCGGTTGAAGGGATCAATTTTAGCAAAGGCTGCTATATGGGCCAAGAAGTAGTGGCACGCACCAAGTTTTTAGGTAAAAACAAACGTGCCGCATTTATACTTAAAGCGTCTCAAGCGGCAAATGTCATTGCTGGCGATATTCTCGAAGCCCCTGCGGGCGAAAACTGGCGCAGAGGCGGCACTGTGTTACGTGCAGCTTCTTTAGGAGAAGAGTGCTGGCTTTTGGCGGTTGTCGCAAATGACACGGAAGTAAATTCACAAATGCGCTTAAAAGCCCACCCTGATACGGTATTTACCGTGCAATCCTTACCATATTCATTAGAATAATAAACTAATACTAAATTTTTAATCGGCGGGTATTTCATGTGCTCGCCAACAATCGTTATGGATACTCTATGAATATTACCACCAACACAGTCGTTACTATGCATTTCACTGTGAATGCCCCAGATGGCACTCAAATCGACTCATCAAAAGAAGCCGAACCGATGGTGTTTTTGCAAGGCAGTCACTACCTAATTCAAGGGTTAGAAGACCATTTGGAAGGCAAACAGGTTGGTGAAAAGTTCGTTGTTGATATCGCGCCCGAACAAGCATATGGCGAACGTCACGATACTCTCGTACAGGAAGTACCGCGCTCTATGTTCGAAGGTATGGAAATTGAAGCAGGTATGACATTCAGAGCTACAACCGATGAGGGCGAACAATCAGTCATGATCCTTGACGTAGATGATGAAATCGTTGTGGTTGATGGCAACCACCCATTATCTGGCTTGACGCTGACCTTTGCCGTAGAAATATTAGAAGTACGCTCCGCGACAGAAGAAGAAATTGCCCATGGTCACCCTCATTCGGGTGATGGATGTGAACATACTCATTAACACACCTGATTCAATAAAAAACGAGGCCCGCTAGCCTCGTTTTTTATTATTAAATCATAGCACTACACAGCTAAACCGCGTCTTCATTTTCCTCTCCGGTACGGATTCGGATGACTCGCTCTACTTCATAAACGAATATTTTACCATCACCTATTTTACCTGTCTGAGCTGTTTTCATAATCGCTTCTATCGCTAACTCTACTTGGCTTTCAGGAAGTACAACTTCGAGCTTCATTTTTGGCAGAAAATCTACGTTATACTCAGCCCCACGGTATAATTCCGTGTGCCCTTTTTGACGTCCGAAGCCTTTTACTTCAGTAACCGTCATGCCACTCACACCCACTTCGGCAAGTGCTTCACGCACATCATCCATTTTAAACGGCTTTATAATCGCTTCGATTTTCTTCACTTTGTAATTCTCCAGATGGTGTGCTTAATCATAAATTGTTGGAATGGGTACACGCTTGTGTTGCGTCTTTTTATAAATTTCCAATAGGCGTTCAGTCACTTGCTGTGGCACGGGCCTCCCTTCAAGAAAATCGTCAATATTATCATAACTCATTCCCAGTGCTTGCTCGTCAGCTTTTTGCGGACTTAAGCTTTCTAAATCAGCAGTAGGTGGCTTATTAACGACATTGTCTGGTGCGCCTAAATAGCTAGCAATCTGTCGAACTTGGCGTTTATTCAGCCCAAATAGTGGGGCTAAATCGCATGCCCCATCACCGTACTTGGTATAAAATCCGGTAATATTTTCGGCTGAATGATCTGTGCCTAAAACCAGTCCGTCTAACATACCCGCAATCTCGTATTGAACAATCATTCGCGCTCTGGCCTTTACATTGCCTTTTACAAAATCACGCTTGTTATCATTCGAGGGTAATAACCCTGCTTGTTTTAGTGCTTCAGTAGTTTGTTCATCAATAGCATCAACTCCAGGCTGCACATTGACCGAGATCGACTGACTAGGCTGGATAAAATCAATGGAAAGCTGCGCATCAGCTTCATCAGCTTGTACCTTGTACGGCAATCGCACGGCGACAAATTGGTACTCTTTTTTTGACTGTGAATTCAGTTGATTCACTGCAATCTGAGCCATTCGCCCAAGCGTGCATGAGTCAATACCACCACTTATCCCAAGAACCAACGTTTGCAATCCTGAGGTAATCAATTGGTTTTTGATAAATTCTACACGTATTGTTACTTCACTCTCGACATCAATTTGCGGTTTCACGCGCATTTGATCAATAACCGCTTGTTTGTGCATCTCATTCTCACTTTATGGGTAAACCGATATTAATGGCGACAAACGTATAGCTCACTTTTAATTTGCCAATACAATTAACAAGCATTAGCAGTATTCGTTAAGGCTGAACATTTACTTCAATCCCACTACCGTCGGTAGTACGTGACGCTTCAAACGGTGACAAGGGGCTATGCCCAACCACACCGCTATTAGAACCACTCATCGATGCATGAATTCTGCTTCGACCTAACATTAATGTTTCAATTACGCCTCTTTGGTAACTAGCATAATAATCTTGCTCAACATTCTCAACAGTTTGTATCGCTTGTTGCAGGATATTTACGGTTTGAACGTCGCTCGAATGCCAATTTGCTACTAAAGTAACATTCACATCATAAAACGGGACTCGCGCTAACCAGTTTTCATCTCCATCAATAATAATTTCATTAAGATATTCAGTATCCTGACGGTATAAACGCTCCATATATAATGCACGCCCTACCATTTGAAATTGCCCGGTTGGAAGCTGTATATCTCTGCCGCCAAGCTGCGGCAAAACGCCATTACCTTGAATATATGCTTTTAATCTCTGCCTAATGAAATGGGTGTAGGCATTTTGATTATTTTCAAGGTGTAAATGGCGAATTTCGAATTCTGTGATAGACAATAACTCCCAATCTGCTGCCAGATGATAAAATCCATCAACTTGTTTGAAACGACAGACTTCTTGATATTCGTCTCCAGCCAAAGTCGCCTCTTGAAAACTGTTTTCACCAAGTCGTTTATAGTGATGGTGTGCAGCCCCATTCTCTAGACGGTAATAATTTTGTGTTGCCACCGAATCAGGGTTGTCATGGTGATTATTGCAACATTGGTCACATTGGAAATGCTGGGCGTTTGCAGCGGTTCCCCGCCCTTTAATGACATTTTGGCCTAACTTGGTGACTAACCCCTGAGATTCAATGACTGTCATGGCGGGCGTTTTCCCTAAACCAGGTTCCGCTAGTCGACAATTACAATTAACAATAAGTTGGTTTTCGATGTTGGTTTTTTCATATTCCGGTATGGTAATTTCAAAGCGAGTCTGTTCAATTTCAACCGTGATATTTTCGCCGACTGCGTCAATAATGGGTGCTCGTCCTTGTATCGCTTGCGTTGAACTCACATTATGCAGCACATCTATATCATCTATCGGTGGCTGATAAATTACGCGCAAAGGGGTGTCACTGCCTAAGTTCATATTTGCTGCCTGTGCGCTACGTGCGAAGGGTACTGGTGTCAATTGACTACTCAGAGTAACTTCAAGGGCTTCACCAAACTGATCTTGCCAGCTTACTGAAATGAGTAATGTTTTTTTAGGTGCAATGGCTGGCAAGGTTTCAGGTAAGTTAGCATTGCCCTCGGGCAACCAAGTGTCAGCTTCATCATCATTGTCTGTATCGACAAAATACATATTGGTCACACGCCAATGTAAATCGAAAGGAATCGTTTGCGTCTGTTCCCGCCATAGATTTACGCTAATTTCCCCAGCAGCAATGAGCCCTCCCGTATCAGAACTAATATCCTGATAACTAATTTGACCAGCACTCCTTTGCAGCACACTAAAACTATTTAAGTCATCTAATTTTTTCGTCGCTAATGTGAGTGCTTGTTGGCGTAGATTTAATGTGTGATCCAACTTTATATAGTGGGATTGCAATTGCACATAACCTGCAATCCCAAAGAGCATAATGGCCGTTGCAATAAGCACTTCTAGCAAGCTGAAACCTGACTGAATTTTCATCTAAAAATCTCGCCAACTACCGCTGATTTTCCCCAAACGCTGCATATCATCATCTTGCTGCAATCTAGCTAATAAATCAGTGTGATACCGAATAACGAGCTGGCTCATATCGTTATCAATGGATGAAAGTAACAGCAAGGTACCGCTTATGTGGGCACCAGTTGCCATTACAATACGCTTAGGCACAGCAGGAAGGTGGGTACTAATATATATCACCATACCAAAAACACGGCTTTCATTCGGCATCAATAAGGCAGCCTCAGCCAAAATTAAAATCACCGGAGTGTGCTCACTGCCAATGTGCTGACGAACATCCAGTTCGCAATCTCCGTGCACCCAAATAACGCGGCTATCGCCCAACGTCGCCTCTTCGCAATCGTTAACTATCTTTGATGCTTCACTTTTTAAAAACTGCCAATCTGGCATACGGATATGAAAATAGTGTTGCAGCACGTCGATAGGAAATTGTTCATGACGAGATAAAATATCACTGCTGATTTGCGTATGATCAGAGTACGCATCTAAGGCACATCGGTTTTCATCAAATATTTGCAACGTGCAGGTTGCACTGTTAATACTCAGGTCCGTAATACCTTCACCGCTCCAAATAGAAACAGGTACGCCCACGCCACCTCCATTAGGGTTTGCCCCTAATGTCAGTGTAAGAGCTTCGGGTACGGGCGCGGTGCTTATTAAAGGCGCCTTAGGAATAATATTTAATAACGGATAACGCAGTACTTGTTCACTTACGTTGTGGCGACTCAGCCCATCAGGAGATAGGCCAGTAGACTCAATAGTAGCCCAGCGTGTGTTCATATCGTTGCGTTGTACTTGGTTAAAATCAGCCCTCACGATTGCCCGGGTACTATTTTCCATTATGACGCTATGCTCTTCTCCTAACCAATTGGGATCAGTTTTCATACGGCTTATGCCATGAGCTAATCCACCTTGTGCAGCGGCGACTGACAGTACCTGATTCTGGCTATTGAGTAATATTTTATGTTCTAAAGATTTGACCCGGCCGGTATGCACAGTAACCAAACTAGCAATAACTAATAGCAGTGAAACGCTCACGAGCATGACTGCTCCTAGCTGCCTTTTGCGGCAAACATGTTTATTGGCCATGGTTGTTCACCATAAAACGTAATGTACTTTGGCGCGAAATATCCGGTTTATGCTTTAAATGCGCGACAAGACTCATCTCAACCTGAGTGAGCACGCGATCGCCGCTGACAAATTCATGCAAGGTGAAATGAAGACGCGTGACTTGTACCACATTAGGATCCGTTAAATCGTGCCAGCCACCTGCGTCACACTGAGCCCCATTTGTGCGCATTTCTATGGCATTACTGCGCAAACGATAGCCGTAATTCTCATTGCCATTTTGCGTGTCGAGTACACCATTGGCATTACGATCATACGCAAATAAAATACAACTCTGCGCATTTTCGTCTGGATATTGCCCCACATTCAATGAATTTAAGAAAGGCTGAGTTGCCGCCAAAGGATCTGTTATCTGTATAGACGCACTGCCATTAAACCCTGCCCTAGCAATATCCCGAGCTAAAAGCTGTGTAACCACAGTAAATTCTTCATTCAAGCGTGAAGACGTGAGTAAATTCGCGTTTACCCCTATCCCAAATCCAATAAAGGCAGAAAATGCGGATAACGCCGACACACCTAAAGACATTGCAATCATCAGCTCTATCAATGAACTGCCCTGAACACTTTTGAGTTGCTTCAACATTGTGAGTACTCCCGTATATCACCGGCCTGCACACACAAACGAACTCGGCCCATGTTACTGACTATCAGCTTGAGCTCGTCACCACCACTGCCAAACACAACAGAGCCAGAATTTCCCATGGCTATGCCTCTTGCACCATCAAATACAGCACTACTGTTTTGACCAAAGCGTAACTGAGAAAGGGCCACAACCGGGAAATCTATATATTGAACACGTGACTCAACACCAAATACGGTGCAGCTGTCTGCCAATTGGCAATCACATGGTTCAGATACATTTAAGCCCAAGCACCATGCTTGGGAGCTATTAATGCTCACAAACATCTCCTGCCCTGATGCAATAGCACTTGATCTGGCGTGTTGCATTAAAAAATAACTCGCCTGTGCTGCTTGCTTTGTTCGTAATTTTTGTTTGGAACCAAGAAGAGAAGGTACACCGATTGTCATCAATATCATGCTAATAGATATCACCACCATCAGCTCTAACAATGACATTCCTTGGTAAGTTTTCATGACGATCCGTGTGCATAAAATAAGGTACAGCGTGAAAGTTAACGCGCAAACAAAAGCGAAGAGCATTGTAATCAACTTATGCCAGTACTGCCGATTACATAGGGCTTTGACTGCATTTTACGTAGCGAAAAATAAAATTTGTGCTTATAAATATAGTCAAGTTTGAGAAATATATTACTCAACAATTAAAAAACTCAGTGAAGAGCAGCAAATTACAAGGAAACGTCATGCAACATTTACCCATTATTTATCGCATCAACGGATTCTCATTACTTGAACTGATGATGGTCGTTGCCATTGTCGGTATATTGGCAGTGGTGGCACTACCAAGTTACCAAAGTCATATTACCCAAAGTCGCCGATCTGACGCTCAAAACAGCTTATTAAAATGGCAATTGCAACAAGAGCGCTATCGCATTTCTCACAACCTATATGCGAATGCCATTGCATTGCCTCCTCCGGTAAGCGACTTGTATGAATTTAGCGTATCGAATATATCGGCCACGACCTTCACGCTGCAGGCCCAAGCTTTAGAACAACAATTGACGGATAGTGGTTGCACTGTATTGAGCATCGATCAATCTATGCTTCGACAACCGTTAAGTTGCTGGCCAAAGTAGCTCTACACAGAAATAGTACGCGACCAAAGTTGTAACGATAAATCGGCTTTTAATACCTTAACGTGTTGGTGCATACGTAATTCTAAACACATTAGCGATAAGCTAGTAAGATGAAAAATGTTTATCTATCCGAATTGAAAAAACCTTTTACCCAACAAGGTGTCACACTCATTGAATTAATGGTGAGTGTCAGTATTGTTATTGTCCTAGCTGCAAGTGTAGCACCTAGCTTACAAGCGACGATTTCGCAAAATGCGATTGCCGCCCAAATGAATCAAATTAGTGCGTTGGCACAATTTGCCCGGGGTCACGCCATCGACAATCAAGTCGAAACCATCATGTGCGCGAGCAGCGATTATCAGGTGTGTACAAATAACTGGAGCCAAGCAAAAATCGTTTTTGTTGATTCCAATGCTGATGGGCAACGCAACACTAATGAGCCATTATTGGCTTCCTTGGGGATAGAAAAAAGCAGCCATTCAGTGCAAGGGCCGCAATTTTCGCTGCGTTTTTTAGCCAATGGTGGCGCGAGTAATAATGCAGACATTCTGTTTTGCGGCAGTGAAGCGTCTGCCCATCGTGCACTAATGGTTAGTTTACAGGGGCGGGTAAAAACCAGTCAAGACAGCGACAACAACAGGATATATGAAGACCGAAATGGCAACGCATTAAGCTGTTCATGATAGGAAAGCTGATAATCAGTCAGTTATATTTTTGTCGGTTAACATCGCCAACAAAATTCCGCGGTCGTTAAGCTGCCATCCGCATTTTGATCCCACGCTTTACGCCCATCACTGTAATAATATAACGCGCCATGACTTGTCACTAATGGCTGCGCTTTAATACGATAAGCTGAACCACTGCCTGTTAACGTATCAATCGTCAGGTTATATGCTTTAGAGGCTGTGGGCTCACTGGCCGGGGAATGTGATGAGAATATAACGGGTACTCCCGTATCACTGCCGCCTTGTGCTGCACCTGCATAGCTAAAATTAGCTAATTTATGACGCTCCAATTGCCCTGCAAATCCCATCAAGTCAGCTTGAGCGACGCTGCGTTTACTGTCGACAACATAACTCTGATAACTTGGGTACGCTACGGTGCTGACGATACCCACAATGGCAACGGCTATCATCAACTCCATTAAGGAGAAACCACTGCAAGCCATTGACTGTGCTTGATATTCCGTATGTGTTTTATTCATTTTCTTGTCTTTCAATTTCAATTTCAGTTTTCCAACTACTTTTTTGGATCCGCTCAAAGCGACCATAGATATTTTGCGCTAAACAACCAAATGCTGATGTGCATGCTATTTCATCCCCTTGCTCATCCATTTCAATGACCGCTGAAGCGCATTCAGTACCTAAACACACAACAGGCTGCAGAATATCTTCAATTAAAATCTTGGTGTCTGGAGCGATACCCGTTTGCTTCAAATTAGCGTATCTATCTTGATGGGTGGTTTGATCATCATTATTTAAATCAACTACCGCGTTACCGTTAATCAACTCGACTAAATAAGCTCGGCTATTGCCACTTGGCGGAGCGCAAAGGCTGTCGTTAGCGGTTGCGGGCAGGTAAGTGGTAAAAAATACCTGATAATTTAATATTAACGGCGAAGCCAATACTTTTTCACCGCCACTTGCCAGATCCACCAGCCAACCAGCTCGATTAGCAAATAGCTCTGCCTGTGCAGATTGCACAGATTCATCCGAAGACGTTAACAGGTGCGCCGTGGCATCGTACAAATTGTCTCGGGTGAATGCACTTTCAGGTAAGCCATACTTTCCCTGCTCATCGAGAGCAAAAACACCAAAATCTTTTAACATAAAGAAGCTATCTTGGATTTCAGAATTTAACGGGTGCGCTCTATATCCAGAGCCAATCGCCACCGCATAAAAATTTTGATCAACACTGCTTATTTGAGCAACGTCTGGTGCGTAATAAAAACGTCTGTTGTCTTCCGCGAGATCACCGCCTAGATCCGCCAGCAAACCACCACTGACCAGATCGCTTCGCCCAGTTCCATTGTGTATATCGAGTCGAAACAGTTGCCCGCCTAGATCCGCCACGTACATATGATCTGCTAGACCATCATTATCTCTGTCAATGACCGAAATACGAGCCGGAATGCTATATTGCATATCATTTAGCAGTAAATCGGCCCCACTGTTGCTCGCTGACCAAATCAATTCACCGCTATCAGCATCTACTATAAAAACCGCATTACCTAATGTATCAGCACTGCGCGCCAGCTTATTATCTTGCTCGACGTCGTAGCCACCACCAAAAATAAGTACATTACGTATCGTTTCACCTACTTTAACTTTCGTTACCGTAGGCCGCGACCAAGACTGCCCCAGTTTTTCGAAGCCACTGCTTCCGCCGATGATTTGATGGACTAAAAGGGGATTGGTTTTGCTGGTAATATCAAAGGTGTAATAATTTCTGCCGCCTCGACGCATACCCACATAGAGATAGATTTTGTTATCGAAATGGCGTAAAACCAGATCCCCGTCCAAGCCATAAATATGATTTGAAGTGGTATTTTCTCGATAAAACTCATATAAATTGGTGAGTAATTCTTGGGGGATAACCGCAAAATTCTCACTACCACTTTGCGCATCAAAGGAGTGTAAAAAACCTTGGTTCGTGGCCACAAAAATGGCACTGTCATTCGCTGAGTAATTAACAATAACAGGTTGTGAATGAATAGGATCGCCCATTTGTAAACGTATATCTGAGGTGTCACCATCACCATCATCATCTTTTAAATCTACGCCCCTCACCCACTTAAGAAGATTACTGCGCACTGTACTAGCATCGTCCAGCATATCAATGGCTAATGCTTGCCCAGTTATATTTGTATTACTTTCGTGCAACCGGTTATCGCTATTAGACAGTGCACCAGGCACAGCAAAAGTAAACAGACTTCGCGCAAGGCTCATCTTACTCGCCGCACCACCTTGACGCACATCATTGCCATCGGTTAATACAGACCAATAACTGTGCGCCTGCTCGGAAAAGAAGCCATTTCCATCATCCACCGCAGGCAAACCATTTTTATCAAGAATGGTATCGCCATCTATCTTGTATTTTTTTAAGTTGCCAGGCCAATTGCTTCCTTCAGAGGGTTTGAACAAGGCGAAATACAATTCATCTTTGTGCGTTAAACGATTTAATTGATTCACTGCCACACCCGGGGAAACAAAGGTTGCATTCACGTCTTTGACCGTTTTTAAAATCGATTGAAACGCACCGAGTAACTCTTGGCTATTATCGGCTTGATAAAAGCCACCACCACCCTGCAGAGCGATTTGATTCAAAAAGCTATTCGCCTGGGTATTAGCGGCAAAGCCAATTGTATGAGTGATGATGCGGCTATCGATAACGGACTCTTCTGAGTCGGCGACATTTCGTACCAAACTCAAACCACATTTCTCACCGCCGCTACCGGTGCAGCTAGCACTGAGTAAATTTTCTATCTCGTCAACACTGTGATTATTATTAGCCTCACCATCGGACAGTAAAACAATATGGTTATTCACCTGGCATTGACGATCCGTCACTGGGGAAATATAACGTGCGCCCTGGGGAATTTGTTGGGTAATACAATTAGATGAACTTAAATTGTCTTCTTCACACCCTGAAGGCAGTGTCGCATCTTGCCCGACATACGAAAGTCTATGGCTGACTCGAGTATTTCGCCTAACGGTATTCGATACGGAATTATTACCGCGGTTTAACCCATAATCCACATCTAAACCACCGTAATACAGTACACCTTCGTATAACGTATCAACAATAGGTGTATAACCACTTGCGCTTAACTCATCAACTTTACTGACCAGGTGCTCACGTACGGTAGAGGTTTGTCCTGGGGTAGCGTTTCCCTGAAATTCAATCACTAACTTTGCAGCACCTGATGGGCGCTCTGAGTAAGTGTAAGCGCCACGTGCATTATTAAAATCGGACAAAATAAACATCATGTCATTACCTGACTGCCAATCGCCACGATTAACCAACTGATTGACGATACCTGCCACCGACGGACTTTGATAATCGCGATTTCGATACCAGCGGCCAATGCCACTCCAAGTCACGGACGCCGTTTTCGCTTTATTTCTCAGTAAGTAACGTGAGTAATTTTGAAAACTACTTGGGTCTGCCTCATTTGCCGCCTGTATCGTCATAGAGGTACTATTGTTCTGACTATTTTGATAAGCAGTGAATTCTAGATAGGCATTACTGACGATTGCCCCTTGAGGCAAAGCAATGTTGCGAAAGCGCAAACCAACATAATCATTACTGTTAGGGTTAAACGTTAATTCGCTACCCGTTGACGGATAGCCGTTTGAGCGCTCTTCAGCGTTATTCGACTGACTATCAATTTGATAGGTTAAATCACCTGTGATACAGCCAGTTGCCGTCGTATCGTCATAAACCACCACCAATTGTGGTGATAACCCCCCGCCTTGCTCGAAGCTGTCGGCCACACGATTGCTTTGGGCACTAAGGCCGTCTGTGATCAAAATAATACTGAGGTCATTTCCCCCGCACCAATCACTTTGATCAACCACTTCTTGGATCACCGAACTAAAGTCAACAGAAGCAACGGTATCGCCGACAGAAGGCCAATTATTGTTCTGTTCCCATACCACTTGATTCGAGGTGAGTTCGCGATTGCTAATATTCTGCAATGTGCTGTCAAAAGGCGTTGAATTAGCACTTAGCTCTGCCGCTATATCAATGCGCGTGGCTGACGCATCATAGCCGCGAGAACTGAAACGTAAATAAGCGCTTGTCACTGTCGCACCTTGGGGAATGTTCAGTGTTTGATAACGCAGCCCTGCATAGATGCGCTCAGTCCCTGCGGAAAGGGTCAAGCTACTATTAGTCAGACTCACTGAGCCAGCACGCTCTGTGGCATCATCAATACCTTGAACAATCGGCGTAATGAGTTCCGGTGATACAGTGTCATCAATAGGACGTACAGGATAGAGTATTGGTCCACCGTAATCCGAAAAACGCATCAATCCAGCATTAACATTCGTGACCGAGCGTAATGTTTCTTTTAACGCATTCTGCACTCTGAGCATTCGCGATTCATTGGTATCGTCGTTTGCGGTCATGCTTCCAGATGTATCCATAATAAAGAGCACATTAGGATCGTATTTAACTTGCTCGGTACTGGCCCCGAAGTATATTTCCAGATCGTCTGCCAATACGTGCGCCGATGAGATCAGGCAAATCAGCAAAAATAACACTCTAGACTGCAACATAATCCCTCCGGTTATTGTGACGCTGGCGCAAGCACGGCAGCAGTTAAACTATTGGCGACAATTGAGCTACTGCCTTGCATTTGACCGCAACCTTTAATGATAAAAACATGACAAGTAATGTGGCTGCCGCTGATAACGTTGCTTGAGCCTAGACACGCCTGTTCCCGAATGTATGCTGTGCGTGACCAGCTATCAATGGCGGGACTGGTATCATAATGCCCTTCCCCTTGATGCTGTGCACCGGATGTAAGGCCAGCACTCGTTACACGTCTATTGGTCCAGCTTTCATCTTCTTGGCAACGTAGCGTTTGATTCTGTATATCCAAAGCGGGAGCCTGCCGCGCTTGAGTAAGAGGATCAACCATGACTAAGTCGCTTATCACAATATTATCTTCTGACTCAAATACCACCCCGGCAATAGCGGCTTCGGCAGCATCGAATGCGAGAGTCTGAGTTTGCAATGACACTGCCATCTTATTTTGCAATAAGCCACTTGAGACTGAGGCAATTCCCAGCACGGTCAAGCTCACCAGTACTAATAAGGCAAACACCATAACCAGACCACGCTGCTTTACCCCAAAGCGATTAACGTTGCTTTGTAGGGTGCTCATAGTTTTCTATTACGCATGGTGTTTTTCACATTTCGTAAGGTAACCATGGTTTCAAAAGGTTTAAATAAGCCTGTCCCGTTTGGCGTAATCGGCGTTTCATTCAAAAGCTTATATGCCTTACTGGTATTCAACTTTATTTCGCCATCACCGCGTAAAAGCAAAGAAAATTTGATGGCCACAACTTGGCTTCCGTTTGCTAACAATGCTGCCAACTCATCAGCTCTAACATAACGAATTGGTCGTCCTGAATTATCCCCTGATAACGTGTTGTGCGTGATACCGTACAACGCTTGAAAGCTATAAACATCATCCAGAATAATCTCTGCACTATTGTCGACCGAATTATTGCTGGCTATTTTGCCTCTTAATACTCGCCCATCGAAACCTCGACAGCGCAGTGTATTACTTTGCACAAAGTAATGATTTATCACGTAGAATTCTTCCCCTTGATCGTATCCCAAGCGGTTGCCTCTGCAGTCGGTACTTCCTTGTAAACCGATAACTAGCACATCGTTGGCCCCAGTCGCGCCTTGTATTGTCCCAAGTTGGGGCATGGATGCAAAATCTCCCGGTAAAATAATGGGATGGTTTAGCACAAAACTCGCCTCCTCAATCACATCAACAACTTTATTCAAGCTAGGCTCAAGCAAATCGTAACGCCCAGCCATGAGCATTTCTTGGCGCAAGCGACTGATAATAAATCGGCCATTTTCTTGCACCGACGTCACAGCCTGATTAACACCTTGGGTCACTCGTGAGCTCACCATAACTTGAATAATGGCACCCGATATGACTAACCCCAATGCAAGGGCAATCATCAACTCAATCAAGCTAAAACCAGACGCTGAGTATAGGTGTTTAGGATTACGGTCATTCTTGGTCACAGGGTAAGATCCAGTGTTACGCAATCGTGTGGACTGTCTTTATTGGTATTACATTCTGGGTTGAGAATACGTTGCTGGTTCTGCCAATTTTCAACAGGCCAAGTGACCATAATTTGCTGTCGAGCACCAGCACTGCAGCGGTCGGTATCGAGCACATTATTATCTGCGCAGGTCAATGAAATTAACAGACTGGGAGCGGCTGAGGTAACGGCGCATGACACTTCATAGGTATCAAACTGCGCAAATTGGGCGGCATTGCATTGATTCTGCTGACAATTTGGAACGCTCGCTGGTATCGCCAAGCAAAAACATTCGTAAGGCAATGCTGAAGAATCACAAGACAAGTCAGCAAAGTTGTAGACATCATCAGCATAATATTGATTATCGACCACCAAGCCCGCACCTGTAACAGATGGTGCAGCGGCCGCGCGTAGACGTTCGCTAAATTGCTGAGCCACTAAGACTGCCTGACTACGATGCAAAGCATCTGCATTGGAGAACGCACTTACAAATTGCAATGAGGCCACGCCAAGTAGCCCCACGGTTAAGATAAACAGCGTCACTAATATTTCAACCATACCCACCCCTTTCATAGCGATCAATGAAAGGGCGTTTGATAACGGGTTAAAACTAGCGCTTTTGCTGCTGATAACGGCTAACCACATGCATAATAATGATAGGGAAGCTTAGCGCACTAATAGGTAAGATTAGTTATCGACTTTAGGCTATAGGTATAAATGCGGTTATTTGACTGGCTGGCGGCGTGCTACTGAACATACATAAATCGGCTATTATCAAGGCCCTAAAACGACCTTAATAACAACATTGACAGGTTTAATGTATAGAATTGACTAACTAACTTGTTTTACTCGTAATTCTTTAGGTACTGCAAATTCAATATTTTCTAAGCGCCCTGCTCGTTCATGTGCATGAGTTGCGCCCCACTGCTTCAAGCGCTCTACCACACCTTGAACCAATACCTCAGGGGCAGAAGCACCGGCGGTGACACCTATATTGGTCGCACCAGCCAACCATTCTTTTTGAATACAATCAGCATCTGCAATGAGGTGGGCTTTAGCACCAATTTTCTGAGCCAATTCTCGCAAACGATTAGAATTAGAGCTATTTTGTGCACCGACCACTAGCAGTACATCACAATCTGCAGCGAGCTCACGAACCGAATCTTGACGATTTTGCGTGGCATAACAAATATCGTCTTTACGAGGGCCTTCAATCGCTGGAAATTTAGCGCGCAAAGCATCAATTACATCGGCAGTATCGTCTACCGACAAAGTGGTTTGGCTACAGTAATACAATGCCGCTGGGTTTTTCACTACCAAGCTTGCCACGTCATCCACCGACTCAACGAGATAGATGCCACCATCGGCGCTATCATATTGTCCCATGGTCCCTTCGACTTCAGGGTGTCCCTGATGGCCAATCAACACACATTCCGTTCCTTTTGAACTGGCGCGCATGACTTCCATATGTACTTTTGTAACCAAAGGGCACGTGGCATCAAAAACCTTTAACCCACGAGCGCTGGCTTCGCTTCTCACCGCTTGGGATACACCATGGGCAGAAAAAATCACGATACTATCATCAGGCACTTCGTTCAATTCGTCGACAAACACCGCGCCTCTCTCTTTAAGACCATCGACCACAAATTTATTGTGCACCACTTCGTGGCGTACATAGATTGGCGGTGAAAAAATTTCCAGAGCTCGTTCGACAATTGTAATAGCTCGGTCAACACCGGCACAAAAGCCTCGTGGGTTCGCCAAATGAATTTGCATTATGTTTCCTAGTTTTTCCTGAAGCCGAGGTCATTGTATTTGACAATTAAACGACTGAAATAATTTCCACATCAAAAGTAATAGTTTGTCCAGCCAATGGATGATTAAAATCAACCGTTACCGAAGCCCCTGCCACCGAGCGCACGATACCGGGCAATTCACTGCCGTCCGGTTGAGAAAAAGTCATGATCATGCCCTCTTCTGCTGGCGTATCACCGTCGAACTTGCTGCGATCCAAATGATAAATATTATCCGGATTGGGGGAGCCAAACGCATCCTTAGGCTCAAGGGTAAATGATTTTTTATCCCCAACCACTAAGCCCAACAAACAGCTTTCAAATCCGGGGGTTAAATTACCGTCACCAATAACCAGTTTAGCCGGTTTATTGTTCACCCGCGTGCTATCAGCCGCTGAACCATCAGACAACTTCAAATCAAAGTGTAATACCACTTCACTGTTGTCTGTTATGACTACAGTTGAATCACTCATTCTCGTTATCCTTATTTTTGAACATATCTATCACTAACAACATGGCACCTAAACATATCGCACTATCAGCAACGTTAAACGCAGGCCAATACCAATCTTGATAATAAAGCACCAAGAAGTCGATAACAAAACCATGCAACAAGCGATCAAAAACGTTACCCAGGGCACCGCCTATAATTAGGCAAAATGCTACCGGCAACATCACTTGTTGACGAGTCGTTTCTTTTAGCCACCACGTAACTAAGCCACATACTGCAATCGCAATACCAGTAAATAACCAGCGTTGCCAGCCACCAGCATCACTTAAAAAGCTGAATGCGGCGCCGTAGTTATATACGTGAGTCAGATTAAAAAATGACGTGTATTGAATGGCTTGGTAAGGTTCTAAATTTGCCACAATCCAATGTTTGGTTACCTGATCAATGACAAACACCACCACAGATAACCACAAAAAACGCAGGCCACTTTGTTTAAATAAATTAAGCATAAGCGCGAGTTTCACCTTCACCATCAACGTTCGTCACGCAGCGCTGACATAACTCAGGATGCGTGTCGTCACTGCCAACATCTTCACGATGATGCCAGCAGCGGGCACATTTTTCGCCTTCTGATGCGCTAATATGCAACCACAAACCCGCAACGTCAGTCTCAGTTGCCTCAGCAGGTTTGCTGCTAACTAACTGTACAGAAGCAGAAGAGGTAATAAATACAAATCGCGCTTCGTCTTTTAATTTAGCTAACAGGTTCGCAAGTTCTGCCGTTGCATAAATTTTGACTTCCGCTTCAAGTGAACCACCTATGGTGCCTTCTTTACGCGCAAGCTCAATCGTGCGGTTAACTTCGTCTTTAACGGCTAAAATTTGCTGCCAAAATGCATCATTAAACTCGGTATTATCAGCTTGTGTACTCAAGCCTGTGTACCATGATCCAGTGAAAACAAATTCATCTTCTTGCCATGGCATTTCTTGCCAAATTTCTTGAGCGGTAAAGCTAGTAATAGGTGCCATCCACCGTACTAACGCTTCAACGATATGGTACAACGCAGATTGGCAAGAACGACGTGCATGGCTATCGCCCTTGGCGGTATACTGACGGTCCTTGATAATATCAAGGTAGAAACTGCCCATTTCGATTGAACAAAATTGCATAAGTTTCTGCGTCACAACTAACATGTCGTAATCTTCATAAGCTTTAATGATTTCGGTCTGAATTGCTTGAGCACGACTAACAGCCCACTTGTCCAGTTCGACCATTTCCGCAAACGGCACTAAATCAGTTTTCGGATTAAAACCTGTTAAGTTTGCGAGTAAAAAGCGTGACGTATTTCGGATCCGGCGATATGCATCCGCTGAGCGCTTAAGGATCTCGTCAGACACCGCTATTTCACTACGATAATCCGTTGATGCTACCCATAAACGTAAAATATCTGCACCAAGCTTGTTGGTTACCTGTTGAGGTGCCACAGTATTACCCAGTGACTTAGACATTTTTTTGCCATTGCCATCAACGGTAAAACCGTGAGTAAGCACTTGCTTATAAGGGGCGTGACCTTTGGTTGCAACCGAAGTCATCAGTGAGGACATGAACCAGCCGCGATGCTGATCGGAGCCCTCTAAATACAGATCTGCAGACGCAGGAATATCATCTCGTTTATCAACCACGAAATAATGACTCACACCTGAGTCGAACCATACATCTAAGGTATCAAGTACTTTAACGAAGGTGTCAGCATCATCACCCAACAATTCTTGGGTATCGATATCCCACCACGCTTGAATGCCTTTAGCTTCAACCAGCTCAGCAACCTGTTCAATAAGCGCGTCGGTATTAGGATGTAACTCACCTGTGTCTTTATGCACAAACAAGGCAATCGGAACGCCCCACGTACGCTGGCGTGAAATACACCAATCAGGACGACCAGCGACCATGCTTTCAATGCGACTTTCGCCCCACTCTGGGATCCACTGTGTTTTATGAATTTCTTCTATCGAAGCTTTACGCAGTCCATTTTTATCCATACTGATAAACCACTGGGGGGTAGCACGGAAAATCAATGGCGTTTTATGGCGCCAGCAATGTGGATAACTGTGACTGTATTTGTAGAAATGCACTAAAGCGCCGCGCTCTTTAAGCACTTCAACTACATGATCGTTAGCCTTGAATACGTGCTCACCAGCAAATATTTCAGTGCTATCTAAATACACACCGTTTGCACCAACTGGGTTAGCAACTTCAAGATTATATTGACGGCCTACATTAAAATCTTCAACCCCGTGACCCGGTGCGGTATGCACACAGCCGGTACCAGAATCTGTGGTAACATGATCACCTAAAATAAGCGGTACGCTGAAGTCATAGAATGGATGCTGCACTTGCATATTTTCAAGTGATTGACCTAATGCAACGCCTAGTACTTTGCTTTCTTCAAAGCCGAAACGCTTAAGACACTCCTCGCGCAAGTCCGAAGCAATCACTAAGCGCTCAGGACCTTTATCAGACTGCACTTGTATCAAGCTATATTCCAACTCAGGGTTAAGAGAAATAGCTCGGTTAGCAGGTAACGTCCAAGGTGTTGTGGTCCAAATAACGACTGAAATAGTGCCTTCGCCTACATCAGCGCCGGTGGTGTCAAATTTAGCGCTAAAGCTGCTTTCATCTGCAACATTGAAACGTACGTCAATAGATGGCGATACTTTGTCTTGATATTCCACCTCAGCTTCAGCCAATGCTGAGCCACAGTCTGTACACCAATGAACCGGCTTGAAACCTTTTTCGAGATGACCTGAACGCACGACGTTACCTAACTCACGGATAATGTTCGCTTCGGAGCTATAGTCCATCGTTTTATATGGCTTATCCCACTCGCCCAAAATACCGAGGCGGATGAAATCTGTCTTTTGACCCGCAATTTGCTTTTCAGCATAGTCTCGGCATTTTTGTCTGAACTCCGCGGCAGTAACTTTCTTGCCCGGTTTGCCAACTTTCTTTTCTACCATTAACTCGATAGGCAGGCCGTGGCAATCCCAACCAGGAACATAAGGCGCATCAAAGTCAGATAGAGTTTTTGACTTAACAATCACATCTTTAAGAATTTTATTCACTGCGTGGCCAATGTGAATATCACCATTGGCGTAGGGAGGGCCATCATGCAAGATAAAAGGTGTTTTACCTTTTTTAGCAGCGCGGATCTTGTGATACAAAGCTTTATTAGTCCAGTCTTGCAGCATTTTAGGCTCGCGCTGAGCTAGGTTTCCACGCATAGGAAACTCAGTTTCAGGCAAATTCAAAGTATGTTTATAGTCACTCATTGATTGCTAAATCCAAAATCGTCGTTATTCGTCATTAAATTTCAGTTAACCCCGAGTAGCTGCTTGGCTTGCTCGGCGTCACGTTGTATTTGTTGGTGCAACTGCTCGAATGAATCGAACTTCACCTCATTGCGTAATTTCGCCCTTATTGCCACCGAAATAAAGTGACCATAAAGATTGCCAGTAAAATGGAAGATATGCACTTCCAACTGAGAACGCTGGCCATTAACCGTGGGCCGGGTACCAATATTCGCTACACCTGAGTACATTTTTCCTGCTATATCAACTTGCACGGCAAACACACCATTGATGGGGGCGTTACAGCGTTTCAGCAATAGATTAGCGGTAGGAAATCCTATTGTGCGACCTTTTTTATCACCATGCAGTACTTTGCCTGAAATCGTAAAGGGACGACCTAGCATCTTTTCCGCTAACTCAAAGTTGTCGTCACTCAAGGCTGTGCGCACTTCAGTGGAGCTCACTCTAAAATCCTCGAAGCGGAAACTCTGGGTACTGACAACACTGAAGCCACATTTTCGGCCTTCGTCTTGCAGCATAGAGAAATCACCCACTCGACCTTTACCAAAGCGAAAATCATCCCCTACCACTAGAAATTTCACCCCAAGATCTTCTACCAATAGCTGCTCAACAAATTGTTCAGCGGTAAAAGAAGCAAAGCGTTTATCAAACTTCAAACACAGCAATCGATCCACACCTAATGCTTTAAGCTGCACATATTTGTCGCGTAACAAACTCAGGCGCGCCGGCGCATTATCAGGGGTAAACAGTTCTTCAGGTTGAGGTTCAAAGACCATCACAGTCGCAGGCAAGCCCAGTTCTCGAGCTTTCACAACGACCTGGCTCAGTACCGCTTGATGACCAAGGTGAACACCGTCGAACTTACCAATTGTCAGTACACACCCTCGATGTTTGTCGCGAAGATTATGTAAACCGCGGACTAATTCCACTTTGTTCCTCATTTACGTCAGCTGTTTCAAGTGTAATCTCGAGGCTGATACTGTTTGGCTAAAATCAAAGCGACGGATTATAACGAACTACACGCAGAGATACAGCCCGTTATAGGCATGTTGACGTTAATTTACCTGAATTGCTTTTGACAGCAACTGTCTTGGCCGGATACCGAGCGCGACTGCACTCACTAAAAATACCGCTCCGGCACCTGAGATCATAATCGCTAACTGGGCCATTTGTGTTCCAGGAGACCAAGCTAACCAACTTGTAATAGCTGGGCGATAGTAGAGTAAACCAGTGGCCATGATCAATGAAGAAAGCATCACCTTAGCTAAGAAACGTAGCGTACCAGAGGACACCTGATACACCCCTAAACGATGTAACTTGCTATAAAGCAATCCCGCGTTCATGGTCGCCGATAAACTTGTCGCAATCGCTAAGCCCAAATATCCAAACGGAATAGCAAAAATTAAATTGAACAGCATATTGGATGCCATACACCAAATACCGTACTTAACCGGTGTTTTTGTATCTTGCCGAGAAAAGAACCCTGGAGCGAGCACCTTGATAAGCATAAAGCTTAATAACCCAGTCGCATAAGCAATAAGGCTGTATGACGCAAGTGTGGCATCCAGAGCCGTAAATTCTCCGCGTTTAAAAAGTACAATTAACATCGGCTCAGCTAAGATCATCAAACCGGCAGCCGCCGGAATACCCAGTAAACAAACGATGCGCAGTGCCCAGTCAATATTAGCGCTAAATCCTTTGGCATCATTCGTTACGTGATTGCGGGATAAAGTCGGTAATATTACGGTGGCAATAGCGATACCGAATAACCCCAAGGGGAACTCCAATAAACGATCAGAGTAGTAAAGCCAACTAATAGAGCCCGTGACCAAAAAACTGGCAATAAAAGTGTCAAACAATAGGTTTATCTGCCCTACTGACACACCAAATAACGCAGGGATCATCAATTTACGAACCTTAGTCACCTTAGGATCTGACCAACCCCACTGGGGCTTAACCAATAAACCAGCTCGATATAAAAAGGGCAACTGAAACGCAAATTGCACTATTCCGCCTATAAAGACCCCCCACGCCAACGCAAAACCAGGCTCATCAAAGGTGTCAGCCATGAAGATGGCACAACTGATAATCGCTACATTTAACAATACAGGTGTGAAAGCTGATACCGCAAATTGATTCAGGGTATTGAGTATCGCCCCCGTTAAACCAGCAAGTGAGATAAACATCAAGTACGGAAAAGTAATTTTCAACATTAACGATGCCAACTCAAACTTAGCCCCTTGAGGTTCATCGTTTAAATATTCCATAAACCAACCTGCACCGAAAAGCGCAGTCACCACTGGTGAGCCAATAACACCGAAAAAGGTTACAACGGTCACAATCACCCCTAGGGTGCCTGACACCTTGGCCACAAACTGCTTCATGGCGTCTTTATCACCTTCACTGCTGACTTCTGTCAATACCGGAATAAATGCTTGTGCAAAGGCCCCTTCAGCAAAAAGACGCCGCAAAAAATTGGGGATTTTATTTGCAAAGAAAAATACATCTGCCGCCGCACCTGCGCCCATAAGGTTAGCAACGACCACATCCCTGACCAAACCTAAGATACGCGATAAAAAAGTCATACAACTGACGATTAATCCGGATTTCAATAAACGATTCGACACACCACTTCCTTACAAAAGAACTAATCCGAATAACATGACGGGGCATTATGCGCCAAGGCCTAAATAGTTAGAAGTACTCAAACAAAAAACAGTCAAAAGCTTTGGTTGAGTCATTTTAAAAACTAAATGTTCAATCTTCCCTCATTCTGTCTTCGCTCTGCCGAAGAACTCAGGTAGACTATGCATTGGCAGGTGCGAATGCCTATTGACGTCGCCCATTTCGCTGATTGTGAATTCAATTCAGATCCAGCATTACGATACCCTGAGAATTAACTGCTACTTTGCGCAATAAATACGCGAAAGCATTTGACAAACGCAGGTCTGATAGGCAAAATCCGCACCCTTGAATTTTGACTAGAATTTTTTGGGAGTTCCACTTGGCTAACATTAAGTCTGCTAAGAAACGTGCACTACAATCAGAAAGACGCCGCCAGCACAACGCTAGCCGTCGTTCTATGACACGTACATCTTTGAAGAAAGTACTTGCTGCAATCGCTTCTGGCGACAAAGCATCTGCTCAAGCTGCATTAGCAGCTGCAACACCTTTAATTGACCGCATGGCAACTAAAGGTCTAATCCATAAAAATAAAGCTGCTCGTCATAAGAGCCGTTTGTCTGCACAGATTAAAGCACTAGCTTAATATCTGTTTAGAAGGTTTATTGTCAAAAAGCGCTTAGGCGCTTTTTTTGTGCCTAAAATTCCTGTCAGAAGCTAATCTCACCCTTTGAAACAATTTATTTCAGACAGCTCACGACAGTTTGCTTTAAATTACTGCAAACTCATAAAAAAAACCACCCTAAAGGGAAGCTCATGACAGGCAAACATTTTTATCACGCACTGGCCTTAACCAGCACACTATTACTCAGTGCTTGCACATCCACGGAAAACGCGTCTCCCCACGCACGTCAGTTAGCGCTTATAAGTGAACAAGCTATGAGCAGTGATTTGGCGTATCAGGTGGTAAAATCACTCACGGTTGAGGTTGGTCCACGCATTGCCGGTAGTGAAGGTGATAAACGGGCAGTGCTGTGGGCAGAGAATAAATTTAAAGAGCTTGGTTTCGATAAAATTTACAAAGAGCCCGTGCGAGTACGCAACTGGTCCCGGGGGATTGCTGATGCAAAAGTCATTTCTCCTTATCAGCAAAAGCTTTTTATTAGCGCTCTCGGTGGCTCGGTCGCCACCCCAGAAGGAGGGCTAATTACGCAAGTGGTCATGTTCGACTCGCTTGCATCCTTAAAGCAAGCTGAAACAGCCAGCGTGCAAGGCAAAATCGTGTTCATCAATCAACGTATGCAACGTGACCGAGCAGGAAAAGGGTATGGTCCTGTGGTAATAGGCCGTTCACAAGGCGCTATCGAGGCAGCCAAACTTGGCGCGAAAGCAGTGCTTATTCGTTCGGTGGGCACCGATAACTCACGCTTTGCTCATACGGGGGTTATGCAATACTCTGAAAAAGTCGAAAAAATTCCGGCGGGCGCTCTATCAAATGCTGATGCGGATAATCTTGAAGCCATGCTGGCAGCAAGTAAAGACGTCACTCTCGCCGTTGAAATGCGAGCAAAAGAACACGGCTGGCAAACATCTTATAATGTCATCGGTGAATTCACAGGCAGTGAACACCCTGAAGAAATCGTACTTATCGGCGCCCACCTCGATTCATGGGATGAAGGCACTGGTGCGTTAGATGACGGCGCAGGAGTCGGCATAGTAACCGGTGCGGCGAAGTTGATTAACAGTCTTACGGGTCAACCGAAACGCACAATCCGCGTGGTATTATATGCATCTGAAGAGTTTGGCCTAACCGGCGCGCAAGAATACACTCGTCGTCATAAAGCGGAATTAGGCAACATTATCGTGGCGGCCGAATCGGACTTTGGTGCTGGTGAAATTTATCAAATAGATACCTTATTCGCCCCAGATGCCCTTCAAGCAGCTAAACCTTTGTTTACTGCGCTCGCAAGAATTGGCGTAAAACAAGGCAATAATCAAGCAGGTGGTGGACCGGATGTTTCTATGCTGCCTAAGCATGGGGTGCCGGTTGTCTCATTGTTACAAGATGGAACCTACTATTTTGATTATCACCATACGGCCAATGATACTTTAGACAAAGTGGATCCTAAGTCACTTGCCCAAAGCCAAGCAGCTTATGCCCTACTGACCTACTTCATGGCCAATGCCGATGTCGACACCCGACCCGCTCCAGCGAGTGAGTCCCCCTCACATTAATTTGTGAATAAACAGCACAAAAAAGCGGCGTGATATTGGTAATATCACGCCGCTTTTCATGTGGCATTTTTCCCCGCAACCTAGCTAATTATTGTCGATTAGGCAAATTCACTAGTTAAGGGCTCAATCCATGCTAATGCCTCTTTCTCAGGCTCTAAGGTTTCACAAGCATCGATTTTAAGCATATCCGCGACGGGTTTCCCTTGTAATTCAAGCAGTAACTCCTGCAATTGCTCACCGGCACCGCAGTACGAATCACAATAACTGCTATCCCCTAATCCGATAACGGCGAATGGTTTTTGCTCCATCAAGGGAAACATATCTTTTAAATCAGATACAAAAAATTCCAAGTTAGGTGGAATATCACCTTGTCCTGTGGTGGAAGAAACAAAAATATAACCGTCACAGCGTTTAAAGTCATCCACGCTTGGATCGTCATAAATTTCGCTAACCACTTGTTTATTCGTGAGCAATTCTTGCACTTGCTCAGCCACATGTTGGGCGTTACCGTATACCGAACCAACAAAAATACCTACTTTACTCATACATGCTCTTCCATTACTAAAACGAAACTAGTTTACCCATTAACGGATACTAAATCTAACCCGTCTGTCGACGGAAATTGCCAACCCCATTGTGACATTAAAGTAGACATCCTTTGATCAAAATCATTCATTATTATCAGCTTTTCGTTACTGACCGGATGATAAATACTCATCTGTTGGCACGTAAGTGCCAAGCCGTTAAACGCAAACTGATCCCGCGCAAATTTATTATGCTTACCGTCACCATGGGTGGTATCTCCAAGTATGGGATGATTGATATGGCACATATGCCTACGCAGTTGATGCTTACGCCCCGTTTTAGGATGCAAACGCACAAGGGTATATCGCGCAGATGGATACCGGCTGACGGAAAAGGGTAATTCAAAATGCTGTAATGGTAGGTATTCAGTTTGCGCATCTTGGGGCGCTTTGTCCTGATTAGCACGCTTATCCGCTATTTTATCGAGCTTTTCCTTAAGGGCATAGTCAATCGTACCAGGCTCTTTAACATGTCCTCGCACAATAGCGAAGTAGGTTTTGGCAATATCATGCCCAGCAAATTGCTCTCCCAGTAATCGCGCCACATCTGCCGATAATGCGAAAATAAGCACACCAGAAGTCGGCCTATCCAAACGATGTACTGGAAATACATGTTGACCAATTTGGTCCCTTAACATTTGCATCGCGAACTGCGTTTCATGACGGTCAATCATACTTCTGTGCACCAACAAGCCCGCTGGCTTATGAATAGCAACGATATACTCATCTTGATATAAAATTTTTAACGTCATATAAATTTACCACTGAATAAGCTGTCAATTTGTGCAATGACCTCAAGCACCTGACGACGCTCTGGTGCACTTTTTTGCCGACCTTTATTCCACTCCTCGGCCATAGGTAATAATGCCATACGAGTGGGTAGCGGATTTTGTGTCTTAAGAATATCGTTCATTTTGGGAATAAATATAAACTGTAGCCACTGGGCAAAGCTCATTCGGTCGCAAGCGAAGGGGGCTTCACTTTCCATCGCCCAAGAGGACGGCGAGGTAGACGACCATTGTTCAGCTGTCTTTAGCGCCGATTCCAGACGATTTAACAATCGCTGTATTTGGACTTCTTGCTCGCTACATGGCATGCTTCGGCACATATTTAGTTGTCTCAAATTGGGTGTTATTTCACCACATTCAGGTTATTTCCGCATATTTCGCGGCAGTTTATAGGTAAACATGAATCAAATCAGCTCCATCAGTGAATTTCTTCTCCATGCGCAAACCGAATACAGTGTATTTGATATGGGCAGAACCATTCGCGCTACTGACACCCAAACATTTTTAGATATTGAAAACGCCAGTATCGTCGCCCCCTACCCTCGCCAACAACATGCTTGGTTTGGTATTGTTTTTTATAGTCGCCAATTGAGTCGCGAACAGTATATTTGGTTTGTGAAACTGCCGATAGATGAGCAAGGTTTAGTCATTACCGCCACGCGTAATCACTTTTTGCAGATTATCACCGATGCCCTTGGGGCACAGTTAGAGCGCAATAAAGAAGCTAAAGGGCGTTTACCTGAAAATCCTTATACGTTTGTCCCCAACCAACAGCAATTAGCCGATTTTAACAGCATCAGTCGCACTGCACTTAATTTCCCCCCTAGCGAATATTACGCTGCAGCACTACGTTATTTTACGCAACCGAACATGTATAACTGGCAGGAAGTTGCGCTGCAAGGCATTGCCGATGTCGCAGCCAGCGTGCGCCGTAAAGACGGTGCACAGCTAATCATTAATCATATGCAGACAGTTGCCCCACAAGTACAACAAGCACTTACCTCGTCACTTGAGAATCAAGCTATAGACAAACATGTCAGCCAGCATCTAATTGATTGGGCTGAACAGCAATTTGACGATCCGTTAAAGGTGCAATGGATGCTGCGCGCACTTAGCCAAAGTGTTGCTAAAACCTTGGTGCAACGCACCATTCAACGGGTACTCGACTCAGAACACGGTACAAATGCGGATATCATGTTATTAATTGCAGCACGACATTGGCAATTCCTGACCGATGAAACCCTACTTCGCCAATACATCAATCAGCTCGCTGCTATTGATACGGCGTTATGTGCTAATTTATACAGCGATTTAGTGCAGTTGCCGGATATTCGTCAGCACATGCTCGCTGTTATTCGTTGGCCAGATAAATCACCCGCCTTAACGCAAGTGATCGGGCATTTATTCAGTGGACAACAACAATGAATTTATTCGATTTAACACTTTTTTTTAGTTATTTTATTGGTCGTTTTTCAATTTTGGCGAATGCGCGCTATCACTGAAAAAGCTAACCTGCATCTAGCCCAATACTGTGACCAACACGGCTTACAGCTTATCAGTGTGGCAAGGAACAAGACACGACTCGGCAGTTACCGGGGGAAATTAGATTGGCAAAGTAGCTTTATTTTTGAATTTTCAGGAAACGGCGAAAACAGTTATCAGGGCACGTTAAGTATGGCTGGACAGCATGTTCTAGAAGTAGAGACACCGGCATACCGAGCGGATTAATCGCAAGGCTGTAAATAACGATGCACTCATGAGCGGCAATACGTCGCTTTACGACAACGTGAACATTCTGAGTGTTAAGTTATGAAAAACTAAACCCCAAAAACGGCAAAAGCGCGACCTGAATTGAATCAAGCCACGCCTCTACATAAAAATTGAAGGTCCCTCTGTGCGCTCCGTCACAACAACTACATCTCACCGTCCATGTCTTGTCCTTCTGTCATCCATCCTGAATGCTGCACTTATCCTAAGTGTGTCCTTATCCATTTTCATCACTTTCCAAAGTGAGTGCCATCCTCCCGACAGCGATCCTAATTGCATCCTTTGCGCTTAATTCCGTTTAAGCAACTCATCCTGAGTATGTCCCGTTCCTTGTGCTCTTAGTAGAGCAACTTCATCCAGAAGTCTCCTTGCCATCCCTGTTCCATTCATCCAGAATGGGCACTCATCCTGAGTGGGTCCTTTTCCTTTTTCCCATTTCCAAATGGGTTGCTCTTACTGAGCCTTTCCTGATAATCCATGTGACAGTTTACTCATTAAACCGTGTTGCTCTTCTTGAGCCTGTCCTAGATCGTCCTTGTGTCTTCCTGACTCATCGTGTTTCCTTGTGACGAAACAAACTATATAACAATCAAAAACATTTTCGACATGCTTCTGTGACACTTAGATGACACATATTAGCCAAAAGTCTAATATCTGTGATTATATTTATAAATAACAATAGGTTGGAATATTGAGAGGGAGAAAGCTGAGGGAATAAAATGACTTTATCCTACATACTTGTACGAGATGTCTTACAAGCAAGTAGGGATATGACTTACAATTTAAAAACGGCTTAGGTAACTAAATTGGGCAGGGTTTTGAAAAAGTTCAATTACAACGTCTTTTTTATGTAAATAAAAATGACAAACCTGACCATTATTGACGATCACAAAACATTAAATGCCCAGTTATATGCCCAGTTTCTAACGCTTCAAGCATTTTATATTGACCATCTTCGAAAAACGACAAGCATTTAGGTAGGGTTACATACACACCAATTCCTTCACTGCCACTATCTTCTTTCATCACACTATCAATTGCACTCATCAATATATGCCCTAACCCATAATGTTGATAATCAGGGTGAACTCCGATAAACGACAACATGTGATAGCGTTTTGCAGGAATATGCTCACGTACTTTTTGCTCCTTATCTACCATCTGCTTGGTACCAAAGTATCCAGCGGTCAATAGCATTTTGAGCCTCCAGTGCCAGAAACGACTCGGACCGAACTCAGCATCAGGGCCAATTAAACACGCCACCGCGAGCAGCCTACCATCATCAAACAAGCCGATCATAGGCTGGCGGGCTTGCCAGAAAGCATTCAACTCTTCACGTATCGCTGAGCGCAACCTCGATTCATAGCCCTCTTTATTAAACTGAAATATGTCCATGAACAACGGATCGTCGTGATACGCCTGATATAGAATCGAGGCGGCTATTTTCAAATCTTCAGCCGCTAGGTAGACGGCTTTAATGTTATCCATATCAGGGGCGACAACGGCTTGAGATAATGGCATGCTGATCTCTCCTAGGAGGTTTTTATTCGCATTATAAATTCATAATACATGTTAATATTTTGTAAAACGACATATAAGTCAAACATAAACCATTAAAATTTCAGGAGTATTCAATGGAAAATTATCACACAACAATGGGCGACCTTTTCGAACAACTGGGTCTAGGTGGTGAAGAACGTGATATTTTAGCTTTCATTGATGAGCACAAGGGATTGCGCCAAGGCGTGCATATTGAAGATGCAGAATTCTGGACAAAGTCACAAGCTGGATTTATTAAAAACGCCCTTTTGGAAGATGCAGAATGGGCCGAGTTGATCGATCAGTTGAATACCCGGATACGCTAAATCCAAATCGAGACGTAAACATCATGCTCAGTACGAGCATGATGTTAGCAGTGCTTTTACTGATTCAACATACTTAGAGCAGCATCTCCCCAGCCAACAAGTTGATCATTCTTCAACACTAATGGTGTACATTCATCTTTCGTTGTCACACCATCGTCTTCTTTTCGCTGCGTGCGATAATATAATACATGATATTGATCATCGCCTTTTTTGACAAATTCGCTAAAATCCGCGACACCTAAGCGTTCCATAACCTGTCCGGTGGACAAGTTTGGTTCAAGTCGTGCTACTTCTTTACGATTGTTTTTTTCTTGTTTTTTCCAATCCGAGTGGTAACCATCATGCCCGTCCCCATCGACGGAAATAACACACCCGGACAACAACAAGGATAATCCTAATGCACCTACCAATATTTGTGGCTTCATTTATAACTCCTGTTTTTATTTATTCTGAGGTTTAGGCGAAATTAGCGGGTTTGCCATATTCACATGAATCAAGCTATACAAAAAAAAGGCCATAAATATATCCATCTGATTTTAAAGGATATTTTACATTTACAATGTATATACATTGGGGTTAAATAGTCGTTAAGACTAAATTTTCGCAGAATTGACCAAAACCATGAATAATCGTTTATCGGATATTGTTTCTTTGTGCCAATCGTTAGCAAAGGAAGGTAAAAAACCCAGTGTTGGGCTAGTCAGAAGTCGTGCAGGTGGAAAGTTATCTATACCTGAAACCATAAAAGGTATTCAAAGCTGGCAAGCTCAACCGAATCAAGTGATAAAAATTAACCATTCTATTGAACAAACCCCGCCACCAGTATCATTGGAAGTAAGGGTTGCCCTGCTCGAAAAACAAGTGCTGGAGCTGACCACACGTTTAGCAACCGTACTTGCATCAAACGAAGAATAAAATCTAGAAGCCGTCTGTTGTTGGGACTATTTCAGTTAAAAAACGAGCAAGATTAGGCGATATTTGCGCTTTGGGTTTTAGCCCAACTTGCTCGAGCATGACCGCCCCCGTTTGATTATCCACCGTTAAAATAAAGTCATCTTCATCTGTTAAGGCGATAAATATCGTTTCTGGTTGACGTAAACGCCGCTTCATTAAAATATGCCCAACAATATTTTGCTGTAGGCGATCAAAATCGTCTCCATTCCACGCTTGCAGAATTTGCAGTCGGCCACTTGGGTGTTCAGCAAATATATTGTCACTCCAATAACGTGAGTAAAATACTGCCACATCAGGATGAAGCTCCAACTCCAGTGCGCTAGATAACTCAGCGAAATCCGACATTTCGGTCCGTAATATCGGCTTCCACGAGGTGGGGCTTACAGGCTGAGCGCTATCCGTTAATTGATAACATTTCGATGGCCAGTCAGCATCAAACTCGATAGTCGTCACCTCTGAATGCGCCTGTGCAAAGCTTGAAAAGCGCATCATGAAGTTGTCTAAAGCTTGATTTACCATTGAGGTCATAAAATATGCTCTTGCTTAGTTGTAAATGCGGGGTAATGTAGCATTAAATTGGCGCTATCTTCTGATAAAATACCCCATAACCTGATGTAAAATATAGCTAACCTGTTAATCACCTTGAGGTCCTTACCATGCAAGA
Source organism: Paraglaciecola polaris LMG 21857 (assembly GCF_000315055.1). Taxonomy (GTDB): domain Bacteria; phylum Pseudomonadota; class Gammaproteobacteria; order Enterobacterales; family Alteromonadaceae; genus Paraglaciecola; species Paraglaciecola polaris. The sequence goes on along the minus strand of NZ_BAER01000064.1, from coordinate 23,235 downwards.
CAAATCGCTTCCCTCCGATATTTTAAGCACCTTAACGTTAGGTAAAGCGACTCTGTACAAAGAGTATTACAGCCCAGAATTACTTCAGGGAGTGCCCCGCAGTTTAAATAGGGATGAACTTAATCTTGGCGACTCACTGCCATTTAATGGAGTTGATCGCTGGAATGGTTATGAATTATCTTGGTTAAACTTAAAAGGTAAACCCCAAGTCGCTATTTTACGCTGTGAAGTTCCCTGTGACTCGGTCAATTTAGTTGAATCTAAGTCTTTCAAACTGTATTTAAACAGCTTTAATCAAAGTAAAATCGAATCTATTCATCATGTGCAAAAAATGATCAGTGAAGACTTATCAGCGTGTGCAGGATTACCAGTCAATGTGCAGTTGTTTGCTCGAAAAGCATTCCCGAGCCTAAAACTAGGCACACTAGAGGCACAGTGCATTGACGATTTGGACATCAGTATCGATAACTATGCCTTACAACCTTCGATTCTGACCGTTGAAGAGCAAGATGTGCAAGAGACCCTTTGCAGTCATTTACTCAAGTCCAATTGTTTGATCACCAATCAACCGGATTGGGGCAGTGTATTGATCCGTTATCAAGGTCGCAAAATTGACCAAGAAAACTTATTACGTTATTTAATATCCTTTCGTCAGCATAATGAGTTTCATGAACAGTGCGTTGAACGTATATTCAGTGACATCATGCGTTTTTGTAAGCCCCAAAAATTGACTGTCTACGCCCGCTATACCCGACGTGGTGGTTTAGACATTAATCCATTTAGAAGTAATTTTGAGAGTATTTATCCTGAGCTACGTTTAGCTCGTCAATAAAGCGTTCATTGTTTTTTTATCTCGTTGAGTGTCAACATTCAGCTATCAGTGGCGTTATTTACTTAAGGAAGCAAATGAAAAGTATTCAGTTAAATCCCCTTGGGGCCATGAGCCAGTTGTCCAAGTTAGAAGTTGATAAACTTAATCACTCTGCTGACAGCCCGCTTTATCACCTATTTCGCAGCTGTTGCCTTGCCGTATTAAACAGTGGTGCCGAAACCGATAACTGCGAAAACTTGTTTGATGAAAATGAACAGTTCGACATCCGCTTAGTCAGTCGTGAACGAGGGGTAAAAATCGAACTCGTAAATCCGCCGGCCATTGCCTTCGTGGATGAAAAATTAATAAAAGGCGTACACGAACACCTGTTTTCAGTCCTCAGAGACTTACTTCACATGGGTGAAAGTTTTAATGGACGGGAGTTTCCGGGGGTTGCCGAATCCGCTTACATTACCCATAAAGTGTTCGACATGATGCGTAATGCGCAAACCATTAAAAACACTGCCGAATTGAACTTAGTGGTGTGCTGGGGTGGCCACTCCATTGGCGAAACAGAATACCAGTACACTAAAGAAGTGGGTTATCAACTCGGCCTGCGAGAACTCAATATTTGCACGGGTTGCGGCCCAGGAGCCATGAAGGGCCCCATGAAAGGCGCGACAATAGGCCATGCGAAACAGCGCTATCGTAATGGCCGATACTTAGGGATCACAGAGCCAAGCATTATTGCAGCCGAGCCACCAAATGCCATCGTTAACGAACTCGTTATTATGCCAGACATCGAAAAACGCCTAGAAGCATTTGTGCGCATGTCCCACGCCATTATCGTTTTCCCTGGCGGCGCAGGAACAGCAGAAGAGTTGCTGTACTTACTTGGCTTGATGCTCAACGAGCAGAATAAGGAGCAGGTGCTACCGATTATTCTAACAGGCCCTAAAGTATGTGAAGGCTACTTCATTGCGATCGATAAGTTCATTGCCGCCACGCTGGGGTCAGAAGCCCAATCTTTATATCAAATTATTGTCGATGATCCGAAGTTGGTGGCGCAAACCATCAATACTAAACGTACAGACGTACGTGCTTATCGTAAAGCGAAAGGCGATTCCTTTGATTTTAACTGGTCCTTAAAAATAGAGCCTGAATTTCAAGTGCCATTCCTACCAACGCACACCAGCATGTCTGCGTTGAACCTGCATTTTGACCAGCCAAAAGCCGAATTAGCAGCCAACCTGCGTAAAGCGTTTTCCGGCATAGTCGCAGGTAATGTCAAGGCCGATGGGGTAAAACTGATCCGAGAGCAAGGGCCATTTCAGCTCAACGGGGATCGTGAACTTATGACATTAATGGATGAGTTACTGCAATCCTTTGTGGTCCAGCAACGCATGAAATTACCTGGCAGCGAATACGTGCCTTGTTACGAAATTATGTAATAAAATAAGGCTGAGCGTGGTATTTTTAATCCATAAGGCGAAATATCGCTCAGCTTTTTAATGTGAATAACGATAGAAATAAAATCTGATGAATAAAAAGATAGTAACTCGCATAGGTATTGGCGCTGCTCTATATGGCGTGTTTGTTGCGGCTGTGCTGCTGTTTTATCCTGATAACGCTCAGGATATGGATTGGAAAGACCGCGAAGAATACAACAAAGTGCAAGTCGCCAAACTCGAACTGGGCCTGCATAAACAACAAATACTCGCGCTCTTAGGTGGCCCAGATATCAGTGAAGCCAAAAAAACCGCTGACGATACTTTTCAAGTGATGTTTTTTCGGACTCAACATGTCAAGTCTGATGGTATTACCACCCAAGACGAATGCACTGCATTGTTGCTAAAAAATGATGAACTGATCGCCTGGGGTGACAGTGCTTACCAAGATTATTTAACCCTATAAGGTTATACACTCTTTGCCTGACAGTTTGATTAAACAGCAGTATCAGAGCCTACATAAACTGCTTTCACAATACCGACTACCTGAACCTCCAAGTAGTCTGGTTCAGCAAACGTTAAACTTTAGCAATGACGTACTTGGGGTCGCGAAAAAGCACCCAGAACTCATCTTTGCGCAAATCCATCTTTACAAAACATCCCTGCCCTACAGCTATAATCTAATATTCAGCACGTGTTTACTGACGGCATTGATCAGTACGCGCCACCGATTCAACGAAACCACCACCCAGCAATTACTGTGTGCGGCCATCAGCTTATTCGCGTTTGAGCAAAGTACGTTAAACGGATCACTTACCGGTAACGCCGACCAAGAGCATAAAAGTGACTCTTCAGACTCGATAAAGCGCTCTTTTGGCCGGATACTAACCCAATATCAACAAGGAGTATGGTTAAGAGGTTTCCGCCAAGTACAATGGTTGAATAAGGATCTAAAGCGCCACATGCGAGCTTTGTCCGGCAGTAATGTAGACGTGGTATGTGTGGCGATGGCCGCTCGATTAGCGCTATTAATCAATGGCGAAACAGGTAACAAAAAGCTCGGTTTCCAAGCTGCGATACACCATTTACTGCAATATACCTCAAGCGCCGAAGCCCCACTATTAGCCCCTTTAATGGAATTCCCAAGCATGACGCCTCCCGGCGCGTATATCATGCTGGATGATGGCGCGTTAGGGATGGTTATCGGGGTGTGCGACAACAGCGTTGTTTGTTATCCACAAAGCACCTCAGGTCAACAATCGAAGCATACAGCCCACTTTAAGGTGCCACGCTCTCGTATCAAACGGGTTTACCCTGTCCAAAAAATGAAGCAATTTAGTCAGCTTAATACCTGGTGGGGTAAAGATTGACAGGCATTTAAGCAAGACTCTAAATTAACCATTCTATCGCCGTTCACGCAAAGTTATAAAATGAGCCGCCCGCCCGCGACCTTAACCGCGATTCAGGGGCAATTAAATAAACCCGTTCAAGACGTGAAAGCCTTGAGTCAAGCCATTGCTCGAGAGCCGGCATTCGCGCAACATTTACGCCATACAGCGTCACAAAGTAGCCGTGAAAAACTGCCTAGTAAAGACATACAACATGGCTTAATGATGCACGGCTTCGAACGCTCTGGCAGCATTATTATGCAACAAGCATTACTCAGCCGCCTGAACCAGCATTATTTCCCCCTGCAGCGTTACTTCATTAATTTTGCCCAACTACGTGGCCACGTAGCCGCCAGCATAGCCAAGGCTGCTGATATTGGTATTCCAGAGCAAGCCTGCACCTTGTCGTATTTCGCATGTGTGGGTTTGTTTACGCATCCGCAGTTAAAAATTCAGCTGAAATGGCAACCTTTAAACGCTTGTGCCTATGATATTCGCTCGTTGATCCGTTGTGTTAAACCAGAACAGCTTCGCAGCCACTCAATCTCTATGGCTGAATCCTGGCAGCAACCGCGTCACGAAATTGTCGCATTAGGGAACTACCATGACGTGCATTATATTGACGCGCAGCGATCGAGTATTTCAGTAAAGCTCGCCGCCTTATTGGGTATCAGTTTGATGATCACCAGAGAATTATATTTTGCTAGTGCACAGCGCTGCGCACTAAGTCAGGTTTACTGGCAAAACGCCCTTAACGTTCTACAGATAAGTGAAGAGGACGTGCAGTCAATATCACAAAACGCATTTTCAGTTTGTCACAGCTATTCGCCCGTATAAAAACGTGTTACAGCGCATCACAGCTGGTTTTTACGGCTTATTCATGATATAAATCGCGCCCTAAAAATACGGGCTCACTGACCTATTAAGACTGCACTTAGTGCAGCTATCGACAGCAAAGATTTGACGTACCATCGTTAATACCAACATTAAGGAATAGTTTATGACTAAACAATGCATTACTGTAATTCGCGGAGACGGCATAGGCCCAGATATCATTGATTCAGCATTACAGATTTTAGACAAAGTCGGTTGCGATTTTGAGTATGACTTCGCTGATGCAGGTTTAGTTGCTTTAGAAAATCACGGCGAGCTATTACCACAAGAGACATTAGATTTAATCGCTAAAAATAAAGTGACCCTGAAAGGCCCCCTCACTACCCCAGTTGGTGAAGGCTTTACATCCATTAATGTTAGTTTGCGTAAAAAATTCCAGTTGTACGCTAATTTACGCCCAGTACTTTCCTTCAAAGGCACTAAAGCTCGCTACGAGAATATTGACATAGTCACGGTTCGTGAAAATACCGAAGGTATGTATTCAGGCCTTGGTCAAGTGGTATCTGAAGATGGTAACGAAGCAAAAGCCACAAGTATCGTCACTCGTGCTGGTGCTGAACGTATCCTAACGTATGCATATGAAATGGCCATACGTGATGGTCGCAAAAAAGTGACAGCGGTTCATAAAGCCAATATTCTTAAGTCTACATCAGGTTTATTCCTCAAAGTTGCCCGTGAAGTCGCCCAGCGTTATCCGCAAATCGAGTCTAGCGAAATGATCGTAGACAACTGCTGTATGCAACTGGTGATGAACCCACACCAGTTTGACGTTATTGTCACGACTAACCTATTTGGCGATATTTTGTCTGATCTTTGCGCTGGCTTAGTCGGTGGATTGGGTATGGCACCAGGGGCAAATATAGGTACGGATTGTGCCATTTTTGAGGCCGTTCATGGCTCTGCGCCTGACATAGCAGGTAAAAACCTCGCAAACCCAACTTCAGTGATACTTGCCTCAATACAAATGCTTGAATATTTGGCAATGGGCGAGCAAGCAGAGAAAATTCGCTACGCACTTAAACAAGTGATCGAGTCTGGCGACAGAACAACCCGTGATTTAGGTGGCGAGCACGGCACCAGTGATTTCACACAAGCCATGTTAGAACGTCTGTAAAAGCGATTTTATGCCTTAAAAGCAGTGGTCCATTGAGGCCACTTTTTTTTGCCTGACTTTTATTCCGGCACTTTTCTTTACCAAATTTGAAACCCAGACTAGTCTTAATGCTGTGCAATTGCACCGAAATGGATCAATTAAACAAGGAGTTTCATTATGAAGAAGTTTATCGCTACCCTATTTTTTGCAGGTGTTTTACTGACTGGCTATGTAGGCAATGTAGTTGCTGAGGCCCAAGTAGACAAAAGCAGTGTATCTCAAATGAAGTCGCAAAAAATCAATCTGAATACGGCAACAGCCGAGCAGTTAGTCACTTTGCCAGGTATAGGTAAGAAAAAAGCAGCCGCTATCATAGCGTATCGTGAGAAAAGTGGTAAATTTACCAGCATTGACGATCTTACTAATGTAAAAGGGATCGGTAAAAAAATGCTGGCTAAATTAGCTGATCACGTACAGGTTAAATAAGTCTTCACTTATAAAAGGTACAAAAAAGCCGCATGATGGAAAACATCATGCGGCTTTTCTTATAGCAAGTCTGAATTTATTTCACGATCGTGTGTAAAAACTCTTTAAATTCAGTACCTAATTCTGGGTGACGCAAGGCGAACTCTACGTTAGCTTTCATGTAACCCAGCTTGCTACCACAGTCATGGCTTTTGCCTTTCATGTAATACGCATCGACTTGCTCGGTTCGCATAAGCGAGTCAATTGCATCAGTCAATTGAATTTCATCACCTGCACCAGGCACTGTTTTAGCGAGTAGATCCCACACTTTTTCAGACAATACATAACGGCCAACAACCGCTAAATCAGAAGGCGCATCCGCAAGATTCGGTTTTTCAACCATGCCGTGCATTTTCGCTGACTCACCAGGAGAAAGCGTCGCACCGTCTAAATCCACGATACCGTATTTACTCACATCTTCCTGAGGAACGCTTTCCACCATGATTTGGCTGACTTGGCTGGTGTTAAATTTAGCAACCATGTCCGCTAAATTATCTTTCTTAGGATTACACGTTCCGTCATCAACAATAACGTCAGGTAATACAACAGCAAATGGCGCATCCCCCACCATAGGGCGTGCACACAATACCGCATGCCCTAACCCTTTCGCTACGCCTTGGCGCACGTGCATAATGGTCACGTCTTTAGGGCATATAGCCTGTACCGCTTCAAGCAACTGACGTTTAACACGTTTTTCTAACGTGGCTTCAAGTTCAAAGCTGGTGTCAAAGTGATTTTCGATACTGTTTTTACTGGCATGAGTCACCAAGATAATTTCTTTTATCCCTGCGTTTACACACTCAGAAACCACGTATTGAATAAGCGGTTTATCAACAACGGGTAGCATTTCCTTAGGAATTGCTTTGGTTGCCGGCAACATACGTGTTCCTAATCCCGCAACTGGGATGACGGCTTTCTTTACTTGACTCATTTTACTGTCCTTTTACTGATAATCCACGGCCTATAGCATAGTAATGCAAGCCGTATTCCAACATCATGTTGGGTTCAAATAAATTCCGTCCATCAAAGATTAACGGTGTTGCAAGTTTCTGCTTAATTAGTTCGAAATCAGGGGCACGGAAAGCCTGCCACTCAGTACAAATAACTAAGAAGTCAGCACCATCAAGCGCAGACTCTTTAGTACCGACCAAGTTCAAATCATCACGACTGCCATATATACGCTGGGTTTCTTCCATTGCTTCTGGGTCGTATGCTTTAACTTTGGCACCGGCTTCCCACAAGCTTTCCATCAATACACGGCTAGATGCTTCGCGCATGTCGTCAGTATTAGGCTTAAATGAAAGCCCCCAGATTGCCACTGTTTTGCCTTTCACGTCGCCACCAAAGTGACGCATGATGTACTCAAATAATTTTTCTTTCTGGGCGTAGTTAACCGCTTCTACCGCTTCAAGCACGCGCGCATTGTAACCAACACCTGTAGCACTGCGAACAAGAGCTTGAACGTCTTTAGGGAAACATGAACCCCCATAGCCGCAGCCTGGGTAAATAAACTGGTAACCAATACGTGGGTCAGAACCAATACCACGGCGCACGTTTTCAATATCAGCACCCATTAACTCAGCCAAGTTTGCCATTTCATTCATAAAGCTTATCTTGGTGGCCAACATACAGTTTGCTGCATATTTCGTTAGCTCAGCGCTACGAATATCCATAACGATGATTTTGTCGTGGTTACGGTTAAACGGCGAATATAGCTCGCGTAATTTTTTCTCAGCAGATTCACTTTCTGTACCAATAATGATGCGGTCAGGGCGCATGCAATCATTTACCGCAGCCCCTTCTTTTAAAAATTCAGGGTTGGAAACCACATCGAAAGTTAGTTCTTTACCAAGAGACGCAAGGGTTTCGGTAACCTTAGCACTGACTTTATCAGCGGTACCTACAGGTACAGTTGATTTGTTAATAATGATCTTGTGAGAGTCCATATGCTCAGCAACGGTTTTAGCGACTGAAAGAACATATTTTAAATCCGCGGAGCCATCTTCATCAGGGGGAGTACCTACTGCAATGAAAATCACTTCCCCATGGGCCACACCGCGCGCAGCATCAATAGTAAAATCAACACGTCCAGCTTCGTAGTTGCTATTCACTAAAGGTGTCAAGCCAGGTTCATAAATCGGTATATGGCCTTGTTTTAATCTGTCGACTTTATTTTGATCCACATCAACACAAACCACATCATGGCCCACTTCTGCCATCACCGCGGCTTGTACCAAACCGACATAACCAATCCCAAATACTGTAACTTTCATCGAAGTAATATTCCTTAACTGTAAATTCAGGCGAATGTTACCGCCCAATTATGACAAACTTTTGATCCTATCAGCAAAAACAATGCCGAAATGTAACCCTAGGGTTTTCGGGCTCGCGGCATTACCAACTGTCTTTTTTTCGCGACTAACTTTACATTTTACCCTTTATTGCCCCCCATTGGGAATGGTATTAATTAAGATTTGCCGTTCAATGACGTCTGATGCCCCTTTAAAATAATTTATTAGTCAAAATATAACGTCCTGGGGTACTTGTAAAAACGTCTCCGACGTCACACGTTTTTACAATACAATCAATATTTTAATGATTGTTTTATCTACACCTATTGAGGTCAGTAAATTATTCCATTAGAATCTAGACAGTCTTGATTTTACTTAACACGAAGGGATCACATTATGAAAAAAATTCTTATGGCTGCAACAGCAGTATTAGCACTTGCTGGTAATTCAGTAATGGCACAAGAAAACACAGGTGGCAACAATGCATCTGAGTCAACTGTAGGCGGTGTAGGCGTTGGTACTATCGCTGCTGGGGTTGTTGGCTTAGCTATCGCTGGCGCAATTGTTTCTAACAACCGCGGTAACTCAAACACAGTTGTTGATCCAATTGATCCAACTTGTGGTGACGGCGAAACGTTAGTTGACGGTGAATGTGTACCTTCAACTACGACTACTGTGACGTCTACAGTTACTGCAACAGTTACGACTCCAGTTACGGTTACTGCAACAGCAACTTCTTTATAAGATAACGTTATTTTTGAAAGCCGCCTTTTGGCGGCTTTTTTATTGCCACGGCATTAATCTTCATTCAGTACAATGCGCTTATTAGAATAACTCGGACACACGCCCACCCATGAACATCAAAACTATTGTGTTTGCCATATTTGTATTAGCTGGCACTACCAGTTGCAGTGGTACCTATCACGCATATTACGACACGTTAAAAATTGCGTTCTCTGACCCCCAAGACGCAAGCATGACCCCAGAGCAAGTCTCCGCGTCAAAAACCGACGTTATGTCAGTCAAACGAGGGGAGCGCCCTAAAGCCATTATGGCACTCGCCTATCTCGAAAATGGGCAACATAAATGGGTTTCGGGTGATAATGCCATGCTGATATTAGAAAAAGGCCGGGTGGTACGTACCTTGGGTTTAGATAAAAACTTACTTTACCTATCAAACACGGACTCTGATCCGCTAAAAACACTGCCGCTTCAATCCAAGGCATCAGCTTGGCAACGCAGCGCAGATTGGTCTGAAGACGAATATGGCTACCCCATTCGCTCATCGTTCAGTGAGCCAAGGTCAGAAACTTTGCATATATTGAACAAAAATATAAACACCACTTTATATGTAGAATCACTAGATTACGATGCCCCAACAGATTACATAAGATTAAACCGAGAATGGCAAAACTTTTATTGGTTTGATAAACAAAGCGGAACCTTAGTAAAAAGTACGCAAACGTTGTCACCCGTTAGTGAAGCTATCGAGTTTATTTACCTTAGCCGCATCGCCAGACTCAACTGATAAGTGAAGTTTCAAACCATGAAAAGTTATTTAACGCTCGCAGCCCTAGCTGCATGTTTCCTGAGTGCTGAACTTCGCGCTGAAGTCACATTAACTTGGGGAGATGAGTCATACACCTACCCTAGCTCTATTCGCTTATCAGATGCATTAGCCCCTTTGGCCGACCAGAATAATATCTACTGGCCCGCTGCGGCCCTTTACCAATCAAATAGCGAGGTTGAAAAAACACGCCAAGCCCTGCTGGATAATCTGAACATCATTAAAAAACGCTTTTCTGCAGACGATACGTCACTACTTAGCGCGACGGATCAACTCATGCAAGTGGTATCGAGTTGGCAGGTAGCTAAACGTTCGCCCATTGCAATAGATATTGATTTAGCCCGTATTCAGCCGGCAAAAAATCCGCTGCTAATCGACGAGCGCTATATATTAAGTGCAGGCTCGCGTAGTAAAACTGTATTCATTTTTGGCGCAGTTGAACAAACACTAGTGGTTGCACATCAACCACACACTGATGTGAGCGAATATGTAGCGAGTTCCGCACGGATCAGTGCTGCTAATCAAGACTACGTTTACATTATTCAAACCGATGGAAGGGCCATACTGACACCTTCGGCTTATTGGAATAAACAGCATCAAGAAGCCATGCCAGGGAGCATGCTATTTGTGCCTTTCAAAGAGTCTTTGTTTCACCCAGAATTTGAGAAAATTAACACACTTCTTGTTTCCCTAGCTACAAATAGGGTGCTGTAATGCCGCTATCCAACACAATAAAAAATAAACACAAAATGCCCCTTCAATGGCTAACGATCGCATCTTTTTTTAGCTGCTCAATTGCTTACGGACAAGAAAACAGCGCGAATAGCCTTGACGACTGGAATATCTCCCCAGTGGGCAGTTCACTCATGGTGCACGGCGGTACCGGGCTTATTCAAACTCCCACCTCACGCATGTTAGCGGAAGGTGACTTACGGGTTAGTTACACTGACAACGACGAATATCGTTTTTGGTCAGCAACCCTACAGCTATTCCCATGGATGCAAGCAACCGTAAGATATACAGACGTACGGAATCGTCCTTACAGTATTTTCCCTGGTTTTAGCGGCAATCAAACCCTTAAGGATAAGGGCATAGACGCCAAATTTAGATTACTCAAAGAAAGCTATTATTTGCCTGAGCTCTCGGTGGGTTTTCGTGACTTTGGCGGTACCGGTTTTTTCGAAAGTGAATTTATTGGTTTAAGCAAACAAGTCGGTGATATCAATTTTCATATCAATATGGGTTGGGGATACTTAGGTACGTCTGGCAACGTTTCAAACCCATTTTGCGAAGTTTCTGATAGTTATTGCAATCGCCCTGGTGGTTTCACCGGTAATGGCGGCAAAATAGATTATCAGCGCTTCTTTAAGGGCCCAGCGTCAGTGTTCGGCGGCATTGAGTATCAAACCCCATGGGCGCCACTGCGCTTAAAAGTAGAATACGAAGGCAATAATTACCTTACTGATCGAGCGGGTGCATTAGAGCAAGACAGTAATTGGAATTTCGGTGCTGCGTACAGATGGAATAACTTCGATTTTAGTGTGAATTACCAGCGTGGCAACACCATAGGCTTTGGCATAAATTATAACTTTAATCTGCACCAGTTGAGCCAATTAAAATTCGATCCCCCACCACGGGAATTAGCCGCTAAACCCAAAGCGACCGTCATTGACGACGTTAACTTAGCGCGCATGAATTTACATCTCTATAGCGAAGCCGGTTTTATCACCACATCCAGTGACGTAAACGAGCAACAAGTAACATTATACGGGCAACAAATTAGTTATCGGGACACTGACGAAGCAATACAGCGTATGGGTCGTATAATGGCGTCTGAGCTTCCAGAGTCAGTAAAAAGTTATAAAGTCGTCAATACCAACGGCTCGGTGCCAATAGTGGAAACACTGGTAAACGCTGATGAATTTAAAAAACAAGCACGTTACGAGACCATTGAGCCTGATATAAAAAGCACATATCAGCGCCAAGATCTACAAGCAGAAACGTTAGCCAACTATGATCCAGCGAACACGTCAGGCTTCTTCACCGGTATTGAAACCTTCTGGATCCAAACTTTTGGCAACCCTGAAGACTTCTACTTATACCAAGCTGGCGTATTGCTAAACGGTGGCTATAGCTTTAATGGTAAAACCAGTGTCGCCGGCACATTAAAAGTGAATTTGTTTGAGAACTTCGACAAATTTAACTTCACTACAGACGGCGCAGCGAGCACTTTGCCAAGAGTGCGTACTAATGTGCGTGAATATGTTTCTGACAGAAACGTCACCCTAGAAAACCTATATTTACATTGGAACGACCGCATAGCACCAAACCTATATGCGCAAGTGTATGGTGGCTATCTAGAAGCCATGTACGGTGGTGTAGGCGGCGAACTGCTCTATCGCCCAGTGGACAGCAACATTGCCTTTGGATTTGATATAAATTATGTGCAACAACGTTCATATAGAGATGATTTTGAATTTTTTGATTATAAGGTGCTCACTGGACACGCCAATATTTATTGGAAACCAAGCTTTTTACCCGATACTCAGTTAACGTTTAACATTGGTCAATATTTGGCAAAAGATAAAGGGGTAACAGTAGACTTCGCTAAACGCTTCGACAGTGGCATCGTGGTCGGAGCTTTTGCTTCGATAACGAATGTGAGTGCTGATGAATATGGTGAAGGCAGCTTTACTAAGGGCTTTTACTTATCCATACCATTTGATCTGTTTTCACTCAAATCATCGAAAGGTCGAGGTCAGTTACCTTGGATACCTATTGCTCGTGATGGCGGACAACCCTTAATACGCCCTGTAACCCTATACAACACCACAGATGAACGCTCCCCCTTCTCTAGGTAACGCACTTAGCGTTATCTTTATAACGTCAGCGTAAAACTATAAAGCCGCTTAAGGACACTTAAGCGGTTTTTATATGAATTAGAAATAAGAGCTTGCAGTAACTCCGTAGAGACAAGTCTGTCTTATTACTCGTTATCAGTGGTATTTAAACAATTTCGGTTAACCAACGAACACGACTAATAATGATCAAATATTCAAATCTGTAAACCTTTGCAACAATCAAGCGAGAGTGTGTAGGAGAAGAGATTGTCCCTCAAGGGATTTATCAAGGGAGGGTCAGGGAAAAGGTCGTCTGGTGAGTAATCTCAGTTTGCTGTCTAAGCTACAGTTGATGAATATGGAGATTTACTAACGGCTTGTGCTTTACGAGACCTTCGCTTCCTTCTTAAACGTGGTTAGTAAAGTTTGAGTAGGAAGAACAGATAAATAATAAATGGCCTACTTTCTAAGTAGGCCATTAGGAACTTATACTACGAAGACTTTCGAGACGCAAAAGAAACCACTTTAGTGTCAGGTGTATCTATTTTATCTTTGTTACGTTCTAACCAGACTAAATCACAAATTCCATCACTAGGATTAAACCCTATAGGAGTGGTCAGTAAAATGTCCCTAATAACTCGATGATCGAACTCGTGGCAGGCCAAATCAAGTTTATCTAAGATTGGCTCAAGCACTTCCCAGGTTAACATCACCTCGTGCGCGGTCATTATGCGTTCATGCGCAGTACCGCTTACATCATCACCTATCAATAGCTCTTCGTACAATTTTTCACCTGGTCTCATGCCGGTAAATTGAATAGCTATATCCCCCTCAGCAGTTCGATCATCAATGACTTTAAATCCACTTAGATGAATCATTTTATATGCGAGGTCTACAATTTTTACCGGAGCTCCCATATCAAGAACAAAAACATCTCCGCCCTCTCCCATAGCCCCCGCTTGAATAACCAGTTGCGAAGCCTCAGGTATCGTCATAAAAAATCGTGTAATTTCTGGATGAGTAACAGTTACGGGACCGCCTGCGGCAATTTGACTTCTAAATAAAGGTACAACAGAACCGGATGACCCCAATACATTCCCAAATCGCACCATACAGAAGCGTGTATCATGCGTTTCTTTATCTAATGCTTGTAATACAAGCTCGGCCATTCTTTTCGTGGCTCCCATCACATTGGTCGGACGGACAGCTTTATCTGTAGAGATTAAAACAAATGTTTCCACTTTTGCCGCAATAGCAGCACGAGCGGTGTAGAAAGTACCAAAAATATTATTTCTAACGCCTTCAACTACATTTTGTTCGACCAAGGGAACATGTTTATATGCTGCGGTATGATAAACCGTCTGCACATTAAATGACTCCATTACAGCCAACACTCTGTTTTCTTTTTGTACGGACCCCTGTACGGGCAATATTTCAACCTTAATATTGAGTAACTCAGCCTGGCCTCGTAATTCACTTTCTATTGAATACAAGCAGTATTCTGACAACTCGTAAAGTACGAGTTTTTTGGGAGAATAATTGAGGATTTGACGACATAATTCAGAGCCTATCGAGCCACCGGCCCCGGTCACCATCACGCTTTTACCTTTAATATTCGCAGCCATCAACTGCTCACGTGGAGCAACTGTGTCTCGACCTAACAAATCATCTACTTCAACTTGTTTGATATCGGAATACACTTTATTGCCACTGACTAAATCACAAGTAGCAGGGATCGTTAAAACCTGTATCGCTAGAGGCTCCAAGGTCATTAAGATTTGCTTTCGCCTAGAGTGACTAGCACTGGGCATGGCTAGCAATACTTTACTCGCGCCATATTGTTGAACTAACTTTCGAATAATCGATGGAGAATGAACATTCACCCCTTGAATAACCGTACCGTGTAGAGTGGGATCGTCATCGACGAATGCCATCGTTCTATATTCGCTGCTCTGGGCCAAAGAAGTAACCAGTTGACGACCACTCACACCTGCCCCGTAGATAATTACATGCTCGCCAACGCGTTTAATTCCATTGCCAAATACAGCTCTTACTACCGCTCTAGAGCCGCCGACAAAAACAAGTGCAAATGCGGCATATATGATTGGCACTGTGCGCGGTAAGCTCAGCCCCGTAAAATAAGCAGTTAAAACGATGGTTAAAGTGGACATAAGAACACCCGCCACAATCGCGGTCAAAGCCTGTAACCCCATATAACGAAGCACTGCCCTATACAGGCCTAATTTAGCAAAAACATAAAGACTTGCAGAACATACAATCGGCATGAAAAGCCAATAATGAGCATCATATAAGACCTGAAAATTGTCTAACCTCATCGCTATTGCCGAGAAAAAAGCGGTGATAATAAAAACGGTATCAATAATGACACTAACCAAACGTTTTTGAGAACGAGGAAGTGCAAAAAACACCTGCATAAAGTCCATTTACATCTCCTTTATCTAGCAATCATCAATATTAGCGACACTAAAAATTCTAAACCGTGAGCAAACAAAAGATTCAACCATAAATTATTTTAGCGAAACGAAGTTAAATTCGAGAAATTGGTTAAATATCAACCAGAGATCACTCGATCCCCAGCCCCCTTACCAAGGAGGGTCAATAGTATATACTTGAAATAGGTTCTTAGGGTCAAATTTTGTAACATTTTAGCATCTGTATCGGCTAATAAAATCGGCACTGACATGTCAATTTTATTGACCTGTGCCAAACCTGTAATGCCTGGGCGTACATTTAATACATCACGACATTCACGCTCAGCTATTAAATCGAGCTGATTAAATAAGCTAGGTCTTGGCCCAACTAAACTCATATCACCCGAAAGCACGTTCCATAATTGGGGCAATTCATCCAGTTTGGTTCTGCGTAAAAAATACCCGAACTTAGTTATCGAACTACTACTCGCCAAATGACTCGCTACTGAGGCTGTATCTTTTTTCATGGTACGAAACTTAACCAGTGTAAACGGTTTTTTATTTCGCCCGACCCTTTCTTGACAAAAAATCGGCGAGCCTGTGTCGAACAAGCCAACAAAAAATAAAATGACAAGGATGGGGAAACCAAAAATCAAACCCAAAAGGGAAAAAATAATATCGAATAAACGCAATAACATAGAAATGACGAGCCTATTTATAAAAACAACGACGTATTCCTTCAGAAAAGGAAACCGGAGGTGACCAGTTTAACACTTTTTTAGTATGCTCGATATCAACTTGCAGCGATCCAAACAGACGCGCTGCAACAGCACCTTTACCGACTAGATTAGCGGCAAACTGCATTACACCAACAGGCACGGGTATTAGCCGACTAGGCCGCTCATCTCCGCGGGCCATTTCACGTAGCAATTCGGTAGTAGAAACGTCGTGGTCGTCGCTTACGAGGAAAGTTTGATTAGCCGCATTTGGGTGATCAATACAGGTGACAATTAAATCCACTAAATTATCGAGATAAACTAAACTCCGCTTATTAGCATTAACACTACCTAGCGGTAAAGGAATCCCCTTATTTACCCATTTCATCATAGAGGCAAAATTGGCCTTCACCCCTGGCCCATAAACTAATGGTGGGCGGATAATAACTACTTCCATACCCGTTCTTGCTGCGATTTCCCGTAAACCGACCTCCGCTTCATATTTACTCAAACCGTAAGGGTCTGTCGGGACAAAATTATCGTCTGATTTAAATGGCAGGCCTAACTCTGTAGATTCACCATTTACTTTAATCGAACTAATAAATATAAAACGTTTTACACCAGCATCTGCAGCCTGCTGTG
The DNA here is from genome assembly GCF_000315055.1 of Paraglaciecola polaris LMG 21857. Taxonomy (GTDB): domain Bacteria; phylum Pseudomonadota; class Gammaproteobacteria; order Enterobacterales; family Alteromonadaceae; genus Paraglaciecola; species Paraglaciecola polaris. The sequence continues at coordinate 6,588 of NZ_BAER01000064.1, read as the reverse complement.
CGAGGTTAAGTGTGCCGTAGGTATTTACCTCGCGAAAGTCTTCTAGAGGAGCCGATGAATTATCATGCATTATATGTACGCGAGCGGCGCAATGTATCACTATATCAACTTCTTTAAAGGCACTGATACATCGACAATGTAATCCAATATCGCCATGAATAAAATGTGTTGAATCTATTTTTTTAGGTTTAGTCCGTCCATAAACTGTGACTTCAAATCGATCTAATCCACTCAATAGAGCTGTACCAAGAAAGCCCGTGGCACCTGTCAGTAATAACTTTTGTTTAACTTGGTTCAAATTTATTCCCTCAACAAAGACCTGTATATGTCCATGTGTTTTCTAACAACACTATTAACATCAAACTCTTGCTCAGCAAACTCCCGGGCTTTAGTTCCCATATTGATTCGGAGCGCTCGGTCTTCAACTAATGTTAGAATTGCCTCAGCTAAAGCTCCAGCGTTTCTTATCGGCACCAACACACCAGTCACCGACGGAATAATAGCATCACAACATCCAGGGTTATCTGTGGTTACAATTGGGCGGCCACAGGCAGCTGCTTCGATCAACACTTTAGGTACACCTTCCCCGTAATATGACGGTAAAGTAACAATATGAGAAGCGGAAAAAATTTGATTTATATCATTACGCTGTCCTAACGCATTAACTAAACCTGTTTTGTGCCACGACTCTACTTCTTCTGCTGATACAGAGTTAGGATTTTCTGGATCCGGAGAGCCAATCAACACGAACTCCACATTTTTCCCTTGCTCGAGTAATAACCTAGCTGCCCCTACAAATTCATAAACGCCTTTCTCTTTTAATAAACGACATGCCATCGCAACTTTTATTGTTGATCCGTCAGGTTCATTACAAAAAGAATAGTGTTGTAGATCTGCACCTGAACCACGGATTAAAACCTTTTGCGATGAATCAAGTTTTGCAACTTTTGTTAAAATATTTTCATCCGAGTTATTTTGAAAGATAATTCTTTTATTCTTGTGAGAAAGTGCAAACCTGTATAAAAAAGAAACTAATTTTTTAGTAAGTTTAGCTTTAAAATCTTTTGCAGAAAACACATAACCCAATCCAGAAATAGCGGCAACAAACGCTGGCCTCTGTTTAAGGCTACGTATCACCAAGCCAGTATAAATAACTGGTTTGATGGTGACAGAGTGCACTAAATCAGGTTGAATACATTTAATTAATAAACGAACACTTATCAATGTACGTAATTCATTAAATAAGCCATTTCCGCTTCTAGAAAAATCTATTTCATGAACGTGAATTCCTTGATCAACCAATTCCTGTTTTTTATCGGTAAAACTACAAGCAAGATGAACGTCATAACCATCTTCGATAGCCTTTAATGCGATTGGCAAACGATGAGAGACAAAAAACCAATCGACGTTAACAATAAATAATATTTTTTTCATAATAGATAAAATTCTCTAAATCACACAAAAAACACTTGAACAACTGCATCAGCAATTTATTCGCCCCCGTAACTCATCGGTTTTTGATAAGTGTTTAGTTCCCTTCTAAGTGCGTGGTCATTTGTTATTAACATTGGAATAAAATTTCTAACGATTATCAGACACGACCCAGTTTATTAATAATTAACACAGTCCATTATTGGCGCTTGCAGTTTAAAAACGAAATACTTGATACGATGTGTTACGAAAGTTTAGAGTATTTAATGCTCCCATCTGATTATCTTCCTTAAATATATTCAACGTTGAATCAAAAAAGTTCGTCGGACGAATCATCGTCGACTAAAAACAACAATAGTTATTTTAAACTATATACGTACATAATTAGTTCATAAATAAAACTTCTTGAACTTAAAAAAGATTCATTTGAATTTCTTTTAAATAACCATAGTACTAATGTTTGGATGTGCCGCTATTTTTTTAATAAGTAATTTATCGACTTTAATAATTATGACATTACCGAAACCATGCTATGTGATAATTATCTAACGCTGACTTCAAACTAAAAAACTCCTGTACTCGAGCCCTTAAAATCAATCCAATAGAATTATTGTCATTATAATTATCCATCCTACTTATAAGTCTTCTTGCTAGAAGGTTAATATCATCATAATTATAAATGTATTCACTATTATTAATAATTAAAAAGCTTGAACCAACGTTTGAACTTAAGACAGGTATCCCACATGACATTGCTTCAATAGTAACCAATCCGAATGCCTCACTGACACTTGGAAGGACGTGCATATCAAACATAGGGTAAACATCTTCCACATTATCAACACAATCCATTAAAATAATATTTTCATTAAGATCAAATGTAGTTAATAGCTGAATCAAATTTTCATTATATGGATTCATTCCAACACCGATTAAAACGCAACAAAAATCTCGCCCCTGACGTTTTAATTTATTGAGTGCAGCAAACAAATATTTATGACCTTTACAAGTGTTCCATCGTGCCACACACCCGACCACAAAAACATCTGAATCTATATTAAATTTAGAGCGCATAAAGGATCTTTTCTCTACAGATGGGAAAAAACTTTCTGTATCAACAAAATTATTAATTAACAAATTATTTCCATTATGATAACCATTAATAGTGTGTTCATCCATTGACGCTTGAGAAACATAAATAATTTTATGAGGAATTACAGAAGAAAAAAAACCGCCAAGTTTCGAAGCTATATACGATGAGAAGCTCAACGATTTTCTGTTAACATCTAAATGATGAATACTCCAGATAATATTTTTAATGCCTGATAACTTTGCCACCGCTCCTCCAATTAGATTACCGTGATACATCCAACAATGAACACAAGCAGGCCGAATCTTATTGAGAAAGTTAAAAATATTAATAAGCTGTAAAGCAAAATTCCATTTACTTAAGTTAAAGACATGGACCTCTATACCGATATCCTGAAGTCTTTTACCGTAATACCCCAAGGTCGTTAATGATAATACAATATGCTCTGTCGAATCATTCTTCTGCGAAGAACCCAATAATCGAAAGAGTAAGGTTTCAGCACCAGCTTGTTGCAAGCCTGATATTACGTGAATAACTGTACTATTTTTCATAATTTATCAACCTGCTTATTGCCACGATCAACCCTAAGGTAAACCAAAAATATTTCATAGATAAAGGAGTTCCTTGAGTAGGAATATTTAATACAATGGGCACAAAAAGCGACAATATGGCTATATTTAATATTAGAGCTATATTTACTTTTCTTAATTAGGAAAACGAACGATGTCAGAAAAATAAACAAAAATGAAATAAGTGCATTAAGAGGATCCTTTGTTTGGTGGAACCCATAATACAAACTCGCGTTCTCATAATTCCCTGCGCCCACCCCAAAAATAAAATTCTCTCTGGCTAAATATAAAGCCCCCTGCGCGTAAAAATACCGTTCCATGTTAGTATTTGATGAGTCTGTAATTCTGTTTATCATTTTATCAACAATAATGTTCATATCTATGATATCGAGTATAAATAATCCGAGAAGAAAAGCTAGCGCGACAAATATAACTATAAACAACTTCAAATCTCTTTTCATGATAGATCGAAACAAAACATAAATAATACCCACTATATGACTATCTATACATTCTGAATAACATATCTGATACAACTTATCATATAATTAACCATCCCCCTTCTATATAATCAAAGTTCTATTTTTCTCCTGAATACTAAATAATTATTTAAATAGTGAAATATAATCCTGACACTTGGGACAATTTCAAGCACTGCATTTACATTTAGTAGCGATGGCAGTTGTCAATGTATTTGATGGATTGCTGTTACCCGTTCAATATTGGATTCGATCTAAGGGCGTTACTGCCAAAGCTAGCGAAGATCGCTTTAAAAACTCCGCCTATGCCATAACGCTTATTGAGACTCGCTGCTGGTTATGGGTAATCAGGAAACTGAATTATTGGATATTATTTTATATCAAAGTCCCCAGCTAATTGTCCTACAACCATTTCATAAATTAAAAAACTTTATACCATAAGAAGTTAGACTGTTATTTTTAAGAGTATCTATATAGAAAAATGAATTAAGGAATAATACCAAGACAATAATAGACATCTCTCTATAATTAAATCTACTGACCATAGTTACCAATATAAACGGTAAAAACGTGATTATAAATCGCCCTGCCAGAGGAGATATAAGATACATAGATAAATATGACACCAAACCAATATACGACAGCCTAACACTTAAATCCTTATAAAAGTAAAACCTAGATCTAGTCAAAAAAACAAAAAAGACAGAAAACCACAGAATTAATCCACCACCACTAATGTTCACACTACCAGTCAAATGTTCAGCGTTAGCTTGCCTAACACCCAACATTTGGGCCAGATAAAGAAAAACTAAAGAGATGGAAATCGCAATAACCCCCTGCAACAACAACCTAAGATAATATCTCTTATCACCATGGTTGCCTCCGACGCACATATCTGCAATAAATAAAATAAAAACAATGAAAAAAGAAGAATGAATGAACCCGGCAGCAAAAATGGAAATAGCAATAAATGATTGTTTTTTAGATAATATTACAGCCCAAATTATTAGACTAACACCCAGCCCTTGCCTTAGGGTAACTAATTGCAAATGAATTAGTTGTGGTATAAGTAGTAACAATAATACCGACAACAAAAGCATTATAAAATTCTTACTCGATTTGAAAACAAAGAAAGAAATAGTAAAAGAAATAATAAAAACAAAAAACTTTGGAACAGAATCTGATGGTAGAAAAAAAGAAGCTATGTAATTAAAAAACAAAAACAATGGTTCATTAAAAAACTTAGCTAATAAAGAATCATATCGAAAAAAAATCTCTTCGAAACTCCTAGCATATGCGGTGTAGTTATCTCGATCTCTAAAAATATCATTTGATAATAGAGAAAAAGATAAAGCATATAAAAAAGAAAAAACCAAAAGGTAAAAATTCTTTAGTCTATTTCTACGAACTAATAAAATACGTTCTATTTTTTGCATTATAATAGATTTTTCCACTTACCCACAGCCGAATAAACGCTAAAAAGTCGAGCCCGAGTAACCGCGTTAAAGCTAATTTCTGAATAAAAATCAGTATCACCAAAAGCGTTTATAGCATTTATCATAACTTCAGATAATGAATTTATATCTTCCGGTTTAGCTAACCAACCTGTAATACCCGGCTCAATCAACTCCCTAGGTCCAGTATCACAATCAAATGAAACTATTGGTAACCCGAAGTGCATTGCTTCAAGCAAGACCATAGGGAATCCTTCAAATCTTGAGCTCATCACATAAATAGAAGCATTCATGTAATGCTCCTGAATATTTGGTGTCGCCGGAATAAGGACGACTGAATCGGCTAAACCGAGATTAAAAGCTAATGACTTTAGGGAATCCCCTTTGTCGCCACTTCCGACAATTTTTAACTTCCAATCCGGATAAAATTTAACTACCTCTTGCCAGGATTCCAAAAGCAAATCAAAACCTTTTTGATCTGTAAGTCGCCCAACTGACAAAAACACTTTGTTTGTTATATCAGCTTTGTTCAACGATACTCCAAAAGAAACAGGATTAGGTATTGCTGTAATAACCGCACGGCAACACGCTCCCTTAAGCCAAAAATGTTTATCTCGCTCAGTAAGTGTCACTATGTTATCTGCAAATAATGCGGCTAAATGTCGCGCTAGACGTCGTATTTTACGGCCAAGGTCAACATGATAATTAAAATGTTCCCAGACAATATGATTTATTCCAAGAAAAAGAACTGCAGGAACTGCATAAATGGCTAACATTGATTCGACATCTACTAATGTCGCAATAGAATGTTTTTTTAAGTAATTGCGTAAGTTTAAAACTGTTTTAAAAAAGTTTTTAACGCCCCCACCTGAGACATTAGAAAGACTGGAATAAACAACTGCATGGTTCAGTGAGAAAAAAGGCTCATCGCTACCATTTAAATTAACTACGTGAACTTCAAAACCATCATTACACAATTGGTTTATTATAACACTAGTTACTCTTTCAGTGCCCCCTGAATAGCCCATATTATTTATGAAGAAACAAATTTTTTTCATCACTAACTCCAACTTAGGTTAAAGAAACCTATTCAATATAAAATGGACTTCCGCCGTCATTAACTAATGACTTGGATAATGAGTTGCAGTTATCCGTCAATTCGATTGAAATCAACGTATATACATTTACCCAACTTACCCCAAGTAAATTAAAGAGAGCGCTACTAGCAATACCATACACATTGACTTTTTCATATTCTTGTCCTAGCTCCAATATCAAATCTTCAGCTAGAACCCCCTGGGGTAGTCTTTCTATAAAGTGGAAATATTCTTTTGATTCCATAGGGTGAGGTATGTAAAATTTATTTTCTTTTTCTTCAAAATATGTACTTAACTTATCAATTAATAAATGACTTTCATTTTTTGAAACATAGTTAAAGTAACTTCCAAGAAGAATATTACATTCTTTTTTTAAAACTTTCTCCGGACTACGTATCTTGAATTCATCAAACAACGTTATAGAAATAACATTATCAATTATGTTATCCATGTCACCATAAATAGAAA
>NZ_BAER01000065.1 GCF_000315055.1 Paraglaciecola polaris LMG 21857 | reverse complement strand
TAAAGACTGCCCAGGGCTGGATGTATTTGGCGATAGTGATGGATTTATACTCACGACGCATTGTGGGTTGGCACATAGAAAAGCGTATGACGACGGACTTGATAAGCAAAGCCATTATCAAGGCGGTAAATGTAAGGCAACCCAAACAGGGACTCGTATTTCACAGTGATCGGGGCTCCCAATACACCAGCAGGCGCTTTGGCAGTCTGCTTAAGGGTTACGGTATTCGTGCCTCAATGGGTGATGTGGGTGCGTGCTGGGACAATGCTGTGGTGGAGCGATTCTTTGGCAGTCTGAAGCATGACTGGATATTAAAAATAGCCCAACCGACCCGTGAACACATGAAACAAGATGTCACGGCCTATATGAAGTATTACAACCAGGATCGGCTACATACAGCCAATGGCGATATGTCACCGATTAAATATGAAATGTCTTTAAAGAAAGTGTCCGGTTGGAGTTGACCAGAACACAAGTTCACAAGAGCGAATTAGAGTTGAAGGCCGCTATGACTTTGCGCCATTAGGTTATCTTAGATGATGCTGATTGAACATTTTACACAACTTACATTTTGTTAGGTGATCATTATGTCACTGTGGCAAATACTTTATAAATACATTTACTAGTGAGAGTTTTGATATGTCTAAAAGGGAATTATTTGGCTCTGACCAGCGTCTTGTGTCTACAACCAATAAAGAAGGTACAATTGAATATTCCAATAAAGCTTTTTCTGACATAGCAGGCTACAGCGTGGAAGAGCTGCAAGGTCATCCACATAATATTGTGCGCCACCCAGATATGCCTAAAGCGGCCTTTGCTAGCCTATGGGGTACTCTTAAAAAAGGTGACTCATGGATGGGTATGGTTAAAAATCGTTGTAAAAATGGCAATTTTTATTGGGTAAGCGCCTTTGTCACACCTGTCTATGATAATGGCAAAATATTAGGTTACCAATCAGTTCGTACCGCGCCAGATGAGAATACAGTCGTCGATGCAGAGTCTATTTATAAAAAGATAAACAAAGGGGATAAAGTCAGTTTTAAGTCGTTTCTGTCTTTTAAAGGTAAGATTGCGGCTGTTTTTGCTTTATCTGTCATCAGTTGTTTAGTTGGCTCTTTTGCGGGTGGTGTTTTTGCTGTGGTGATACCTCTCTTAGGTATTTTATTGGGTGCTGGAGGGCTGGCAATACTGGCTAAAGATTGGGACCTCTTGGTTTCTGAATGCAAGAGTATCCATAATGATGATATGGCACGCCTTATCTATACCAAAAGAAGTGATGAACTTGGTAGCGTGATGCTGGCAATTAAGTACATTAAGTCACGTACTGAAACAATTTTAACCAGAGCGGATGAGTCTGCCTCTAATTTAGAAGCCCTTTCCGGTCAAACAAATTCAGCTGTGCAAACCACTGATGCCGCGATATATAGCCAGCAAGCAGAAATTGAAATGGTGTCTTCAGCTGTAACAGAAATGAGCGCTGCTATAACAGAGGTGTCTCATAATACAGCCAGCACGTCTTCCGAATCTGAATCAGCGCATGATCACGTCCTTCATGGCCAACAAGTGATAGAAAAAAGTTTGTCAGAAATAAATCTGCTTGTCTCTAATGTTGCCGATGTATCAGCTGCTATATCAAAGTTAGGAGACGATAGCATCGCAATTGGCTCGGTTATGGATGTGATTAATAGTATTGCCGATCAAACTAATTTGTTGGCTCTAAACGCAGCAATTGAAGCCGCTCGCGCTGGTGAGCAAGGTCGTGGATTTGCCGTGGTAGCTGATGAAGTGCGAACTCTGGCGAAAAGAACTCAGGCATCGACACAAGAAATAAAGGTCATAGTAGACCGTTTGCAATCTAGCTCTTCAGCATCTGTTGAGGCCATGCGAGGAGCCCAAGCGAAGGTTGACGAGTGCGTTAATTACAATCAAAAGGCGGGTGAAGCGTATACGCAAATTGGACAGGCTGTAGGGAGAATAAAAGATATGACCATACAGGTTGCCACAGCGGTTGAAGAGCAAAGCTATGTGGCTGAGGAAATAAATCGAAATGTAACGAATATTCAGTCTAAATCAGAAGAGACCGCTCAGGCATCAAGGGATACAGCTGCGGCAAGTGCAGCCCTTCAAGCTAATGTTAGAGCAACCAAAGATATGATTAATCAGTTTTCAAGCTAGCCACGTTAGTCGCTCATATATGTTTCTACTAGAAGCTTATGCATAAGTGTGTGGCTTCTATAAAACTAAATGAGGTCTAGTACTGATAATTATCTTTTTATGCTTTCTTAATCTCACGGAACAACAATTCAGCATTATGTTTATGAATAAAAAAGTGATATGTAATTATGCTTAAAGTAACGTCCAAAAATTTATCTGACGGTCCTCAACTCAAGGCGTTATTGGACTCCATACAACAACAGGTTTGGATAACGGATCCAGAAGGGCGGTTTACCTATGTTAATAGCAGGTTTACTGAATTTTTTGGGGTGGATGAAAAAGAGGCTCTGCTAAGCGACTGGCAAAGCTTTATTCATCCCGATGATTTACCCACCTCAATTGAGGAGCTGACCCAAATCTTGTCCAATTGTAAGCCAAACAGTATGCAATTGGGACTAAGACACAGGGATGGAAGTTACGTTTTACATGATTGGCAAGCAGTACCAAAATTTGATGCTAATGGCAGTATTATTGAGTGGTATGGCACAAGTAAAAATATAAATGCTCGTGAGAACGAAATTCAGCGGCAGGACCTACTGCTAAAAGAGTCACAGAAAATTGCTAAAGTGGGTGGATGGGAGCTGGATGTTGTTACAGGTAACCTTCTGTGGACGGATGAAACGTATCGCCTTCACGATACATCCCCTGACGAATTTAATCCAACCGTTGACGCGGGTCTGGGTTATTTCTTGCCAGAGTCAAAAAAAGCGATCGAATCAGCTCTGAATGAGGCCATTACGAACGGTAAAGGATATGACCTAGAATTAGAGACTTACACTACAAAGGGTCGTAAAATCAGTGTGCGGACAACCTGTAAAGTGACTGCAAAGAATGGCAAATCGGTCAAGTTAACGGGGATATTTCAGGACATCAGCGCAGAAAAAGAGAAAGAACGCGCTTTATTCGAAGCGAACAAAGCCGCTCTAGAGGTCAATAACGCATTAGTTTTTCAAAAACATGCCCTTGATGAGCACGCGATTGTGAGTATTGCTAATGTTGCAGGCAAGATTACTTATGTCAATGACAAGTTCTGCGCCATCAGCGGTTACAACCGAGAAGAGCTACTCAACAAAAATCATAAAATCATAAAATCTGCTGAACATCCAGATGCGTTTTTTGTGGATTTGTGGAGAACCATCTCTGGCGGTCAAACGTGGCAAGGTGAAATTAGAAACACTGCCAAGAATGGCACCGACTATTGGGTTAAAACAACAATTGTTCCCACCTTGAATGATGAAGGTAAGCCATTTCAATATGTAGGCATTCGTACCGATATCACCGAGCGTAAAGAAGCTGAAGAGAAGCTAGCACGCATTGCTTATTATGACTCACTGACTGATTTGCCTAACCGTGTATTATTGGAAGACCACATAAGTGTCGCTATGAAGCAATGTCAACGCCACAATATTTCGCTAGCCGTTGCTTGCCTAGATTTAGATGGCTTCAAAGTTGTTAATGATACCTACGGTCATGATATGGGAGATGAGTTACTAATTGCACTGTCAAGACGTATGGAAAAAGCTTTACGTGAAGGAGGGGGAATGCGTAAAGGTGATATGCTGTCTCGTATTGGCGGTGATGAATTTATTGCTGTCATAGTTAATGTTGAAAACATCGAAGATAGTAAAGCTGTATTAGAACGTTTGCTATGTGCTGCTTCAGCCCCCATTACGGTGCGTGACACAGTAATTCAAGTATCAGCAAGTATCGGGTTCACCATTTACCCACAAGACGATGCGAAAGAAGAGGAGCTTGTACGTCATGCCGACCAAGCCATGTATATAGCTAAGCTCGCAGGTAAAAATCGCTATCATATGTTTGATATCGCAAATAATGATGCAATTAAGACCCAACGACAAAGTATAGCTGATGTTCAGGAAGCGATGGGTAAACACGAGTTTGTATTGCACTACCAACCCAAAGTAAATATGCGTACTAGCGAAGTGATAGGTGTTGAAGCGCTTATCCGCTGGCAACATCCTGAACGTGGTATCGTGCCACCTTTAGACTTCTTGCCTGCGATAGAAGGTCAGGCGATAAGCGTAGAGCTTGGGGAATGGGTGATAGACACCGCATTGAAACAAATAAGCCAGTGGCAAGGTTTAGGCGTAAATCTACCCATCAGCGTCAATGTTAGTGCCTATCACTTACAACGACTCAACTTCACATCTCGCTTAGCAACATTGTTGGCACGCCATCCTGAAGTGGAGCCTTACACACTTGAGTTGGAAATACTGGAAACGAGTGCGCTAAGCGACATCGATGAGGTATCTGGTATCATGAATGTATGCCACGAGTTGGGCGTAGGCTTTGCCTTAGATGACTTCGGAACGGGATATTCATCACTCACCTATCTCAAGCGTCTGCCAGCCCACTTGATTAAAATCGACCAGAGTTTCGTGCGCGACATGTTAAAAGATGCTGACGACTTGGCTATTATTGAAGGTGTCGTTGGCTTAGCGAAAGCATTCCAGCGTGAAGTGATTGCTGAAGGTGTCGAAACCATCGAACACGGATTAGCACTGCTGAAACTTGGCTGTGAGTTGGCGCAGGGTTATGGCATCGCTCGACCCATGCCTAGTGGGGATATTCCAGAATGGATCTCTAGCTGGAAAGCGGATGGTTCTTGGCAAGCTTATAAAGGATAACTGACTTGACCACTGAGAATCACCAAAAGCGACCTTGCAGAGCAGCCGGGTATAGCCGCTTTTAGGCTAGCAGTTGTAGTAAGGCACATCTAATGACTAATGACCGCTTTGAATTGCCGTCCTTAAGATGATTAACTTGTTCGTCTGCTTTTCAAACCGGAAGTAAACGACAACACAGCTACGTCCGCTTTGGTGACGAAGCGGAACAATTATTGAGTTGAATGCAGTTCGAATAAATGACTATCTGTGGCAAAAATAATTGTGTCATATCTATTATCGAATGACTCTTTATAGCACAAACTTCCCCATCAGGTTTAACGCTCGACCGACCGCTATAGGCTCACAGCAGCCTGTCAGATAATTTCTACTCACCGACTGCAAATGGCACATAGTTCCTTGTCATATTTGGTTAAACACTATTCCAAATAATGTGGCTACTTAGGCTTACCAGTGAAAGGGGTTATGGTTTGTTTGTGTTGTAGCAATTCATCTTGCAGATCATAGGCCCTAAACATTAGTTCTGAATTCTTTTGCTCAAGTATCTTTCTTGCCGCCACCGCATTATCACGCTCAGTTCTATATTTAGCTTTTAGAGCTTCCGCACCTTTTAGCTTAGCCTTCAAGTTTTCCAGTTCAGATAGTGGTGTATTAACTTCTATATCTAACCCCGTCAGAATGGCTTTCTCACGGTTTAAGTTGTATTCCGCAATGATTGGCTTGGCATAATTAACAAAATCTTTGAACTTATGTATGTAGCTATTCCCAAGTCCCGCCTCTTTATTAATGCGATTGAGCGTTAACCTACCTTCTGCCTTTATTCTTGTAGGTGCGCCGTTGAGTAGTCGTTGCAAGGCGTTTACCAACATTGCTTCTGCTTTAGTGGTAGTTTCGTATTTTAAAATCATGATGCCAATGCCTTGATTTTATCTGTAAACTGCTCGAATGGGATGTCGTGCTTCTCTAAGGTTTGCTCGATAAATAGAATTTTTTTCTTATGACTAACCAATATGGTTGAAAGTGCGCTGTCCTCTAGCTCATTCACACCTCTGAATGCTGCTATTAAGCTGTTACGTTCTCTAGCTTGCCGCTTAGCTCCTTTATCTGTCATAACACGACCACAATTTTTCTTTTGCTTTGTAATCATGTCCATTGAACAAAGCCGTTCACAGTCACGACTAGTGCAGTAGCCTCCTGTTGGCAAAATTACCAAGGACTTTTCGCCAGATTTCAGCAAAGCTTTTAACTCGTTACGAGATAGATAAACCTGTTCGCCTTTCTCTAGTCTTTCACGCTTACGTTTGGATACTCTTTCACCCTCAACCCCTGATGTTACGCTGGATTGGTTGTAGATATCATCTAGACCATCAACACATGCTTCTTCAATGGCATCGTTAATTCCTGCAAAAAGCTTTTCATCCATTCTATTGCTTTTGTCTCTCGCTAACTCAGCGTAATTAACATACCATTTTGACATACGAAGATTTAAGTGTTTGAACTGATGTTTCACTGTTAAAACATTGCCTAATTGATTGCGAACCATAAAAACAGCAAATGATCGCCTTAAATCATGCAGGCTAAGTTTAGGTAGTGTGCCACCTCGTTCAAACTTTCCTGCCCAATCAGGATTAATTAAGTTAAATTCATCTACTTCGTCTTCGGATGCTTCGATTTTAAATCGCTCAAGACCTAATCCATTCTCAGTATTAATACGATAATTGGGCTTTATCTTGCCTTTGTTTGGTTTATGTAAAGCCACTTTAATGAATACACTATTT
>NZ_BAER01000066.1 GCF_000315055.1 Paraglaciecola polaris LMG 21857 | reverse complement strand
GCGCCGCGATAACAAAGCTAAACTCGCCCATTTGACATAATTTAAATCCCGCAGCCCACGCATCTTCTTTTGGCACCCCGAATAAACCGCCTGCGAGCCGAATAATAATAATTTTAATGAGCAACATGCCCACCAATCCAAGCAATGCCCAATGCCACTGAGCCACTAAGTCTGAAAGATTGAGCCGCATGCCGATGGTTATAAAAAACAGTCCCATCAAAATATCCCGAAACGGCCTGATATCCGCTTCGAGCTGATATTTATACTGGCTTTCACCCAGCATCATGCCGGCTAAAAAGGCCCCTAATGCCATTGATAATCCAAAGGAATAGGTCAGGCCTGCCGCCATTAAAGCCACTAAGATGGTGGTTAGTACGAACAATTCATCGGTACGGGTTTGCGCGACCTCGGTAAAGACTCGCGGCAGTATCCATTTGCCCACAGACATAAGAATAATCACCACAGCAACACCTTTTACAATGGCCAGCGCAATCGCCATACTTAAGCTTTGCCCACCGTCCACAGCCAACAACGGAACCACAATCAGCAAGGGCACGACCGCAAGATCTTGAAACAACAAAATACTGACCGCCATTTGCGCGCGAGAGGTGTTTAAAATCCCCATATCATTGGTTTGCTTAATCACGATAGCAGTAGATGACAGCGCCACTATGCTGCCGACAATAATGGCCGCCGGCAATGCTAGCCCCAACATTAGGCTTATTCCCATAAACGCCACTGTGGTGAGCAACATTTGCCCTAACCCCACGCCGAATACCATCTGGCGCATGGCGATCATTTTGGGTAACGAGAACTCCAGCCCTAAGGAGAAAAGCAGAAACACCACGCCTAGTTCAGCAAAGGTTTGCATGTCTTCAGGGTGTTCAAATAAGGCAAGTAAATCAGGACCGGCAAGGATGCCGCAGTATAAATAGGCCAAAATAGGCGGCAAATTTATGCGTTTAAACAACCATACGCTGGCGACAGCCACCGCCATCAATATTAATATATTTGCAAAAATCCCATGCATTACAAGGGTTACCGCCTGTTATCTGACTCAATTCCGTTTTAAGGCACGAATACTGCTTAATTAAGGGGTATTCGTAATCAGTGCGCTATTTCTAGCAAGTTCGCCAATTTTTTGGCAGGAGTAAGTGGTGGAACAACTTAATCAACTTTATGAACAGCATGTCGGTGAAAATGTGTTTAATCCGGGCCATTATGCCCCCGTATTAAATCAACATGAGCTCAGTACGTTCTTTCAAAAATGGTTAACCACGATCGATCTAACCGTTCTTGGAGCGCTATTTTTCGAGCAACTACAAAATACGTTACCCCTGTGTGGCTTAAAAATCCAGTGTAATCACAGTGACTTTCACTATGGCGACTTGAGCACGAGTAAACACAGCAAACACCTAGCTGTGCGCCAAGACGATGATCAAATCGCCATGCATCACTATGCATTTACCCGTACCTTGATCGTACGTGAATGGCAAATTTTGCAACAGCTACACATGCTGTTCAAAAACCCGTTAAAAAATGGCCTCGAATACGAGCGCATAAAACTAGTCGCCACCCGGGATAATCTGACCGCTTTGGGTAATCGCCGCAGTTTTAACGACACTATGCATCGCTTATTTAGTCATGCCAAGCGCCAACCGAGTCAATTTGCCCTGCTCGTTATTGACCTAGATAAATTTAAACAGGTAAATGACCAGTTTGGTCACACTCAAGGTGACAAGATACTCGTTGCCTGTGCTGAGACAATTTCAAGTTGTTTGCGCGACACAGACTTTGCCTTTCGATTTGGTGGTGACGAGTTCTGTTGTTTATTAACCGACACTTGTATCGAGTCCTGTCAGCAAATTACTCAGCGTATCCAACACGCATTCACAAACCACAGTTTATTAGCGCCGCATAATATTAGTTGCAGCATTGGCAGTGCCATTTACCAAGTTGATGACACAGAGCATAGCCTTTTCATGCGTGCAGATGCAGCTATGTATCGCAATAAAAAATAAGCTACCAGCCCCTGCACTAACTAACCCATTCTGATTAAAAGCCTTGTGTACAAAGGACACAAGTTCACTTTATGAATATTCATCTATAGTCGAATAATGATTGAGCTTGTCCATAGTTCATTATAACGTTGTGGTCATAATAAAAAACTGCGTACGTACACGAGTAGATGGATTAAGTGTGATTAAGATACCCCCTCAGCCACCTATTAATGAACTGAACGTATTAGTTATTGATGGCCAATCATTAGTACAAGACACGATTAAGTCTGCCTTTATGCAACTGGGCATCGAATATGTTCGATGTGCGCAAAACGCCTTTTACGCTCTGCGTCTATGTGAGCATATTAGTTTCGATATTATTCTGGTCGCTTTCGATGTTCGCAGTGATAAAGATGGGTTTAATCTACTTGAAGAAATGCGTTTTAAAGGCTTTATTGCCAAAACCACCAGTGTCATTTTCCTCAGTGCAGATACTTCAGCCGAGCTAGTCAATTGTGTTATCGAGCTACAACCAGATGATTTTTGGGTAAAACCCTTAGATAACTCCCGTGTTATTCAGCGCATTAATCATATTTTGAAGATCAAAAATAAGCTCTATCGCCTCAATTATTGCTTTGATCAAGAAGAGTATCCCAGTGCAATATATCTTGCTCAGCGCCAACTGGAAGACGAATCACTCGTTCAATATCGCCCGCAAATTAATCGCATGATCGGCCGGTGTTTGTTCAATCTGCAAGAATACGCTGATGCAGAAACATTTTACCGCCAATTACTCTCCCAATACGATTATGGCTGGGTAGCAGTGGGCCTGGTCAGAACGCTACTAAAACAAGGTAAGACGAAACAAGCACAAACCCTTGCAGATGGACTGCTTGAACGTGACGACACCCGCTTTGCGACCTATGACACGCTAACTGAATTTTATATTGAAAAGGAAGACTACGAGAAGGGTTACGCATTAATAAAAGAAGCCAGCAAACTCGCACCGCGCAACATTGAACGCCACCGAAAAGCATGGGACCTGGCCCGCCTCAATCATGATCCAATGGGACAATATCTGGCGACCCAGAGTATGGCTAAATATGCTAAAAATTCTATCCATGATCGCCCTGAATTAGCGCTAAATGTTATTCGAGCAGGGATAGATCTCGCGGCGACGGTATCTGCCACCCAGTCCAAAAACTTACTGGCGGAAATAGAGCGAAAGCTGGCTATAGTTGAGCAAGAATACGCCTCTGTCAGTGACTTTAACAGTCAATTGACCGTCATTCGAGCCCGCTTGTTATCGCTGCAAGACAATAAAAAACAAGCAGAAGAGTTGATGCAAAATCAATCTCAAGTAAACAGCTGGCATTCCATTGAAGACAACTTAGACAAAGTCAAAGCGTTACATGAAGTTGGTCAACGGGAACAAGCGGTCTCTATATTGGAGCGCATGAAAGAACAAATCGGTGATAACAGATTTACCAGTCAAGTCATGGCCGAATACATAGACCAAGAACACCATGAACGTAGTGAAATCCATCATTCGCCAAAAGAACTGGCAGAAATGGCCTCGGTACATTATAAAAACAAGCGTTACGCCCCTGCATATAAAATGCTCACTCAGGCATTACAATTGGCGCCCAAAAATCCTAATATCGGGTTAAGTTTACTCAAAGTGCTTGCTAGGCTAGCCCAAGACGAGGGCTTGAATGAAGAACAGCAAAGTGGGCTGAAACACTGTAAAGCGCTGTTAAAAACAGCTGAGCTCAGCGCCCAACAAAAGCTCAAACAAGCGCAATATGTTGAAGCCATCAATCAACACCATAGCGTCAGACGTTAACCAGACTAAGATGCTCACCTCAGTAAGCAATAAACAAATCGACCAGATACTGGCATGCTATGATGATTGTCAGTAATCAATATGTTTTGCATAACACTTGGTAAAGCCGGATCTAATATGACAATAATATCCCACACTGCAGCGTTAGAAATGCTGTTAGCCGTTGTCGATCATGGTGGTTTTAGCGCCGCAGCTAAGTATCTTGATGTGCAAGTTGCCAAAGTTTCACGAGCTATTGCTAAATTAGAGAAAAATCTGGATTGCACCTTACTCAATCGCACTACGCGCCGTGTAGAATTGACCCAAGAAGGCATTTTATTTGTCAGCGAAGTACGAGCAAGTTTTCAGCAATTAAGCTATGCAGAATCTCGACTACGAGAGTTAAAGCAGGTACCCGCAGGTCGCTTAACCATCGACGCTGCATCACCTTTTATGCTTCATCAATTGGTGCCTTTAGTGGCTGGTTTTCGTCAAGCATATCCACTGATTGAATTAGAACTGATCTCCAATGAAAGCATTATTGATCTAATTGAAAAGCGCACGGATGTGGCCATTCGTATTGGCCAGCTGCATGATTCGAACTTGCATGCGCGGCTATTAGGCAATAGCAAATTGCGCTTGGTTGCCAGCCCTGCGTATTTGGCCACGTTGACCGGTCCCGTTACGTTCGACTCGCTTGCCGATTGCAGTATCATTGGCTTTGCACAATCACCGCAATTAAACATTTGGCCGTTGAACCACCTCCAGTTTGATTTAAAACCCAACGTACTCGCCAGTAGCGGTGAAACCATGCGTCAGTTATGTCTATCTGGCAATGGCATAGCGCTACTGTCAGACTTTATGATTACCCAAGATCTTTACGCAGGACGATTAGTGGAAGTATTAGCCGGCGAAGTTAACAGCCCGCACCCTAGGGAGCGTGTCAATGCGGTATATTATAAAAACAGCACTCTGTCTTCCCGTATCACTGCGTTCTTAGATTATATACAGAACAAACTAAAGCTTTAACCCCAACCTGTTATATTCATATTTCAGTCAATTCAAGCGCCTTAATGCTTATCGAAAAAATCCTTATTACGGATGTATTTATGCATGTAGTGATAAGAAATAGGTGAAACAAGCCAACTCGTGAGCGTTTTGTATAAACGGACCGACGGACGAATATTTTCGTATATACGTTCGTTATGCAGCCACAGGTTACGTCCCACGTGAACGAAGATCCCAGGTAAAGGTGGCAAGAAAGTTATAATGTCTAAATCGCAACAAATGCGATACGTTCTGCGATGCAAAAGATAATGTTTATTAAAGCTACGAAATCCAGTCGAGGGTTGACCAAATGTCACCACACGGCGTACAGGCGAGTCAAACCGGCGCGCTAACCAATCAGCAGTCAGAATGGCCATGGCACCGCCGGATGAGTGTCCAGTTAAACTGACGCGTTTTCCTTGGGCGATAAGGGGAGCAAGCACTCGTTCAATTTGTTGATAAATACTGACAGCTTCATCTGCAGATTTAGGCCCTGCTATTTTTTGATTAAGCAGTCGATCGTAACCATAATGGATATAATAAACTGTCTTGCCGAAGCGTTTACGTTTCGGCAAACAACATACATTCGTCAACCAATCACTTAACACCTGCGAGCCACGAAACACCACTATCACTTCTTTTTTGTTGTCATGCCACAATATTCGAACAACCACGTGTCCCTGACGATTTTTTATCGCCACGTGGCCATTATCTGCAAAGCCCAGCTCAACATGATCGAAGATTTTTGGGTACGCTAGTTTACACAGTACAGCGTAACGTTCGTATTGGTAGCGTTTGAGTTTTTTCAATCAAAGGGGAACGGTAGTGACACTATACTTGCAGGCTACCCTTGTTTGATTACACATCTGTGACTAAATAGATAATGATGGGATTAAATGTTAGCTGGGCAGCTGCTTGATTGATAACATAAATAATGACGTGTGACTTGTTCATCAGACACGTATATTTGCGCATCAACGGTGGACTTAGCAAGATGTAGTTGCCCTTTAATCAGCAGGCCAATAACCTCATCGTGTTGGCAAATCATGCCGATAGTCCCGCGTTCCCACGGTGGAATTCGCCACAGTTTGAACCATTGTTTCAGCGGCTTTGAGTGCGCAGTGCCGGCTGGCGTAAAACGACGGGCGTAACCGCCAAAAGCGATACTCACAGGATTTTGATGGATATTATTCACCAGCAAAAATTGTTCATCTCGCTCTAGTGTTACCTCAGCGGCCAAAACAAAGCGCCCCAGAAATAACGGCAGCTCAAGCGGCTTAGTCACACTCAGTAAAAGCTGGCAGGGGGATAACTCGTCAGTTAGCCCCAGGACATATAAAACATTATCAAAACGACGTAGTTGCCAATTCTGCCAACGAATAATGGGGTTGGCGTCCTCGCTGGCTTCTAACAACTCAGGAGATACCTGCGCCAATACTGCCTGACTGGGACTTAAAATGCCTTGTTCAGACAACCATAGACGCACGACTTGCGCGCGCCATGGCTCAGAGAGCTTCAATAATCCACTGATACATAAGCCGTGACGCTGTCTGCGCAGGGGTTGCAGTTTGTCTAATGTGGCTTCCTCTAACAACATTTGTTGCTGGGCACATAGCTGGGCACTGCGAGACACTGATTGGGCAATCTGTGGCCAACGTTTCTGTAGTAGTGGATTAATTTTATGGCGTATAAAGTTACGCTCAAAATCCGTATTCAGATTCGAGTCGTCTTCTTGCCAATGAAGCTTATGCTCATCTGCATACGCTTGAATTCGTGCTTGACTGATGTCCAGTAAAGGTCGGAAAAAATGTACCTGCTGGGGATTGTCTAAACTTTTTGGGTGTGTGGAAAATCGCACCATACCACTGAGCCCCTTTGGCCCCGCCCCACGCTTTAACTGCAATAATACCGTTTCTAATTGATCGTCTTGATGCTGGGCGAGCATCACAATGCTATCCGTTGGCGCCAATTCAATTAATTTAGCGTAACGTGCGTCCCGCGCTTGTGCTTCAAGGCCTTTGCCTTTGTCTACATCGACGGTGACTTTAGCACCTTGAAATTGGATATTGAGCGCGTCACACACAACAGCACAATGTTGATGCCAGTCTTTTGCTTTGGGGCTTAATCCGTGATCAATATAAATCGCGCTTAATGTGAACGTTTCAGGCTGCTGCTTTCGTAACTGCCATAACCCATGTAGCAGGACATGGGAGTCAATGCCCGCACTATAGGCGACCACCACATTTGTCGGAAATGAATTGTGTCGAGCGAGCTCAGAAAGTTGCTCTTGTAAATGAAGTATTAGGGACATATTAATCAAGGTTACGCTTTAAGCGTCGGCTCAAACGCACAAACTGCGAATGAACCAAACGTACACCGCCTGCAAATCAGGCAGCTAAATCAAGGACTAACAGTAACCAAAAGACATAAGGCGCTCGTAGCGTTGCTCAAGTAAATCTTCCACCGACAAGCTTTTTAATTGCGCTAACTGCTGCTTCAACGTTGCTTTTAAATTAGCTGCAGCTATGTCGTGATCACGATGAGCACCACCGAGAGGCTCTTCAACAATACTATTAATCAGCCCTAACTCTTTGATTTGACCAGCGGCGACACCCATTGCTTCTGCAGCAAGTGGTGCCTTATCAGCACTTTTCCAAAGAATAGAAGCACAACCTTCAGGTGAAATAACGGAATAGGTACTGTATTGCAACATATTAACACGGTCGCCCACACCTATAGCCAATGCACCGCCTGAGCCACCTTCACCGATAACCGTACAGATGATGGGCACTTTAAGGCCAGCCATAACCTTTAGGTTACGCGCAATCGCTTCACTTTGTCCGCGCTCTTCTGCACCCACGCCTGGATAAGCACCCGGTGTATCGATAAACGTAATAATCGGTAAATTAAAGCGTTCTGCCATTTGCATTAAGCGTAGTGCTTTACGGTAACCTTCAGGTTTTGGCATACCAAAGTTACGTTTGATTTTTTCTTTGGTGTCTCGGCCTTTTTGATGGCCAATCACCATAATCGGTTGCTCATCTAACAAAGCTAAGCCGCCGATAATTGCTTTGTCATCGGCAAATGCACGATCACCCGCTAATTCATCGAATTCGCTGAAAAGACGTGGGATATAGTCCAATGTGTATGGCCGCATTGGGTGACGAGCAAGTTGCGAGACCTGCCAGGCCCCAAGATCTGCAAAGATCTTCTTGCTCATTTCCGCGCTTTTTTCACGTAGTTTTGTGATTTCTTCTTCGATACTAATATCGAATTCACCGCCTTGATTAACCGAACGCAACCCTTCAATCTTCGCTTCAAGATCGGCGATTGGTTTTTCGAAATCCAAAAAATTCAAGCTCATTCCACACCTAATTTGTTTATTCGTGAACAGATTTTTTATCTGTCAAAATCAATGAAACACCAGCTCTACATGCTCTTTACCGAACTGTTGCTGTAATTCAAATAATAACTGATCCTCAGGAGTAACATACCACTGAGCACCTAACGCTAAAGTAACCTCTGCATCCGGATGCACAATATTGGCTTGTACCGGACAGCTGCCGCCTTGATAAGGCGCTAATATTGCCTGCAGTTTAGCGAGAGTTGATGCATTACACCAGCTCGAATCGAATTGCATACTCAACCATTTAGCGTTCTTTTCTCTTGCCTGAACTATGTCCATGGCATCTCGGGCGCCTATTGTATTGCCCCCAGAAAATTCATCAAAGCTGACCTGTCCACTTACCACCAATATTCGGTCAGATTGCAGTATTTCCTCGTATTGTTCAAACAAATCGGGGAAAAAACGTACATCTATCCTAGCACTTTTATCGTCTAAGGTAACGATACCCCATCGACGCCCGCGCTTATTGGTCATCACTCGCACACCCAGCACTAATCCCACCGCATATGAAATTTGGTCTTTGTGGGTAGGCTTCAGATCCACCAGGCGTCCAGTACAATAATGTTTTATCTCTTGTGCGTATTGATTAATCGGGTGTCCGGTTAAGTACAAACCTAAAGTCACTTTTTCGCCGTCTAACCAGATTTTTTCAGGCCATTGGGGAACCTTTACAAACGCTTGCTCTACCTGTTCAGGCTCAGTTGTGAGCAAACCAAACATATCACTTTGCCCGTGAGACTCCGCTTTGGCGTGTTGATCGGCCGCCGCAATCGCTTCAGGTAACGTCGCCATAATAGAGGCCCGGTGCGGTCCAAGTGTATCTAAAGCTCCGGCATAAACGAGCTTTTCAAGCACACGCTTATTGATGCGCTTAGTATCAACCTTGGCGCAGAAGTCGAATAAGTCGCTAAATTGTTCATGATTTTCTCTGGCTTCGATAATTGCTGCAATCGGCCCCTCGCCTACGCCTTTAATGGCACCAATGCCATAAACAATGCGTCCTTCGCTATCCACGGTAAATTTATAACTACCTGCGTTAACATCAGGGGGTAACAAGGTAATGCCCATACGCTGGCATTCATCTACCAAGGTAACAATTTTGTCTGTGTTGTCCATATCTGCTGACATAACCGCAGCCATAAATTCAGCGGGATAATGGGTTTTTAACCACAATGTTTGATACGACACCAACGCATAAGCAGCCGAGTGAGACTTGTTAAACCCGTATCCAGCGAACTTTTCCACCAGATCGAATATTTTGATCGCCAGCTCAGGGTCAATATTATTGTCTTTCGCGCCCGTCTCAAAGGACTCGCGCTGTTTGGCCATTTCTTCAGGTTTTTTCTTACCCATAGCTCGGCGCAGCAAATCCGCGCCACCTAAGCTGTATCCAGACATCTCCTGGGCTATTTGCATAACTTGTTCTTGATACAAAATAATGCCGTAGGTCGGCTCAAGAATTTCTTTTAGGCACTCATGTTGATACGTCGCATCTGGATAGGAAATCGCTTCGCGGCCGTGTTTACGGTCGATAAAGTTATCTACCATGCCTGATTGCAAGGGGCCTGGTCTAAACAAAGCCACCAACGCGATAATATCTTCAAAGGAATCGGGACGTAAGCGCTTAATCAGATCCTTCATACCGCGGGACTCTAGCTGGAAAACCGCTGTGGTTTCTGAGCGCTGCAATAGCTTAAAACACTTCTTGTCATCCATCGGAATAGCCAAGATGTCGATATCGACTCCTTTACCACTGGAGATCATATCGATTGCCCACTGAATAATCGTCAGTGTACGCAAACCCAAGAAATCGAATTTTACCAAACCAGCGGTTTCAACGTCATTTTTATCAAACTGCGTAACTGGGTTTTTTCCTTCGTCATCGCAATATAATGGCGCAAAATCGGTAATTTTATTTGGCGCGATAACCACACCACCGGCATGTTTACCGGCGTTACGCGTCACACCTTCAAGAATACGCGCCATGTCGATGAGATCTTTAACTTCTTCATCATAAGCGTATAACTCAGGTAGTCTGGGCTCTTCTTCAAATGCTTTGGTCAGCGTCATGCCCGGAGTCGGCGGAATCAATTTGGAAATACGATCAACAAATCCGTAGGGGTGACCTAAAACACGGCCGACATCACGTACAACGGCTTTGGCCGCCATAGTACCGAAGGTGATGATTTGCGATACCGCATCACGTCCATACAGTTCGGCAACGTGATCAATAACTTCATCACGTCTGTCCATACAGAAATCGACATCGAAGTCTGGCATGGAGACCCGTTCTGGATTCAAGAATCGCTCGAAGAGTAAATCGAACTCCAGCGGGTCCAAATCAGTGATACCCAATGCGTAAGCGACTAACGAGCCGGCACCAGACCCTCGACCAGGGCCGACAGGTATGCCGTTATCTTTACTCCATTGAATAAACTCCATTACGATCAAGAAGTAACCTGGGAATCCCATTTGGTTGATTACAACCAATTCGATCTTTAATCGCTCATCGTATTCAGGACGATTAGCAAGGCGCTCTTCCTCGTCTGGAAATAAAAACGCGAGACGTTTTTCAAGGCCTTCTTCCGACACTTTAACCAGGAAGTCCGCTATGGTCATATCGCCTGTAGGGAAGTCAGGCAAAAAGTAAGTACCCAATAATACGGATACGTTACAACGCTTGGCAATTTCAACGGTGTTTTCAATTGCTTGAGGTATATCAGCAAATAGCTCACACATTTCCTCACTGGTGCGCATGTACTGCTGCTCACTGTACAATTTTGGGCGACGGGGATCATTTAAGGTGTATCCATCATGGATCGCCACGCGAATTTCATGGGCTTCAAAGTTTTCAGGGGAAATAAAACAGACTTCATTGGTCGCGACAACGGGCAAGTCATGCTCCCCTGCCCACTCGACTGCACGGTGGATATAGTCTTCTTCACCTAATCGCCCTGTTCGAGTCAATTCCAAATAAAAACGATCAGGGAAATGCTGCTGATAAAACTGAGTCGCTTTTTCGGCCAGTGGCACGTTTCCTTTGGTCAGGTATACGCCTAAATCGCCCATACGCCCACCAGATAGTACAATTACCCCCTCACTGTGCTCGATCAACCAATCTTGCTCGATGACAGCTCTATCCTGCACGCTGCCGCGCAAATAGGCTTTAGAGATGAGTAAGGTAATATTTTTATAACCTTTGTTATTTGCCGCTAATAACGTCAGGCGAAAAACGTGACCTTCCAATGCTTCAGATTGCACCCAAAAATCGGTGCCGATAATCGGTTTGATGCCATTGGAGTGTGCCTGTTCATAGAACTTAACCAAACCACACATATTCATTTGGTCAGTTAGCGCAACGGCAGGCATATTTAAAGATTTCACATGAGAAATCAGAGGTTTGACTTTATTCAAACCGTCCAGCATCGAATAGTCACTATGAACTCTTAGATGTATAAATTTACAATCAGACATTTAATTTCCTGCCAATTGCCCGTCACGCTGCATTAATGATAATTGCACGGGTTTAAAGCTCATTCGATATTCAGCTAATGGCCCAAACTCGGCGAGTTTTTCTAGATGGGCTTTTGTGGGGTACCCCTTATGCTGAGCAAAACCGTACTGCGGATGTAATTCATGTAATGCGCTCATCTCGGCATCTCTGGTCACCTTGGCAATAATAGATGCTGCGGATATCTCGGCAAACAAACTATCACCTTTGACAACCGCTTCACATGGATAACTCCAGTTGGGACAGCGGTTACCGTCGACACGCACAAAATGCGGTTGTGTCTTTAGACTTTCAACCGCCCGAGACATAGCCAGCATAGTGGCGTGTAATATATTCAGTTCGTCTATTTCTTTAGGTGATGCTCTGCCTACGCTAACGGCCAAGGCGTTATGCATAATCAAATCAAATAAAGCTAAACGTTTTTTTTCGGATAATTTTTTGGAATCCGCCAAACCGCCAATGGGCTTAGCAGGGTCAAGAATAACAGCGGCTGTCACCACGTCACCTACCAAGGGTCCACGACCCACTTCATCGACCCCCGCGATTAACTGAGTCATTTACGCGCTCTCTTGTGTTGTTTCAATTAACGACAGCACCGCTTGAGCTGCTTGGGCATCAGCATCTTGTTTAAGCAAGACGTGCAATTCGGTGAAGCGTGCAATCAGCGGCGCTTTGTCATCTTCACTTTGCTCAAAATACGGCAATAAATTAGCCACGATAGTCTCAGGATTGACGTCTTCCTGAAGGAGTTCAGGCACCAGCTTTTCATCGGCGAGAATATTTGGTAAAGCAAAATACTTGGCAATGTATAACCATTTCATCATTTGATGGGTTAGCCACTTTAAACGATATGCAACGACCATAGGGCGCTTACAGAGCATTGCCTCTAACGTCGCTGTACCTGAAGCAAGTAACACAGCATCTGATGCAATCATCACTTCTCGGGCATGCCCTATCACAATACGATAATTTACATTGACTAGATGTTCCCGCATGTAATCTTCGACTTGCCGTTTTCGCTGTTGATTTACCACAGGGATCAACACGCACAAGCCCGTTACTTGGTCAGCAAGTAACTCAGCGCTACGCATAAAGACATCCAGTAGCATAGTGACTTCACTGTGACGACTTCCAGGCAACAACGCTAACACCTTCTCATCACTCGGCACTTTTAAAGCACGTCTAGCTGCGCTTCTATCAGGAATGAGTTCGATGCCATCCGCCATGGTATGTCCCACAAACCGGCAGGGAATATTATGTTTATCGTAGACCTGTTTCTCAAATGGAAACAAACTCAAAACGAGATCTGTTGCCTTGGCGATTTTAAATACCCGTTTTTCTCGCCAAGCCCACACGGTTGGACTGACGTAATGTACGGTTTTAATACCAGCTTTTTTAAGAGGGAGTTCTAGGCGTAAATTAAAATCTGGAGCGTCCACACCAATAAATACATCGGGGGGATTAGCGATAAAATGTTGATACAGGCTTTTACGTACGAACAAAAGGCGTCGAATACGTGACAAAACTTCCACTAAGCCCATTACCGACAATTCTTCCATATCGAAAATGGTGGTGCAGCCTTGGGCTTGCATGCGAGGTCCGGCAATGCCTTCAAATACAGCATTCGGATATTGATCTTTGATACTGCGAATTAACCCAGCGGCTAATATATCGCCGGAGATTTCCCCGGCAACGATCCCGACTCTAATGACTTTTTCGCTCATGGTTTAGCGCACAATACCTCGTGAAGAGGTCGCCACAAAATCAGCCATAATCTTAACTTCTGGTGTCGTAGCCGCCATTTCATTCATAAGCTCAACCGCTTCATCAGCACGATGGCCATTGCGATACAGTACTTTGTAAGCACGGCGTAGTTGCATGATCACTTCTTTGTCAAAGCCTCGACGTTTCAAACCTTCACTGTTAATACCGTGAGGGGTGCTTTTATCACCGCCGATCATGACATAAGGTGGTACATCACGTAATACAATTGCACCACCGGCGACAAAGCTATGGGAGCCGATATGACAGAACTGATGAAAAGCGGTCATGCCGCCAAGAATAACGTGATCGCCAACATGTACGTGACCTGCCAACGTTGCATTGTTGGCTAGAATACTGTTGTCGCCTATTACGCAATCATGGGCCACATGGGCATAAGCCATAAATAGATTATTAGAACCGATTTGGGTTAAGGCTTTGTCTTGGGCTGTACCGCGATGCACAGTGACAGATTCACGGAATACGTTGTTATCACCCACGATAAGACGAGTCGGTTCGCCAGCATATTTTTTATCCTGACAATCTTCGCCGATAGAACCAAATTGGAAAAATCGATTATTTTTACCGATTGTAGTGTGGCCTTTTACCACCACATGCGACTCGAGTACCGTACCCGCACCAATTTCAACATTGGCATCAACCAAGCAGTACGGTCCGATTTTCACATCCTCAGCGATAATCGCTGAGGGATGAATAATAGCTGTAGAATGTATCACGTTAGAGTTTCCGCATTGCGCACATAAATTCGGCTTCGCAAACTGTTTTTCCATCGACACTGCCTATGCCATGAAACTTCCAAATACCTCGACGTTCTTTAATTAATCGAACATCCATATCCAGACGATCCCCAGGCACAACGGGTTGCTTAAAGCGCGCCTTATCAATGCCTGCGTATAAATACAAATCGTCGCTGTTACCTGCTGTTTTAAAGCCTAGCACACCCGCAGCTTGTGCTAATGCTTCTAAAATTAATACCCCAGGGAAAATAGGTTTACCAGGAAAATGCCCAGTAAAACAGGGCTCATTAAAGGTAATGTTTTTATATGCCGTAATCGATTCACCTAACGTATAGTTGGTAACACGATCAAGCAATAAAAATGGGTAACGGTGGGGTAAAAGCTCAAGAATTTCTTCAATTCCAAGCTCATTGATATTATTAACCAACAGGTTATCTCCTCAATTAAGTCGCCCAATTGGCGGGGCGACTTATTTTAAATGCGATTTTTCGAGTGCTTTGACACGCTGATTGAGGGTGCTAAGATTACGCAACGCCACGCCATTTTTTCGCCACTCTCGGTTTTCAGTAGCAGGCATACCGGAAGAGTATACGCCCGGTTTGTTTATGGATTTAGTCACCATACTCATACCGGTAATATACACGTTATCACAAATTTCCATATGCCCATTAATTCCCACCAAACCACCAACCGTACAATGACGACCGATAGTGGTGCTACCAGCGACGACAGTGCATCCAGCAATAGCGGTATTTTCACCGATAACCACGTTATGCGCAATTTGGCACTGGTTATCAATAATAACACCATTACTGATGATCGTGTCATCTAGTGCACCGCGATCAATAGTGCTACTGGCGCCGATTTCAACACGATCTCCTAATACGACCGTACCTAGTTGGGGAATTTTCACCCAACGACCTTTGTCATTCGCATAACCAAAGCCGTCGGCGCCGATCACCGTAGCCGATTGAATCAAACAATCCTGACCCAGTACCACTCGATGATACAAAGTCACATTGGCCCATAATTTAGTATTGGCACCGACAATGGCATCTTTACCAATAAAACAACCAGGACCAATTTGCACGTTATCTGCAAGCTTAACACCCGATTCAATTACAGCATGGGGCCCAATACTGACATTTTTTCCCAATTCAACATTATCGGCAATTACCGCTAAAGGCGATATGCCGTCTGCTGAGCGTGGAGTAGAGTCAAGTAGTTGTGCCGCCAGTGCAAACCCAACATAGGGGTTGTCCATCACTAATGCTGAGCATTGACAATGCGATAAATCTTCGGATTTTAAAATAACGGCCTGAGCGGCCGTTTTTTCAAGTTGGCTACGATACCGACTATTAGACAAAAATGAAATCTGACCATTGCCCGCTGACGCCAAAGTCGACAGTGAATGGATTTGGGTATCAGCGCTATCACTATCAGCTAGGTGAAGCGAGGCGCCAATTTTATCAGCTAATTGCTGTAAGCTAACGGTTTGATTCAAAGTCAGGCCTATTTATCAATCTAACGTCCCTAGGGACTTATTTTACTTTACTAACTTGCTCTAACACTTTCTTAGAGATGTCGTTATCTGGGTTGATAAACGCTACTGCGTTAGCATTTAAGATAACGTCGTATTTTTCTTTCGCTGCAACTACGTCGATAGACTGTTTAATGAAACCAAGCAATTTGTTTTGCTCTTCCTTTAAACGTCCTTGCACTTCTTGTTGAAGCGGCTGCGCTTTAGCACTGTACTCTTCACGCAACTCGTTAATTTTCTTTTCAAGCTCTGTTTTTTCTTTAGTGCTCATGGTCGCGGCATCACGTTGATTTTTTTCAATGTAATACTTAATGTCTTTTTCTAAGCGGCTCACTTCTTCAGTTTTGTCTTTAAACTCTGCCGCTAAGTCTTGCTGAATAGTAGCTGCCTGAGGCATAGACTGAAAAATACCTTGAACGTTAACCGCACCGATTTTTTGCTCTGCCAATGCTGCACTACTGAATGCTGCCGCGCTAATTAACGCCCCTGCTACAAGACTTTTAGTAAATGTTTTCAAAAGATACTCCTGATTTTTTAATCATTATTTTTCAGCACTAAACAATACTGGATTTAGAATGTTTGACCAATGTTAAAAGAGAAAAACTTCGTGTCATCTCCTTCTCTGGATTCAATCGCTTTGGAAAAGCTGAATACCATAGGTCCCATAGGCGACAACCATTGTACAGAAAGACCACCGGAAGCTCTATACAACTTATAATCGCTGTAATCTTCTAACGGGTCGTTGTTAAACTGTTGGTTGAGCGTAAGATCTTTGTAGCGATCGTACCTAAACTCGGTATCCCATACGTTACCCACGTCCACAAACAAGCTGGTCCGTACCGAGTTGTCAAAATCGGCTTCCACAAACGGCGTCGGTACAATAAGCTCAACACCACCCAAGATCATGGCGTTACCACCAAGAGAACGAGAAGAAATCGTTACGGTATCGTTAACTGGACTACCGTAAATCACATTTCCGTCAATGTCGAAAATGGGTGAAGGCGTTAACTGCACACCACGAGGCCCTACGGTATTATTTTCAAAACCGCGTAACGAATCATTACCACCAGCACCAAAGTTTTGGTTAAACGGTAAGATTTGATCTACGCCATTAGCGGTACCATAACCATTACCATAACCCAATTTCAAGCGCGCCAAGAACGACCAACGTTGATTGCGTGATAATGGGAAGTAGAATTTAGTATCAACTTCTGTTTTAAAGTAGTTAACGTCCGAGTTCGGCGTTGTGATACTAAAAGACGCACGCTGTGATGAACCTGCGGTTGGGAATACACCACGGTTCAACGTAGAGCGGATCCAGGCGACCGACGCTAAGAAACTGTCATATTTAATTGAATCATCTGGGTTACTTTCATCCACAAACTGATTGTAAAAGCGTGTTGTTTGCTCGTATGACGTGCTTTGGAACAACTCCACATTACTGTAGGTCAAACCGAAATTGATACGGTTGAACTCATCAATGGGGTAGCCCACGTTAGCGCCCACTGAATATTGCTTAGAGTTGTATTGGATAAAACCAGCACTCTCACCGTCAAATTCACTGTAACCGATTGTGCCACCTAAACTGATGCCATCTATCGTGAAATAGGGGTCGGTATACGACACTTGGGCACTTTTCTGATACGAAGTCGTACTCAGATTAAGAGCGATACGTTTGCCCGTTCCAAGGAAGTTGTCCTGCTGGATACCTGCTTGCAAACTCAACTTGGTTCTATCACCGTAGCCGATACCCGCATTAAACGAGCCCGACGCTTGTTCTTTAACGCTAAAGTTAACATCAACCTTGTCATCTTCACCCGGTAAACGAACCGTATCAAAGTCGACACTTTCCATATAGGTTAAACGTGAAAGGGCATTTTTCGATGACTCCAGCGTGGCGTTTGATAACCAAGCCCCTTCCATTTGCGTAACCGATTGACGTAAGACTTCGTCAGCGGTACCTATGTTGCCTTCAAAGTTAATACGACGTACATAGATACGTTTACCTGGGTCAACCGATAAAGTCAGCTTAACGGTTTTATCTTCTTCGTTAATATCAGGGATAGTAGTAACAGATGGGTACGCATAGCCGAAACGACCAAAATATTTACTGATAAACTCTTCAGTGTACGTCACTTCAGCTTGGTTATATAACTCACCAGGGGTAATTGGCAGTACCAGTTTGAGGTAATCTTCATGGCCCAGTAACTCACCAACCAACTCCACTTCAGATACTTTATATTGCTCGCCTTCATCAATATTCAGTGTCACGTAGATGCCTGCTTTTTCTGGCGTCATAGAGACCTGAGTTGATTCAATGTCGAACTTCAAATAACCACGGTCTTTGTAGTAACTCGTGACCGTTTCCATGTCGCCGGTAAGGGTTTGTTTCTGATAACGCGTTTCAGATAAGAAGTCCCACCATGGCGCATCAAATTTAAGCTCCATTTGCTCAAACAGTGTCGCATCATCAAATATGCTATTACCGACAATATTGATTTGCTCGATTTTCGCCGCATCACCCTCTTCAAAAAGGAGTTTCAAATCAACACGGTTACGCGGTAATGGCGTAATAATCGCACTCACATCTGCGTTATATTTACCGATACTGTAATAGAAGTCTTTCAAGCCGTTTTCAATTGATGTGAGAACTGTTTTGTCCAGCGGTTCTCCTAAACGAATATTACTGCCATCTAAACTTTCTTGAAGTTGCTCATCTTTAATATCGTCATTACCTTCAAGGATGATATTACTGATAGTTGGGCGTTCTTTGACCTTCACCACGAGTATATCGCCATCACGCAACACTTCGATACTCTCGAAATGCGTAGAGGCATATAACGAACGAATGGCCTGAGCGATACGGAAGCTGTTCATTTCATCACCGACTTTGACCGGCAAGTAGGTTAATGCCGCACCGAGGGCCACTCGTTGAAGGCCTTCTATCTTAATATCAGAGACGACAAATTCACTTTCTTGGGCCGACTTTGCCATACCAGCAACGGATAACATCAATCCTGCAGCAACTAACTGTTTAAACTTCATTTATTACCATTCTTCCTAAGCGCACATATGTTTGTGCTTCTGACCAAACTGGCCGATAAAAATTATAAACGCGTAATGTCGTTAATAATGGCGATACTCATAAACAGGAGTAACAATAAGCCACCTATTTTAAAACCAATCTCTTGTACTGAGTCCGGCACGGGTCGACCACGTAAAAGCTCTATAAAATAATAGAGTAAGTGGCCGCCATCAAGCACCGGAATGGGTAAAAGGTTAATAATTCCCAAATTGACGCTAATTAACGCTAAAAAGCTCAGAAAATACACTAATCCTGAACTCGCACTCATCCCAGCACCCTGGGCAATGGAAATCGGTCCACTGAGGTTTTTAACTGATACATCACCGGTAATTAACTTGCCTAGCATCTCAATGCTAAGGGTCATAAGACGCCATGTTTTATCGCTCGCTTGAACGACAGCATCAATAGGACCATATTGGTGAGTAAACAATACCCCTTTGGGCCATGCTGCCAATGTTGGGCTTACGCCCAAATACCCAATTTCTTTATCACCATCTTGGCGTGAGCCTAACATGCCATTTAATTCAACAACACGGTCGTCTCTTAATACCGTAATAACAACATCAGCATTGGGACGTTTTGCAACATAGCTCACTATTTGTTCCCAATTTAGCATGGTAGTTCCATCTACTTGCTGAATTTTATCACCAACCCTTAACCCTAGCTGTTGTGCGGCCGATTTCTCAGCCACTAAACCTACGATACTTAGCACATCAGGACGATACACAGACAGTCCTAAACTATCGATTGCGGAGTCTTTCTCCGGATTAAATTGCCAAGTGCTCAAATCTAACAATCTTGTTTGTTTAACCGGGCTGTTAGGCAGCGACACTGTGATCGGTAAACTGTCATTGCCAATATAGGAAATCAGCTCAAGATTCACCGCCTGCCAATCTATGGTATCCCGCTCACCTATTTTTTTGATAATAGAGCCTTGAACTAAACCAGCCTGACTCGCGATGCTGTCAGGTTTAATATCGCCAAGCATAGGCTTGATAGTCTGCACACCAATTAAATACATCACAAACAAGGCGAATATGGCAAAAATAAAGTTCGTTAGGGGTCCGGCAGCGATAATCGCGATCCGTTTCAAAACATGCTGGCGATTAAAAGCATGGGGTAAATCTTCTTCCAGTACATCATCGACCCGTTCGTCGAGCATTTTTACATAACCGCCTAATGGTATGGCGGCGATCACATATTCAGTACCCAGCTTATCAGTACGGCGCCACAGGGCTTTACCAAAGCCGATGGAAAAACGCTCAACTTTAACCCCACAGCGTCTTGCAACCCAAAAGTGTCCCCACTCGTGCACCGCTACTAAAATGCCTAATGCCACTACGAAGGAGCCTAAACTCCACAAAAAATCCAACATTAGCTTGCCTCTCGTGCATACGCAGAAATGATCTGCTGCGCCGCATTACGACACTCCAAATCCCAAGCGACAATCGCATCAATATCGTCAAGCTGACAACCATTCATTTGCGTAACGCACTGCTCATTAACTTGCGCTATTTGCGTAAAGCCAATTTGGCCAGCAAGAAATGCGGCAACCGCCACTTCGTTGGCCGCATTTAACGCGGTTGTGGCGTACTGCCCAGCATTTGATGCGTCAATCGCCAAGTATAAATTGGGATAGCGCTCAGGCTCAGGAAGATTAAAAGTAAAATTACTCACGGTTTGAAAATCCAGTGGTTTAACGCCCGATTCAATTCGATTTGGAAAGGCTAGACCATGTGCAATCGGTGTGCGCATGTCAGGATTGCCCATTTGTGCCAGTACTGAACCATCACAATATTGCACCATAGAATGAATGATGCTTTGCGGATGAAGTACCACTTGAATGTCGCTACTTTGTAAACCAAACAACCACCGTGCTTCGATAAACTCTAATCCCTTGTTCATCATAGTGGCTGAGTCGACTGATATTTTTTGCCCCATATCCCAATTAGGATGGGCACATGCTTGAGCTGGTGTAACACGACTCAACTCAGCTAATGGTGTTTCACGAAACGGTCCGCCAGAGCCCGTCAATAAAATACTACTGATCCCCGAAGCGGCCATATTCGCGTACTGATAATCATGGGGCAAACACTGAAAAATGGCGTTGTGTTCACTATCAATGGGTAGAAGCTGTGCATTATGTTCGCGCACCGCGTTCATAAACAATTCGCCAGACATCACCAAAGACTCTTTATTGGCTAATAAGACTTTTTTGCCTGCCTTAACCGCTGCTATGGTAGGCAATAAACCTGCCCCGCCCACTATGGCGGCCATAACAATGTCAACTTCGTCGGCACTGGCCACGTCAGCTAACGCCTGCGCACCGCACAACAACTCAGTATTCAATCCGGCATTAACCAGCGCCTGTTTTGCCTGCTTAAAACAATTTGCATCTGAGAGTACGATGAACGTCGGCTGGCACAACTTAGCTTGCTCAATCAACTTTTCAATACTGTTATGGGCCGTTAAGGCATAAACACAGTATTGCTCGGGGTGACGTAGCACCACATCAATCGTGTTTTGTCCGATAGAGCCGGTGGCACCTAATATACAAACATTTTGCATTAGGCCATCCAAGATACATAACAAAATGCGAAGACAGGAAAGGCTGCGGTAAGGCTATCGATACGATCTAAAATACCACCATGACCTGGCAGTAAATTACCGCTGTCCTTAATACCAGCACAACGCTTCAACATACTCTCGTTCAAATCACCTAAAGCAGAAACCGCCACAGTTAAACCGCCGATGAGAATATTTATCCAAATACGGCTTGGATCCACCGCATAGTGCAACGCAGCAAACGCAATAATCAATGATGATGCACCGACTCCGCCCATCAAGCCTTCAAAGGTCTTGCCAGGTGAAACCTTTGGGCGCAATTTGGTCCGGCCAAATTTAACGCCAACAAAAAATGCGCCAATATCTGCGGCCCACACAATACCTAACACATAAAAAATAAGCGATGCACCGTAAAAGCTGTCAACGTCGTATAAACTAGTACGCAGTGATACTATCGCAACCCAAGTGGGTATCAGCGTTAACACGCCAAACAAACCTTGGATCCCGCGGCGAGTGCGCCAAAACGAACTAAAACGAGGATAGGCAATTATCATTAAAAAGGAGACGAACCACCACAAGGCCGCGATACCCAAAATATAATGATAAAGACTGTTTAATTGACCTTGATACCAAATACTTTCCACGTCGATAGCAAACGTAAAATAGCTACATATTGCGACAATAATAAAGGTATAAATCGCTTTAGTTTGACGTGTCACAAAGCCAGACATGTTAGCCCATTCCCAAGCTCCGAGACCTAATACACCAATCATGGCAATTTCGAAACCTAGCATAGGTAAAAATAAAATCGCACACAGTACCAGCGGCGCTAACACCAGTGCAGTGAGAATGCGTTCTTTCAACATAGTGAACCCTCAGAAACAGAAGTGGCGATAACCACAAACAGATCAGCCATTAACTAACCTGTTCGCCCGTCATCCCGTAACGACGTTGTCTATCGGCAAAATTATCGATAGCAAGTTGAAATGCATCTTCGTTAAAATCCGGCCAATAAGTATCGGTAAAATACAGCTCCGCGTAAGCAACTTGCCATAAAAGGAAATTGCTAATACGCGTTTCACCGCCGGTACGAATAAGTAAATCGAGTTCAGGTAAGTCAGTGCAGCAAGTAAAGCGATTGAACAGTGCTTCATCAATATCATTGCTATCCAACGTACCTGCTTTAACCTGCTCAGCTAATACTCGTGTTGCATTAACGATATCCCACCGCCCGCCATAGTTAGCAGCGATGTTCAACACTAACCCATCGTTTTTAGCGGTCAGTGACTCAGCTTCATGGATCTGCTCCACCAGCTTTTTATCAAATCGACTGGTGTCGCCAATAACCCGAAGTCTAACGTTATTTTTGTGCAGTTTTTTCACTTCACTGCTCAATACCATTTTGAACAGTTCCATCAGCACACCCACTTCTTCTTGAGGGCGATTCCAATTTTCACTGCTAAAAGCAAATAGCGTTAACACTTTAATTTTATTTTTAAGAGAAAAAGAAACCGACGCACGCACCCCTTTGACCCCAGCTCGGTGTCCAAAGGTGCGAATTTTGCCTTTCTTTTTTGCCCACCGCCCGTTGCCATCCATGATAATCGCAACGTGCTGTGGCACGAGTTTATTAGTAAGTTGTAATTCTGAATTCATTTTTCAGGCAACCACTATACTTCCATTAACTCTGTTTCTTTTGCCGCCAGAATGTCATCTATTTGCTTCACAAACTCATCCGTCAGCTTTTGAATTGCCTCTTCACCACGATGAGCATCATCCTCACTGATTTCTTTTTCTTTTAGTAATTCTTTGAGGTCGCCATTCGCATCTCGGCGAATATTACGCACAGCCACTCGGCCACCCTCAGCTTCACCGCGCACAACACGGATCAAGTTTTTACGACGTTCTTCCGTCAGCGCTGGCATAGGAATGCGAATAACTGTACCTGCACTCATAGGGTTTAAACCTAGATCAGATTGCATAATGGCTTTTTCAACAGCCTGTGCGGCACTCTTATCAAACACAGTTAGCGCTAAGGTGCGAGAGTCTTCTGCAATCACATTAGCAAGCTGCTTGAGAGGCGTTGGTGCTCCGTAATAAGGCACCATAATGCTGTCTAGCAAACTAGGATGCGCGCGCCCTGTACGAATTTTGGTAAACTGACCACGCAACGCAAGAATGCTTTTTTCCATGCGCTGACGCGCATCTACATTGATTTCATCAATCATAAAATGTCTTCCTAATTAATTATCTTGTTTTTCTGGATGGCAAATTACGGTACCAACATCGTCACCTAGCACGACTGAACGTAAGCAACCAGGTGTATTCATATTGAAAACCCTGATAGGAATATTGTGATCCCGCGCTAAGGTGAATGCCGCTAAGTCCATCACTTTTAATTCTTTATCTAACACTTCGGTGTAAGACAATCGTTTATATAACACAGCGTCTGGGTTTTTAGCTGGATCGGAGTCATACACGCCATCTACTTTTGTGCCTTTGAGTACGGCATCAGCTTCGATTTCGATACCACGTAAACATGCGGCTGAATCGGTAGTGAAAAAGGGATTGCCTGTGCCCGCGGCGAAAATAACCACTCGACCAGATTTCAATAAACTAATGGCTTCAGCCCAGTTGTAAGCGTCACATACGCCATTTAAGGGAATGGCTGACATCAAACGTGCATTTACGAATGCTCGGTGTAATGCATCACGCATCGCTAAGCCATTCATTACAGTAGCAAGCATGCCCATGTGATCACCAACGACGCGATTCATGCCGGCTTTAGCGAGGCCTTCACCACGGAATAAGTTACCGCCGCCTATCACTAAACCCACTTGGATGCCAAGTTCGACCAACTCTTTGATTTCCTGAGCCATGCGCTCAAGCACTTTCGGATCAATTCCAAAGCCTTCTTCGCCCATTAAGGCTTCGCCACTTAGCTTCAATAAAATTCTTCGATAGGCATGTTTAGGTGTTGTACTCATCGGCAGGCTATTCCTTATTTAACGAATAATGGGGGTCAAAATAACACTCGGTATAACAATATGCTTCATGGCATACGGACACTAACTTCAGCGGGTTCTACGGTCGAAAAATTCTGTATGTAGAACAAAAAGTATCGACTTAAATAAGTCTAAGTATACCGAATCTCAGTGCACGTGCCGTTATACTGCTTGGTCCACATATAAAAAGGCACCTCAATTTGAGGTGCCAGTAGTTTATATGACATTAGCTTTACGCAAAAGCAAATGGCGCAATTATTTCTTAGCAGCGGCCATTTGTGCAGCAACTTCAGCCGCAAAATCTTCTTCTTTCTTCTCAATGCCTTCACCAACTTCGAAACGTACGAAGTTGATAACGTCTGCATTCTTAGCTTTAAGCAATTGCGCAACCGTCATAGAAGGATCTTTGATGAATGGCTGGCCAGTTAAGCTAACTTCAGAAGTGAACTTGTTCATACGACCAGAAACCATCTTCTCTGCGATTTCAGCAGGCTTGCCTGATTGCATCGCGATATCAAGTTGAATTTCTTTTTCTTTTGCAACAACTTCAGCTGGTACATCAGTCGGCTTAACAAACTGAGGGTTAGCTGCCGCTACGTGCATAGCAATATCTTTTGCTAACTCTTCGTCGCCACCTTTAAGGATAGCGATAACGCCAATTCGTGCGCTGTGTACGTATGCGCCAAGGTTATCACCTTCAACCGAAACAACACGACGTGGAGAAATGTTCTCACCGATTTTAGCAACTAAAGTATCACGAGCATCACTTACTTTAACGCCATCGATAACTGAATCATTCAACGTTTCAATGTCATTGATTTTGTTCGCGGAAGCGACTTCGATCAATTTGCTACCAAAGGCTACGAAGCCTTCATCACGGGCAACAAAGTCAGTTTCACTGTTCAATTCAATCATTGTTGCTACGCCGTTAGCAACTTTGGTCAAAATAACGCCTTCAGCGGCGATACGACCTGCTTTTTTAGCGGCTTTTGCTTGACCGTTCTTACGCATATTTTCGATTGCAAGCTCAATGTCACCGTCTGTTTCAACGAGTGCATTTTTACAATCCAACATACCTGCAGCGGTACGCTCGCGTAATTCTTTAACTAGGGCTGCTGTCACTGCCATTGTCGTTTCCTCAGCAATAATATGTACTTAAATTAGGATTAAAAAACAGGGGCATCAGCCCCTGTTAAATTTTCGTGTCATGCACATGTGTGCATTAACAGACTGACTCAATAGGTATATTAAAGAAACTGATTACTCAGCAGCTTCAACAAACTCACCTTCTTCAGCCTGTACTTCAATGTTCTTCTCACGACCTTCGATAACGGCGTCAGCAGCAGTGTTCAAGTAAAGTTGAACTGCACGGATCGCATCATCGTTACCAGGAATGATGTAATCAACACCATCTGGATTTGAGTTAGTGTCGACGATAGAAACAACTGGAATACCAAGGTTACGCGCTTCGGTAATCGCAATGTGCTCGTGATCAGCATCAACAACGAAAAGACAGTCTGGAAGACCACCCATGTTTTTGATCCCGCCCAAGCTGTTTTCTAGCTTAGCCATTTCACGTTGTAACATAAGCACTTCTTTTTTAGTGATTTTGTCGAACGTACCGTCTTGGCTTTGTTGTTCAAGATCTTTTAAACGCTTAATTGATTGACGAACTGTTTTCCAGTTAGTCAACATGCCGCCCAACCAACGTTTGTTAACGTAGAATTGGTCACATTTGATTGCTGCGTCACGAACCGCATCACTTGCTGCACGTTTAGTACCAACAAAAAGGATTTTACCTTTCTTAGAAGCAACACCGCCGATGTAGTTCAACGCATTGTTGAATAACGGAACCGTTTTTTCTAAGTTAATGATGTGAACTTTATTACGTGAGCCAAAGATGAAAGGTTTCATTTTTGGATTCCAGTAACGTGTTTGGTGACCGAAGTGAACGCCGGCTTGAAGCATGTCGCGCATTGATACATTTGCCATTATATTAGTTTCCTTAATATGGGGTTAGGCCTCCATACATCCCAGCTCTCGATCTGTGCAGACGAATCTTGCACAAACACCCCGAAAACTGTGTCGATGTATGTGTGTTATAAAATAAAGTTAGTCGCTGTAAATAACCATTTAATGACTGGCTCAAAAAGAACAATACATCGAACAGCTGTTTCAGCGGGGCGCTTTATATCACGACAGAGCACTAAATTCAAGTTTGTGTATAGGCGCTATACACCAGCGCCTTGAAAAGTTAAGATATATCCACATTAATAAAGACCCGAAAAATTAGGACATTGCTTTGCCAGCTACTATCAAAACCGCACTCGAAATTGAAAAAATGCGCGTTGCCGGGCGACTTGCAGCAGATGTATTACAGATGATTGGTCCCCATGTGAAAAAAGGCGTGACCACAGATGAACTTAATCAACTTTGTCATGATTACATTGTTAATGAGCAGCAGGCCATCCCTGCCCCATTAAATTACGGTAATCCGCCATTCCCAAAATCAATTTGTACTTCCGTTAACCATGTTATTTGTCATGGTATTCCGGCAGACAAAAAATTGAAAGAAGGTGACAGTGTTAATATTGATGTCACGGTAATCAAAGACGGGTATCACGGTGATACTTCAAAAATGTTTGTCGTAGGTAAACCTAGCATCATGACTGAACGCTTAATCCGCATCACCCAAGAGGCGTTGTACATTGGTATTAAGATGGTCAAACCTGGAGCGCGATTAGGTGATATAGGTCACGCTATTCAACAACATGCTGAAGGCCACAACTATTCGATAGTGCGTGAATACTGCGGACATGGAATTGGTGCTAATTTCCATGAAGAACCGCAAGTGGTGCATTATGGTAAGCCAAATACTGGCGAAGTATTAGAAGAAGGCATGTGTTTTACCATAGAGCCAATGATCAATGCGGGTAAACGCCACTCGAAAGTATTGCCGGATGACTGGACCGTAGTCACGAAAGATCGCAGCTTGAGTGCCCAATGGGAACACACCTTATTGGTCACCGAAACTGGGGTTGAAATTCTTACCCTCAGAGATGATGAAGAAATTGAACGCGTTATCAATCACTAAGCATTTCCTAGCTACAAATATCTAAGCTTATGATAAATAATTAGTTCTTACCGGAATTAGTTATTTGTCATCGCTCAGTAAATAGATAAACCTTAAGCGAGCTCTATTCCACATAAAATCGTCATTACATTGAATAAAGGAACGTATCTTGTCTTTGCAAACCTTAATTAATAAAATTCACCTTATTCAATCCACCGACGACATTCCAGCATTTAAAGCTTGTATCAGTGATAATTACCTCTGGTTAGAAAGCGAGTTTCCCCGCGTCGATGTCGACAGCCTAGTATTAGGCCGCGCAACCTTTGTGGATGCTTTATTGTGCCATGCATGGCAACTCCTTGAACTACACAAAGAAAGTAAAATTGCCTTGGTAGCCGTTGGCGGATATGGCAGAGGACAGCTACAACCATACTCCGACATTGACTTGTTATTGCTCAGCCCCAGCGCCTTATCTCAGGCACAGCAAGATACAATCGGTCAATTCATCACGTTTTTGTGGGATATTGGATTGGATATTGGTCAGTCTGTGCGCACCATAAAAGAAACGGTTTCGCTTGCGAGGGGTGATGTGACCATTGCCACAAACCTGGTTGAAGCAAGATTGCTCACCGGTAATCAAGATACTTTTTTAGCCCTAAATAAAAAGCTACATGGCCGAGGTTACTGGACCAGTAAAGACTTTTTTATTGCCAAATCTAAAGAACAACAGATCCGTCACTCCAAATTCAAAGGTACCTCTTACAATCTTGAACCTAACGTCAAAGAGAGCCCAGGTTGCTTGCGGGATATCCAAAATATTGGTTGGATTGCCAAAAAGCACTTCAGGGTTTTAAAAGGTACAGAGCTCGTAGAACGGGGTTACTTTACCGAGCAAGAATTTCAAGAATTGCTTGAGTGTCGTTCAAACCTTTGGCGCATTCGTTTTACCCTGCACCTGCAAGCCCAGCGCAGTGAAAATCGCTTGTTATTTGATTACCAAAATGATGTTGCTAGCCGCCTGGGTTATGGCGACGATGGCAAAGCGTCAGTTGAACGCATGATGAAATCTTTTTTTAGAACCGTGCGCCGAATAAGCGAATTAAATGAGATGTTATTGCAACGTTTCGGTCACGACGTCTTGCAAATAAAAGTTAAAAATAAAAGTATCATCAATCCCAGCTTTGAGATTGCAGATGGTTTACTGGCGACTCGACACGATAATGTGTTTACCCAACCTGAAGATATTCTGCAGTGTTTGTTACTGATCGCTGATACCCCCCAAGTAGAAGGGCTGCATTCCAGCGTATTACGTCAATTGCGGTACGCTCGGCGTAAATTCCACAGCCAGTATTACTGCGAAAAAGCCCAATGTCGAAGTTTGTTTATTGAGCTAATGCAGCATCCTGACTTTTTCGGTTTAGCCTGGGATATCATGCACAAACACGGGATCCTGCAATCTTATCTACCCCAATGGGATCATATCGTCGGTATGATGCAGTTCGATCTGTTCCATGCTTACACCGTTGATGAACATACCCATAGATTGGTCAAACATGTTTATCAATACAGCCAAGGAAATCCTCAATTTCCTCGTTGCAGTCGTATTGTGCGCAATCTCGACAAACCAGAATTGTTATACATAGCAGCCATTTTTCATGACATAGGTAAGGGCCGCAACGGCGATCACTCAAAACTCGGTGCACAGGATGTAGCTGAGTTTTGCGTAATGCATAATATCAATGACAAAGATGCCGAGCTCATAGCTTGGTTAGTGGAAAGCCATTTGTTGATGTCTGTTATCGCCCAGCGCAGAGATATATATGACCCCAGTGTGATCAATGAATTTGCCAGCAATGTACGCACCCATAATCACTTAAATCACTTGTACGCGTTAACCTTGGCAGATATCCGCGCCACTAACGACAATCTATGGAACGACTGGAAAGCAACATTATTACGCGAACTCTATTTGCTTACCCAAAAAGCCTTAGATAACGGTTCAGAGTGCAAAGTTGCCTTACAAGATCGCATTGACGATCACCAAGCTAAAGCCCGAAAGCTGTTAATGGGTCGCGGCGTTAATGAAAGCCAGATCGAACAGTTTTGGAAACGCTTAAGAGACGATTATTTCGTGCGTTTTAAACCCGAGCAAATAGCTTGGCATGCAGGGGTTATATTGGCTGCACATCCTATGACGGATGATTTTTTATTGGTTGATGCCAATGAACATACCGCTAAATCAGGCACTGAGTTGTTAGTGTACGGCAAAGATAAAATCAACCTGTTTGCCCAAGTTGCCTCTGTTTTGGATAGCCGAAACTGTTCTATCCATGATGCCCAAATTATGAAAACCAACGATGGTTATGTTTTTGATAGCTTTATTATTCTTGAGCAAAACGGCGATAGAATTAATTCAACCAGTCGCTTGGCAAGTCTCAAAGATGCTGTTACCAGTCAATTGAGTAAGCCCGGTATTGAACATCAAAACCGGCGCAAGATGTCTCGGCAAATGAAACAGCTGGATGTGCCGACCAAGGTACGTTTTTATTCCAACCAACCTGATGTCACCTTAGTGGAACTGGAAGCATTGGACGCACCTGGGCTTTTAGCAAAAGTAGGTAATTTGTTGGTAGAGATGGAATTTTCTTTAAGAATGGCAAAAATTGCCACTATTGGTGAGCGAGCGGAGGATTTGTTTATTGTCAGCAACAGTGACAATAAGGCTTTAACCCAAAATCAGGAAGTGGAACTCAAAAAAAGATTAGCCGCAACACTCGATTAATCGACCGAGTTAACACATGAGCTT
Source organism: Paraglaciecola polaris LMG 21857 (assembly GCF_000315055.1). Classification (GTDB taxonomy): domain Bacteria; phylum Pseudomonadota; class Gammaproteobacteria; order Enterobacterales; family Alteromonadaceae; genus Paraglaciecola; species Paraglaciecola polaris. Next base: position 11,173 of record NZ_BAER01000066.1, on the reverse strand, counting down.
TCTCGGCACTATGTCGTAAAAGTCGTAAAAGCTCACTGTCATCATAGTTTCAAATTACCTTCACCTTACTGTAAAGCTAGGCTCATAGCCTTAGCTTAAACAGTTAAAGGTGAGTAATATGAACAACGCTTTTGTTTACCGCGCACATTACCGTACGGTTTGGTTATCGGATATCCACTTGGGCAACACAGACTGTAAAGCCGAGTACTTACTCGACTTCCTTAATCACTCTACCATCGATACCTTATACTTAGTTGGCGACATTATAGACATGTGGGCAATGAGCAAACAATTCCGCTGGCCTGAGAGCCATAATCAAGTACTGCATAAGCTCATGAGTTTATCTAAGGAAGGATCCCGCGTTATCTTCTTACCGGGTAACCACGACGCCCCTCTGCAAAAATATGACGGTATCACCTTTGGCGAAATTGAAATCGCAAGGGAAATGATCCACACCACAGCTGACGGTAAAAAGTTATTAGTACTGCACGGCGACCAATTTGATCAAGCAGTCTGTTTTGGGCCTTTGCAATCATGGATAGGCGATAAAGCATACGATCTACTGCTGTTTATTAATCGTTGGTACAACCGCGCTAGAGCAATGTTGAAGTTTCCCTATTGGTCTCTAGCAGGATACCTGAAAAGTCATATCAAAGGAGCGAATAAAGCCATTACCCGATACAAGTATGCCTGCATTAACCGAGCAATTAACATGGGCGTAGACGGGGTGGTTTGTGGGCACATTCACCATCCGGAAGTGGCGGATATTAGTGGGAAAAAATACTATAACGATGGTGATTGGATCGAGAACTGTTCAGCCTTGACCGAATTGCCCTGTGGCGAGATAAAATTAATCTATTGGACACAAACCTCTCATGCCAACAACCTGTTCAATTTGAGAATGAGTAAAGCAAGGGGGCAGAAAAAAGCAGCATAATGTCATTAGCAATAATGCAAAGAGTGTAATCAAATTGCCATCATATTGGCGCTAAAGCGTCACATAGCACAGCTAGTATGAGGTCGAATAAAAGCAGATACGGCAGTTTATATGTTTACGGTTAACGACGTTTTACACAAACACTTCCCTAGCGTAGCGCAAAAGCCTTGGCTATTTAAATCAGCAGGATTTGTACTGCGTCATTTGCTTCATGAGCGAGAAATGCATGAGTTCGCCCAAAGCTATCCCCATCACCAGGGCCTAGAATTTGTTGAACAGGTACTTGAGTACTTCAATGTCAGTTATTCAGTGCGTGACAACGAGCGCGAACATATCCAAAGCAGAGGTCGATTGGTCATTATTGCCAACCATCCCATAGGCTCTTTAGACGCGTTGGCGCTTATCAAACTAGTAAGTGAAATTAGAACCGACGTGAAGATCGTGGCCAATCAAATGCTGATGACTATCGACCCATTACACTGCATGTTGTTACCCGTAAATAATATGAGTGGTGATACGACAAAAGATCATATCCACAATATTCAGCAACACCTAGAGCAAGAGGGCGCACTATTAATCTTCCCTGCGGGTGAAGTTTCCCGTTTACGGCCTCAAGGGATCCGTGATACCCATTGGAACAGCGGTTTTCTGCGCATCGCTCGTCAGGCAAAAGCCCCGATTATTCCTGTGTTCATCGATGCCAAAAACTCGCCATTATTTTACGGTTTATCCATGCTTTATAAGCCGTTAGCATCGATGATGCTCGTTACCGAGATGTTTAAACAGAAGCGTAGACATTTGCCTATGCGTATTGGTGAAATCATTCCGTTCGAATCTTATGCCAACGATAAAATTAACCGTTTGCAGCAAGTACGCTTGTTGAAAAAACACCTTTATCGGATTGGCATGGGAAAAGAAGGCATTTTTGCCACCCAAAAAGCCATCGCTTTGCCTGAAAACCGCACAGAACTTAGTCGAACGATTAAACACGACTGCGAGTATCTAGGGACAACGACAGACGGCAAAGCGATTTATCTATATCAGTACAGTGGTAGCTCTCCCATCATGCGTGAAATCGGACGCCTCCGAGAGATTGCCTTTCGCGCCGTTGGTGAGGGCAGTAATCGCCGACGAGATATAGATCAGTACGATACACATTACTTCCACCTGATTCTGTGGGATGCGGACGATCTTGAAATTGCCGGCGCCTATCGCTTTGGTGATGCAAAGAAGCTTTTAACGCAATTTGGAGTCGAAGGACTATATTCCTCAACTCTGTTTGATTACACTGAATCTATGCAGCCGTATTTTGCACAAGGTCTAGAGTTAGGGCGCAGTTTTGTACAGCCTAGGTACTGGGGTAAGCGCAGCCTAGATTATTTATGGTATGGAATTGGAGCATTTCTACAACGCCACCCGGATTATCGCTACCTATTTGGCCCAGTATCCTTGAGCGACACCTACCCGAAGGCCGCTAAGGACTTACTGGTACAATTCTATCGTCTCTATTTCACCCACTCAGATAGCATAGCGACTTCAAAAACCCCATATTCCTTGCCAAATAATTTAGCGGTTACATTTGGCGGCTCAGATTACAAAAAAGACTTCACCTTACTTAAACACATGCTGGCAAATATGGGGGTATCCGTACCCACCTTGTATAAGCAATACACAGAAACTTATGATGATGGTGGTATTCACTTTTTAGACTTTAATATTGATGCCGACTTTGGGAATTGTATCGATGGCTTAGTTCTGGCTGATATTCACAAACTCAAAGCCAAGAAAAAAGCGCGTTACATGCCACAACCAAATGAGCTTAAAAACGACAATATTTTGCTTAAAAAAGACAGATTTAAAAAGGCCAGTTAATGACTAAAGAGCGACAACCGTTTAGTAAGAGCAGCGTCAAACGCTAAAAGGCGACTTAACAGGTCGCCTTTTTACAGTATGAGTTTGACACTTCAGTGTTAGGCTTTCTTTTTACCTAGTGCAACCACATCTGCTTTTTCGTCAGACAACACTGATTTGGCTTCAGTACCTTTAAATAACTTGCCAAGGGCATCTTTGTTTTTAGACAGCATGATGGCCAAATCTTCTAATACGTTAGGTTCAAACTTCATGCCCTTAGCTTCGATATATTCCGCTAAGTTATCCGCTACCTCTAACATCTTGTCGTACTTGTCGGCTTCTTTTTTATCTGCGGTCACAAACTTTTCAACCCCTTTATGCTCAACGACGTATCTAGTAATAATGGCCATATTTGTATCCTCAATTGCGTATCTGTACAAAATATAGCACAACAACTGTTTTTATGTACAGTCTTATTGCCGGCAAGTAACAACTACTATTAGGCGCATAAAAAAACCAGCCGCAGCTGGTTTTTATTAAATCCTTTTTGCTTCACTTAGTCTTAGTGGCCTTCGCTCACTTGGTTGACTGTGTAGCGCGGTATCTCAACGACCAAATCTTCATCTTTTATGACCGCTTGGCAACCTAAACGTGAATCAGGCTCTAAGCCCCACGCCTTGTCTAGCATATCATCTTCAAGCTCATCGCTTTCATCAAGTGAATCCATGCCTTCTCGTACAATTATATGACAAGTCGTACACGCACAAGACTTCTCGCAGGCATGTTCAATACCGATCCCATTTTTTAGTGCTACATCAAGTACGGTAGTACCACTTGGTGCTTCTAAAACGGCTCCGTCAGGACAAAGCTCAGCATGGGGTAAAAAAATCACTTGTGGCATATTTAGTTTCCTTTAAATCGAAAAATTATATTCTGACGCAAATTAAATACTGTCAACCGTATGTCCGGCTAACGCCTTTTTGATCGAGTGATCCATACGTTTCTCTGCGAATATCTGGCTAGCGGCATCAGCGGCAGCAATAGCTTGTTTAATGTCGTCGATATCATCATTCTTTCCTGCTGCGTTTAGCACCTGCAGGCTAGCTTGAATAACGTCGATCTCGCTTGCACTCAAGAGCACTTCGCCATCAGCGCGTAATGCTGCCTGTAGCGCTTCATGAACACGAGCGGCTTCGACTTGCTGTTCTTTTAACATTCGCGCTTGCATATCACCCGTGGCATTTTGCATGGACGCTTTGAGCATGTCGCTAATTTGTGTTTCATCAAGCCCATAAGATGGCTTGACTTGAATTTCTGCTTGCACACCACTGGACTTTTCCATGGCCATAACATTCAGTAAACCGTCAGCATCAACTTGAAAGGTTACCCGTATATGTGCGGCACCCGCGGCCATAGGCGGTATGCCATGTAGGGTAAATTTAGCCAGTGATCGGCAATCATCAACTAATTCACGTTCACCCTGCAGTACATGCACCATCATGGCCGTTTGCCCATCTTTGAAGGTGGTAAACTCCTGTGCTTTGGCGACAGGTATAGTGGTATTACGATGAATAATCTTTTCTACCAATCCCCCCATGGTTTCAATCCCCAAGGATAAAGGCAGTACGTCCAATAACAGCATCTCACCATCCGGTTTATTGCCGACTAGGATATCTGCTTGTATCGATGCGCCAATAGCCACAACTTTATCTGGATCAATTGAGGTTAAGGGTTCACGGTCAAAAAAGCCCCCCACTTGTTCGCGTACATAGGGGACTCGGGTCGATCCTCCAACCATCACCACTTGTAATACTTCGTCTTTATCGAGCTCAGCATCTTTTAGAGCACGACGGCATGCACGTAATGTATTTTTAACCAGAGCAGCAATTAATCCTTCGAAAGCTGCGCGGGTAATTGAAAGCTCTCTTGTTTGTTGCTCGTCATCTAGAAACGTAATGCTTGCTGAAGAAACATCACTAAGCGTTTCTTTGGCAAATTTGGCTTTGTCTAACAACACGCGGTGTAAGCGTTTTGATAAAGTACCTTCAAGGGAAAGTTGCTCGCGGAAATAGCTCACTATAGCGAGATCAAAGTCGTCGCCCCCTAAAGCAGAGTCACCGCCCGTGGCCAATACTTCAAACACCCCTTTGCTTAGGCGTAAAATCGATATATCAAAGGTACCACCACCTAAATCATAAACCGCAATCACGCCTTCTTGAGCTGAGTCTAGGCCATAAGCAATCGCCGCAGCAGTTGGTTCGTTGAGTAAACGGAGTACTTTCAACCCAGCTAATTGCGCTGCATCTTTAGTGCCTTGGCGCTGAGCATCATCGAAATAAGCCGGTACAGTCACAACGGCGCCACTAAGTTCTTCACCTAGACTTTGCTCGGCACGTAAACGCAGAGCAGTCAGAATTTCGGCTGAAACTTGAACCGGATTTACCTGGCGTCCATTGACATTTAACAACGGAGAATTAGGACTCAACTCGTCGAAATCATAAGGTAAATTCGGATAACTGCTACGGATATCATTAAGGCTGCGCCCTAAAAAGCGCTTCACCGATACCACGGTATTTGTCGGGTCAAGACTGGCATCACGCTTAGCTTGCTCGCCAACGATGACACTACCGCCTTTATAACTGACCACGGAAGGCAAAAGATGTTGGTTATTATCATCGCCTAATGTTTCAGCTTGGCCACTACGTACGGTAGCCACTAGGGAATTCGTCGTACCTAAATCAATACCCACTGCGAGCTTTCGCTGATGAGGGGCAGCGCTTAGGCCAGGTTCTGCAATTTGAAGTAATGCCATAATAAAAAACCGTTTAATTTGTTCAAAAGTCGCTTAGAGCGTCTTCTTTGAGTTCAATTTCGTGACGTAACTTAAATAAAAATTTAAGTTTACGTACAAGGTTTGCCGCACTTTCGTTTGCCGCATCGTTCGTTTGCTCGAGTAAGGTACCCAGCTCATCGATTAAGGCTTTACTATTCCCGGCGACCTCATCATCTAGCTCTTCTAATGCGATTAATGGGTCAACAGCATGCTGAGCATCATCAAGCTGCTCACGCCATTCCATTTGCTGCATCAAAAAAGTGCCATCTTGCATGGTTTTTTGCTCGTGCTGCAATTCAACTCCACGTAATTCGAGCATATGCTCGGCACGACTAAGAGGCCTTTTAAGCACTTGATAGCCATCGTTTACTTGGGCGTTTTTTTGCAAAGCAATGAGTTTGTCACGCTCGCTGGCTGTGGCAAATTTATCAGGATGAGTAAGTTTCTGTAGTTGTTGATAACTCGCTGCTAAAGCTGTGGTATCAATGACAAATGAAGGCGTTAAATTGAATAGCGCGAAATAATTCATATCAGTCAGCGTCTTTTGGGTTTGGCCTGTGAATAAGTAAATAGCGAGGCTGATTTACATCGTGATACGCCAGTGCGATGCACGGGTAAAATAAAGCAGGCTATTACGCCTGCTTTAGAACTCTATACGTTGAAACTTTCGCCGCAACCACACTCGCCGTTTGCATTGGGATTGTTAAACTGGAATCCTTCATTTAAGCCTTCTTTGGCAAAATCTAATTCCGTGCCATCAAGGTATACCAAGCTTTTTCCATCGATAATGATTTTAACGCCATTATCTTCGAAAACATGATCATCCTCATTAAGCTCGTCAACAAACTCCAAAACATACGCTAAGCCAGAGCAACCTGTGGTTTTCACTCCTAAGCGCAGGCCTAGCCCCGAGCCTCTGTTTTGCAGAAAGCTAGATGCTCGTTGTGCCGCAGCCTCAGAAATTTTAATCCCCACAATGGTCTCCTTTTTCTTAAACGTTTACTGATTTTTCTTTTTGTAATCCGCTACTGCAGCTTTAATGGCATCTTCAGCCAAAATAGAGCAGTGGATCTTAACCGGCGGTAAAGCAAGCTCTTCAGCGATGTCGGTATTTGAAATTTTGACTGCATCGTCAATAGATTTACCTTTAACCCACTCAGTCACTAATGAGCTCGACGCAATTGCTGAACCACAACCATAGGTTTTGAACTTCGCGTCTTCGATAATGCCGTTAGCACCAATCTTCAATTGCAACTTCATTACGTCACCACATGCTGGTGCGCCAACCATACCGGTTGCAATGCTAGGGTCGTTCTTGTCAAAGCCGCCCACGTTACGTGGATTTTCATAGTGATCGATTACTTTTTCGCTGTAAGCCATGATGGTTACCTCATTTGTGAAGGCTTTCGCCTTACTGTAAATTCTATTGTTACTTTAAATACTTAGTGATGTGCCCACTCAACAGTATTTAAATCGATACCTTCTTTGTACATATCCCACAACGGAGACATATCACGTAATTTATCAATCGCGTTTCGTACAACACTAATAACATGGTCAATTTCAGCTTCAGTGGTAAAACGGCCAATCGTGAAGCGAATCGAGCTATGCGCAAGTTCGTCATTCAAACCCAATGCTCGCAGTACATAAGACGGCTCTAAACTAGCAGAAGTACAAGCTGAGCCTGACGATACAGCCATGTCTTTAAGCGCCATAATTAATGACTCACCTTCAACGAAGGCAAAACTAACATTCAGATTAGCCGCTACACGTTGTTCGATATCGCCATTGATATAAACCGCTTCAATATCTTTAATACCGTCCCACAAACGATTACGTAACATTAAAATGCGGTCGTTTTCAGTGGCCATTTCCACTTTAGCCAAGTGGAACGCTTCACCCATACCGACGATTTGATGCGTCGCCATCGTGCCTGAACGCATACCACGTTCATGACCGCCACCGTGCATTTGTGCTTCTAAACGTACCCGAGGCTTACGGCTGACGTAAAGGGCACCTATACCTTTTGGACCGTATGATTTATGCGCAGAAAACGACATCATATCGACTTTCAGGTTTTGTAAATCAATGGCCACTTTGCCAGTACTTTGCGCAGCGTCAACATGGAACAATACTTTGCGTTCTCGGCAGACTTCGCCTAATGCAGCAATGTCTTGGATCACGCCAATTTCATTATTCACATGCATAACAGTGGCAAGAATAGTGTCAGGGCGAATGGCCGCAGTGAATTTTTCAATATCCACTAAACCATTAGGCTCAGGGTCTAAATAGGTTACTTCAAACCCTTCACGCTCTAATTGACGGCAAGTATCGAGCACCGCTTTATGTTCAGTTTTCACGGTAATAAGGTGTTTACCTTTTTTACCATAAAAATGCGCTGCACCTTTTATCGCCAAGTTATTTGATTCAGTCGCACCTGAGGTAAAAACAATTTCACGTGGATCAGCGTTGATCAAATCAGCGATTTGATTACGTGCTACGTCAACAGCTTCTTCTGCTACCCAGCCGAAACGGTGTGAACGAGACGCAGGATTACCAAAGTTGCCTTCGTTGGTTAAACATTCTGCCATTTTGGCAGCAACGCGAGGGTCAACCGGGGTGGTTGACGAATAATCTAAATAAATTGGTAATTTGATGTCGCTCATTGTCTACTCCGCTTATTTACTGCAAGCTCACTTCAATTTCGTTGCTGGCAATATAATTAAGATGTTTCGTTTTATCTTGTCTGTCTGCCACTATTTTCACGTCATGTTGTGCCATGAGTTCACCAAGGGTGATACCGTTAAGAAAAAGGCTGATACGCTCACTCAAATCTTGCCACAAACTGTGTGTCAAACAACGCTCACCACCTTGGCAATCGGACTGTCCTTGACAACGAGTCGCATCCACAGACTCATCTACCGCTCGTATGACTTCACCGATAGGAATATCGCCCGGCTCACGTCCAAGCTTGTATCCGCCACCTGGGCCACGGACACTATCCACTAATTTCTCTCGACGCAAACGTGAAAAAAGTTGCTCTAAATAAGATAACGATATTTCTTGGCGTTCAGATATATCTGCTAACGACACGGGACCGCGCTGTGAATGTAAAGCTACATCCAACATTGCTGTAACAGCGTAACGACCTTTAGAAGTTAATTTCATACTGAACACCTAGCTAAAAACTTGTAGCTATTGTCCCAAACCCGACTATTTTAGTCAAGTATTTATCCTACTATTTTAGTCAAGTATTTATCCTACTGTTTTAGTCAAGTATTACACCTTGATACAAATTCACTGTTCAGCCGATAAACATCAAATTTGCGGGTCGAATGAGGCCTTAGCAGACTCTTTTTCAGCAGTTGTTAAATGCTCATCAAAACTATCAATTTCAAGGGTTGGTAAAGATTTACCACAAACACTTCCGCCCATGTTATTGATCTCTTTGCACATTTCTTCAACTTTAGTGTCAATAAGGTGTACATGGTCCAGCATGAGCCCAATGGCATTTGCCACTGGGTCAGGGTTTTCACTTGAAATCGCATAAGCGTCAAAACCATATCTACGCGCTATTTTCGCTCGATGGCCGTTTTCTTCGGTCTTAGCCACTGGCATAACAATGCGTCCGGGGATACCTACCACTGTAGCCCCTGCTGGTGCGTCTTTGACCACAACAGAATTCGATCCGACTTTGACGCCTTGATGCATGGTAATAGGACCTAGAATTTTCGCCCCCGCACCGATAACCACATTATCTTTTAAGGTTGGATGGCGCTTACCTGGAGTCCAAGATGTACCACCTAAGGTCACACCGTGATAAAGCGTGACATTGTCACCTATCTCGGCTGTTTCACCGATGACCACACCCATGCCATGGTCGATAAAAAAGCGACGTCCTAGTTTTGCACCGGGATGGATCTCTACACCGGTCGCCCAGCGAGAAAAGGTCGATAAACTACGAGCAAGCCATTTCCAATTCGCATTCCACAAGCGATGGCTCAAACGATGTATCCAAATAGCGTGCAGACCTGGATAGTTGGTCATGATCTCAAAGCGATTACGTGCAGCTGGGTCGCGATGAAATACGCTTTCAATATCTTCTTTAATACGCTCAAACATAATTATTTAGTGTCTTTGCTGGTCTTTTCAATGGAAGCCAAAATCCCGCGTAGTATATTCAGCTCTTGTGTTTCCGGGCGCGCTCGATTGAACAGACGACGTAATTTGCTCATGACCATACCCGGATGTTGGGGAATGATGAAATTCGTTTTATAAAGGGTTTGTTCCAAATGGCTATAAAAGCCTTCAAGATCTTTCGCTAAAGGATACTCGCCCTGCGATTGCTCCTGACGAGTTAGTCCCAAATACGCCATACGAATTTCATAACATAACGTTTGTACTGCAGCCGCTAAGTTTAATGAGCTGTACTCAGGATTTGCGGGAATACACACATGGAAATGACACTGCTGTAACTCCTCATTACTTAAGCCATTATTCTCCCGGCCAAACACTAACGCAACGGGGTAATTTGGCACTTCGGCTACCAATTTTTCTCCACATTCACGAGGCTCTAACATAGGCCAAGATAAGGTGCGCGAGCGTGCGCTAGTTCCCACCACTAAACCACAATCAGCGACGGCTTCGGCCACGCTAGAAACAATTTTAGCGTTGGCCAATACATCCCCAGCACCGGCAGCAAGGGCACTGGATTTCCCATCAGGTGGAGTTATCGGATCAACCAATATCAATTGACTGAGCCCCATAGTCTTCATAGCTCGCGCCGTTGAGCCAATATTGCCGGTATGAGACGTGTTAACCAACACGATTTTAATATTTTCTAGCATACAAGAGATTATCTGAAATTTATGGGGATTTTAGGGCGCGCATAATAGCACATTTTGCCGTCAACGGTAGCGCAGGCAAGGGACGCAGAAAAACACTTTGAATATGATAAGTTGAAGTAGATAGATTTGAACGGGCAATTAGCCCCGTTTAATACACGGGATTAGCGCACTGTGCCTTTGTAAAATTGACACTGGTTAAAGCGCTTATAATCACTTAGTGGCATCAAGTAGATGTTGACGACAGGAACGGAATACTCTACCTCCTCTCGCACTTCGACTTCGTAGGGGGCAACCCAAGGATGCTTTTTGGGTCCGCTCAATTGAATATAAGGGTATTGCGTCACGGTCCAAAAACCTGAAATCAGCCCCTGCCCGTCTGCGTTTATAAGTGAGTAGCTTTTATCCGGTGACAAAGTCAGTTGTGTGTCAACTGCACATTGCTTACTGTAGTAACGTCCGATGACGCTTTGCTGTGCCTGAAATGCCGCAATGTCGATATTATCCGGTATTAAAAAGAGTCCAATTGATCCATGAGTGAAAGAATGATTATTGCTAAATAGCGGCACTTCCTGATGAATGTTATAGCCAAGCTTAGCTACAGACTGCGTTAACCTTGCCAATTCAGACGGTGTTTTTAGCATCAATGAATATACTAAGCTGTCTTGGGTAATCGATTCAGGATAAACCAATTGATTAACATCAACT
>NZ_BAER01000067.1 GCF_000315055.1 Paraglaciecola polaris LMG 21857 | reverse complement strand
CCTTAGATTTTTTTACCAATACACTGTCGTCAATTGAATTATTATCGATAAAACAAGTAGTTGAGAGAGAGATTACAAGCAAAGTTGATAGTGCTAATTTCATATTTAATTCCTTAGTTATTACATTAAGAAATTAGATGGTACATCACTAAAACACTTTAGTAATTTTTAACTTTATGCTCGTATTAATTTCTCTTTGAATAGCTTATTAGCTTCATTAAAAACGATCCACAAAGTAAATGTAGCAAGAGATTGCATAATATAAGGGTAGATGTGGTAGATGATTTGCATGTTTTTTAATGAGAATACATGTCTTAATATATATTCAAATATATTTAGGCCTTCTATGAATATATACATTCTAGTTATCTGATATATATACCAATCCAAATTTATCGATTTACCTGTTTGTATTGTGAACTGTTCAGTGATTTGAATACGTGAAAAGAGAAAGTGCCGCGTTAGTAGACTTAGCACAACTAATGCCGCATACCAATATATAGCTGGGGTGACACTATATCCAATCATCACCCAGTATATTTCTGCTAATACACAAATTAGCAGAATAACTAAAGAAACCTTACTCATTTTATCAAACCAAAATTTATAGATAGAAAAAAGTAAAACTAAATAGACGAATTTTGATATCCAATGATTATACAGCTGATCGGTAAAAAGGAACCATAAAAACTCCTCTAGAACCCTAATTGCTGCAAGTATTATAATAATACCTAATACGTTTATATCTTTCCGGCAAACAAACCCAGTAAATAACAATATGCCAAGAAATAGACGGTCGAAAATGAGAGCATTACCAAAGGTTAAAATACCCGCGGCGATAAAAAGCCCTCCAAAGAGGGCCGTTATTATCTTGGGTGAGTAGGCGCGAATTAACATCAGGTATGATTAAAACCGAAATAATCCATAACGGTTGAAAAAAATGATTCGCGAGTTTGTTCTGAAGCCTTTTGCCTACATACCGCCCACCATTTGCTTATCACCTCAACGCCTATACTGTTCATGGTTTCAGGTTTTTCGTTCTCAATAGCAGAAACGGTTTCTCGGCTAATGCCCACTCGCAAAGCAAGTTCGCCTTGAGTGTATCCAGCCTCTTTACGAAGTGACTTAAGTTGCACACCGCTGAACTTCTTTCTACGTGACATAGTGAGTTGCCTTTCTATATATGATTTCGTCGTAGTTTTTAAATCAGCCTTGAATCAAAGAACGGTTTAAAAATTACCCATTGTGGAACAAATATAAGGGAATGTTGTTAACTTGTAAATGCGTATTAACAAAGAAATATTGATCATTCGAGTATGAATTTCTTTTTTAACTTCCGGTGGTTAGTCGTCACTAGGGCCCATACCTGCTTCAGTGCTTCACGTATTTTATTGCTCAGAGAACTAAGCGCCAATGGATTACTTTTGTAATCGCCCTAGCTGACCATTTTTAACCATCTCAATGTTTCCCAGCGACAATTTTGATGGGTAACTGGCGATAGATTGTCAATTATTTATATAAACTGATTCCCTTTCTGGCTTCATTATCATGTAATTCATCAAGTGTTAGGCTTGTCATCTGTTTTGGTTACAAGTCAAAAAATGGCTTGTTATACACACTACACTGTTATTGAAGGATGGAATTTATGATGCCAAGCCAGAGTGCGAGCTCACCAATGCAGTGTATCAACCAGGGTTACAGCCAAATGTTCCAAGCTGGGCCAGTTACTATGGGCGTAGCTTGTTCTGCGGACTAGGCGTTTTAAAGATAGTGGGGTGAATCAGGTTACGTTGAATTTACGTTTTAGCCATGGGGCAATTTCTTTGGCGCAACAACGCTTAGCAAAAGATATTTTACTGGAACTTTGATATTAGGAAAAACAAACATGCAGAAATCAATTTTAGTCACAGGGGCCACTGACGGTATTGGCTATGAAACGGCAAAAATGCTGTTGTCACTTGGTCATCAGGTGCTGTTGCACGGTCGAAACAGTGAAAAATTGCAAAAAGTGCAGGCGGAGTTAAGAAGTGCAACTGGCAATGAAAACACAGAAATTTATATTGCTGACATGTCGAGCATGGCAGAAGTCATGGTGCTTGCGGCGGAAATTCAAGCTAAACATAGCACATTGAACGCCGTGATAAATAACGCAGGTGTCTTCAAAGGCCCAACGCGGATCACGAAAGACGCGCTTGATATAAGGTTTGCGGTCAACGCCCTCGCTCCTTATGTACTCACTCAGGCACTGTTACCTTTGTTAGGTAAAGCTGACCGAGTGGTGAATGTTTCATCTGCTGCTCAGGCTTCCGTTAGTTTAGACGCCTTATGGGGACGTGAAATTCTAAGCGACGGTGAGGCATACGCACAAAGCAAGCTTGCACTAACCATGTGGTCTCGCAAATTAGGTTTACGAATGGCTGATTCTGGGCCGCTGATTATTGCTGTGAATCCTAAATCTTTACTTGGCAGTAAAATGGTAAAAGAGGCCTTTGGCATGGCCGGTAGTGACCTGAAGGTTGGTGCGGATATACTTTGCCGTGCCGCTTTATCAGAAGAGTTTTTGAACGCTTCTGGTCAGTATTTTGACAACGACATTGAAAAATTTGCTGACCCCCACGTAGACGCACTCGACGAGAAGAAAGCGCAGTTAGTGGTAACGGCTATGGACCAAATAATCACAAAATTAGCGCTTGATGCTCATTAATTTGAATTAATAGGCGCTTACTTCATGGGCAACATCGCCATGAATAAAATTGTCCTTAAATGATAAATCGCAGACTATCGCTGCATGTTAATAACCCGAACGGAACGCCTGAATATTTCAAGCCCGCCGGATATCAGGAAACGAGCAATGATTAAAAATATTGTGTGGGCCGTAGAGGGCCAACTCAAACCGGGTAAAAAAGACTTATTTACCCAAGTTATGACCGACTTGGTTCATACGGCGAATAACGAACTTGGAACCATTATTTATGAATGGACAGTAGCTGCGAACGGTACAGATATTCATATATATGAGCGTTATGAAGACGAAGCCGCCGCGCAAGTTCATCTCGGAGCGTGGAGTCAAAACGGTCCGCGTTTTACCGATGTAGTGTAAATCACCCAGATAACGGTATTCAGTGCTCTGTCGCAAGAACTTAGGGCGGCATTTGCTGGGCCTGAGACTGTCTTTATGTCGCCAATGGGGGGCTTTATTCGTTAACGTTTTTTGTCTGTTTAACCCGGCGCCGCTTAGATAAGCGTGTGCGAATGTAAATATGTGTTCGTAAGGAAGATGAAATATCTGAAACAAGATATTTCATCTTCCTTACGTGTAGGTCGTTTAAGTTTGTTCGTTAATTAAACGCTGATACAGCAAATCTTTAAGTATTGCTCTGTCGTGTTTCATTTGATGCATCGCCTCATCATCAATCGGAGCGTCTTTTAGTTCTAGTATCCGAACTTCCTTATCTAAATCGTTATACTTTTTAGCTTTTTCAGCAAACTGTTTATCGCTTGTAGTGAGTGCCGATATGGTCTCTCTGTATTCTGGGAAATCGCTATTAAGTGAGTGATTTTCGCCTAACATAGTAACTCCTTTATTGAAGGGAAATAATGACGCGCTTGCTTAGTTGATAGATTTATCGCCATAACTAAACGTTTGCTTCAACTATTGAATACATAGGGTCGGTAACAGCCTTTGTCAATCCCCTGCGATTTTTGATAAATCCTTTTGCACACTAAATCAACTTTTGGATATGCTGCGCTGGGGTGTTCATTGGTTACTGCTTTTTTGCAGTCAAGTTATTTTTTCAACGCTTGTTCCCAGTATGGTGTCTGTCCATAATATTCAATAAAGTAATCGATAAAGGCACGAACCTTAGGCGCGAGTAATCGATTACTGGGGTAAACCGCCCAAATCGCGGTCTTAGACACCATAGGGAAGTCTGGCAGTACTTGGACTAATTCCCCTTGCTGCAATGCTTTATAGGCACACCATATGGAAGACATAACAAGGCCTGAGCCTGCTATGCCGGCATCACGCACAGCTTCGCCATTGTCGATACGAATTCGGCCATTTGCTTTCACGCTGAGCGGACCTTTTGGGGTTGCAAATTCCCACATATCTAAGCCCATCAAGTTAACACTTTGATGTTTCGAAATATCTTGCGGGCTGCTTGGTTCGCCAAATTTTTTAATATATTCAGGCGCAGCACAAATGATGCGCCTATCGGGTGCAAGCTTTCTGGCAATCAGATTTGAGTCTTTTAACGCAGCATCGCGAATGGCTATATCAAAGCCGCCTTCAACTAAATCGACTATGGAGTCGTTAAAGCGAAAATCTACCGACAGTTCAGGATAGCGGGCCAAGAATCCCGCTAGAGCAGGCACTATATGCATGCGCCCGAAGGACGCAGGAGCCGTCACTCGTAGCGTTCCTTTTGGGTTGTGTTCGCCATCGCCAACTGACGCACGAGCGGTCTCAATGTTAGTTAGTATTTCTTCTGCGTGGGGTAAAAACGCTTCACCTTCTTCTGTTAACGACACCTTACGAGTGGTTCGGTGCACAAGTCGAACGCCTAAGTTGTCTTCAAGCTTGCTGATGTAGGTGCTCGACACAGCCGGAGATAAGTTTTGTTCGCGGCCGGCAACACTGATATTGGACGTTTTAGCGATACCGACGAAAAGTTTAAGGTGTTCAATGTTCATGTTTATTATCAATTAAATCTAAAAACTGATTGTGTTATAGGCCTTATTATCACCGTATAGTAAAGTAGTTACAATGCGCTTTCTTAATTAACTAAAGGTAGCTCCCATGAAAGCGATGATTATTAACCAGTTTGGCGACTCCAATGTATTTACGTTAGCTGATATAGCTAAGCCTGACATAAAAGCGGGTCATGTGTTGGTTCAGGTTGCGGCCACTAGTGTAAACGCGGTGGATACCATGATACGTCAAATGGGGCCAGATTTGCCTTTATCACCAGCAGCTCCGGCAGTATTAGGTATGGATTTCGCCGGAACCGTTGAAGCCGTGGGAGAAGGAGTCTCTCATTTTGCTGTAGGTGACGAAGTCTATGGCTGTGCTGGTGGACTAACTCACTTACCAGGCTCACTAGCCGAGTACATACTGGCGGATGCTAAATTGATTGCACTTAAGCCAAAGAATTTATCTATGCATGAAGCCGCTGCATTGCCATTAGTGGCTATTACTGCATATGAAGGTCTTGATAGAGCACAAATTAAACCAGGCCAAAACGTGTTGGTGCATGGCGGTTCAGGCGGCGTAGGCCATATTGCGTTGCAACTGGCACGTTACTTCGGCGCCAATGTTTTTTCTACTGGTGGTGGCGATAAGCAAATGGCTTTAATTGAAGCGCTAGGCGCTTCTAGTATTAACTATAAAACTGAAACTGTGGCCGATTATGTACAAAAACACACTCAGGGCGCGGGTTTTGATGTGATATTTGATTCAGTGGGCGGTACAAACCTACTTAACTCGTTTGAGGCTGCAGCGTTAAATGGACAGATTGCGACTACGGTATCTTTGCTTGAACTTGATTTATCCGGCGCGCACTTCAAAGGTTTGTCGTTGCACGTGGTGTTTATGCTCATTCCTATGCTGCATGATCATAAGCGTGAAGCACATGGGAACATTTTGGCTAAATTAGCTGACATTATTGAAGCGGGTCATTTACGCCCAGTACTTGATGAGCAGACTTTTAGTTTGGAAGAAGTAGGTAAAGCACACGATCGCTTTGCCAGTGGACAAGGCTTGGGTAAAGTCGTGATCGACGTTTAACGTTTCCTTGCAAGCGAGGGTGGTGTCGGCTACTCACTTTTACGCATAAGTACTTTCAGCGTCGCTAGCGTTGTACGCTAGCTTGAGGTCTTTACGGCCTCTTTTTTGTATGTATTGACATCAGATTACATCTTAAACGCCCAGTTATGCTTGTTAGCAATGGTTTACACGTTTAGTGATATTAAGTTCAAAAGTCACTTTTAAACCCTATTCATTCTTGCCAAAATGCAGTGACTTCCTTTCTTGAGTGCAAATATGAACGCTAAAGATCTCACCCATTTGTATTGGTTTTGCCAAGCCGTGCGCCATGGCGGGTTTGCGGCGGCTAGTGAGCATATTGCGGTTTCTGCGCCTACTTTATCGAGAGCAGTCAGTTCATTGGAACGTAGCTTAGGTGAAAAATTATTGCATCGAAATGCTAAACAATTCCAGTTGACCGCTGCTGGTGAGCAATATGTCGCTCAATTTTCTGGGCAATTTGATACGCTTTCCCGTAGCTGGCAAGGTATCAATAACCAGCATGCAGAGCTTAGCGGTGATATTCACATTTCTTGCCCTGAACCCTTTGCTGATTTTATCGTACAACCCATCGCGATTGATTTTATGGTTGCACACCCTAAGGTTAACATTCACGTTAAATTTGCTGCAGATACTGAGCGTTTTTTTGATGATCGTATTGATCTTGCAATGGTGACACGTGCGACCAAAACCCCTTATTTGGTGCAGAAAATGCTCTTTGAAACCCCCTTATCTTTAGGGGCCAGTCGTGATTATTTAGAAAAGCACGGCACGCCTAAATGTGTAGAGGATTTGAATCAACATAGGTTAATAGCGGCTAATACACTTACTGCTTGGCATTTCGAAGAAAACGATGAGCATAAACGTGTAATGTTGAATCCACGGTATTCCGTCAATAGTTTGCGCTTGGCAACGCAGGCCGCGTGTAAAGGCGTCGGTATTTGCTTATTACCTGCACATGCGTTAGCGACCTTTGTAGAGAAGGATGCACTTACTCAAGTGCTAAAAGAAGTGACTTGTCAAAAAGGTCGAGGCTATTTGGTTTGGTCTGACCGAACATTGATACCAGCGCGCGTAGCTAAATTTCGCGACCTTATTGTTGACGCGCTGACGAATGGCCCAGTGTTTTTGTCTAAACTGGGCCAGTAATAAATACACGGCTAAAAGACGTTTTCTTTAATTGTTTATAGCGTTTTTATGTTCGTATAAAACAGTATAAGTACAAGGCAATACTGATAACCAATGGTATGAGCACTTGGCCTTGTAGGCTTGTTTCAAATAATAGCGGTAACATACCGGCAATGGTGGTGGAGGTCGTTAGTACAATCGATCTGAAGCGCTCTTGGCGCGAGTACTGCGGCCGCACGTATTGCGACTCCGTCTTGAGTGCAGGGCTTACTAAACCGTATCCAATTATATTGGGCGTAACCTGTGGAGCTGTGACAGGGAAGTAAAACGTATTTACACTGATTTGCTTCGCTCCAATATGCACTGGATTAGCCTTTAATACGTTTGCCAACACAAGTGCCCAAACTCCTATCGCGAGCAGTAATCAAATTATCCTAGGTTGCTTAACGATGTTTAAAAACGTTGTGAAAGTGGTGGTTTCTGTTGCCGAGTAGTCATCTGCTTAACATCCATCAAAGACTAGGGGCAGGTTGAACCAGCCATTTGGTTACAACAAAACGAATGCTACCGGCGATAACAAGCAAGGTTGGTAAAGCAAAAGGAACCATGCGTGTCACTGTGTCTAACCAAGGCTCAAAAAGTGCTGCTCCCTTAGGTAAGGTGCTGTAAAGCATAACGGCTGGCATGGCCGTTAACATAATGGGCAGCATAATGGCCACCGTCAGTGGAATTTGAAATTTATGAGGTAGTTTTTTCATGGTGCATTCACCGTATTTATTCAAAGTGATGGCATTTTACCAATGGTTTTATCATTCAAAAATAGCGCTTTATGAATTTTAACATTTCAATTATGCATGTATTGGTAGGGATTAGCGTATCTCCATAACAATAATCTCTGCCGACGCACCTTATGAGGGGTAGTAACGGATGCTTAATCACTTTATGTGCACAAATGAAGGAGGATCCCGTAAGCATTGATTGTTTATGTGCCTAATTTCAGCGAAAATAGCGCGCAATTACGATTAACAAGACGGATTTGATGATTGAAGCGCTGTTTGAAGGCTTCTAACTGTGCCTACAAACCGTGAAAAACGAGAAGATTTAATTAGATGTCTAACGCTTTAATTCCGCAAGAAGTCTCACGTAGACGCACCTTTGCTATTATTTCTCACCCGGATATTCAGCACTAAGACAAGTCAGGACAACAAAAGACACATTTTTTAGTTAAATCAAAATGTTATAAAGCGTCTTGGGTTGTCACATTGACGATAGAAGTCAACAATTGTCATGCTGAGCCATCTGAAATGGGTGTAAATTCAGGTGGAAAATTTGGCCTTTTAAAGCGCTTTAAAAATTTTACACCCATTCTTTCGCAATTGAAGAATGGGAGAAAAGCAGATGGCACTTACAGATGCTTGGCTGAAAGCAAACCTAAACAAGGTTAGAGATAAAAAACTCATCAAATCAGACCGTGATGGTCTCAATATTCGTCTGTCCCCAAAGGGCAAGATGACCTATATGTTCCGTTACTATTACAACGGAACGCGCAAAGAAATTGATTTAGCCTCATATCCACTATTAAGCCTCAAAGATGCAAGGGAGGAAGTAACGCGCCTCCGTAAGAAGCTTGAGCAAGGCTATGACCCGAAAGTCGTTAGACTGTTAGAAAGACAGGCGATCATTGCCGCAGAATCTCTTACAGGGCTTTTTGACCTGTGGTATGAGGCTTATTACGTTCATAACAAAAAAGGGCATGAGGAAATCAAGCGTAGCTTTGAAATTCATGTTTTTCCTGAACTTGGTAAGCTTCCCGCTGAAAAAATCACACTTCATGCTTGGCTAGATATTCTGGAAGGGTTATCAAAAGCCAAGCCAGCTATTGCTGAGCGTCTTTTGGTAAATACCAAACAGCTATATAAGTTTGGGGTAAAGCGCAGACTTGTGCCTGCAAACCCACTTGCTGATATTTACGCTAAAGAAGACCTTCAGATCCAAAAGCGATCTACAGACCGCTGTTTAAATGATGATGAAATTAAAATGCTGTGGCTTGCCGTTAATAACTCGCGCATCACGCCGAAGAATAAGTTATTTGTGAAATTGTGCTTAATCTATGGCTGTCGAAACGGTGAACTGAGACAGGCTAAAAAAGAACATTTTGATTTTAAAACTGGCGTTTGGACAATTCCACCTGAAAACCACAAAATGGGCAAGAAAAGCGGAAAACCGTTATTGCGACCAATTACGTCTTCAATGAGGCCTTATTTGAAACAGGCCTTTGCTCTTAGCGCGAACAGCGCTTATGCCTTCACCAATGATGGCTCAGACGATGTAATGGGCATGCGAGCACCATTGGCATTGCCCTATAACATTATGCAGCACCTGCGCCGTTATGAAGCTTATCACATGGAGCATTTCTCCATGCATGACCTGAGACGCACAGCCAGATCACGTTTCTCGATGATAACCAGTTTCCACATTGCCGAAGTCATGCTTGGCCATGCTGTTGGTAGCACGGTTGCGCGTGTCTATGATCGATATGATTATATGAAAGAGCAGGCTGAGGCCTATGAAGCATGGTGCGATATGCTGTTTGAATTAGTTGATGATAAGCCCCGTGCACCAATCCCAGAGCAAGATAACATTGTGGCGTTCAAAAGCAGAAAACTGGCATAAAAAATGGGCGCTTAGTTAGCGCCCATTTTTTTAAGTCAAACACTCACTTTGAGCGTTTTAATGCCAGTTTTTGGCCGTGCTGTCGTATTTCGCTGGTGGACTGGCTTTAATGCCGCCCCAGCGACTATTTTCAGAGCGTTGAATTTCACACTCTTCCCATTCACAAACAGTATCTGCACACCACAGGTTAATACTACCTGCTTGGCGAATGAGTGGCTGTGGGAAGGGGTTTTCTTCACGCGCCATGCGACGAAAAATCGTGCGCGATGAACAGCGAAAACGCTGGCATAAGTCTTTAGTTGATAAATATTCTCGTATCATTGTCATATCTCCTATTCTTCGTCTGTGTTTGAAACTGTGTTTGTTTTGTCGTTGGCCTGAAAGATCACTGTGTCTAAGGCATTACGAGCGGCTTCTAGCGTTGGCATATAGCCAATGGCGGCAACGTCATTGGTGTAAGCCTTGGACGTAACATTCAGCGTTGCTATCAACCACCCCATTAGGGGCAATAAAAACATACCAGCCATACAGAACCAGCGCTCATGCACATATAAATATGGTTGAAAGCTACTGAGTAGCGCGAAACTGCCAATTGCTATGGGTAGTGAAAACCAAAGCAATGGTCGTTTAATGGCGATTTTTTCAATATCACTAATGCGATAACTACGGCGAGCCGTTTTAAATAAAGCAGTGCTCACAACGATATCGTCTTTTCTAAAAATTATGTTTTGCATGGTCTTATTTCCCCGTCAGTAGTTTTTTCCAGAAATTAAATTGCTTTTGCAGGCGTTGATGCTCTGCCGCTTCTTGCGCGGCTTTGCGCTGACGTTCCATTGTCATACGGCGCGCATAACTTACGCCGCAGGTCTCATCCAGAGCCTGATAGGCAAGGAGCAAAGCAGTTTGGTATGGTTCAGCCAGATGTTTCATGGTGGCTGTGTAAAGTGCCGCTTCCATTAATCCATGTTTTAAAATCTGGTCACCTAAGCGCTTTTGCAGACAGGCATTAACACCGCTTGATAAGCTGGTGTCATAGGCATAGTTTTTTTGACTGTCAATCGCGATAATGCGCGGTGTCAGTATGAAATAATGAGTGCCATACCAAACAAGGCACCCTGCAATTGATCTTCCCCCAGTTTCGTAGACACTTAACTTGCCT
>NZ_BAER01000068.1 GCF_000315055.1 Paraglaciecola polaris LMG 21857 | reverse complement strand
AATTAAGCCAACCGACTAGGGTTAATCCAGAAATAATGGCCATTAAAAATAGGATATTGCGTTTAGCGAGGCGAACCAGAGTACAGGGCTCTTCGGTGCAATTGAGTTCATCTGGCTCCACTTCCTCTGCGGCTCTGGATACATCGACCAATAATTTCTTGGCAGGTATTCCAGGCGTTAAAAAATGTCCTAACCAAATGGGCATAGCGCGGGAAAAATGCCCAACCAGTAAGAAACCTAACGCAGTAATACGCACGGGTAGCCAATCAAGTATATGCATAATGTTAGCGGCGCTGTGGTTTTCTTGACCGATACGCGTTTGTACTGCGCGTGCTAGTACGTACAGTACCGCCCCTGGGGCGCCTAACAGAACAAAAAATAAAGCAACCGCAGCGTAATGACGATAGTTTTGCCAAACTAAATTTTGCCCGAACGTCCCAGGACTTTGACCGTTTTCAATAATCTGGTCAGCATATAAATCACAGGCCTCCATATCGCCACGGTTGGCGGCTTGTAAATAACATTTATAGGTTGCACGAATACTTGGACAGCCTACACAGACCATAAGGATCGCAGTGCTAACAATGAAGGCGATAATTTGCCCGATAGCAAACGTAAGCACACAAAAGATAAGAATTGGCGGCAGGATAATAATAAGCATTAGCCATATCCAAGAGGTATCACTGGATAACCAGTCACGCTTTTGCCAGCGGTCTAGATATTTGGCACTGTAAAAATCCGCCTGCCAGTAACGGGACTTAGTTGTCACGCGCTCCACAAACAGCACCAGCAATAAACTGATTAATGTCATGCTTTTTTCCTCGTTGTTATCGTTTTTATTATAGGCTTTTAACTGGCGTTAAGCTTTGTCTTAACCGGGGCCAATCGAAGACATGTCCTGGATCGGTTTTTCGCCCAGGGGCAATGTCATTGTGTCCTACTATCCGGCCAAGGGTTATTTTTGGATAAGCCTGCATAATGGCATTAGTTAGCTGAGTAAGCACCTTGTACTGGATATCCGTATAGGGAATATGGTCGGCACCTTCCAATTCAATGCCAATTGCATAGTCGTTGCATTTTGAGCGACCTTGAAAACTGGATAAACCCGCGTGCCAGGCGCGTTGATTAAAAGGCACAAATTGGACAATTTCACCATCACGTTTAATCACACAGTGAGCAGAAACACGCATCCTGTGGATTTCGTTGAAATAAGGGTGGGCATCAGCAGCCAATTTTCCCTCGAAAAAATCATCTATATAGTTATTTCCAAATTGATTTGGGGGTAAGGATATATTGTGGATCACCAATAACGATATGTCTTGTGGGTCCGCGCGTTCATCTTTATGGGTGGTGGTGATGTGCCGAGCAGTGCTAACTCTATGTTGCTCAATTCGTGTGTTAATAGGCATTTGGCTAAGTAATGGTGATGACAACACAGCGCCCCTGTTAAATCTCAGTGAGGTTGGTATTATTTAACGTCACACAGTAAAAGTCGAATTGAATATGTCAAAAGATGGACCGCAGCAGGCTGTTGAGCCAAATAATAACCCCATGGGTAAATGGATGTTAATACTCGCTTGGGCGGCGGGCTTGGGTTTATTAACCTTATTATTCCACAAGCAATTGGCTGAGCAGCTGAATCCAAATTCTCAGCCCCATAGCCAGACAAGGGGAGAGCGGGTAGAGGTCCAGTTGCAGCAAAATCGCTATGGGCATTATGTGACGAGTGGTTTAATTAATGCTCAGCCTGTGGTGTTCATGCTCGATACTGGGGCAACTAATGTGTCTATTCCTAGCCAATTGGGACCCACGCTTGGCTTAAAACCGGGTCGGTCTGTTTGGGTACAAACCGCAAACGGACGGTTACAAGTCGCCCGTACCCTAATTGATGAACTTCAAATTGGTGGCATTGTGCTACGGGATGTAACGGCGCATTTAAATCCAGGCATGATGGGCAATGAAATTTTGCTTGGGATGAGTGCCTTGAAACAAGTAGAATTCGCTCAGCGAGGGGATCGTCTTATTCTGCGCAGCGAATAAGTGTTGGCTAATTTCTTAGAATCTAATTTATTAAAGAGTGACCATGTTACAACAAGCAATTCAAGACGCTGTTCAAGCAGCATTATTGGAAGATTTAGGCGGTGCAAATTGCGCTATGGGCGATATCACCGCAAATCTTATTCCTGAAGTTCAGCATATCAAGGTGAATATCATCACCCGTGAAGATTGTGTTATTGCCGGTAAAGCGTGGGTCGACGCAACCTTTTTACATCTTGATGAGAGTACCAAAATCACTTGGTATGTAGAAGATGCTCAGCATGTAAAAGCGGACACCGTTTTGTGTCATATCTCAGGTAATGCCCGGGTGATATTAACCGCTGAACGTACCGCGTTAAATTTTTTGCAGACATTGTCTGGCACTGCCACTGTGGTCGCTGACTATGTACAAGCGTTAGGCGATAGTAAAACTAAGTTGCTTGATACGCGTAAGACGCTACCCGGCA
The DNA here is from genome assembly GCF_000315055.1 of Paraglaciecola polaris LMG 21857. Taxonomy (GTDB): domain Bacteria; phylum Pseudomonadota; class Gammaproteobacteria; order Enterobacterales; family Alteromonadaceae; genus Paraglaciecola; species Paraglaciecola polaris. The sequence continues at coordinate 11,806 of NZ_BAER01000068.1, read as the reverse complement.
TGCGTTTAGCGCAAAAATATGCCGTCACCTGTGGTGGAGGTAAAAATCATCGTATCGGACTGTTTGACGCCTACCTTATTAAAGAGAATCACATTTTAGCCTGTGGCTCTATTGCTAAGGCAATAGGAAAAGCGCGCGAGATGCACCCGACTATTCCGGTGGAAGTGGAAGTAGAGAACCTTGATGAGCTTAAACAAGCACTCGATGCTAAAGCTGACATCATTATGCTGGATAATTTCTCGTTAGCTGATACCCACGCAGCAGTTGCCTTAACCAAGGGGATTAGCAAATTAGAAGTGTCAGGTAATATCACCAAAGAACGTATTGCCGAGTTAGCTAAGGTGGGAGTGGATTATATTTCTAGCGGAGCACTCACCAAACATGTGCAAGCCATCGATTTATCCTTGCGGGTAGTCGGTTAATTTTTGTTACACCTGTGTTTCATTAGCCAAAAGACGTGCTGAATAGTTAAGTTACCGTTTTCATACACCTAGGTATAGCCCTGCATACTTGTCAGTTGGGCGGGGCGTTCTATACTGAACTGGAATTAGCAACACGCCTTGTTACAAAATCGTGACTAGGGCCTAACTTAACAAGACATGCACCGTGCAAGTGCAGGAGAGCTAAATGAACACAACTGACAAGAATACAGTGGCAACAAAAAAACAAAGCGGCTTTACCCTAATTGAATTAATGATAGTGGTTGCCATCATAGGTATTTTGGCCATGATTGCTCTGCCTGCTTATCAAACTTACACCGCTAAAGCGGGCTTTAGTGAAGTGGTTTCAGCGGCAGGACCTGCTAAAAAAGCGGTAGAAATTTGTGTGCAAACGGGGATTCCGGCTGATTGTACAGGTATCGCGATCCAAGATGGTTGGACAGCACCAGATTTGGTAAACACGATTGCCATCACAGGTGATGCTACAGCTTATATCATTACTGTAACCCCCGCTGCTAATGTGCAATCTGGTGTATCTGCTCTTGAAACCTATGTTTTAACTGGTACTGTTGCAAATGGCGCTGTGAACTGGGCTGCAACAGGTGGATGTACTGCCGCTAACTTGTGTTAATCAACTAGCGAATCGATTTCATGCCCAGCCTTTCTTGCTGGGCTTTTTCATTTAAGAGAGTGCCCTATGCCCAAAGCTACCACTACCTTTGTTTGGAGCGGCGCCAATCGTAAAGGTCAAACCGTTAAAGGGGAGATCAGTGCGGTATCGGTATTAGAGGCCAAGAACCTATTACGCCGTCAGGGCGTTTCCGCTAAAAAAGTCAAAAAGCTGGCCAAGCCGTTATTTGGCGGACAAAAAATCAAAGCCGTTGATATCAGTATTATTTCCCGGCAGATCGCCACCATGCTTAGCGCGGGTGTCACCCTGATCCAAACGATAGACATGATTGCCACTGGCCATAACAACCCAAACATGCGCAAAATGCTCGGTGACATTGGCGGCGAAGTGAAAGCCGGTAATCCACTGTCTGTGGCGCTGCGCAAACATCCCGATCAATTCGATGATTTATATTGCGATCTGGTGTCTACCGGTGAGCAATCGGGTGCCCTTGAAACCATTTATGACCGTATCGCCATCTATAAAGAGAAAGCAGAGGCCTTAAAGTCGAAAATTAAGAAAGCCATGTTTTACCCAGTGGCAGTGATCGTGGTGGCATTTATCGTGACCACCATATTATTGATTTTTGTGGTACCGCAATTTGAAGAAATTTTCAGCAGCTTTGGTGCTGAGTTACCCGCCTTTACGCAGTTTGTATTGGGGATCTCTAGATTCCTGCAGGAATATGGTTTATTTGTCGGCGCTGGTTTAGTGGTGGCCAGTATCATGTTTGGCAAAACCTACAAAAAATCAAAACGGTTACGAGACTTTCTCGACGATAAGTTACTGAAAATTCCGGTCATCGGCCAGATCTTAAAAAAAGCATCCGTGGCGCGATTCAGCCGCACGTTAGCCACCACGTTTGCCGCAGGTGTACCCCTTATCGGCGCGTTGGATTCCGCCGCCGGAGCCTCTGGTAATGCGGTTTTTAGGGATGCGATATTATTCGTTAAAAAAGAAGTCGCTGGCGGTACGCAAATGAATACGGCAATGCGCGCCACGGCAGTTTTTCCAGATATGGTCACGCAAATGGTGGCGATCGGCGAAGAAGCGGGCGCAGTGGATGATATGCTGAGTAAGATTGCTACCATTTATGAAGCTGAAGTGGACGACATGGTGGATGGCCTCACCAGTTTGCTTGAGCCCATGATCATGGCCGTATTGGGCGTGGTTATCGGTGGTTTAATTGTTGCCATGTATTTGCCTATCTTTGAAATGGGTAATGTGGTGTAACCCTGATACTGTGTTAAACCTTGCTAAGAATACCGCCTAAGGTCTAGTTTCGTTCTTGCTTTTCTGGCAAGCTAGCGGCCATTAATCGCCTTTAAAAGCTCACCCCAATGGACGCAATTTTTCAGCTTATGGCTGACTCCCCCGCATTTTTCCTCAGTGTTGTTTTTGTTGTCAGTTTGATGGTGGGTAGCTTCCTCAATGTGGTGATATACCGTTTACCTATCATGATGGAACGCAGTTGGAAGGCCGATTATCAGGCGCATTTTGCGTCTGATGAACAAAGCACACAATTAACTGAATTTAATTTGGTTAAACCTGATTCAACCTGTCCCAAATGCCAGCATAAAATTCGTGCATGGGAGAATATTCCTGTCATTAGCTGGCTGGTGCTAAAAGGTCAATGCAGCCAATGCCACAATCGCATAGCAATTCGCTATCCTCTGGTTGAGCTAATTACCGCATTAAGTTGCGTATGGATTGCTTGGCATTTTGGCTATTCAGTTTCAGCGTTAGCTGGGGTGTTACTGACGTGGTTGCTGGTGGCCCTTATTTTTATCGATGTGGATACCATGTTATTGCCTGACCAACTTACCCTGCCTTTGTTATGGATTGGTCTGCTGTTTAGTATCGTCAACCCAGCGGTCACCAGTGCTGATGCTATCATAGGTGCGGCCGCAGGCTACTTAAGCCTATGGTCAGTTTACTGGGGGTTCAAATTACTCACGGGTAAAGAAGGCATGGGCTATGGTGATTTTAAATTGCTCGCCGCGCTTGGTGCCTGGATAGGCTGGCAGTATCTCCCCATAGTGATTTTGTTGTCCTCCTTGGTGGGGGCGATTATCGGCATGGCTATATTGACTGTGCAGGGCAAAGATAAGGGGCAGGCGATACCGTTTGGTCCCTATTTGGCAATAGCAGGTTGGTTAACCTTGTTATACGGAGATTGGTTCGCTGCACAATATTGGCAGTGGGTGGGTGGGGCTATGAGTCATTATTATGAGTAAATACGTTGTGGGTGTTAGTGGCGGTATTGGCAGTGGGAAAACTACGGTAACCAATGCGTTTGCTAAATTGGATGTGGATATTATCGACGCAGATGTCATCGCCAGAGATGTCGTTGCCCAAGGTACTGAAGGCTTACGCGCAATCGTTGAAAAGTTCGGGCCAGATATTTTAGACCAAGGACAATGTCTTAATCGTCGCGCGCTTAGACAAATAATCTTCAGTGATGAGCAGGCGAAGCAGTGGTTAAATCAGTTGCTACATCCATTGATTAGACAGGAAACTCTACGCCAAACGATCAGCGCAACGTCATCTTATTGCATGTTGAGTGTACCGTTATTGGTTGAAAACGGCAGTTACAAAAATGTCGACCGAGTATTGATTGTAGATGTACCAGAAGCTAGTCAGTTGGCGCGCAGCATGGCACGGGATGACGCCGATGAAGCGCTGATCCGTTCAATTATGGCATCACAAGCAAGTCGCCAACAACGACTTGAGGTTGCTGATGACGTGATAGATAATAGCGGCGATGAAAGTGCGTTGACAGTGCAAATTTCTCGTCTTCATCACAAATACCTAGGTTATGCTGCTCAAGTCTAGTCTTCAATTGAAGCGTGTTAACGACGGGTTTAATCGTGCGGCAGAGATCAATCTAATTTAATTACAAACAATTTGCCGTTTTTATTGTCAAAGTGTTTACGTCTTTTTTTCATACCCATTTTCATCTAACTTTGAGAGAGTAATGCCCCAAGCCATTTATGAATTTCCGCTCAACGAAAAGGTCAGAACATATCTGCGCCTCGAGCAACTTTTTCAACAGCTAATACAAGTGAAGCATGCCACCGAAAATTGGCAATATATCCATTTTCTATCGTCTTTATTCACCCTTTTAGATTTGCTTGAGCGCTTAGATTTGCGCACGGATGTTTTAAAAGACGTTGAAGCCCATGAGAAAAATTTGGTTTTATGGTCTCAGCATCCAAATATTGATAACGACGCGTTGCAGTCTGCTTTGCAGCAGATTTTGCGTTTACGTGAAGAACTTAAAGGCGCCAAAAAATTTGGTTCAGAATTAAAAGAAGACCGTTTTTTGGCGGCGATCCGTCAGCGATTTTCAATGCCAGGTGGTACTTGCAGTTTTGATTTGCCTAATTTGCATTATTGGTTACAACAATCTCACGAACGGATCCAAGGTGACATTAAAGGCTGGATGTCAGATATCAATTTGATCGACCGAGGCTTACAAATTATTTTGGCGTTTTTACGTGAACGTGGACGTTTCACGACAGTAGAGGCGCCTAAAGGCTTTCATCAAGGTATTGCAGAAGATAAAAATGAATTGATCCGAGTTATTAGTGCTACGGACCAAGGATATTATCCCATGTTAAGTGGTAATAAATATCGTTATGCGATTCGCTTTATGTTGTTCACACCTAATATGCAAGGCAGTACCACAGTTGATGAGCTGGTCACCTGTAAGCTTGCTTGTTGTTAGTGTTAAAAATTTAGAAAAGGAGCGCGTAATGAAGGTGTATTGCCCTTCGTGTAAAAAAACAGTTGAGTGGGCTGACACCAGTCCATTTCGGCCTTTTTGCAGTAAAAACTGTCAACTTATTGATTTAGGCGAGTGGGCTGATGAACAGAAAACTATTCCTTGTGGCCCATCCAAAGACGCTGAAACGTCACAATTACCTGATATAGAAGATATTGAAGCCTTGCTAAGTCAGCAAGGAGATGATTTTTTTAATAATTAAATCGAGAGGTTCATAACGGCCGACGGTCAATTAAAACGCAGTTAGCTGTAATCGTTTTAAACGATTTAGCTGATAGATTTTAATTACTTATTATATTGTTACTGCTGCGCTATATTAGCTCCATCAAATCGATTCACCCATTAAACAACTGGAGATATTATGTCTAATCCAAATTTTGCAGATAAAACAGGCCAAAAGGTGCCTAGCGTTACTTTCCCTATTCGTGTGAATGACGAGTGGCAAAAACGCACTAGCGATGAAATCTTCGCGGGTAAAACCGTAGTTGTTTTCTCATTACCAGGTGCCTTCACCCCAACATGTTCGTCAACCCACTTGCCTCGTTATAATGAGCTAGCCAAAGTATTTAAGGCTAACGGCGTCGATGAGATTGTATGTGTGTCAGTAAATGACACCTTTGTTATGAACGCGTGGGCTCAAGACCAAGAAGCGCAGAATGTGAGTTTGTTACCAGACGGTAATTGCGAATTCACTGATGGTATGGGTTTGTTAGTCGATAAAGCTGACCTAGGTTTTGGTAAGCGTAGCTGGCGTTACTCGATGTTGGTAAAAGACGGTGTGGTAGACAAAATGTTTATCGAGCCTGATTTACCAGGTGACCCGTTTGAAGTATCTGATGCTGATACTATGCTTGAATATCTCGCTCCGGATGCTCGCAAACCTTCACCAGCTGCTATCTTCACTAAGCCTGGTTGCCCGTTCTGTGCCAAAGCAAAAGCGTTGTTGACAGAGAAAGGTTATGAGTTTGAAGAATTGCTCATGGGTAAAGAAATCACATTTACCGGTATGAAAGCGATTTCTGGCCGTGAAACTTGGCCTCAAGTTTTCATCAACGGCCAGCACATTGGTGGCAGTGATGATTTAGCCGAATTTCTGAACCAGTAATTCGCGCAGAAATTAGGTTTTGAAAGGGCTAACTTTGTTAGCCCTTTTTCGTATCTGTGAGAAAATTAAGTGACTTGTTCGTTGATAACCGTCATTCGGCCATAGCAATAACTAGCCTTGCCAGCTAGTATGGACGCAAGATTAACCGTCCTGATGCCTACCTCATGCTCTCTAAACGATTACTGCTCACTTTTTATGTTTTATTGCTCTCATTTCAAGTTAATGCGTCTATTGAGACCGGCCTTGAGCAGTTTAACGCCCTGTACCAACGTGAGTTGGGAGATATAATCAATTGTCCCGTGCAGCCTGAGTATCAGTATCGTGTGTGTTCTGGGCAATTAAAAAATGCCGGGAATGCGCCTTTCATATTGCATCATGGCCATAAGACGCAAAAAGTATTTGTATTATTTCATGGTTTAAGTGATTCACCCTTCTTCTTAACGTCTATTGCCCAAAGCTTATATGAGCAGGGCTATAACGTGCTGGTGGCACTCCTTCCTGGACACGGCAAGAAAGATGCCGACCAAGATATGCAGGATCCGGCACTCGCAAGCCGATGGCATAAAAACACTCAAAGTATGCTCGCCCTCGCCCCAAACTTTGGTGAAAGTATATATATCGGTGGGTTTTCCACCGGCGGTACACTTGCCGCCCAGTATGTATTGGAACATCCAGGGGAAACGAGTGGGTTGCTGTTATTTTCAGGAGCCTTGGCATTGGACTCAAGTGTTGAGACGATGGCAAAAATATGGGGCATTAAGTGGCTTGCTAAAACGTTAGACGGTGACTATCAATCAAGTGGACCGAATCCATTTAAATATCCAAGTGTTGCGCGCTACTCCGCTTTTCAACTTACCGATGTGATTTTTTCCGTGCGTGAATTAATGCAGCAAAAACGGCCATTAGCGTTACCGATTTTTGCTGTGCACTCCGAGGCTGACGTGACCACGCCTATAACCGGCGTGCAGCAACTGATGGCGTATAATAAAGGTGACAATACGTTACTTGCGCTCCCTAAAGCACTTGATGTGTGCCACGCAGATGTAGTGGTGAATGACGCGCAAATTAAGCAAATGGATTTTGATGAAAGCCAAGTAACAGAAATTCTGCCTTGCAGTGTGCCAAAAGCCAATCCACAACATAAAAAGATGCTTGAAGCGTTAACATCATTCGTGAGTGAGCATTAATAGCGAGTTGTTCAAACCTATGGTACGGGAGCATATTGACGCAGTTATCAGTGGGTATAACTGAACAAAATAGTGCGTTGCCGCAGAGAATATTAATCTAGCCATACTCTATCGTTTCAAAACGGATTAATATGTATACCTTGTATGGCTCAGAAGTCTCACTTTATACCGGAAAACTGCGGGCGTATTTGCGTTATAAAAAGCTGCCTTTTACCGAAGTATTATCCACTATCGGGGTATATAAAAATGTGATCCGCCCTAACACCGGGGTCACTTTTATTCCGGTTGTTAAAACGCCCGACGGCCAATTTTTACAAGATACGGCGCGCATCATAGACCACATTGAGGCAGAGCACAGCCAGCGCTGTGTGGTACCTAGTCGCCCTACACAGCGTTTGGTGAGTGAGCTATTTGCCTTGTGGGGAGATGAATGGTTGGTGATCCCCGCTATGCATTATCGTTGGAATAAAGATAACTTTCCCTTCATTTATCAAGAGTTTGGTCGTGTGGTGACGCCCAATTCCCCTGCTTTTATTCGCGCTTTTTTTGGTAAGAAATTAGCTAAAAAATTTAGTGGGTTTGTGCCCATCTTAGGCATTACACAACATTCCATTGCGAGCATTGAAGATTGGTATGAAAATACCGTATTACACCATTTGAACTGTCACTTTGCACAGCACGATTATCTGTTGGGTGGGCGGCCCAGTCTGGGAGATTTTGGCTTGATGGGCCCACTTTACGCGCATTTATACCGTGATCCTGCGCCCGGTAATTTAATGAAACGTATTGCACCAAATGTTGCTGCTTGGGTTGAGCGTATGAATCAAGTTAATGTGACTGAAGGCGAGTACCTAGCTGACGACACTATTCCTGACACGTTACTGCCACTGCTAACGGATATGTTTGCGCAGTTATGGCCCGTGTTGCAAAGTACTACCGAGGCATTGAGTCAGTGGCGCCAAAAGCACCCTCAAGAACACTTTATACCGCGCACTGTCGGCGAACATAGTTTTTCTGTTGGAGGGATAAGCGAAAAACGTGCTATTTCAAGCTTTCATCAGTACAAATTACAACGGGTACTGGATACATATCAGCAAAATGACGTGCAGGCTAAAGCGCAACTTGATCCGTTTTTACAAGGAGTAGGTGGCCTCGCTTATATGCAGATGACACTTGAGAATAGAGTCGCCATTGAGAGTAATAAATTAGTCTTTGCCTAACGGGATGTTTATTTTAACGTGAACACCGTTATTAGTCGATGATGAGTGGCGCTCCACCGTTCCTTTGGGCGGCTCAACTACTTGTTGTAGCTGATATGCATGCCCAAGCCCGTGTCGTTATTATCGTCACTAGGCTAAAAAAATGTGTACAAATTTGCCACTCTATCTCGTTCTATCTCATTCTATGTTCTGGCCATCATGATCCTTTCACCAGGACGTACAGCTACTAGATAAGCAAAATAGTATGATTTTTATGCAAGTAAATGTGCAAAGTATTGCTAAAGGTCGCCGTAAATAGCTTGTAACGCGCTAATAGCCGTTATGGCAGCCGTCTCGGTGCGTAATGTTCTTGGGCCGAGTTGCACCGTTTGATATCCGCCTTGCTCGGTCTGGTAAAGTTCTTGATCAGAAAAACCACCTTCCGGACCAATTAATAACCTCACGCCGTGGTTACCAATATTGATATGACGAAAACTTTTGTCGGCTCTGGGATGTAACGTTAGACGAAGTGCTTGGGTCGATTGATTTATCCAGTTTTGAAAGTCGGTTGGCATATGCAAAGTAGGTAGTACATTACGGCCGCATTGCTCACAGGCGGCAATGATAATCTTTTGCCATTGGGCATGTTTTTTTTGCCAGCGTTGTTCGTCTAGCTTTACCCCACAACGCTCGGTGATAAGAGGGGTAATTTCAGTCACCCCTAGCTCGACTGACTTCTGAAACACTAAATCCATTCGGTCACCGCGAGACACGCCTTGACCAAGGTGAATGGGCAGAGGTGATTCAAGGTTCATGCTGAGTTTGGCGTCAATTTGCACCAGTACTTTACGCTTGGACACATCGATAAACTCGCCGCTATACTCGTTGCCATCACCGTTAAATAACACCACTGGTTGGCCTACTTTTGCCCGTAAAACATTGGCTACGTGGTTGCAAGCATCTGGGGTTAATTCAAGTTCTTGATCTGAATGAAGGGTGTCAGGATGGTAAATTCTAGAAATTCGCATAGTTTAAACAATTGATCAGTTTTCCCTATGGTACCAAGGTATCTCTGTATCTGGGAAGGTTTACCATGACAAAGGATGAGTCAATGACTCAGTGAAGAACAATACTCGATAGAGGGTTCAAGTCTATCGAGTATTTGATTTAGTTTACTTCTGCTACGTTACCAGTATCTATTGATGACGCCTGAGCTATGGCGTTAGCTCCCTGGCGTGCATATTTAGTGTTCTTACCCGTATCTTTAAAAAGTGAGTAAGCAAATAGTACTGCAACGATAGTAGCGAGTATCACGAGTAGCAACATTTTCAATTCCTTTAAAAATATTATGCCGAGTAGAACAAATCGACCAGTTAAGTATATCACCAAGGTTACTGGATGTTCAAAAAAACAACCGGATTTTGCCTATGGCTTACAACTAAAAGGTAGTAGCCAAAAGTTGTAAGCAAAAATAATATATTTGTTAAAAATTACAGGTATATTAAGCCTGCGTTGAAAAGTGCAGTTTTTGTGTTATTTAATCGATCTGTAATATTAAGTAACATGTACACAGCTACGCTAGGCGTGATGGTTAGAGGAATAGGAGTAACCATCGAAAAAATAATGAAATATATGGAGAAATACATGTTTGAATTTGACTCAGAGCAAATGTCCCAAATGATCGACACCTATGTGATCCCTTGGTCAATCAATATCGTTATGGCAATTTTGATTTATGTTATCGGTAAAATCGTTGTCGGTTTAGTCATTAACTTGTTTGGCAAGGTAATGCAGCGTTCTAAATATGACGATATGTTAGTTGATTTTGTTAAAGCGATATTAAACGCAATATTAATGCTGTTTGTTATCATCGCTTCGTTAAACGAATTAGGTGTTGATACCACTTCACTTGTGGCCATATTAGGTGCTGCGGGTTTGGCTATCGGTTTATCTTTACAAGGCTCGCTACAGAATTTCGCTGCGGGTGTTATGTTGTTAGTATTCCGTCCATTTAAAGCTGGTGATTTTGTTGAAGCAGGTGGCGCTTCAGGAGTAATCAAAAGTATCAGTATATTTACCACGGTAATGACCAGTGGGGATAACAAAGAGATTATTATCCCTAATGGCCGTATTTATAGCGGTAATATCACCAATTATTCAGCTAAAGAAACACGTCGTGTGGATATGGTTGTTGGCATTGGTTATGATGCGGATCTAAGGCGTGCTAAAGAAGTATTGTTAGAGATGGTGGCGGCTGACTCGCGTATTTTGCAAGACCCAGCACCCAAAGTAGCCGTCTCTGAATTGGCGGATAGCAGCGTAAACTTCATTGTTCGCCCTTGGGTGAACTCTGCTGATTATTGGGGTGTTAAATTCGACTTTACTGAAGCGGTTAAATTGCGCTTTGACGAAGAAGGGATATCTATTCCATTTCCACAAATGGATGTGCACCTTCACAAAGATCCAGAGTAACCTTCTGTAATTTAAAAAATGCCGCTTTAAGCGGCATTTTTTATATATGGGTTTAGCGCTGAGGGTTATTTTTTGCACTGAGGGCGGTCGCTTGCTTGGCGATATAAGCTCAAGGCAGGAGCCATATTTTCGCTTAGCTTATCAATACGACTTTGTGGTGCAGGGTGAGTGGACAATAACTCGGGCTGGCGATTGTCACCGCTAGCTTTGGCCATGTTCTGCCATAAATTAACCGATTGCTGTGGATTGAAGCCTGATTTGGCCATCAGTTGTAAGCCAATCAAGTCTGCTTCGGTTTCATGGGTACGGCTAAAGGGGAGCTGCACACCGACCTGAACTCCCATACCAATAGCGGCCATAATCATACTATTGTTGGCAATTTGATTGGCCTGCAACAATTGGTTGGTTGCTTCCATACCTATGCCGATAAGCGTACTGCTCGACATACGTTCATTACCGTGCTCAGCAATGACATGGCCTACTTCATGACCAATAACAGCAGCCAATTGATCTTGATTTTCAGCGACATCGAGTAAGCCGGTATATACGCCAATTTTCCCTCCGGGTAGGGCGAAAGCATTCACCTGGGGATCGTCGAAAACCACAAGCTCCCATTCACCGGCAAAAACCGATTTAGGCACATGTTTGGTGATCGCATCGGCGACACATGAAACGAATTGATTGGTCACAGGGGTTTTCGATACTTTTTGCTCAGACTTCATACCATCAAATGTCTGTTGACCCATGTTAGCCAACTGATCCGAAGAATAAAGTTTGAGCTGGTTTCGCCCCAGTGGCGATTTTGCACAGCTAGTGAGCAGCAGAGTCGATACGCAGACGGCGGTGAACACTTTACTGAATGAAAATGGCATAGCGTAGTTCCCGTGAATTAGTTTATTTAATAATAACGAGGATACTACCTTGTTATCACAATGCAGTTAAGTGA
>NZ_BAER01000069.1 GCF_000315055.1 Paraglaciecola polaris LMG 21857 | reverse complement strand
AGATATCTTCATTGAGCAGAATTTGGGTCCGCACATGGAACAAAAATGGGCGACTTTTGCAGCATCTTTGGGCAGCGTTTCATCGTGAAACTCTCGGGCGGTGTCTGGATCTAAACCCAAGTTGAATTGGTCAATCCAGCGAAATTCAAAGCGCGCTTTTGATAGTAAATCATCGCGATAACGCGCACCGGGATGGCCTTTAGCGATATCTGCCGCATGGGCAGCAATTTTATAGGCCATGATCCCTTGTTTAACGTCATCACGATTAGGCAAACCTAAATGTTCTTTGGGCGTGACGTAGCACAGCATTGCACAACCGTACCAGCCAATGATAGCCGCTCCTATACCGCTGGTAATATGATCGTAACCCGGCGCAATATCCGTGGTCAGTGGCCCTAGGGTATAAAAAGGGGCTTCATGGCAATGTTCAAGCTGCATGTCCATGTTTTCTTTGATCATGTGCATAGGCACATGACCTGGGCCTTCAATCATGGTTTGCACGTCATGTTTCCAGGCGATTTTTGTCAATTCCCCCAAGGTGATCAATTCGGCAAACTGGGCTTCATCGTTAGCGTCAGCCAGTGAACCTGGGCGCAAGCCATCCCCCAGAGAGAAGCTCACATCGTAGGCTTTCATGATCTGGCAAATATCGTCAAAATGGGTATACAGAAAGTTTTCCTGATGATGAGCAATACACCACTTCGCCATGATAGAGCCGCCTCGGGAAACAATGCCAGTGACGCGGTCCACCGTCATAGGAATATGATGCAAACGCACCCCAGCATGAATTGTAAAATAATCGACGCCCTGCTCGGCCTGTTCAATTAAGGTATCTCTGAAGACCTCCCACGTTAAGTCTTCAGCCACTCCTTTTACTTTTTCAAGGGCTTGGTAAATCGGTACCGTGCCAACAGGTACAGGTGAATTACGTACTATGTAATCACGGGTTGAATGAATGTTTTTGCCCGTTGATAAATCCATGATGGTATCGCCGCCCCAGCGAATTGACCAAACCAACTTTTCGACTTCTTCCTCGATGGATGAGCGCAAGGCTGAGTTACCAATATTGCCATTGATTTTAACCAAAAAATTGCGCCCGATGATCATCGGCTCAAGCTCTATATGGTTAATGTTGGCCGGAATAATGGCTCGTCCTTCGGCGACTTCTTTGCGCACAAATTCAGCGGTAATGGGCTGTAAATTTGCCCCAAGTGAATTGCCTTTTAAGCGTTTATTACGTTCAGGCGTGGTAAATTCATTGTTCAGCGCCTCTCGGGCTTGATTCTCACGTACAGCGATGTATTCCATTTCTTTGCTAACTATGCCCTGACGCGCATAGTGCATTTGCGTGACATTTTTACCGGGTAAAGCCCGTCTAGGCGTGCGCTGTAAATCATCGTTGTAGTACTGAAAGGCGCGCGCTTCATCAAAATGACCATTGTCTTGCGGCAACACTTTTCGACCTTGATACTGCTCGGTATCATTACGGGCTAACACCCACTGGCTGCGCACATCACCAATACCTTTGTTCACGTCAATAGCCACGGTGACATCGGTATAAGGCCCCGAAGTGTCGTAAAGGGTTACCGCCGTGCTGTCAGTCAAACTGATTTCACGCATAGGCACACGCACCGACGGATCGTTAGGTGATGTTACGTATACTTTTTTACTGGCTGGAAGGGGGGTGCGTGTAATTTTTTGCTCTTCAGCTGCCACATCAAAATTAATCGAGGCTTCGCTAGAAGAAAGGACGTTGTTCATTTTGTTTTCCTTAAAAAAATACAGGCGCGCGGAAAACGAAAACAAACATCCCGAAAGTGAGATGTGCTGCTCATTCCTACGCCGATACTAGTCGGATCAGGTTCTACGGGTTTGTATTGCTACATCTCAGCCAAAAGAGGCGCCCCGAGAGCGAATGCGGATAATAAGGCAACAAATTTAAAAATACTAGCCCCTAATTTCACCTAGCCATTGGTAAGCTAAACCAGCAAAAAACAGCAAAAATCTGGCAATGAACTTAAAACACGTTAGGCGAACTTTACAAAATCAAGAGAAAAGACGAAAGTAAATATAATCAAAAAAATAGAGCTTAAAATAATACAGTGTGAAGCCAAAATACGTTAAAAGTAATATTTATATAAACATATAAAAATAACGATGCCAGCATTTTAAGCAAAGTTAACACATGTTCAGACATTAATAACCAGGTGAAAACGGCTGAAATCACCTCTGATGTGTTTACAAATTTTTATCGCAGATACTTAATTAAAAAAATTTAATTAAGCTTAAGCGTTCATTGACTGAGCGGATACGCTGGGGCCAATTAATATTGTTGCGTTAATAGCGTAAAATGATCGCAAGCCATATCGGATTAGTTAATGTTGCGATGGCGTATAACACAATTAACCCATACGGATACGCCTGAAAGGCTGTTACCATATGGCTAATATATTTTTTGAAAGGCATTATGATGAAATTACTTATCCGCAATCTTGACCGTGCGACAACCGAAGACGAACTTCGCACCTTATTTGAAGGTTATGGCGTCGTCCAGTCATGCACTATCGTGCAAGATCCTGCCACTAAAGGCTCAAAAGGTTTTGGCTTCGTTGAAATGCCAAAAATCGGTGATGCTAAAGCCGCTACGATTAACTTAAATAGCCATACGTTAGGTGCGAATAAAATTCGCGTTAAAAAAGCTGACGATAAGGTTGAAAGCAAAGAAAAACCAAGCGAGTAACCCCGCTATTTGACCCATCAAGCATAGGGATTATTTAACCAGCCAGTGCGATTAACCGCTTCGGTGACGTTGCGCTAGCACTGGTGCCTTATTAGTCTTGATGACATTCCCCCCATAATTGGTCATGGGGTTTTGTGCTTGTGTGACCCGGCTGCTAAGTGTGCTGCAGCCAATTTCTCCACAGGCCCAGAGTATTCAAGCCAAGTGCTGTCGCCCCATAACCTCTCACTATAACCTGCGGTTTAACAATCGGACGCGGCTCAGGATATGGGCCAAATAGCCTTACGTTCATCGCGCAAGGCTACTAAGAAAAGCAACCATCATGAGTGTAAAAAAAGCCCGGTAAGTCTATTAATGACAGGAATCAGTATTACCCGTTCAGATGAGTGGCATGAAAGCACAAGTGCTGTTCAATAAAGCTAGAAATAAAATAATAGCTATGGTCGTAGCCATCATGCAGCTGATATTCCAGTGGATAGCCACTAACGTTGGCCGCTGCAAGTAGCGCATCGGGCTTTAACTGCTCCAGCAAAAAATTATCCGCTGCGCCTTGATCCACTTTGGCTGGGACAAACTGCTTGGCCTCACGCATAAGTTCGCTGGCGTCATGGTTACGCCATGTAGCTTTATCTTTACCTAGATAGGCGGTAAACGCTTTTTGCCCCCAAGGGCAAGTCATTGGATTGCTGATTGGGCTAAATGCCGACATGGAGCAATAACGCTCAGGGTTTAGCATGCCAATAGTCAGCGCGCCATGTCCGCCCATTGAATGCCCTGCAATGGCACGTTTATCTGAGACTGGAAACATAGATTCAATCAGCTCAGGTAGTTCATGCACTACATAATCGTACATGTGGTAATGACGATCCCACGGCGATTGATTAGCATTGACATAAAACCCTGCGCCTTGCCCCAAATCGTAACTTTCATCATCTGCTACGCCTTCACCGCGAGGACTGGTATCCGGTGCGACAATAGCCATCCCCAGCTCAGCAGCAATGCGCTGGGCTGCAGATTTTTGCATAAAATTTTCGTCTGTGCAGGTTAAGCCGGAAAGCCAATAAAGCACGGGGACTTTTTGGCCACTGGATGCCTGTGGAGGCAGATAGATAGCAAAGCGCATATTGCAGTTCACCGTTTTGGCAAAGTGACTGTATTGCTTTTGCCATCCCGCAAAACTTTTATTCACGCTTACATTTTCGATGGTCATAGCCTTACCTCTAAATTCAGAATGCTGCCCATCAGCATCTTGATACTGCTGGGCAGTTAATTGACACTCATTTGTCGAAATGAATGACAGTACGGATGCTTTCGCCTTTATGCATCAATTCAAATGCTTCATTGATATCCTCTAGCGCCATAGTGTGCGTAATGAAGTCACTTAATTTGAATTCACCGGCTAAATAACGCTCAACGTAATCCGGTAACTCAGTGCGTCCTTTAACGCCGCCAAAAGCCGAACCTCTCCATACTCGCCCTGTCACCAATTGGAATGGACGAGTAGAAATTTCTTGCCCTGCGCCAGCAACACCAATAACCACTGATTCGCCCCAGCCTTTGTGACAGCACTCTAGCGCTGAACGCATAAGGTTAACGTTGCCAACACATTCAAACGAGTAATCAACGCCGCCATCGGTTAACGCCACAATCACGTCTTGGATTGGCTGGTCGTAATCTTTGGGGTTAATACAATCTGTGGCACCGAGTTTTTTCGCCAGCTCAAATTTACTTTCGTTAATATCAATGGCAATAATGCGACTCGCTTTAGCCATAGCGGCGCCAATGACAGCAGACAACCCGATGCCGCCGAGCCCAAAGATAGCCACCGTGGCGCCCTCTTCTACTTTAGCGGTGTTCATGACCGCGCCCATACCAGTTGTCACCCCACAACCGAGCAGACAGACTTCTTCTAAGGGGGCAGCTTTATTCACTTTGGCCAAGGATATTTCGGGTAATACTGTGTACTCAGAAAACGTTGAACAGCCCATGTAATGAAAAATTGGCTGGCCATCTTTGTAGAATCGCGTTGTACCGTCAGGCATAAGGCCTTTACCTTGGGTTTCTCGGATTTTCTGACACAGGTTAGTTTTACCCGATAAGCAGAATTTACATTCTCTGCACTCAGGGGTGTATAGCGGGATCACATGATCGCCTACTTGCACACTAGTCACACCTTCACCTATGTGCTCAACAATACCGCCGCCTTCGTGGCCTAAAATAACCGGGAAAATCCCTTCAGGATCTTCACCAGATAAAGTAAAGGCATCGGTATGGCATACGCCGGAGGCGATAACCTTGATCAGCACTTCACCTTTGCGTGGCAACATGACATCGACTTCTTCAATGGATAAGGGTTGTTTAGGTCCCCACGCTATCGCCGCTTTAGATTTAATAAATTGATCTGACATATTTATGCTCACTTGTTAGTTATTAGAAAAATAAATAGCGATGCGCTTTTTACGCTGTCGCTAATGACTGTGGCCTTGTGACAGGTTAATCATGGCAATGCCAATTGCCACTAACGCCATGCCAATCCAGGTTGTGATATCAAGGTGTTGGCGGTAAATGACGGTGGACAATAAGGTAACGGTAATAATGGCCAAACCTGCCCATAGCGCATGAACAATACCAATAGGCATGCCTTTCATGGCTTGCCCTAAAAACATAAACGCAGCCAGATGCCCTAGCAAAACCAAAATACTTGGCAGTGGCTTGGTGAAACCATCGGTCTCTTTCAATGCAACGTGCGACATGGCTTCCGCGGCGACACCTAAAAGCAGAAATAACCAACTCATATTTGCATCCTATCTTGTTAGGGAAATTATCTGCGGCGCACCGCACGTGATGATTGACACGGTGTGTGTGTATGGCCGCTATTATAGTTACCTCAAAAAGAATGATAATATGCTGTTTTGTGAAATCACTTTTACATATAGGTAATAATCATGCAGTGGGATGGTATCAGCGAATTTGTCTATGTGGCCGAAAACGAGAGCTTCACCCAAGCGTCAAAAAAAATGGCCATTTCTACTGCACACGTAAGCCGTCAGATCAGCGCCCTAGAAAAGCGGCTCAATATAAAATTGTTCTATCGAACAACCCGCAAAGTATCGCTAACAGAAGAAGGCCGAGTTTTTTATCAACACTGTCGTGCCGTGCTTGATGGATTAGATGAGGCCGAACGTGCCATTACAAACTTACAATCGAAACCCCAAGGTAAAATCAAACTGACTGCCCCTGTTACCTATGGTGAACAACAAATACTGCCCCTGGTAAATAACTTTATGCAGCAATACAGCGCCATCGAAGTCACTGCATTTTTGAGTAATCAGCAAATGGACTTGGTTGAAGGTGGCTATGATTTAGCCATTCGTCTTGGCAAATTAAGTGATTCATCCATGATGGCGAGAAAATTAGGCAAGCGGACCAATTATGTCTGCGCATCGCCAAGCTACTTGCACAAACATGGCATACCCCATTCTTTATCAGAGCTTAATAGTCACAATTGTTTACTCGGAACACGAGACTATTGGCATTTTACCGAACAAGGCAAAGAGAAGAATATTCGAGTAACCGGAAAGCTTCGCTACAACAACGGTTTTGGACTCGTTGATGCCGCATTAAAAGGCTTAGGGATAGTGCAATTACCTGACTATTATGTGCAACATCACCTGCAAAGTGGCGAATTGATCACCTTATTGGACAATTATCGGGAGCCTGATGAGGGAATTTGGGCTATTTATCCAGAAAACCGCCATTTATCGCCGAAAATTAGGTTGTTAGTGGATTATTTGGCAGAGCAATTGGCTTAGCCTCACGATGCGCGGCATTGAAACACTTTTCTATTTGCCTGCCCTAAGCATGTTAACTGCTTGCACCCGGCGTCTTATCTATTTACTTGCAAGGATAACAGGTAGAAAGCGGCCTATTAGTGATTGGATCTCAGTTGAAATAAATCATGAAAATAAATGCCGTTGCCACCACTATTTTAGTCGGGCTGATAACAGCCTAGTGTTTATTCTGTTGCAACCGCTTTTGCTATGGCGACGTTAACCTCAAGACATGCTGCTGCCTACATTAATCTTAGGGGATACAGTGAAAGCGCCGCATTTGCCAAGCCTGAGAACGAAGGGGTAGTAAAGCTTCACCACTGAACGCTTTACAGCACTCAGTTCGTTGGCTGGGTTAAATACGCAAAGGAGTGCAAAACTGTGGCTACATATTTTATTTTTTGCATTGCTGGTAGACGGAATTTACCTAAGCAAAATGCGAAACATCATTATGACTCCAGTCATTAACGTACAAAAGTAATGCACATCAGGTTAACGTGTGAAGCCTGCTATTTTTGGGCACAAAACAGCTCACCCTAAATAGAAGATGGCTACTATGGTGCGGGTATCCCCTCGCTTTGTCTGGTCAATGTAGCTCAACACCCCGCTATATTGACTGTATATCAAGAGACGCCGCATGTGTCAGTTAGCGGGTCTCTGGGGAAGCGGCTTAAAATCCTTCCTAGGCTTTTTATAACCCTACAACCATTAAATGTCATTAACCCCATGACCCAGAGCCCATCATGGCCCTTTGGGTCATCTCGCCATTGCATGCTAACTGGGCATTTTAATCAGTAAATCATTGCTTCATTTTAAAATTGACAGTGTCAATATAAAATATATTATATCCGCTTCAAGTGGCTTCTGATTAGTGGCCATGTATGTATTTATTTATTTATTGCCTGTTTGTCTATTGCGCAAACCGTTAACTGGCCATAAACGAGGAATGGCAAAATAACCGATGGTCGATTTTCAAACACTCACCAAGGAATTGCATGCCTAAAGTTTTATCCCCAGATGAAATACAGTGTTTTCGCAATCGCATGTGCGACCACGCATTGGCGTCGTTTGCCAAGCTCGGAGTTGAAGGCATTTCCTTGCGTAGTCTGGCGGCCGATTTAAGCTGTAGTCGCACCACGCCCTATCGCTATTTTAAAAATAAGGCCGATATTCTTGCCGCACTACGCCAGCGTGAATTCAGTCGAATTGCGGGTGCCCTTGAAGGCGCTTTGATAGCTGAACCTGACGCAAATAAGCAATTAGAGGCCTTGTGCCATGCTTATTTCCGTTTTGCCATCGAACACCCTGATTCTTACCGGGTGATGTACAACGTGGCACAACCTGATCCCGCTCAATATACCGAGCTAGAAACCGAGATTTCCCGTAGCGCAGAGCCCATTCGTCATGTGGTAAATGCAGCGGTAAAAGCGGGCAGCATTGAGGGAGACCCGGTAGATATTTGTTATGTGATATGGGCTGGTTTACACGGCTTAATTTCGTTACATTTGTCCCATTTATTGGGTGATAAACGTGAAATAGAAACATTAGCTGTAGCCATGATCCGTTCATTATTGCGTGCAGTGAGTACTGAACCAAGCGCCGTATCACAACGGCTTAATAAACCCGCTTAAATTGACATAAATAAGGATAGAACATGAGTAAAAAAGTAGACGCATTATTCAAACCGTTTAACCATAAAGGCCTATCGCTTGATAATCGCGTAGTGATGGCACCTATGACCCGTGAGTTTTCACCGGACGGTGTCCCTACCTCAGACGTAGCGGATTATTATCGTCGCCGTGCACAAGGTGGAACAGGCTTAATCATCACTGAAGGCACGACCATAAATGATCCCGTTGCCACTATGAGTGCGCGTATTCCACAATTCCATGGTGACAGTGCTCTGGCCGGCTGGGAAAACACAGTTAAAGCAGTGCACAGCGTAGGCGGTAAAATCATGCCTCAGTTGTGGCATGTAGGTATGGCGCGACCACAGCAAAAAGCACCTTTCCCAGAATTGCCCAGTGTTGGCCCATCGGGTTTGTTTAAACCAGGCAAGCAAGGTTCTGAACCAATGACTCAAGCGCAAATTGAAACCGTGATAAATGGTTTCGCTGCCGCTGCTGCCGATGCTCAGCGTATTGGTTTTGATGGAGTTGAAATTCATGGCGCCCACGGCTATTTGATTGACCAATTCTTCTGGAGCGGCACCAATCAACGTACGGATGAATGGGGTGGCAGTATGGCTAATCGCAGTCGTCTTGCTGTCGAGATCATTAAAGGTATCCGCGCAGTCACATCACCAGACTTCCCGATTGTGTTGCGCTATTCACAGTGGAAACAACAAGATTACACTGCTAGATTAGCCGAAACACCTCAGTTGCTTGAAGAGTTTTTAGCACCCTTGAGCGACGCAGGTGTTGACGTATTCCATTGTTCACAGCGACGTTATTGGGAAAACGAGTTCGACGGTAGCGATCTTAACCTTGCAGGATGGACCAAGAAACTCACGGGAAAACCAACTATTTCAGTAGGCTCAGTTGGCTTAAACGAAGACTTCTTCAGTGCATTTGCTGGCCAAGGTTCCAATACGCGTTCAATCGATGATTTAATCGAACGTATGGACAAAGGCGAGTTCGACTTAATTGCAGTCGGTCGTGCCTTGTTACAAGATCCTAATTGGGCAGATAAAATCCGCCACGGCAAGCTTGAAGAACTCGAGCAATACTCAGGTGAAGCGCTCGCGACATTGTCTTAATGCCGTTTTCGCTTTGATCCCCTCATGCCCATTGAAAGGTATCGAGGTGGATCGAAGCGAAAGTTTCGTGATAACCCCTAATATCAAATAGAACGTTAAATAAGTGAAACCCATGAGCCAACCTCACGCTGATAATGCATTAGCCAAACGTACTTTGTTATTAGCTGCTGCTGCGATGGGATTTGCACAAACCGTATTATTCGCCATACTCGCGCCATTAGGCCGTGAAGTGGGTTTAGTAGAAGTGCAGATTGGTGCCATCATTTCCTGCTCATCATTAACTATATTCTTAGTCAGCCCTCTATGGGGCCGCGCCAGTGATATATGGGGCAGAAGAAAGGTGCTGCTGATTGGCTTGTTTGGCTATTCCGCCGGTACAGTGCTATTCGCCGGGGTATTTCAAGCCGCTCTTTTGGGATATCTCATTCCATTGACGGCACTTGGTTTATTAATTGTAACCCGTGTCGCCAATGCGACTGTCATGGCAGCAGTAGCCCCATCAGCCAATGCATACATGGCTGATATCACAACGGTCAAAGATCGCATTAAAGGCATGGGCGCTATTGGCGCGGCAACCAATATAGGCTCCATATTAGGTCCGGCGATAGGCGGTTTGCTCGCCAGTATTAGCCTACTTACCCCCTTGTATTTCTCTGTTTTGTTAACCTTAGCGGCAGCTATATTGGCTGTTTATGCCCTACCCGTTTTGCCCAGACCTGCACAGGTAAGAAAACCGCAAAAACTAAAATACACCGATCCACGAATTTTCCCTTTAGTGGTCGCAGGGGTATTGCTGTTTATGGGCTTTGCCATAGTGCAGCAAACTATTGCCTTTCGTTTTCAAGATATTTTAAGCCTTGATGGCACCCAAACCGCAAAAATTGTCGGTATTAGCCTAATGCTTTCAGCCGCTGCGGCGCTTATTGTGCAATTACTGGTTATCCCGCGTTTATCCGTGAGGCCCTTTGTACTGCTCAGAATATCCATGCCCATGATGATGGTAGCTTTTGCCATTATGGCCATAAGTGAGACTCAAGGAATGTACATGTTGGCTATGTGTATTCTAGGCTTAGGAATGGGATTAGCTGGGCCGGGCTTTATGGCAGGTGCCTCGGTTGCGGTTTCATCTGACGAACAAGGTGCCGTAGCGGGTGTCGCTGGCGCATGTCCGCCTTTAGGTTTTACCGTAGGGCCATTGCTGGGTACTTATTTATACTCGATAGACGGCGCACTGCCTTACTGGTTTGCGTTCGTATGTTATTTTATATTATTTTTTGTTACTTTGAAGTTTAAAGACAAAAAATAAATTTCTTTATTTTTAGTGACTTAATGACATAAATTACCGTTAGCAGTCCGCCGTTTATGATGTGTTAAAGTAGTAAAACAGCATAATGAATATCATTGTCTATATATAGACAGTGGCGGGTTTCAGGAGCCTAATGGCAAAATTCATAATATAGATCCCCAAGGATAGTAATATGCAGACAACCATAAACCGCGCCCGTAACGCATCATCTATTGCAGATTTTCTAGACAAAGCTGCTGAGCATTATGCAAATAAAAATGCATTTTCCTGTGGGCCAATGCGCCTTGCTTATAATGAATTCGCCCAGCAAGGAGACGCTTTTGCATCTTATTTGCAAAGTGTTGGTATAAGCAAAGGCGATCGCGTTGCGCTTATGTGTCCTAATTTACCGGCCTTTCCCATTGCCACCCTAGGTATACTCAAGGCCGGTGCGGTACAGGTCAACATCAACCCATTGTATACAGCATCAGAGTTGGCGCACCAATTGAGTGACTCTGGAGCTGAAACCCTGATTATTTTTGCAGGAAGTACAGCCGCCTTTGCCGCGATCAAAGAAAATTGTGCCATAAAGCATCTTATCGTCGTCAGTTTAGGCGATGGTACAAGCATGGATATTTCATCCCCTCCGGTAGATTCCGCAGTCACCGACTACGTAGTTTTCTCAGATGCCTTGACCATGGGTGCTGATATTGAATTTCGGCCTGTTACAGTCGGCCGCGAAGATTTGGCCTTTTTACAATACACAGGTGGTACTACTGGGCCTTCAAAAGGCGCCATGCTGACCCATAACAATGTACTGTCTAATATTACCCAAACCTACGAAATGGGGCCCGATATCACCCGTGAAACGCAGGAAGTCATTATTACTGCCATTCCCAT
>NZ_BAER01000070.1 GCF_000315055.1 Paraglaciecola polaris LMG 21857 | reverse complement strand
TTGTAGTTTTTACAACGTTGATGCGGCAGCCCTACCGCGAGAGCGGTTTAGTCCTTTCGCTCAAAGCGGTCCAATCATAAATTTGGCTCGTTAAAATTAGCTGTTGTTACTGGTCACAACAGCTAGTCAGAAAAACACACGATTCATTCATCTATCTGGCCAATCGCTCTTACCGGGATCATTAGCATGTTAGCTCTATGAAATTTTCTGGAGCTGACAATGAGAACCCCCTTGTTCCCTTGGTTCATCCTATGGGTGACCATCCCAATCATTATTTTCTTTCTATTCATCCTGCCCGCCCATGCCAGTGATGGGCAATTCTATCAGCGTGGTCAGGAAGGCTGGTTTTGGTATCAGGTCATTCCTGAGCCAGCAGAGGATGAAGAGCCTATAAAGCCGGAATCAGGTGCGGCAGAGTCGAGTCAGAGCGGGCTAAAGCCTTTCAGTGCCGCATGGTTCCGAGAGCACATGCAGTCGTTCATGGACAAGGCAATTGATGAGCCGACGAATGAGAATGTCAGAGCCTATCTGTATCTCCAGCGAGTCATGATGGATAAGGGCTCACAGTTTGCTGATGTTAGTCAGCAGGTGGTCATGGGCGATCCTGTTTTGGATGAAATCAGTCGCAGACCACTGGCGACTTATGCCGCCAATCGGATGGATCGAGAAGCTGGCGCTCAACGTGATGTAGCTTTAGGTGAAGTAGCAAAACGGGCTGGCTTGTTCTTCTTCTATCGTTCGGATTGCCCTTATTGCCATGCTCAAGCGCCTATCATCGAATCTATGGCCTTGAACTATGGGTTCGAGGTGTTTGCTATTGCTGTCGATGGCTTGCCTTTACCCGGTGGAGAGTTTCCCAATTACAAAGTCGATTCAGGACAAGCACAATCCTTGTCCGTTACGACTGTCCCTGCCGTGTTCTTAGTTGACCCGCCTAACGTTATTACTCCGATTGGACAAGGCGCAATGAGCCTTGATGAGCTCAATAATCGAATCATTCTCGCAGCCCATCA
Source organism: Paraglaciecola polaris LMG 21857 (assembly GCF_000315055.1). GTDB lineage: Bacteria > Pseudomonadota > Gammaproteobacteria > Enterobacterales > Alteromonadaceae > Paraglaciecola > Paraglaciecola polaris. The sequence continues at coordinate 23,950 of NZ_BAER01000070.1, read as the reverse complement.
AGCCGGTTGGATTGACGATCAAACTTACTATGCCACCAGACCTGTTCAACCCGGCGTGTCACTCGCGATGTCAGCCCAAGAGCTTAACGAAAAGATATTACAGGACCCTGAGTTCCTTGTTCGCTATCTGCGTGCACAAGGAGGGTTATAACAATGAAAAAAGTAATCCGAGTATCGCTAATCGCCTGTGCGATTGGTTTTTCATCTATGAGCCAAGCAAGCTTGCAACAGGAGATGAACCAGTTGTTTGGTTCAATGACCAACACCACTGCGCCTGGTGTATTCGAGAGTCAGCGGCGTGGCGTTATATCTGGAGGAAGCGTTGTTGTTCGTAACAGGATCATGAACGAGAACCTCGTCTCTATGGTGCCACCGTCATTCCAAGCCGGTTGTGGCGGCATTGATATGTTCGCGGGAAGTTTGTCATTTGTTAACGCGGATCAGTTTGTTCAATTACTTCGCTCTGTTGCTGCAAACGCCAAGGGGTATGCATTCCAATTGGCGCTCAGTGCTATGTGTGAGAAATGCTCCCAGCACATGGAGACACTGCAAAAGAAAATCCAGCAGTTAAACGAGTATTTTGGCAATTCCTGTCAAATGGCTCAGGGAGTCGTGAACGATACTCTGGCTGCTTTTGGTAAAAAGGGGCAAACAGAAGCCAGCATGTTGAGCTCACTTAAAGGGGCTGGAGACGTTTTTACCAGTTGGAGTGAGTCCAATGGTAAGAACCCATATGAGAACGCTTCGAGTGTCGCGGCATCTGATGTAAACAGAACGATTAAAGGTAATTTGGTTTGGCGAGCACTGAAACGTCATTCGGCATCAAGCTGGTTTGCATCGGGGGATGACCGTTTTCTTGAAGCAGTTATGTCGGTGACTGGTTCGATCATTGTTGGTGATCTAGCTAATGCCGCTGATGGCCAAGGTAAAGCCCCGAAACTGACCAGACTGAATGGCAATAAAGTGACTATTGAGCATCTAATTCACGGCGGTAACGTCGCTATGTACCGATGTGACACAGTGACACAAGACGGCTGTCTGAATCCGACAATCACTAACGTGACCCTGACGGGGTTATCAACCCAAGTAGAAAATTTACTTCTTGGTACAGGTTCCAGTAACGGCATTATTTTTAAGTTTGCTCGAAATACAGGAGCTGCTAGCACCACCGAAAAGGCTTTTATGACATCGGCTCCTGCGAGCATTGGCGGCATGATTCGAACACTTTCTGCATTAAATGAAGGGGCCGCTAGGTCGTTTGCTTCACGAGCAGCACCATTTATTGCTGTTGAAATGGCGCGGGCATTGGTTGAAGACATGCTCAACGCAGCTAGAAGCACCTCTGGTGTGGAAGATCATGCCTATGCGAAGTTGTTAACCGAAGACCTTGAACGTGCACGTCGCCAAATCAATGAGGAGTACGCCGCGTTACAGCGAAGATACGGCTCAGAGCAAGAGTTGCTGGCGCATTTTAATCAGGTGATTCAGACCATTCGCAAACAGCGTTATTACACCGTTAAATCTACGGCACTGGGGGAATAGGTCATGTGGGAGATCTATTCCATCGGGGATTCGGCATTTTTAGAGCAGGTCTTGAACGCTGTCGCGATGATTACTGGTACAGGCGACTTTACTTCAATGGTTCGCATTGGCTTGCTCATTGGGGTATTGATGGTCTCTGTTCAGGCCTTAATGCAAGGCGGTCGTGGGATTAACTTTCAGCACGTTTTAGTCTCATGGCTAGTCTTTGCAACCATGTTTGGACCCAGTACCCGAGTGAGCATTGAGGATGCGTATACGGGGCAAGTTCGAGTGGTTGATAATGTGCCCATCGGTGTTGCTGCCGCAGGCAGTACGATTTCGACTGTTGGCTTTCAAATCACGCGATTGTTTGAAACGGCGTTCTCAACTCCCGCGATGACGGAATACGGCTTTGCATCCAGTTTGCAGTCACTGATTAAAGTGAGAAAACAGGTGATGGATCGCTCTGGGTTGGGTGATGCAAATCGTGTCGGCGGCTCAGACATCGAGCAATCATGGTTTAACTACATCAAAGAGTGCACCTTGATTGGCATCGACATCGGCCAAAAGAACCTAGATCAGGTGCTGAGTGATCCTAACCCGATGACTGCGATTAGGTTTGATTCGCGCATTTATGGCACGCGCATCATGCTCAGTGGTAGCAGTAGCGATCTGGACTGCACCGACGCCTACAGCCAACTGAAACTCATGACAGAATCAACCTTCATTCCAAGGCTTAAACAGGTTCTGTCAGCCTCATTGGGGACTTCGTCAGCAACGGACACTGATGACGTGATCCGAAATGCACTGAATAACCTTGGTTTGGCTTCGGTTAACACACAAGAGTACATGACCGCGTCAGTGCTTTTGCCTATTTATGAGCAAAGCGTGACGGGCAAGTATATGGATGATCAAGCTTTCACCGCAGCCGTTATGGTTAACCAGGCGATTGAGCAGCGCAATACACAATGGGCGGCGGAGCAGACTCTTTTCCAAAGTATTGTTCGTCCGATGATGACGTTTTTTGAGGGCTTCATTTACGCCATCACCCCATTGATGGCCTTTGTGATTGCCCTTGGTCAAATCGGGATGCGAATGGCCGGGAAGTACTTGTTAATCCTGCTTTGGATACAACTTTGGATGCCTGTCATGGCCATCATTAACCTGTATATTCATTTAACCGTTGCTGGGAAAATGTCGTCGCTTGATGCCTTTGCAGGTACAGAAGTGCCATCTTTTGCTGGGATGATGCAGATGGATTCAGTGCTGCAAACCTGGATAGCGACTGGCGGCATGTTGGCGTCGAGTGTTCCGGCGATTTCGCTCATGCTCGTGTATGGCTCAGCAATAACCGCTACCCACTTGGCTGGACGTCTTCAAAACGGTGATGCCATTGATGAAAAGATGGCAAGTCCAGATGTCGCGAAAAATGCCCCGGTAATGCAATCACAGTCAATGTTCCAAAATTCAGCCCTTACGGGTTCTGCGATGACCGGCGCGTCAAACCTACTAAGCAGTTTCTCTGTAGGAAACGCAGTGGGTTCAATGGTCGGCTCTGCAAAAGAATCCATGACTCAGGCAACCCAAGCCTTTAGTCGTCAGGTTGGGAATACTATGAGTCGAACTTTTGGTGAAAAGCTAAGTTACGACAACCTGTCTTCGGTTGGACGTCAGATCGGCTCATCTAACTCCGCATCTAGCGCCGTTGTTAATCAGGTTACTGATGACCTACAAACTCGGTATGGTTTTGGAGACGATAAAAAAGATGCTGTACGTGGCTTGGTATCGGGCGTGTTATCTGGCGGACTAAGGGTTGGAGGCGATGGAACCATTACTAATCCCGGTGAGAAAGAAGTTGCCGATAAGGGGTTTCTTGGGAGGCTTCTTGGAACGGGCGGCAATGATTCTCCACAGGGTAATTTGCCTGGAGTTGATAAGCCAGATTCATCTCGTGTACCAAAACTATCAAGGGTACGAGCTGGGTTGGATCTAGGTGGTAACTTTAGTGGCCAAGTTGAGTCGTCAGAAGGCAGTTCTCGGTCTACGACGGCAAATACGCTCACTGGGGAGATGGAAAGCTTGGCATCGAGTGATTCACGACGTGCTGAGTTTCGCGATGCGATGGTTAAGGACCTTTCAGATTCAAGACGCTCTGGCGTTGAGATGTCGTTGTCTAATCAAGACTATCAGTCACTTCAGAGTTCAGCACAAGACGTTATAACGGCATCAAACCGCTTTAGTGAGCTTGATCAGGCCAGCTACAGTCTATCAGGACAAAGGAACACGGATGGTGCGACGTTAACTCGATTAGCAGCGGATAATCCTGAAGTCATGGATTATTTAGGTCGCTATATGAACCAGCATGTTGAAGCAGGTAACCGATTACGTGAAAACCTTCCAATGTATCAGCGCTTGCTACCTGATGATAATCAGGCGTATGTGGCCGCAGCTATGGAGTCTTTAACCTATAGCAACTCCTCAACGCCCGCTGAACGAGACAATGATTATCAAGCAGCAATGACTGTTATGGCCATGGCTACCGGAGCCGATTTACGATCTATTCAACCGCGGTCTAATGAAGGCTTGTCATCAACAGCACCTACTTTTGGAGGCACTCAAAGCCAAGTGGAATCGGGTGTTCTGGGAGGCTATGAGGATGCTGCAACAGTTCAAACGCAGTTCAACTCAGCTCAATCAGCTTACCAAGCCAATCTGTCCAGTGTAGATGGACAGCTGAATGCGCATCAGCAACAAGCCCAGCAGGCCGTAGCTTCTGACACAAGTACCTATCAATCTGGACTAAACAGTGAAGCTGGCTCTCAGTGGCGATCTCGCATTATGGCTGATGATAGCGGAGTCTCTGGTGCTGAAATGTTCTTCAACAGCGCCAGTGCTATTGGTGATTTCAGTGGCAAGCATACTGATGCAGCATTGCATACCTTGAATCATTTTGGCGAAGACTATGAGAGTTACAAGGAGCAAGCCCTTGCAGAACCTGGCTCACGAGGTTTCTTGCACAATGCAACGGTGGCCAGCAAATCAACATGGGATGGGTTAAAAGCCGCCGTTGATGCCGGAACCTCTTTGGAGAACCCTTTGACGGCGTTTAATGATGCATACAGTGGATCGAGTTCGCAGTATGCCTCCGAAGTTAACTGGGGCACTAAGTCTGAAGCCATGTTGGCTGGGGCATTCGGTGCAGCAGTTAACAATCGATACGGTGAGTTCTTAGAACAGTACGCCGATGATTTTAAACAGGAAGCATACAGTGAAGGGCAGAGAATGGGATTGACCCCGATTCAAAGTCAAGTGTTCGCTCAAGCTTTCAATGAAGGTTTGGCGGGGCGCGTATTCAACTCTGAAGACTCATCGAGTTGGTCGCCTGAAATGCTAGGTCTAAGGGAGCAAATGCTAAATGAGTATCGTCAAAAGGATGAGAGTGGCGCTTACATTCCTGACAGTGTGTCCGAAGAAGATAAAGCATTTGTGGATAAGCAGATAGCGGTGATCTCAAATGCATCGCTTGCGGGAGATTATGCTCAGAACAACTTGATCGATATTAGGGCCTATAACCAAGCATCAGGAAGGAACTGAAAATAGAAGGTAGCCAGCTTGTGGTGGGCTGGCTATTTTTTTGGCTTTTTGGGATACCTTGGATAAAAGCCATCAAAAAACGAATGGAGCTTATACCAATACCATTTTTCTTCAATGCTCAAAGTTCTACCCGAATCTTTAACTTGGCTGCTCAAGAATCTAATTCCAGTACAAATAGCTAAGAAAAAGAGTCCCAATCCAACAATTGTCCAACTCGCTTGCCAATATGCGATTGCTACAAGCAGAGTGATGATGGCTATAAGTCCGATGGGATTACAGGTCGCTTTGAATCCCAAGTAGCTGAAAAAAACGATGGTGCAAATCAGAAATGGCAAAGCCGCTAACTTGGCAAATGCTGTTAATATTTCTGATGGAAAAAAATGAGCCGCAGCCAAAGTCGCCAGAAAAAGCCCCAGAGATATAAACCAGCAGCGTGCTGGTAAAGATTTAAGTAAGTTTGTCATCTTCTTAGTACTCTCAAAGTGCACGGGCGGTGCACAATCAAATCATGCATCAGCATGTTAGTTCTCAAAAAGTGCTCTAGTGGTTTGCTCGGCCATAATCTCACACACAGGACATTTAAGCTGAATGCGCTGTTGTGATACCGTCAAATACAGACTGCCGCACCGACACCGGTGTAAGGATGCAAGCTGTGATCTTAAATCACGAGCTAGAACCCAACCTTCATTGATGGTTAGTTTTTTCCAGGGGATTTCAGCTGGAAGATCTGCTTCTTTTCTTGCAACCAAGTACGCATCGTAAGCCTTCATCAAAGCATCAATATTTAATTGCTTGTAGACATTGTCACCACCAATATTGACATAAAGCGCCATCAGCAGGGAGCCTTCAACCAAGGCTCTTCTACTTTTAACGATGGCATCAGATTCTGGCAATTGACCAGGACAAGGTGACTTGCCAGTCACTTCTTTGTGGAGCCTTCTGATAATGTGGATTGGCAAACCTGTATCGAGCGCGATAATGGTTGTTCGAAATCCGTATTTAATAAGCAGCGAAGCTCGGGTAAACAGCTCACTTTTGGACAGGTTATCAATCATGCATCCCCCTTGTTGTTTAGGGTTGATAATAAATAAGCGATTCTTGGGATACCTGTGCCTTTGCTCTTCACCATCTCAATCAGTTGGCTTTGGTTACCCCTTGGTTGAAACAGCATGAATGATGAGGTCGCCACTCGTTGCAGGTCGTCAACTCCAGCATTAATCAGCGCATCAACCACATCGCGTGTAAGTCCAAAGCGCAAGACCGCCTCTTGCGGATCAATGCGCGCCAATTCCCGTGCTGCGTGTAGGTATGCCAAATTTAATTGATAGAAGTCTTGTTGATTGGTTGTCATTGACGGACCTCCAGTTCATGTAAAATATTGCGATAAATAGAAAGCACTCTTTGCCCATACCAGCTTGCACGCTCTTCGTTCCAGCTGTGATAGCGGCCTATGCCAAGCTCTAAATCGTTTGGTGAAGATTTGATTGCTTCGGCCAAAATATTGGAGCCGACAGTTAGGTTGGTGATGGGGTCTAGCAGTTCTGCTGCTGAGCTCACTCGATGTCCGTGCCAATGCAAATTGATTTGCATTAGGCCAATATCGAGCTGGTATTTTTCACTCTCTTGCAGTGCTTGGTTTAACAGTTGCTCTGCTTCTGTCTTAGATTTGGCGTAGGTTGCATTTGAACCATTGCGGATTGCGTATGGCCATGGACTAGTCATGTTGAGACCACGATGTGAGGCCGACTCAGCCAAGGCAACGGCGTAGAGCATGACTGGATCAATACCAACGCTTTGTGCTGCTTTTTCCCACTGATAGCCCGGAAACGCATAGACTGAAGTGCTTGCGGACATGGCTATCACTAGGGCAATGGTTTTTGCTTTAATCGTTTTCATTTTTGTCCTCTAATTGATTTCCGAGAAGCGCCTGAATGGCTTTCGGGCTTATTCTTTTTAATGGCACTGCGCTAAAGTCGGCGATGCCTCTCGTATAAACTTGTGCCGCTTTTGACCAGTCGCCTACGGCAACAGGCGCTTGCATATCAAATCCTTTTTGCTGGTTCTGATGGTCTGCAATACCCTGTAATAGCCTTGGGTATTCACCCACTTCGTCCCGTAGCAAGTAAGCCTGGTAGCGTGTTAAAAACTCTTTTTGCTTAAAGGGGTATTCCCTGTCATCAACCTTGCAGAGTTCAACCCATCCACCCATGTCTGAAATCACGCGGTGGATAAGCGCATCGTCAAACATCACGGATGTCCAAGCGCCAACCTGACGAACAGCCTTGTCAACTTTGTTCCAAGCAACCATGGCTCTTGAACCTGAGTTGCCGTCGATATGCTTGATGACGTCAGCGGGCTTTGGAAAAAATTGCCCAGTATCCGGTGATTGAATATGCCGAGTCAGACCGATTCGCACTTCTTCAATGCTATAAGCACGAAGGGCTTCAAATGCGATGGATAGCAATTGTGGTGATACGCTTTTGCCATACATGGCCCAAGCTGCTCCCCAAACTTCAGCAAACTCGCGTTTATCAACCTCCTGCACTTGAACGAACCTCCCGAATACCTGGTCCGGCCCAGCTTTCAGCAATGCGGCGATTGCTTTCTTCAATATTCAATTGGTGATTGCTGCCCTTTAGGCTCGTCGATGATTGCTGTACTTCATCAATGCGAACGTACTCGTCTTCCCATTGCCGGTTTAAAAGCCAGTTATGTGGCATTGGGGTCTTAGTCCGATCTTGATACTGTAATCGGTTGTCTCGTTGCTCTTTCCAGCGTGTTAGCACTTCCAAGGCGAGTTCATGGTCTTCATTGAGGCCCATGCGTAGCCATTCTTCTTTGGCTTTCGCTTTTTTTTCTTTTGCGTATTTGTACCTCCCAGAAGTCTTCAAACTGTATGTGGTCAACAGTTTTAACTGTTGATTTATTGCTTCTCTCAGAGTCATCCGACCGTTGAGAGTCCCTTACCGGGTTGCCATCAGGCATAAACAATGATGAAAATTCTTCTGGAAGCCGTGCTTGGAAAGCGGCAAGTGACTTCAAAAGCGATGCCATACCAACGAAGTCGGCAGGTACATCTTTAAGCAACCGAAAGGCTGCTTTACCTTGGTTTGGGTTTTCGATTGGGTTGTGCTTCAGAAAGCTCCGAATCAAAGTCCAACCGGATTCCTCGCAACGAATGAGGAACTGATCTTGTTCTAACTCATTTAGAGCCTTGGCAACCTGTTGATCATCCCAGTTCAAGTCAGAAGCAACGTAACCAATCGGTAATCGAAAGCAGCCAAGCAAATTACAATGCGGGCATGTAAGCAAATACAGTCCTAGCAACTTCGCTGAGTCACTCCAGGACAAAACATTTTGCTTTAGCCAAAAGCGGGTATAGACCTTGCCATAATCACGCATGGAGGAACTCGCTTTTGTGTTTACGTAAAATGCTGACCATTATTTGCCCTTAATCCTACTGGTTACTGGCTTTCAGCTCGCTTGGGCATTCGGGATAGATGTCCGGTCTTAACTGAGATCGGGTTACCTGTCCTTGCGTAGCTTGTTCGATGGGTAAAACGAATTCAGCGGGAACACGCCCTGATTTATTCAACCAAAACCAGACGTTTTGCTGTTTTGAGTTGATGGCTCGTGCTAATGCTGATTGCCCGCCGACCAAGTCAATGGCACGGCGGAGATGTTTTTGTGTCGTGTTGAACACTTCCATACCGTCTCCTGTTACAATAATAACTGTTACAAGATTGAATGTTACAGTTTAAACTGTAGGTAAGTCAACAGTTAAAATTGTTGAAAGGCTACAGTTTTATTTGTAGAATACGGGCTTATGAAAACTTTATCCGAACGACTAAACCATGCCTTGCAGCTTACTGGGGTGACTCAGTCTGAGTTGGCTCGTCGCATTGGTATCAAACAGCAGTCGATCAGCCAGATTTGCTCTGGTAAATCGGCTAGGTCTCGTTACACCATGCAGATCGCGGAAGCGCTTCGCGTGAATGCTCATTGGCTCGCCACAGGTGATGGCGAGATTGGCTTGGGGGTCGGTAATGTAGAAGTCGGGCCTGATATTAAGGGAAGAATTCCTCTCATTAACTGGGTTCAGGCCGGTGATTGGACTGAAATAGCGGAGGGATTTGCCCATGAAGATGCTGAGGAGTGGCGTGACGTCACTGGGAAAGCACATGAGGGTTGTTTCGCACTTCGCGTAAAAGGCGACAGTATGGAAAATCCAAGCGGAAAAAAATCCATACCTGAGGGAGCAGTGATCGTTGTTGATCCTGAGTTACCTTACTCATCAGGTTCATTGGTTGTTGCGCGTTTGGATGATTCGAAAGAAGCAACCTTTAAGCAGTTGGTTATTGATGGTGAACAGAAGTATCTAAAACCTTTGAACCCGCAATACCCTGCAATACCGATCAACGGCAACTGCACCATCATCGGTGTAGTACGACAAGCTATCATCGATTTCTGGTAGCGAAGGAATTTGTGGTTTAGCCACAGTTGTTCATTAGCTGAAGAAGCAACGATTGCAAACAGCTACAACTGAGCATTGGTGCACGCTGAGAGTAAATGGTAACCGATTAGATAACCATTGATTGTTTATAAAGTCAAGATCAGCGAAAATAGCGGCCAATTACGATTAACACGACGGATTTGACAAGCGAAGAACTGAAAAGAGAGTACTTCCAAAAGTGTGTACAAATCCGTGTACAAACTAAAAGAATTTATACATGGCAAACCAAGATTTTCTCAATGAAATCAATAAGCGAAGGACCTTTGCTATCATCTCCCACCCGGATGCAGGTAAAACTACGATTACCGAAAAGGTATTGTTGTTCGGTAATGCATTGCAACGTGCTGGTACCGTAAAAGGTAAAAAATCGGGACAGCATGCCAAATCTGACTGGATGGAAATGGAGAAAGAGCGGGGCATATCCGTCACCACATCTGTTATGCAATTCCCTTATTCTGAATGCCTAGTAAACCTGTTAGATACCCCTGGTCACGAAGATTTCTCAGAAGATACATACCGCACATTGACGGCAGTTGACTCTTGTTTGATGGTCATTGATGCGGCAAAAGGCGTTGAAGCACGAACCATCAAGTTAATGGAAGTCACGCGCTTACGCGACACACCCATTATTACCTTTATGAACAAACTTGATCGGGATACTCGAGATCCTATCGACTTACTCGATGAAGTAGAAAGTGTGTTAAATATCAAGTGTGCGCCCATTACCTGGCCGATTGGTATGGGGAAGGAATTCAAAGGGATATACCATTTATTGCGTGATGAAACGGTTCTGTATAGCACCGGTCAAGGTCATACCATTCAAGAAAGGCGAGTTATTAAAGGGCTTGATAACCCAGAGCTAGATGCTGCGGTTGGTGTGTATGCCGGGGAGCTACGTGAAATGCTAGAATTGGTTAAAGGCGCGTCCCACGAGTTTAATTTGGCCGAATTTATCGCCGGTGAACTTACGCCGGTTTTCTTTGGAACCGCCATGGGGAACTTCGGCGTTGATCACATGCTAGATGGACTCGTTGAGTGGGCACCGTCACCGCAAGGCCGTGAAACAGACCAGGGTAGTGTCCAAGCAAAAGATGAAAAATTCAGCGGTTTTGTCTTTAAAATTCAAGCCAATATGGATCCTAAACATCGCGACCGTATTGCATTTTGCCGTATCGTGTCAGGCAAGTACCAAAAAGGCATGAAGATGCACCAAAGCCGTATCGGCAAAGATGTGCGTATTTCCGATGCGCTAACCTTTTTTGCTGGTGACCGGGAAGTACTAGATGAAGCCTATGCGGGTGACATTATCGGGTTGCATAACCATGGCTCTATACAGATTGGTGACACCTTCACTTCAGGTGATAAATTTCGTTTTGCAGGTATTCCAAACTTCGCGCCCGAATTGTTCAAACGCATTCGATTACGTGATCCATTGAAGCAAAAGCAGCTACTTAAAGGCCTTATTCAACTTTCTGAAGAAGGCGCAGTACAAGTATTTAGACCGTTGCAAAACAACGATTTGATTGTTGGCGCCGTGGGTGTGTTGCAGTTTGACGTGGTAGTTGCACGCCTAAAAGGCGAATACAACGTGGATGCCTTGTACGAGCACATTAACGTCGCCACTGCCCGCTGGATCTACGGTAAAGATGAACGAAAAGTTGATGAGTTTCAGCGCAAAGCGGAGGCCAATCTTGCCCTCGATGGCGGTGATAACCTAACGTACATCGCGCCGACTATGGTGAATCTGTCGTTGGCCCAAGAGCGCTATCCTGATATAGAGTTTCATCAAACTCGCGAGCATTAATGGCTTGGGGCACATAGCCCCCGCCTGAATTCACATATTTCATGTGATCAACGAATACGGTTATTGGCTTTAAAAATATGAATTTACACACACTGTTATTGAAAAAATTTAGCGCCGCGTTGACGGCAATTGGCGCCCCTGAAAACTCACCCGCGCCTCTTAGCCGTGCTACCCGTGCGGGATTTGGCGACTATCAATTTAATGGTGCTATGGCACTGGCCAAAGTGTTAAAACAAAAACCTCGGGATATTGCTGATAAAATCGTTGAGGCTGTCGAGCTTGATGATATTGCAGAGAAACTAGAAGTCGCCGGCCCTGGCTTTATCAATATCTATTTAAGCAAAGACTGGCTAGCAACTCAGCTGGCGAGTGCCGCAGCTGACGAACGTTTAAATATTGAAGCTCAGCCAAGTCAGAATGTGGTGGTGGATTACTCTTCACCGAATCTTGCCAAAGAGATGCACGTAGGCCATTTACGCACCACCATTATTGGGGATGCAGTGGTAAAAGCCCTAGAATTTATGGGGCATAATGTCATACGCCAGAACCACATGGGCGATTGGGGCACGCAATTCGGTATGTTGCTGGCACACCTTAATGACAAACTGCAAGCCGACCAAGTGGCGGAAACCGCCCTATCTGATTTAGAAGACTTCTACCGCGAAGCCAAAGTGCGCTTTGACGAAGAGGACGGGTTTGCCGACAGGGCTCGTGAATATGTGGTTAAACTGCAAGGCGGTGATAGCCATTGCTTAGCCCTATGGCAAAATTTTATCGATGTGTCCATTACGCACAGCGAAGAGGTTTATCACAAATTAAATGTTAGCCTTACCCGTGATGACATCATGGGGGAAAGTGCCTACAACCAGGATTTAGCCAATGTTGTCAGTGAACTACAAGCAAAAGGTCTGGCAGTAAAAAGCCAAGGTGCCCAAGTGGTATTTTTGCCAGAGCTGGCCGATAAAGAAGGAAACCCAGCTGCCTACATAGTGCAAAAATCAGGAGGCGGTTATTTATATGCCACTACAGATTTAGCGGCAATACGCCATCGCTGCGGTACCCTGCATGCTGATCGCACGTTGATTTTAACGGATGCGCGTCAAGCATTGCATTTTAAACAAACAGAATTGGTTGCCCGTAAAGCTGGTTTTATTACACCTGAGCAAACCTATGAGCATTGCCCGTTCGGGATGATGTTAGGCAATGATGGTCGTCCCTTTAAAACCCGTACCGGCGGTACGGTCAAACTCGTGAAGTTACTTGACGAAGCAGTGGAACGAGCAGAAGCACTGCTGGGTAAACGGGAAACAGATTTGACGGCTGATGAGTTAAAAGTGTTGGCCAATAAAATTGGTATCGGTGCAGTAAAATATGCTGATCTCAGTAAAAACCGTACCACAGACTACATGTTTAGTTGGGACAGCATGCTGAGTTTTGAAGGCAACACCGCGCCTTATTTACAATATGCATATACCCGGGTAATGAGTATTTTCCGTAAAGCGGGCGTCGATCATTTAACGCTTAACGCCGCTGTTATGCTCGATGCGCCACAAGAGAAAATGTTAGCGGTAAAACAACTGCAATATGTTGAAGCCATTAATCAAGTGATTGCTGAAGGGACACCCCCATGTGCTGTGTACTTACTTGTATGAGCTGGCTAGCTTGTTTATGAGTTTTTACGAAGCTTGTCCTATGTTAAAAGAGGGCATCGAGCAAGACGTGCGCGACAGTCGCATGACACTTGCTGCGTTAACCGCTAAAACATTGCAATCAGGTTTAGGTCTGTTGGGTATCGATACCATGGAGCGCATGTAATAGACGCGTAAAGGTTTTAAATCAGCTTGATGACACCCGCTTTTTAGCGGGTGTTGTGTTTTTAATCATGAAATGTTGGTCTAAGTTTAAGGCGATTTTTACTTCCAGCAGGCTCAGATCTGTCATTAACGGATAAAATCCGGTAAAATCCGCCGTCATTCAACCGCTATAGCAATGTTAAGATTTATGTTCGAAATCAATCCAATATTAAATACGATTAGTGATGTAAAGCAGCGCACGGCATCACTTCGGGGGTACCTTTGACTATGATCAAAAAAGTGAACGCCTCGAGGAAGTTAACCGCGAATTAGAAAGTCCTGATGTGTGGAACGAGCCAGAACGCGCTCAAGCCCTCGGCAAAGAAAAAGTTGCCCTAGAGCAAGTCGTCGATACGATTGTACTGCTTGAGCGAGGCTGTGTTGACGTTGAAGAGCTGTTAGAGCTAGCGGTAGAAGAAAACGACCAAGAAACTTTAGATGAAGCCGAAAAAGATTTAGCTGAACTGGTTACCCAGCTTGAAACGCTAGAGTTTCGACGTATGTTTAGTGGACCAAATGACGCAAACGACGGCTACATCGATATTCAATCCGGTTCCGGTGGTACTGAAGCGCAAGATTGGGCTAGCATGTTATTGCGTATGTATCTGCGTTGGGGCGAAGCTCATGGTTTTAAGACTGAATTAATTGAAATGTCAGACGGTGACGTCGCGGGCATTAAAAGTGCGACCATACGGTTTGAAGGCGAGTATGCTTTTGGATGGTTGCGCACTGAGACAGGTGTACATCGCCTGGTACGTAAATCCCCTTTTGATTCGGGCAGTCGCCGTCATACGTCATTTGCATCCGTATTTGCGTATCCCGAAATTGACGATGATATCGAGATTGATATTGATCCCTCTGATTTACGTATTGATACTTACCGCGCCTCTGGAGCGGGAGGTCAGCACGTAAACAGAACTGATTCCGCGGTACGTATCACTCACGAACCAACGAATATTGTTGTGCAGTGCCAGAATGACCGCTCACAGCATAAAAACAAAGCCCAAGCCATGAAGCAACTTAAAGCGAAACTGTACGAGTTCGAGATGCAAAAGCAAAACGACGAGAAACAGACCATGGAAGACAGTAAGTCAGATATTGGCTGGGGCAGCCAGATCCGTTCATATGTACTCGATGATTCGCGGATCAAAGACTTACGCACCGGAGTTGAAACGCGCAACACGCAAGCCGTGTTGGACGGTGATTTAGACAAATTTATACAAGCCAGTTTAAAGTCTGGTTTGTAAGTAAACTCACATTAATATACAGCCACTAGAATCAGGAAAGTCGATGACTGAACAGCAACAAGATGAAAATAAGCTCATAGCTGAGCGCCGAGCTAAACTTTCGCAGATCCGTGAAAACTGTAAATCAAACGGCTTCCCCAATACCTTTCGTCGCGAGTTTTACAGCGAAGATCTACAGGCTGAATTTGGCGAACATGAAAAATCAGCATTAGAAGAGCTGGGTAATGTGGTCAGTATTGCCGGGCGTATTCTTGCCAAGCGCGGGCCATTCTTGTTGTTGCAAGACATGACGGGTCGTATTCAGGCTTATGCTTCAAAAGATACACAGAAAGACATTAAAGAGCGCTACACCAGCTTAGACATTGGCGACATCATTGGTGTTAAAGGTGAGCTACACAAGTCAGGTAAAGGTGACTTATATGTCAACATGAATGAATATCAATTGTTGACCAAGTCATTGCGTCCATTACCTGAAAAGTTCCACGGGCTAGCTGATCAAGAAACCAAGTATCGCCAACGTTATGTTGATTTGATCACCAATCAACAAACTCGCGAAACCTTTATGATCCGCAGCAAAATCGTGACCGGTATTCGTAACTTCCTAAGCGAACGTAAGTTTATGGAAGTCGAAACACCTATGTTGCAGGTTATCCCTGGTGGCGCATCGGCTAAGCCGTTTACCACGCACCATAACGCGCTAGACATAGACATGTATTTACGTATAGCCCCTGAGCTTTACCTGAAACGTTTAGTGGTTGGAGGTTTTGAGCGTGTGTTCGAAATTAATCGTAATTTCCGTAATGAAGGTTTATCAACACGACATAATCCAGAATTCACTATGCTTGAGTTTTATCAGGCTTATGCGGATTACCACGATTTGATGAACTTGACCGAAGAAATGTTACGTACGGTTGCAAATGACGTATTGGGCAGTGCTATCGTTAAAAATACCATCAAAGACACAGAAGGTAATGTCATTGAAGAGAAAACCTACGACTTTGATCAGCCATTCCAGCGTTTAACCATGAGCGAAGCGGTCATTAAATATTGGCCTGAAGCCAATGTAACCGCGATTAATGATCCTGAAGCACATCTTGATGAACTTAAAGTCATGGCCAAGCAGTTACACATTAAAGAGCCTGAAGTGGACGGTATTTGGGGCGCGGGTAAATACCTGTGTGAAATCTTCGAAGCGACGGCTGAAGAGCAACTTGATCAGCCGACCTTCATTACGGCCTATCCTTGGGAAGTTTCGCCTCTTGCCCGACGCAACGATGATAACCATTTTGTGACCGACCGTTTTGAGTTTTTCGTTGGTGGCCGTGAATTAGCCAACGGATTCTCTGAGTTAAATGACTCTGAAGACCAAGCTGCGCGCTTCCGAAAGCAAGTGGCAGAGAAAGACGCAGGCGATGATGAAGCCATGCATTTCGATGATGACTACATTCGAGCTTTAGAATATGGTTTACCGCCTACTGCGGGTGAGGGGATTGGTATTGACCGTTTGGTGATGTTGTTTACTGACAGTCAAACTATCAAGGACGTGATCTTGTTCCCGCACATGAAACCGGAAGCGAGTGCTGAAAAAGCTGAATAATCAACCTTTTTAGCGAGCATATGTCCACCTTAAAGCGCTTATTATAAGCGCTTTTTTTATGTTCATTGACGAAAAAGGAGGGCTTGAATGCGAGTCTAGTTGTACTCTTCTAAGGCGCGGATACGCTTAAACAAGTCTTGGTTAACGGGTACTTTCAGAGCCTGTTTTTTTGCTTCTTGGCAGATATAACCATTAATAAAAGCAATTTCGCTTGGACGTTGATGGTTTATGTCTTGGTACATAGACGAATAGTTTTCGCTGGTGGCGTTCACTATTTGCATGACGTTGTGCACCAGAACACGGTCATCCGCATTAAACCCGCTCGCGTTTATGACATTGGCGGTTTCGCGGCAAATGTCAGTGATAATGGATTGATATTGTCCAAGCGCCAACTGCCCATTCTTTATTTTATGTATTGCTGTGAGTGGATTAATCACAGCGTTAACTGCCAGTTTATCCCACAGGGCTTGTTCTATATTGGTGTGCCAAGTACAGGGTGCGAGCAATGCCGTTAGCAGAGCGTTGCACTGGTGGGCGGTAATTTCATTCTCATTGGCGACATAACCTAAGTGACATGCACCAAGCCCCGTTTCTACCAAGCTATGCATATTTGGCTTATAGGCGGCGTGACTGGTCGTTGCGGCAATAATCGGATTTTGTGGTAGTAAGGCTTTTACCGCTTCAATTACACCCATGCCATTGTGCAATAAGACGAGGGTTTGGTCGTTATTCATATGTGGTTTTAGCTCAGTGACCGCGGTCACTATTTGGTACGCTTTAACCGGTAGTATGATTATATTGACGTCATGTAGTGGGCGATAATCTATCAGGCTGATAGGAATATTATGCTTTTGTTGATGAATATCCGTAGCAGCCAAGGTAAACGTTTGTTTTGTACGTGAAATAACAGCAAAGTCTTGATGCTGTAAATAGGATTTTAAGACAACTAAATTACCAATGGCCCCGTTGCCAACAATAGCTAATTTCATTGCCGCTTACCCCTTGCTAGCTTTGCTCGTTGGCCAGTTTTGTAGCCAAGGTTGAACGTAATCTTGTAAGGCAATTTGAAACGCGGGTGCAAGAAATAACTCACCCATATTCGGAGGGCAACATAGGCTTATTTCTTGTTCTTGATAGGTAAAACGCAAGCAATATGCATGCAAGTATGTTCTGTCTTGTTCCATGCCTTTATACAAGCTGTCACCTAATATCGGACTACCTAAGCTTTTCATCATCACCCGTAATTGATGGGTTTTCCCAGTCAGGGGTTTTAATAAATATAATCGAATACCCGGCGACACACTTTTACTAAAAAACTGCGTGGTAGCGACAGCAGCACCGTCTTTGTTTAATGCCCATTTACCGTCGCGGATTTTTTTCATAGCACCGTGAACCATTCCCTGCTTCTTTTTGGGTTTGGCTGTGCCAAGCGCAACATAGTACTTTTCTATTTGACGTGCTTCGAATAACTTACCTAACGTGCTTGCTGCTTCAGCATGTTTGGCCAGAATAAGTAAGCCCGAGGTCACTTTATCTAAACGATGCGCCAACCAGTATTTGGCAACAGATTGTTGGGCTGTGATAAGGGGTAAAATACCGTCTGCATCGAGTTCATTTTGTACACTTATACCCATCGGCTTGTTGATAACAATAAAGTCAGGGTGGTCGAAAATAATATCGATGGTGGACTCGCGTAAACTACTCAAGCAAAGCAATCGCCGCGGAATAGTCCAAATCATCAATCGCACTGCGCAGTGCGGTTTGGCCAGCGCTGTCTAATGCGCAATCTCGTATATATTGATCGAGTTTACTTGGGGTAATAAATTCATTTCTTTTCAACGCGGTAAGTAGCTCTTGTTTACCTTGTGGGTTACCGGCACCCGTTGCGTCATTCGCAGAAGCGTTGTTGCTCTCTGCTGAGGCGTTTGCATACTGATCTATTGCGGTGAGTGTCTGTTTAAGCACGGCCACGTAGCTTGTGCAATCGACCGAATCAGGAGCTTCACTTTTTATATGTGCCTCAAAGTCACGACTGGCTTGATGCAATGCGGTCATGCCTAAATTGCCACTTACTCCCTTAATGGTATGAACTTGCTGGCCTACGGCATCAAAATTTTGTAAGCGAATATCACTGACAAGCGACTGTTCGATACTTGAATATTGCTCTGTAAACTTACCAAGCATCTTAACTAACAAGCTCTCATTGCCACTAAATTGGCGTAATGCAAAGTCTACGTCGAAAATTACAGGGTCTTGATTCATGCACACGATCCTCAGATCAAATAACGTTTAGCGGCGATTCATACAGCAGAAGCTGAGTGACTTTATTATGTTTGAAAGGGTAGACTATTAAACTAGTGTAAATCAATGGGCAAGTCTCTCGTGGTGAAAAAAATCGTTATATTATCGGCATTTGCTGGCCTCCTCGTCGCATGTCAACCTACCAGTACTGTTACACAGCCGTCGACAATAAATTTACCCTCAGGGGTGACCTTGGTGACTGAACACTTAGCTGACAAGAACAGTGTCAGTATTCCGTATAAGAAATATCGTTTAGCCAATGGCCTTACTCTGGTATTACACGAAGATCATTCTGACCCATTGGTTCACGTAGATGTCACTTACCATGTCGGCTCAGCTCGCGAAGAAATCGGGAAATCAGGATTTGCCCACTTTTTCGAGCATATGATGTTTCAAGGCTCAAAAAATGTTGCTGATGATGAGCACATTAAAATTGTGACTGAAGCGGGTGGTAATATGAACGGTACCACCAATTCAGATCGCACCAATTATTTTGAAACCGTACCTGCCAATCAGCTTGAAAAAATGCTCTGGTTAGAAGCCGACCGCATGGGGTTTTTACTCGGTTCGGTTACACAAGAGAAGTTTGAGGTGCAGCGTGAAACGGTTAAAAACGAACGGGGGCAGAGTTATGATAATCAACCTTATGGCTTGCGAGGAGAACGTAATTCGGAAGCCTTGTATCCATCAGGACATCCTTATTCTTGGTCGACTATTGGTTATATTGAAGATTTAAATCGTGTTGATGTGGATGATTTAAAAGCATTTTTCAAGCGCTGGTATGGTCCCAATAATGCGGTACTGACAATCGGTGGTGACATTGAGCCAGAACAAGTGCTTAAGTGGGCGAATAAATACTTCGGCCCGATCCCACCTGGACCAAGTGTAGAAAATGCCAAAAAGGCGCTAGTGACCTTAGAGCAAACTCGCTACGTGACCTTAGAAGACGAAGTGCATTTGCCACTGCTACAAGTGACTTACCCAACTGTCTATGTGCGTCACGCGGATGAAGCACCACTTGATGTACTTTCCAATATACTAGGGGCCGGTAAAACATCATTATTTTATAAGAATATGGTTAAGGATGGTTATGCCGTTCAAGCGCTGGTATCTCACCCTTGTCAAGAACTGGCCTGTGAGTTTCAGCTTATTGCGTTAGCGAATCCACAAAACAGTACTAATTTATCTGAGCTATATAAACGATTTGAGCAAACTCTAAAAGAGTTTGAACAACGTGGGGTAAATGAAGATGACTTAAACCGCACTAAGGTTGGCATCGAAACATCGACATTATTCGGCTTACAAAGTGTATCAGGAAAGGTCTCTACTTTAGCGTCGAATCAAACTTTTGATGATGAACCTGACATGGTTCAGTCTGATCTTGATCGTTACAACGCGGTGACAGCAGAAGATGTCATGCGGGTTTATCAGCGTTATATTAAAAATAAGCCCAGCGTGGTGTTAAGCATAGTGCCCAAGGGCCATGGAGAACTTGCTGTTAAAGCGGCGAACTATACTCCCCCTGTGCGTAAATTTGATGAAGTAAGCAAGGTTAAGCAACACATCGCACAAGCGCAAATAAATGATAATTTTGACCGCAGTGTTCAGCCTCCAGCGGGGCCGTCACCGGTGGTGGGCGTGCCGGACTTTGATGAAAAAACCTATGCCAACGGTTTGACGTTAGTTACCTTAGACAGCAAAGAAACTCCCACCGTTTCAATCAGCTTTAATATGGAAGGCGGCCCTTTGCTCGATCCGCTTAATAAGGCGGGTTTGGCTTCGTTGACGGCTCAGATGATGAATGAGACCACCCAAGGGTTTACCAATGAAGAAATGGCCAATCAGTTAGCGCTGTTAGGCAGTAGTATTCGCTTTGATGCAAATGGCCGTTATACCACAGTACGGATAAGTAGCTTAACCCGTAACCTTGATGCGACCTTGACGTTGCTGAACAAAAAGCTATTTAATCCTGCGTTTTTAGAAAATGACTTTTTACGTCTTAAGCAGCGCACCGTACAGTCACTTCAACAGCAAGTTAAAAACCCATCCGTGCTGGCAAGCCGCGCGGTGAGTGAATTACTATTTGGTGAGAATAATCGAGTCAGTCTGCCTGATTCTGGCACCTTGCAAACTCTTAGTAATATCACCTTGGATGATGTGAAACGTTACTATCAGCAGTATTATTCCCCGGCAAAAGCGAACGTAGTTATTGTCGGCGATATTGAAGAAAAATCTCTCCAGACAGCCTTATCATTTTTGACCTCTTGGCCAGCGACAGAATATGACATAAATGATTATGCTGAATTTCCTAAAATGGGAAAACCAGTGATTTATTTAGTCGACAAGCCTGGGGCTAAGCAATCTGTGGTATCTATTTTTAAACCCTATTTACCCTATGACGCTACGGGAGAGCAATTTAGAAGTAAGTTAATGAATTTTGCCCTAGGTGGTGTTTTTAGCAGTCGTATTAATTTGAATTTACGTGAAGATAAAGGCTATACCTACGGAGCTTCAACTAATTTTGTTGGCGGTAAAACATTGGGCTGGTTTGATGCCAGTGCTGACTTGAAGCAAGAAAATACTGCTGACGGATTACGTGAGATGTTGAATGAGATAGGTCTTTATCACGAGCAAGGTATGACTCAGGATGAATTGGAATTGATGCGCAACGCCTTTACTCAAGGGGATGCGTTAGAGTATGAAACCCCGTCAAGCAAAGCCGGATTTTTACGTCACTTACTTACATATGATCTAGATAAATCGTATCGAGCAACGCAAACTGACATTATTCATAATATCAGTAAAGAAGAATTAAATACTTTGGCAGCCAAGGTCTTGGATCCCCATTCGATGCAAATTGTGGTGGTTGGAGACGCAAGTATTATCCGTCAACAATTAGCTACCCTTGGTAGAGATGTTGTTGACTTGAATGTTGAATATTAATAATTAATCCCCCGCACTGAGTGAAAAAACGCTCTGGGCGGGTCTATATTCCTTGAAAAAACTTCAAGGCTCCCCATTTACTGTGGGTTGCTGACTATATTGGAATTCATTTTGCAGACATTAGATAAAGATTTTAGCGAACGTTTGGCTATATTGGCGGGTGATGACCTTGCCTCAACATTGGTAGGGATATGCCACGGTATCGAACGTGAAGCGCTGCGTATTAAACCTAATGGTCAGTTAGCGCAAACGCCTCACAATGAAAAATTAGGCGCGGCATTAACCCATGACTATATCACCACTGATTTCTCAGAGTCCCTGCTAGAGTTTATTACACCGCCAGAGCGGAACGTGGATAAAACCATTGGACAATTACGTGATGTGCATAAATTCGCCTTAGCCAATATAGGGGAGGAGTGTTTATGGCCTATGAGCATGCCTTGTTACATAGACGATCAGAGTCAAATTCCGATAGCTCAGTTTGGTACGTCTAATGTAGGCAAAATGAAAAGCTTATACAGAGAAGGTTTGAAAAACCGCTATGGCAGTATGATGCAAGCGATAGCAGGGGTGCATTTTAACTTCTCTTTACCTGACGATTTTTGGCAACATTGGTTATCCCAAGTAGAGGGGACTGAAAATAACAAAGAAACAAAATCTGCTGCGTACTTCGCCCTTATCAGGAATTACCGCCGGTTTTGTTGGTTGATCCCTTATTTATATGGTGCGTCCCCAGCCTTATGCAGTTCGTTTATTAAGGAAAAACTACTAAGTTACCCTTCAAAGCTATTGGCAAAGGCTCCCTGTATTTACCCTACGCTACATCGTTACGAATGAGTGACCTAGGTTATACCAATAGCGCACAATCTGGTTTGACGACATGTTACAACCAAGTCGATACCTATATCACATCATTGCGAAAAGCCATTAGCACGCCGTCTGAAATATTTGAAAAATTTGCTGGTAAAAAAGATGGTAAATACCAGCAGCTTAATAGCAACGTGTTGCAAATTGAGAACGAACTGTATTCACCTATTCGTCCTAAGCAGCCAACGAAACCATTAGAAAAACCCACCGACGCGCTTCATGCTCGTGGCGTTGAGTATATTGAAGTCAGGGCGCTTGATGTGAATCCATTTAGTGAATTGGGTATAGAGCGCAATCAGTTTTTCTTTCTTGATGCATTTTTACTTTATTGTTTAGTGATGCCAAGCCCGGATATGACCCCAGACTCCTATCGAGAAACAGAACTAAACTTACGCGCCGTGGTTGATCATGGCCGAGATCCCGCGCTTAAATTAGACACAAATGGCCAAAAATCACCCATGCGCGATTGGGCGGCTGAAATATTTACAGGTATCCGTCAAGTTGCCAAAGTGCTCGATTCGAATCTAAAAGTGGCTGAATACAGCTTGGCTGTTGAGCAAGAGTGGCAGAAAATAGTTGATCCTGATCTGACACCATCGGCTAAAATTTTGGGGATTTTGTTAAACAAAAACCAAGATAACGGTGCCCTAGGGGTTGAATTAGCGGCGCATTACAAGCAAAGCCTAAACGAGGCTGAATATCAGTTTTTTGACGCTGATATGTTACGTAAGCATGCGCTTAGCTCTTTAGATGCACAGCATCATATCGAACAGTCTGACAGTGTCAGTTTTGATGCATTCCTGAGTGACTACTTTACCTATCAATTTGATTAATATCGAATTAGTTCTAGGTGAAAAACTATTTTATAGCCCGGCAATTGCCGGGTTTTTTTATGTCTGGCGTTTATCGCTATTTGTTTAATTTTACGGGCAAAAAAAGCCCGACTAAAAAGTCAGGCTGAAATGTTGATCAGGAACACACATAAACTAAAACACACATAAACTAAAACACACATAAACTAAAACACACATTTATAAGACGCCGGTCTCGAGCATTAGTTCACTGCTTGATAAAATAGTTACAAAGGGAGAATAAGGGCAGTCTACCTAGGCCAGGCCATAGCCTTTCATACACTTATATGAAGTATTTGGTGACACCATTGATGAATAGGTTTGTCTGCGCTTTAGGCGGATAAAACGCTCACACTAGACTAACGCGCATATGCCGTTAACAGCGATTGCTTACCTATGATCTTAGAGTTTATTTTAAGATAAAAAGAAGCCCAGCTAAAAAGCTGGGCTAAAAGTTTTTTTGGAAACACACATAAACTAAAACACACGCTAAATATGACCGGTGCATTGCCCATTTAGTTCACAGAAAGTTGAAAATAAATGAATTGGTAACCATTGGCATAAAAGCAGAGGATGTAGAGGAAGTTGTTGAAAACATACCCGGTACTCAGGTGAATTAGGTGGTTTATGGTGACTGATTTACGGGTAAAAAAAGCCCAGCTAAAAAGCTAGGCTAAAGGTTTTTTTGGAAACACACATAAACTAAAACACACGCTAAATATGACCGGTGTATTGTGCATTTAGTTCACAGAAAGTTGAAAATAAATGAATTGGCTAACAATCGGCATAAAAAGCAGAGGATGTAGAGGGAATTGTTGAAAACATACCCGGTACTCAGATGAGCTAGGTCGCTTTTGGT
>NZ_BAER01000071.1 GCF_000315055.1 Paraglaciecola polaris LMG 21857 | reverse complement strand
TTTGGGCAGGTAATCGCTGGCACTACTTAGCGGTTGTAATTGATTTATACACGAGACGTATCGTGGGCTGGTCGATGTCGGCTAAGCCTGATGCAGAACTCGTCGTAAACGCGTTAGATATGGCTTATGAGCAACGAGGTCGTCCACAAAAAGTCATGTTTCACACTGACCAAGGAAGCCAGTATGGTAGCCGCAAATTCAGACAGCGGTTATGGCGTTACCGGATGAAGCAAAGTATGAGTCGCAGGGGAAATTGCTGGGACAACGCGCCGATGGAAAGAGTATTCAGAAGCTTGAAGTCAGAGTGGATACCAGCGACTGGATATAATTCTTTGCAAGAGGCAAAGCGTGATATCAGCCGTTACTTGATGGATTACTACAATTGGCAACGGCCGCACACATTCAATAACGGGCTGGCTCCTGCAAAAGCGGAGAGCCAACCTATTTTACAGTCCGGAATTAGTTGACCACTACAGAAGCGAAATGAAAAGACAGGTTTTAGGGGAAGATCAATCCTAAATGAAGGCAAATCAGGTGCATTCAATGTACCTGATTTGTGTCGTAAGCATGGGGGCGGTCAGAGAACGCATTATAAACGGAAATCTAAGTACGGCGGCATGGAGTCGTCAAACTTATATACAATACGTGCGCTTGAGGCAGAGAATGCTAAACTCAAAAAGATGTTCGCAGATGGGAGTATGCAAAATGTGGCACTCAAGGACATTCTTGGACAAAAGCTATAAGAGCAGCACAACGTAAAAAGTGTCTACAGATTTAGAACAAAATGACCACTACAAAATCACTCTAAGCTTTATGTTAAAACTATAGTCAGTCAAAAGGAAAAAGTTGTCTGAGGCATTATTTATACCAAGATTTTCTTTGGTTGAGGGATTATCGAGTTAGTCTACTTGAGTACGTGTTAAATACTTTTTCACGCGGAAAACCATGAAATAAACGTCTTGGTGTAGGACTTTTGGAAGGGTTTGGACTTCTGGCACAGATGACACCCGTTCTTCAGGTCGTCATCGCTTTAGTGTAAGCGCAAGTGTAATCTCTCTACCATATCCACACAATTTAAATGCAATTTTAAAAGTAACGAGCGAATTAAAAAAAACACTTCCCTAACGTTTTCTGAGGGTCTGTCTGCGAACAACAAAGAGGATCAGCAACGGCAAAATTGACCACTGTAATATCGGTAACAACCCAGTGCCCAACATTGGCAAAACAGGCATATTTGGCGCGTATTGCCAACGGTCCAGTATATCGGTTGCAAGCCACTCCATAAAAATAGTGATACCAAGTCCAGTGGCTAAGTAAACTATCGCAGGTGTAATGGCTATGGCATGGATCCAATTTCTTGATCGAGCAATTACGACGGCACTCCAATATGCCAACACGCTGATCACGCCATCTCCTAAACTCGCCTGTGTACAAATGCGAACGACGCTCATGTAGTCAAGCGTTTTCAGTCCCTCGTAAAAAGGCATCTGCCACATTTCCCAAACGAAATTGAAGAGAAACGAAAACAGCAAGAGATTTACTTCTGGATTACGGAGTGTACGATCAATCCAGTGTTGCCCCATCTTTTTACTTTTTCTCCGATCGTAAGTACTTCCACAGCGCGGCAATTGACAAAACCAGTACACCAATGATCAATAGCCAAACCAATCCCATACCCAACATCATGCCCATACCCATATCGTTCATCATAGTTCTATCCTCTCTTGTTGACATTCCGTAAGACCACTAAAAATGTCGCCGTCTGCGCGCTCCGCGTTGCTATCGCGCAGACACAAACCTATGTTTATGTGAAAATTTAGGCGGGCTTATTACAAGGTAGTCCGGCAGCCTGCAAATCGTCAAAGCCAGCTTTAGATGCAAAAGCTGCAATATAGCCCATTTGTCGTAATGTTGCTGCAGCTAGCACGGCACGGCCACCGCTGGCACAATAGGTGACTATAGGCCGTTGATGATCGCTTTCTTCGTCGGAAATTCTCATTTCCAATACACCACGCGGTATAGCGACGGCACCTTCCAGATGGCCTTCCTGCCACTCATTGGGTTCACGAACATCGAGCAGTAGCGCACCGCTGCCACGCAAATCCTTTACCTTTTCAACGTCGACGGTGTCAGCTACCTTTTTGGCTTCATCGATCATTTGTTGTGCAGTTAAAAACGTAAACGTAAAAATTTCTCCTTATTGTAGTGTGAATGAATGTTCAAACTGTCAGCTCGCTACACATCTGCAGCTAAACCGCAGCCAAGGTTCGCCGGAACGGCCACATCCATCATCTTCGGATCAGGCAGATCCAGGTTGTTCATAATGTCGATATATTCAGCACGGCTCTTGCCGGCTAACCGCGGGTTGTGAGCCTTTTCCTCAGCAACGCTGCTGCGGGTCCAGCCGTTATAATCGTGCGCCGGGTATACCAGCGTTGAATCCGGTAGCGTAAATAGCTTTTTAGTAATGGAATCATAGCTTTGACCAGCGTCACCGCCTTGAAAGTCGGTTCGGCCACTACCACGAATCAGAAGCACGTCGCCGGTGAATACTGCTGGCCGCTCGCTGTGAAGCAAAAAGCTATAAGACTCATCGGTATGGCCAGGTGTGTACAAAGCTTCCAGATCAATACCGTCCAACCGGATGTGCTCGCCCTCCCTAATGGTTTCAGACACACAGTCGGCTTCTGTCTGTTCGCCCATTACCGTGATGCAACCGGTCTTTTCCCGCAACTTTCCAAGACCGGTGATGTGATCCGCATGGGTATGAGTATCGATGGCTCGCACTAGTCGAACATCGAGTTCTTCGACTAGTTTCAGGTACATATCCACCTTGTCTATTACTGGGTCGATTAGTAACGCTTCGTGGCCACTATCGCCAGCCAACAGATAGCTATAAGTGCTGGATTCAGAATCAAAAAATTGGCGAAATAACATGTTTATCCCCCATTCGTACTTAGGTGCAGTGTATAAGTAATATAAACACTCTACCCGATAGAATCAACCCAACGTGTAATCAAAAATATCCGGCTCATAGCGGTGACATCAAACCAATACTCTGATAATTTGACGCAAACTTGGCAAATTCCAGACTGATTATGTCCTCATTCTATTCATTTACAAAAAAAAGAACAAACACTGCCCTGTTAGCCTAATAGCAAACATTACCCTTGTTTTGTTGTGTTTTCTTTTCCTAATTAACTAATGTGAAGTCCGAAACTGGCGGTGCCCTTACAAGAGGCAACTTGCCAGATGCTTTTTCTTCATTGCTTTTGAGGTGATCTGATATTTTCTTGATGACCACTGGATCTTCAATACAGCCGATGACTCTTACCTGTCCCTGATTTCTATATATAAATTAGTCGCTTAGGTAAAATCATCGAAAATTAGTGACCTAAACGGTAGTTCAGCCTAGAGACCTTGATATAATTGGGCTGCAGAGCATCCTCGTTTTTAGATAAGTCATATTCCTGACAAGTTTGCTAGTTAGCGGCTACGTAAAACGCAAACTTTTATTAAATCATCTTTTCTTTTCGCTTTAATTTTTTTGAAACTTTGGAAATTGTAGAGCGAGAACATCCTAAAATATGTTGGATATAATCATAAGATTTTTTATCTGCCAACAAGCCTTCAACCTTTAGCTGTAACTCTACATCACTTGGTCGACCAAGATAACGACCTTCAGATTTAGCTTTAACAATGCCTTCCTTTTGTCGTCTTCTTCGATCTTCATAATCCTTTCTAGCAATAGCCGCAAGCATATCGAGCATCAAATCATTGATAGCTGATAACATTCTTCCAGTGAATTCATCACTTACCACCGCAAACTGATGACTCGTAGGTAAATCTAATGATACAACCCTCAAACCTTTTGCTTTTATGATGGACTTGAGTGAGTACCAATCATCATCCTTTAACCTGGATATCCGATCTATTTGCTCTACAAGTACCACGTCACCTTTCTGAGCTATTTCTAGCAATCTAAATAATTCTGGTCTTTGAAGCGTGGCTCCAGATTCATTTTCTTCAAAAAATGCAGATATGACCAAATCATGTTCATTAGCAAACAGTAACAATGCATCCTTTGCACGTCCCGCATCTTGCTCTTTGGTTGAAGCTCTGAGGTAAGCGTAAGTTCGAAAAGTACTCATTGTGGAAATAGTCCATTTTACATAGTCTCTTTATTCTAGTCCATTATACATAGTATGCAGCAATTAATGGACTATTATAAAGCTAGGTTTCTAGCAGTCCCTTTAAGG
Source organism: Paraglaciecola polaris LMG 21857 (assembly GCF_000315055.1). GTDB lineage: Bacteria > Pseudomonadota > Gammaproteobacteria > Enterobacterales > Alteromonadaceae > Paraglaciecola > Paraglaciecola polaris. The sequence continues at coordinate 1,336 of NZ_BAER01000071.1, read as the reverse complement.
TATACCCTATATGAACTAGTAAGCTTAAATAAAGATTTAACGGGCAGCTAGCCGAACCAATCTACGAACGGCTCTAGATAGCATGAAGCTGTCAGTCGATGAAACCTTTTGTATGGCAAGTCTGAGCGAATAGGAGCTATGCCACCATTGCCGACGACCGGAGGATTTGATTTTTCACACAGCCTGCCGCAAAAGCGACCAGTCGAGACATTACTTACGATGTCAGCAGGTGCGACAGGCTGTGTAAAAACTCGGATTACAACCGCCAAATCTTACCCTCTGTGATACTCAACCATCCAAATGACTTAGTCACTGATTATTAGCGTTAGCGCGGAATTTTGGATTTGGAGTGTTAAGGCGGGTTGTTAGTGATAAATGTGACGTTTGAAGGCTGTTTTATTGCTCGAATTTAGGCTAAATGCACCCTTATTGCTTGATGGCTTCCATTAACCCAGTCGTTCCCATTATGGTCATCATTCTCTTCAGGTTATAAGCCAGCACATGCAGGTTCATCTCGATACTGACATTCTTTTTACGCTTCATTAAGAAGTGCGTCGCGCCCATCCACATTTTAATCGTACCAAACTGATGCTCCACGGTTTGTCTTCTTAACACCGATATCTTTGGATTATCATCGAGCCGCTGCTGCATCGCGTCTATCTCTTCTTCGTGAACCCAGCGTCTCATTTTCCTTGGCTCTTTTAATGATCTCGTGCATTTACCTCTGATATCACAATCTCGGCAAGCATAAAAATTAACGTATACCTTTTGCTCAAGGCCGTCTTCGGTTATGTTCCGTCGATGCGGTAATTCCTCGCCCGCTGGGCAAATATAAAGGTCTTTGTCTTTATCGTATTTAAATAATGACTTGTTAAAGATGCCTTTCTTTGCTGAGCCTGATGTATCAGTTTGTGGCACGTTTGCCGTCATGCCTAAATCTTGTGTGGCCTTGATATCGTTGCGACTAAAGTACCCCTTGTCGGCGATGATAGTGATGTCTTGTTTACCTAATGTTTTTTGGACTTGCTCTGCCACTAAGGTGAGCTGGCCTCTGTCTGTTGTCATAGTGACATCGTGTTCAACAATCAAGTGATGTTTTGTATCCACAGCGCTTTGCACGTTGTAGCACACCTGTCTTTGCATATGTTGCGTCTTCATCAAACGTGCATCAGGGTCGGTTTGTGACACTTGCTTGTCTGGGTGTTCATTCACTTGTATTTCGAGTGCTTTAAGCTCAACTAATCGCTGCTCAAGCCATGCTAATTTTGAAGTAGATACTGTGGTGTCGATATCCTTTTCATCCCCGTCTTTTGTGTCCATTTGACTTAATTAACCT
>NZ_BAER01000072.1 GCF_000315055.1 Paraglaciecola polaris LMG 21857 | reverse complement strand
GCTAACTGAAAGGTAGCGGTTTTTTTATGGGCGTGAAATGGCCTATGTTAGATTTTAAACTGCTGTACCGAGCTTTGTAGCTCTTCTGCAAGTTTGGCAACCTCGTGGCTCGATTCAGATGTTTGATGGGCACCTACCGAGGTTTCCTCTGCGATATTGACGATATTTTCCAGCTTCTCGCTAATTTCTTGAGATACCACATTTTGCTCTCTTGCGGCTTGGGCGATTTGAGAGCTCACGTCGTAGGCTTTATGTACGGCATCAGAAATTAATTGTAAGGCCTGAGTAGATTTTTCAGTTTTCTCAACACAGATTGTGGTTTGTTCTTTACCTTGATTCATGACTGCTACGGCTTTTTCTGCACCCGCTTGTAAGACTTCAATCATGGAGTTAATTTCTTGCGTGGACTGCTGGGTACGACTTGCTAGGGTACGTACTTCATCGGCAACGACAGCAAAGCCGCGTCCATGCTCACCTGCTCTTGCTGCTTCAATCGCTGCGTTTAGCGCTAATAAGTTGGTTTGATCGGCAACCCCACGAATAACATCAAGAATACCGCCGATGCTGGCGCTGTCCTGATGCAGTTTATTGATAACCTGAGCAGCCTCTTCTACATCTCTGGCCAGTACTTCGATAGTACGAATGTTTTCTTCTGAAATAGCTTTGACCTTTTCGGCTTCTTCGTCCGCATGTTGAATTTGGCGCAGGGTGTCTTCAGCACTTTGGCTTACGACCAGTGAGGTGCTGTGCATCTCAGTTGTGGCCGTGGCTACCTGGGCTATTTGCGATTTCTGCTCTTGAATAGATGACGTAGTTTGCATAGTAACCGCAGAGGTTTCTTCCGATGCCGCAGCTAACTGGGCAGAACGAGAGCCGATACCCGAAATCAGGGTTTTCAAACTATCAATTAAGTTATTACAGTTCTTGGCTAAGGTACCAAATTCATCATCAGAGGAGTCATCTAAACGACGCGTTAGGTCACCAGATGAAACTATATTCAGCATTTCGTTTACTTTATGTAATGGTTTGATAATGGCGCGCACCCCAAAGAATGCGATTACGCTGGCAATTAGAACTGAAATAATAACAATGAAAATGGTTTTTAAATTGCCTGAACTAATTGAGTTTTTGACCGATTCTTTCGCCACTGTTGCTTTGTTGTCAGCTAATTTAGACAAGGTGTTGAGTTTAGCAATAGCCAATTCGATATTCGCATCAGAGGCTCTGTAGGCTGCTGTTGCATCGTTTTGCTTGTTGATTTTCTTAACTTGGTTTTGCAGTAAACCGTTAGGCGAACTAATTGAGTCTAACACTGAGCCGGTCATTTGATAAATCTCTGACAAGGTACCACTTGGGTCACTACCGCCAGCGGCTTTTTGTATTTCGCTTAGGGTTTCACCGATTTGATTGACCACTAAGTTTACCTCGTTACCCAAGGTATCGGCTCTGACTAAATTTTGCGTTTTGACATACTCAGCCCCTACCGTAAGCAGCGACATCAAATTGGTTTCAAGCCGATTTGCTAATTCTGCCGCTCTACTAAGCTGGGCACTATCTTGTACTTCGTCCAGATCGGAAAAATCGAGAATGAGCGAGGAGGTATCATCTGCATTATCTTCAATATTCCCTAACTGATCACTTAACGTGCTACGCATGGTGAGGTCGTCTTGACGACTTTCAAATAGCTTAAACACATTGACTTTATAATCTTCATAAATGCTATCGACTTCCGCCAATGACGCTTTCAGTTCTGGCTCTTGACTAACAACACGTTTGAGGGTGTTAAATTCATTCTCAAAGTTACTTTGGCTGCTATTAAAAGCGTCACTTTTTTCATTGAGTCCATTTAATGCATCCCCATAGTACGCTTCAGCCGTGAGACGCCCCATGTTTAAAAATGACACCTTGAGCTGACTACTGCCACTTACCGTAGGAAAAGCAAGATTGCTGACTTCTTCTGTTGCCTCATCGATACTATTCAATGTGGTGAGTGAAAATATTCCCATGATGACAAGCAGCGAAGTAATAATGGCAAAACCGCCTACTACGCGCATAGCTACAGTCATTTTCATTTGTGGTCTCCAAATAAACGTATTTATTATATGTGTTCAGGCGATTATTTTGCTGTCACTTCAAGACAAACCCGAAAGGTTAGTTTTGCACAATACTAAAGGTGATCCCATGGGCAGTGATTATGTTATTTGCCCGTTGATTATAGGAAACGATAACCGTCTTCTATGTAGTATCGACATACATGCGGGGAACATTAACTAACTTTATGACTTTACTCTAATTAATTTATAAAAATAGCATTATAAAGGTGTCTTATATAACCAGTGATATGAGGTTAGGCAGGCGCCGGTATGAATAACGTAAGCTATTTCAGTTAACCCATGCATCAACTTAAAAGGAGATGACGGTCAGCTTAGTTGGAAGTGATTTATTTTTGTATCAGTTGCAGGCTGTCTACGCATAATAAGGTCATATGGCCTCCCCATACAAAGCCGGTATCCAAGGCAATAAATCGCTCGTCATGGGTTTCACCATTTAACGCCGCCCAATGACCAAAAACAACTTTCTGTTGCGCGTCGATAGTTGAATTATTAACAACAAACCAAGGTGTGAGTGACCTTGGTGCATCTCTAGGTGGCAATTTGCATTCGAATTCGAGGCGCAGATCGTTTTCTAAAAATCGCATTCTGGTGAATGCATTAATAATAAAGCGTTGTCTGGCGTCGCCGGTGAGATCATCGGTCCAGCGGCTAGGCTCATCGCCGTACATCATTTTGACCATGTGTTGCCATTGCTCACCTCGCAATGTCTCGCTTATCTCAGCGCTGAGGCTTAACGCTTTGGCAAACGACCAATTAGGATATAAGCCCGCATGGGTGAGAAGAATATTTGGTGTTATGTGCATGGCCAACGGTTTTTGGCGCAACCAATGACAATACTTAGCAAAGTCTACTGAGGCGATTAAAGCGTCGAGTTTATCGGCCTTTTTGGCGCGCCGGCCCCCGCAGTATATTGCTAGTAAGTTTAGGTCGTGGTTGCCTAATACGGTTTGAAAGTTATCACCCATGGCATGCAAGTAGGCTAGGGTATCCAGAGAGTCGGGCCCGCGCCCTATCAGATCGCCCACGGCATACAAGGTATCGCTTAGGGGATTAAAATCAACTTTGCTCAGCAGCGCCTTTAAGCCGCTAAGACAACCTTGGATATCGCCAACAATATAATCAGCCATGAAAACCTAAGGGTTAATTAATGAGATGGGGCACAGCGAGACTAAAAATATCGATGGGAACACGAAACATGGCACCATCTTTATCCTGCATTTCATAATAGCCTTGCATTGAGCCCACTGGGGTATCGAGTACCGCACCACTGGTGTATTGAAAATGATTGCCACTTGCAATGTGCGGCTGTTCACCGACGACCCCAGCCCCTTCTACTTCTGTCTGCTTTCCGTTGCCATCTATAATGAGCCACCAGCGATTAATGAGTTGCACGCTTTCGGCGCTATGATTAGCAATATTAATTTCGTAGGCAAAGGCAAATTTATCTGCTTCGCTAGCAGGATGATCAGCCATATACTGGGTATTAACGGTTACGTGGATTTTATCGCTGAGCTCTTGTCCGGAATTAAGCGGAGTGGTCATTTATGATTCTGCCTGAATGCGGCTAGCGAGATCGGCTATTTGGCCAAACTGGGCTAGTGAGAGATTTTCTGCTCTTAGGTCTGGATTAATATCCAGTGACATAAGCTGTGCTTCGTTGAGACTTTCTTTCAAACTATTGCGTATGGTTTTACGACGCTGATTGAATGCCTGAGCACACACCTTGTTTAATGAGTCCTCACTGATAACGCTCACGGGTTTTACCTTGTGTGGAATAAGGCGAACGATAGCTGAGTCAACTTTAGGTGGTGGATTAAATGCTTCAGGTGGCACATGTATTACGGGCATAATTTGACAGTGGTATTGCGCCATCACTGACAAGCGACCGTAGCTCTTGTTACCTGGGGATGCTGCAAGTCTATTCACCACTTCTTTTTGCAGCATAAAGTGCATGTCTTGTACTTTGTAGGCAAACGAAAAGAGATGAAACATTAATGGTGTTGAAATGTTATAGGGCAAATTACCAAACACACGCAAGGGTCGGTCTTCACTAAATAACTCAGAGAAGTCGAACTTTAGGGCGTCCTTCTCAACAATATTCAATTTGCTGGCGATAAACGGGTGGGTGCGCAGACGCTGGGCTAAATCTCGGTCCAGTTCGACGACCGTCAATTTATCTATTAACGCGCAAACGGGTTCGGTTAGTGCGCCTAAGCCAGGACCAATTTCAACTACATTTTGGCCGACCTGTGGATTGATGGCAGACACGATCTGATCGATAACATATTCGTCATGTAGAAAGTTCTGACCAAAGCGTTTTCTGGCTGTGTGGCCTAAGTGTTGTTTACTCATTGTTTACTTTTTGCCAATGAAATGGCTTCCTTGATAGCGATGTCGAAACTGCCGACATCGGCTTTGCCTGTAGCGGCTAAATCGAGAGCGGTTCCGTGGTCAACGGAGGTGCGAATAAAGGGTAATCCCAAGGTGATATTGACTGCCTGACCAAACCCTTTGTACTTTAACACGGGTAACCCTTGATCGTGATACATAGCGAGTACAGTATCAGCTTGCTGCAAATATTTAGGATTAAAAATGGTGTCCGCTGGCAGTGGGCCAGTGAGCTTAAAGCCTTCTTGGCGAAGTGACTCAAGTGCCGGAATAATAGTGTCTATTTCTTCACGACCGATATGTCCGTCTTCACCCGCATGCGGGTTTAGGCCACAAACAAAAATATGGGGTTGGGCGATAGCAAATTTTGTTTTTAAATCGTGATCAATAATACGGATCACTTTTTGTAAACGAGACTCGGTTATCGCCGCAGATACGGCAGTGACAGGAATGTGCGTAGTGACTAAGGTGACGCGTAATCCTGTGGTTGCCAGCATCATAACAACATCGGGTGTATTCGATTGCTGTGCGAAAAACTCCGTATGGCCGCTAAACGGAATACCGGCTTGATTAATAATGCCCTTATGCACGGGACCGGTAACCAATGCATCAAACTCGCCGTCTAAATTCTGTTGGCAGGCTTGATATAACGTATCAATGACATATTGGCTGTTGTCTTGATTTAGCTGCCCTGGAACCACTCGGGTGCGCAACGGAATATCGACTATATATAGCGAACCAGCCGGCTGAATATCCTGACAAGATGCTTCGTAAGGCAATAATGTGAGGGGTAACCCCAGTGCAGATGCTCGGGAATGCATCAGCTCAGCATCGGCAAAAACCACTATCATGGCCTGCCACTGATGCTGGGCTAAAGTAATCATTAAATCTGGGCCAACCCCCGCAGGTTCGCCCGGTGTAATAGCAAGCTTAATGGTCATGAATTAACGATTGTCTTTTTTATCGAGTAATTCAACATACGCACTGTCACGCATTTCTTTTAACCAAGCTTCGGTTTCTTCAGCAAATTTCCGCTGAAATAACAACTGATACGCTTTGTCTTCTTTCAGTTTTTCCGTGGCATCTTGCACACGCTTACCCGTTAGTTGCATTAAATGCCAACCATGAACAGAGCGCACCGGTTGACTGATTTCGTCAACGTCTAGGGTCTGCAATGTGTCTCGGAAAGCCGGTACATATACATTGGGATCAGACCAGCCTAAATCACCGCCGCGTAATGCAGATCCGGGATCCGCTGAGTGCTCTTTAGCTAACTCGGCAAAATCAGCTTCACCAGCCAGAATCTCTTTTCTAAATTCTTTAAGCATTTTTTCGGCTTTTTCGTCACTTAATATCACTGACGGTTTGATCAGAATGTGGCGAGATTTAAGTTCAGTCACTTCCACCTTTTCAATTCCGCGAACATCCATTATTTTTAAAACGTGAAAACCAGCGCCGCTGCGGATAGGCCCAATTAAATCATCTTTACTTTTGCCTTGTACGGCTTCTGCAAACAAAGTGGGCATCGAGTTAATGTTCATCCAACCCAAGTCACCACCTTCTAAAGCTTTAGAACCAGAGGACGATGCTGTGGCAATCTTGCCAAATTCAGAACCATTGTTGAGTAACTCTAATACTTTATCTGCTGTCTCTTTGGCATTACTAACATCTTCGTCTGTTGGCTCAGGTGGGAAGCCAATCAGGATATGACCTAAATGATATTCAGCCTGTTGACCACCTTGCTCGTCAATTAACTTAACCAAATTGCTGATTTCTTGGGGAGTGATATAAATACGACGGCGGACATTGGCACGGCGCACTTCACCGGTTATTAGTTCTTTACGCACTTGTTCACGGTATACCTCATAACTCACGCCTTCCGATGCGAGTTTTTGGCGCATTTGGTCAACACTCATGCCATCTTCTTTGGCGATGTTATCAATAGTTTGATCAAGCTGTGGATCACTAATTTGAATACCCATACGCTCAGCCATTTGGCTTTGCAAGCTGTCAACAATTAGGCGCTCGATGGCTTGAGTACGCAGCACACGGTCTGACGGCAGGGTTTGATTGTTGGTTAATGCATTACGTTTTACGGTACTCACTAATTCGTCAATTTGACTTTCAAGAACCACGCCTTGATCGACTATGACTGCAACGTTATCCAAGCGAGTTTGCTTGGCGAACGTGTTAAACGAAATAAATGCCAGAAGGGCAAAGGTAACTACAGTTAATTTCATATTTATGGTTACTTATTAATTAAAATTTACACCTAGGTGTTTGGGTTATATTTTTATTATGCCTTGGGCTAATCTAACAGATAAGCCTGTCGATAGCCGAACAATCCATCTTCTAACATATCGCGCCCTGAACTATCGCCGCCAATTCCTTTAAACAAGAATTGCACCGCAATACCTGAGTCGAACTCATCGGTACTTTGTAAACCATCATCATCGAAACGACTGGTTAGTTGACGTTGCGCAACAATACGCAGTGCCCAACAACAGGATTCATATTGCAATCCTGTGTAGCTTTCAATTGTGCGATGACGATCAATATCTCGATACCATCGACCAACCCAATACCAATCTCGGGCTACCGGCCAACTTGCGGTAAACCCTAACTGGTTGATTTGCTCACCGGATAAATCACGTACATAACGGTGGTTTATTTGCAGCATTTTGTCTCTGGCAAGTCGATACTCGAGGCCAACACTGCTGCGTTCCACCTTGTCAGTTTGTGTCGATACTTGCACTTCACTGTGGGCTGACCACTTACTTCCGATGCGCCAATCTAACTCTGCTGCCAAAGCTGAACGATCATTTTCTTTATTTGCTGCGGTTACTTTGTTGTCCTCAAGATAGAAAATCTGACCCAAGCTAAGTTTAAATTGTTCCCTATTATCTTCATCAATTATTCGTGAGGTGATCCCTAGGGTCATTTGATTCTTGTCGCTAATACGGTCTAGCCCAGTAAATTCCTGACCTCTAAACAGGCCAGCGAAATCATTAAATAAACGAGTGGTGTCATATAAACCAATATCAGACTGGTCTTCGAAGCTGGTGTAAAGATACTGAGCGCGAGGTTCCAATGTTTGGGTTACGGAGTGACCGAACCAATCAGCTTGGCGTTCAAATACTACAGCACCGTATAATTTTGCCTGTCCTAAGGTGCGCGATGCATCACGGGATAAACTCGTACCTTCAATGTTTTCTTGGCGATAAACGGTATGCATTATGGATGTTTCAGCAAGAAATTCGCCCCAACTGTTTTCATAAGGAAAACTAAGGGTAGGGGCTATGTGCGCCCGAGTTGCCTTAGGGCTAGTACCGTTGGCATTATCAAATCTGGCTAATTCAGAATGTATATCGAATTGAAAACCGGCCGGTAAATCTGTGACATAGTCTAATTTTAATTCAGGTAAGGCTCGATAGGTGTCGTCATGATCGCCCAAAATTTCAAAGTCACGCAACTGGATACTGAAGTCTAGGGACTCTGAATAATAATGTAGCCCGAGTGTTCTAAACAGGTGTGTATCCGCCGAGTTGTAATAGTCAGAACCTAAATCAACTATGTAGTTATCGTCGCTTAAACCGTTGAAGTCCACATTGACTTGCCAGTCGTCTGTTAACGCACCTTTATGGGTAAATCGATAAAAATAACGATCCTCGTTGGTGGTAGAATCAGCATCGTTGGCTAAATATTCTATGTCGATTTGACCGCTATTTTGCTCAGTCAAATAGCGAAATTCGGTTTTTAACTGTAAGCCTCGATTACTCATATATCTAGGGCTAATAGTGGCGTCGTATTGGGGGGCGAGATTCAAATAATAGGGTTGCTCAAAGTCAAATCCGCTACTACTGCTACTGCCGATTTTAGGAAACAACAAACCTGTTTCACGGGCGTCTGTCACCGGAAAGGAATAATACGGCAGATAAAAAATAGGGATATCTTGCACATAGAAAAAAGCATTGCGCGCAACACCGCGAGTTTCATCTGGCATGACCTTGATACTGTCAGCGTGGACTAACCAATCTTCTTGCCCTCTTGGGCAAGTGGAAAAGGTCACGCCATTTAGCTCCACACCTTGTGTTTGGTCAATAACGAGTAAGTCAGCCTGACCTCTGGCATTCAACGTCGTAAATTCGTATTCTGTGTCGGCAATTTGCATGCGATTGTTTTGCGTGTTCAGCAGAACTTCTTGGCTGGTGACGCTCAATTGAGGATTTTGGTAGGTCACATCCCCTGAGGCAATTAATTGCTGAGTAGTTCGGTTAATACGCGCTTTATTTGCATTAATTAGCGAGTCTTTGTTGGTTATTTCCACATTACCTGCAAATTCTGCAAAATTATCTTGCTGAATTGAGGTCATATTAGATATAACTTGAATTTGTCCGTTCGGCAGGCGTTTCTCTACCACGAAAGTATTTGCAGGTGCTGGGCACGTTTCTTGGGCTACAGAGCTGAGCGAGCACACAGAGAAAAAGAGCACATGAAGAGGTTGCTTGTTTTTCATACGGTAGGGTAAAAAGGCAGCCTGATAATGGTTAAAGTCACGGGAGTTAAGCTCCAATTTTAAGGGTTTCACGCAGATTTACTAGTAGACTTGCAAAAAAAGCTATATTTCGCCATTCTTCGCTGTCAAATTTTACCCCAATACGAGGTCCTAAGTGAGCCCACTGGCACAAAGACAAGCACAATTGATGGATTGGATTAATCATTCCACACCTTTTTTGTGTCAACAACTACACATGGTTTACGGTGATGCCAGTTTCAGGCGCTACTTTCGCTTTGCCTTCGAGGGGCGTTCTATTATTGCGGTGGACGCACCACCAAAGTTTGAAGACAGTCATAAATTTGCACTTGTCGCCGAACTTCTTGCCACCAAAGGTCTATGCGTGCCAGATATTTTGGCCAGCGATCATGGGCTTGGGTTTTACTGCCTCAATGATTTTGGTGACGTACAACTTGCTCATCGTTTAAACGATGAAAGTAGCCAACCACTTTATTCCCAAGCGTTGGCTCTCTTGCCAAAGGTACAGCAATGTGTGGCTACATCTCAAGCACCTTTGCCTGTCTATGATCATAAACTTTTCAGTGCCGAGTTTGAAATATTCAGCCAATGGTTACTCAACGTGCATTTAGGGCTAACAATTACGCCCGCGCAAAAGACCATATTAACGGACACATTCAATATTCTGGCTGACAACTTTTTCGAACAGCCCAAGGTGGGTGTGCATCGTGATTTTCATTCACGTAATTTGATGATGTTAGACAATAACGCAATTGGCGTGATCGATTTTCAGGATGCCGTTGTTGGCCCCATTACGTACGATGCGGTCTCGTTATTGCGCGATTGTTATCGCCGCTGGCCAGATAAATGGGTGAGCAATTGGTTGCAAGTATTTCATGGGCAATTTTATGCACAGTATTCCCTCGCGCAATTTACACGTTGGTTCGATTTAACGGGTATGCAACGTCACATAAAAGCCAGTGGTATCTTTGCTCGCCTGCATCATAGGGATGGTAAGAGCGATTACTTAGGAGATATTCCGCGTACGTTGGGCTATTTAGTGGACATTGGTAAACTGTATCCACAGTTACAAGCGTTCTCTGATTTTATTGAACAACAGGTTTTACCCAATGTATTGACTGCCCCAAGTTCACGGAAAACGAAAGTGGTGTCTCTTGCTAGCAGCAAAGGCTGATGCGCTAGACATTATTAAATATGGGATGCCGTGATGAAGCAGATTAACACCGCCATGATCTTGGCGGCCGGACGGGGAGAGCGCATGCGCCCGTTAACAGACACCATTCCTAAACCCTTATTAGAGGTTAAAGGCAAAGCATTGATTGAATACCATCTTGAGCACTTAGCCCAGGCCGGTATCGAGCGCGTTGTGATTAATCATGCTTGGTTAGGGCACAAAATTGTAGATCGTTTGGGGGACGGTAGTCGGTATAATCTGGCCATACATTACTCCAAAGAAGAAACGGCATTAGAAACTGCTGGCGGCATTATTCAAGCGCTACCGCTACTATGTGATGCAGAAAATGAAAGTCATTTTTTGGTGGTCAATGGCGATATCTTTAGCGATTTTTCCTTCGCCAATATGCTGACTTCCGTAAGAGAAAAAATCAACGAACAAGGGCATGAAGCTCAACTTGCACACTTGATTTTAGTGCCAAACCCCCCACACCATCCTAACGGTGATTTTTATTTGCAAGATCAACAGGTGTCAAAGTTGTTATCTAAGGATACTGACGGTGTCAAATACACCTTCAGCGGTATCGGGGTATACAGTCGTGCGCTGTTTAGCCATTTGCCCCAGGGCAATTTACGTCTGGCGCCGGTATTAACTGAAGCTATGGCGCAAAAACGGGTATCCGGAACCTTATATACAGGTGCATGGACTGATATCGGTACTCCTCAACGTTTGGCGCAATTGAATTAGCCGAAGTAACCACATTAATTTAAACGCAGGGTAAAGAATGATTGGCAAGATTTTAGGTACCATCTTTGGTTTTATGTTTGGGCGTATTCCCGGGGCAATTTTAGGTTTCGTGGTCGGCCATATGTTTGATAAGGGCTATAGCCAAGATTTTAATCAAATGGGCGGTTTCAGTGGTTTTTTTACCAGTCAGGGAGACTTCAAAAAGCAGGCAATATTTTTTCACGCATTATTCTCTGTTTTAGGACACATAGCCAAAGCTGATGGCAAGGTCACCGACGTTGAGATAAAAATGGCCAGTGCCTTAATGGATCAAATGGGACTGGAAGGTGATACTCGAAAAGAGGCTCAACAAGCGTTTCGAGAAGGTAAAGAAGCCGATTTCGCCCTACGCGAAATACTGGTGGAGTTTAACGAGTCATGTAACGGCCGACGCGACGTATTACAGGTCTTTCTAGAAATCTTGATCCAAGCAGCTTATGTTGATGGGCGCATGGATAAAGCCGAGCAAAAAGTGTTAGAAACAGTTGCTCGCCACCTTGGTTTTAAACAAAACGAGCTACTGTATTTACTGTCTGTTTACGAGGCCGAGATACGTTTTCGCCAGCGCGGTGGGCAAAGATCAGGCGCGCATTCCTCCCAGCGGGGTCACAGCCAGCAAGGCAGTCAATCGACATATTCAACACAGCAGTCGTTAGACGATGCCTACCAAATTTTGGGTGCGAGTAAGTCTGATGACGATAAAGACGTTAAAAAGGCTTATCGTAAACTTATGAGCGAGCATCATCCTGATAAATTAGTCTCTAAAGGCTTGCCCAAGCAGGCCTTAGAGTTGGCAAAGAATAAAGCCCAAGACATTCAAGCCGCCTACGAAATGATCAAAGAAAAGCGCGGCATGCGCTGATCTTCCTTCCTTGATATTAGACATATGGCTGCTATCCAAGCAGCCATAGCTGATCTGAAACGTGCTTTTTAGACCTAACACACTCTATTTATAAGCTAGCGAACGACTTCAAATGTAACAAATGTAAAAGTACTAGGCTTTTACGTCAAACTTAATGAGAATGCTTCTTATTTGAATATTATAATAAATAGGGAGCTTTTCTTGAAAACACGCGTGTTCGTCAGTGCAGTATGCACATTGACAAGTGCTTTAGCATTTGCTGATACAAAGATAAAAGAAACTGAAGGTACCTCAGTCGTTGAGAAAATATCAGTGGTTGGTGCGGCCACTAACCTCAGTATTACCGCTGAAGATATAGAGCAGTACCAAGCCAGTGATCTCGCAGATATCTTCCGTTACTCACCTTCAGTCAGTGTCGGTGGCTCAGTGGGTGTTGCCCAAAAAATTTATATTCGGGGCTTAGAGGATGCATTTCTAAATGTTACAGTCGACGGTGCTCAGCAAACATCGACATTGTTCCATCACATTGGACGCGTGACAATTGACCCGGATCTGTTACAGCAAATTGATGTACAAGCTGGAGCGGGTGAAGCAACAAGTGGGCCTGGTGCTATTGGTGGTTCAATCCGGTTTAAAACCAAAGATGCACAAGATTTGCTAAAAAGTGATGAACAATTCGGCGGACGCGTTAAAGCAAACTATTTTTCAAATGACGGTACTCGTTATAGCGCGAGCCTATATGGCAAGCTAAGTGATTCTTGGGGAGTGCTAGGTTATTACAGCACTATCGATCGTGACAACATGGAAGACGGTAATGGCAATAAGATTGTTGGCACGGCTGCTGACCAGGATATGGCATTTTTAAAGATCAGTGGTGACATCAGTGATAATCAGTTTTTGTCATTAAGCGTTGAGCAACGAGACGAAGAAGGTGAGTTTTCAGCACGCCCTAACTGGGCCGTATTGGAGGGCGCGGCACTATACCCAAGCGAAGCCGAGCGTGATACCTATGTCGCTAATTATCGTTTTGCACACAGTGCCTTAGTACATGTCGAAGCAACAGCCTATCAAACAGACTCCTCTTTTCGCGGTGGCCGTTTTGACTGGTTAGCAGAAATTGACTCCTACGGCTTTGATTTACGTAATACGAGCGAAACAGGACTGCATAAATTCGTATACGGAATTGATTATCGTAACGATGAAGTGACCAGTGGACCTGCCCAAGGAGCCACTGAAAATGCTGAAGAAGGCAGTGTTTTGGGCATTTATGCACAAGGCTATAGTGACCTGACACCTGAATTACTGCTCAGTTACGGCGTTCGATATGATGACTACGAATTTCAGCAAAACATCTTGCTTGATGAGTACTACGGCGAGCAAGTGACAGATGTTGCCGCTTCTTTAGACGACTCAGAAATCAGTGTTAACGTGGGACTTGCTTATGAGCTAACCCAGGCATGGACCTTGGGCTTAGGCTACGCTCAAGCAGCTAGAGGCAAGCAAATCGGTGATGGATTTACCATTGATGGTTATCTATATGATGGTTCTGATATCCCTGTGGTGGCGAGCGATTTAGTGCCTGAAACAGTAGAAAATATTGAAGCATCAATCGAATATAATGCCAGCAATTTGAACGCCAAGTTAAGCGTTTATCGCTCTTCACTCGATGATGTCATCTTTGAAGGATATGAAGGCAATGCTGTATTCAACAACATAGGCGCGCTCGATACAAATGGTGTTGAGTTTGACGTGGCCTATCGCTGGAACGGAGTCGATTTATTTCTCGGTTTCGCAAACACTGATACGGAGCTAAAACCCAGAGACGACTTATACGATGTTAGTTATTCATCAATTGATATTAATGGTTATGAATTTGTTGGTTTGGGAAATAGCCGAGGCAATACATGGGTCGCAGGGGCCGACTACGACATTAATACGGATGCCAGTGTGGGATTCAGTATTACAAAGGTTGATTCACTAGACATAGATACCTTGCACCAAGCTGTGGACTTAGGTTGGACTGATAGCTTATATCGTTTAAATAAGCCCAGTTATACCACAGTGGATATCTACGGAAAGTGGCATGTCACAGATAGCCTTCTGGTTAATTTAGCAGTTACCAATTTATTTGATAAGTTATATATCGATCACTCAAGTGTTGGGGACTACAGTGAGGTATTTCCTACGGTTATTGGACCTAATGAAGCCGGTAGAGACATAAGATTGTCTGTGTCATACGATTTTTAGCGGTTAGTTGATATTTGCTGATGAACTTTAAATTGTTAAAGAAGTGGGTCTTTTGGACCCACCTGATAACTGGACTACTGGCGGGCGTATTTGTGCTGTGTATGTCAGCGAGTGGTTTTTTATTAACTTACGAACGACAGATTATCGAGTTTAGTGACATGAGCTACAGCGTTACGCCCACGCCATTTTCTAAGCGGATCAGTACCGATGAGGTCGTCGAAATATTACAGCAGCGACACCCTAGCGAGCATCATATTTTTATCCGTTGGGTGAATAATAATGGGGCTGCTATACCGGCTTGGGCAGGAAATAATAGTTATTTACTTCATCCCTACACTGGCAAGATACTGCGTAATGGCGAGGGTTTCGTCGCTGATTTTTTTCATCATGTCACAGATTTTCATCGTTATTTAATGCTTGAGGGGGAATCACGGGTGATAGGAAAAAATATCACCGCGTACGCTAACCTAGTGTTTATATTTCTACTGCTAAGTGGTCTGTATTTATGGTTACCCAAGCGTATTAATCGCAATTCCCTGAAACAGTACCTCTGGTTGCCTATACGCTACAAAAACTCTGCGCACCGCAATCGCCAATGGCACTTAGTATTTGGAATTTGGTGTTTACCTCCTTTGTTTGTTATTGCGCTGACAGCCACGATTTTTCACTTTTCATGGGCGAATGAGGCGCTCTATGGCGCTTTTGGTGAGAGTGTACCTCAACGAGAAAAGCATGACGAGGTCGCTAACCTTCTAGCTGATGAAGTGCCTTATGAGTCCTTATTTCAGTTGGCGATAGAGCATGCTAAAAACAACGACTTTGCTGATTGGCACTCTATGTGGTTAGAAATGGGTGAGGTTAAAAACGAAGCGCGTTTTTACATTGATAAAAGTATTGGTCATAGACAAGAGCTCGCCTATTCGCTTTATTTCAACACTCGCAGCGGTGATGTTTCTAAAGTGCAGCATAAATCAGACTGGTCGAGTGGAGGGCAAGCATGGGGAACTGCACGCTTTTTACATACTGGAGAATACTTTGGTGTGATAGGCCAGACTATCGCAGGTATCGTCTCATTATTGACGTGTATTTTGGTATATACGGGTTTTTTACTGGCGTGGCGACGATTAATTAGTACCCCTCTTGAGCGAAAAAAGCACCGTAAAATGTACCAAAATATAAGACCACTCAATGGGGAATTGAAATAATAATTTGTAGGCCAGCTCGATGGCCTTTCTCACTGTAATAGTTAAGGGCTTTTATTGTGCCGCCCACCGCTGCAATTTGTCTATGAGCCAACGCAAGCCCTAGGCCGAAGCCATGATTATTTTGTGTTGGGGCTAACCTGCTGTCTGAACTTCTTGCTTTGTCCACGCGGAAAAAGGGTTTGAATATATCGGATAACATTTCATCCGGCACCCCCGTACCTTGATCGCGTACGATAAGAGTGTACTGATTATTGCAGTTCGCGAACGAGACATTCACTTCGCTTTCTGTCGGTGTGTGGCGCAGTGCATTACGAATAATGTTCTCTATCGCTTGTCCTAGAGCGATTTGGCTACTGTGGGTGATAAGTACATTTTCTGGTAAAACAGAAGTTAATCTACGATCAGGGTACTCAAAACGCGCATCTTCACAGATAACGTCTAATAATTCGACTAAGTCAAAATCATCATTGTTAAGTCGCGGCGACTCGTTATTGAGCCAAGCTAACGTGAGTGTGTCTTCAACAAGATTACGCATAGTCGATGCTTCAGATCTGAGTCGTTCGAGAGCTTGTTTAGGGTTTATATTTTGTTCTACGAAATCCACAGCCATATCAATTCTAGTGAGTGGAGTGCGCAGTTCATGAGACAAGTCGGCGAGTAGTTGCCTTTGGTTATAAATGAGTTTACTTATCCGCTCAGCCATATGATCGAACGTGGCTGCAAGACGCGTGAGTTCGTCATTTCTCACTGATAAATACGGGCTAACCCTTACATCAAGTTTCCCTTCACTAAACGCGTTGGTGGCATTTTCTAATCTTCGCAGTGGTGTCATTACGTGTTGATACAGAACAAAGCTTAAGATACTGAGTAATATTAAGGGCAGAGCAATTTGTAAAAATACTTTTGCGTAAATAAGAAACGCACCGGGGCGCATTCGTTGTGGTAGTCGAATTAATAAATGGCTAGATGCATCGGAAAAAGGTATTTCCATGGTGGGATTCTCCTCAAAGTACAGGTGAATTTTCCACTCGACACTTCGACCAAGTTGAAATCTCTCAATATATTGATTTGGCAATGATGAATCGGCAAAAGGAGTGATATTTGATCTCACTACCGCAGCCCATGTATCTTCTTTTTGTTGAAGATCTTGTAACCAGCTCGCCAGAGACGCCTCGCCTTCATAGCGTAAAATTCTTTCAGCTTGCTTTCCATAGTCTAATAATTGCTGTTGGTGGTCAGCATCGATAAAACTCATGCTGGTTTCTGTGTGGTTAGTTAACCAGCTTAATGCCCAAAATAGTAAAACAGTTCCGAATGCTATAAACGCGCAAAGTCGCCAGAAAAGCGTGTTTTTCATGTAAATTGATAACCTTTTCCATGCATTGTAAGTAAGCGTTCTGGTGACATACCTGCTTCTACCAGTTTTTTGCGTACACGGCTTACATGCATATCTAGGCTTCGGTCATAGCGACTAAACGGCCGGTCCAACACACTATGGTATAGGAAAGCCTTACTCATGACTTCGTGTTGATTTGCAAGCAGCACCCAAAGTAATCTAAATTGAATTGGGGTCAGCTCGACTGACTTATCGGCAAAAAATACCTGCTGCTTGCTGCGATTGAGGTGTAACTGGCCTATTTGAAGTTGCGAGGATTGAGTGACTCGCTCCACTGGGTGCTGACTACGACGTAATAACGCTTCAATGCGTAACATCATTTCGGTAAAATTAAACGGTTTAGGCAAGTAATCATCTGCGCCTTTGCGGTAGCCCTCAATGCGCTCTTGCTCTGCACCGCAAGCGGTGATCATCATGATCGGCGTCTGTTTTACGCGTCGTATTTGATTCAAAATAGAAAAGCCATTCAGAGAAGGCAGTAGTACGTCTAACAAAATCAAGTCGAAGCTATTTTGCAACGCAGACAGCAGCCCCTTTTGACCATCGAGGCACTGCTGAGTGTTAAATCCTTTTTCTTCGAGTAGCCTAGCAACTTGGTCACTCAAGGTCGCGTCGTCTTCGATGATCAAGATGTGAGGGATAGGCATAATAGAGTGGAAGGGTAATGATATGTTAAATAATCTTATTGATAATCATTCTTGTTTTCAAGTTTAATCATTCTTGTTTTAAGGTCAATCAGTGTGAAGAGGACCTTTTACCGGCAAAAATACCTTCAGTCTTTGTCGATTCAACTTTTCCCAACTCATAACTTGGTTTGAGGCCAATGTAATCTTACTCTTAATTAATATCTTCGATAATTCAGTAGCTTAACTCGTCACAATATCGTCATTATTTTGCACTCAAACTGTAACGCTAAGTCGTCACATTGTTGCGGTCTTTATAATCCTAAGAGAATGCACACACATGAAAACGACAGCTAAAACACACTTAGCGCTTTGCGTTGCAATGGCGATAAGCAGCCAATCAGTCATCAGCAGCGCTGTTGCCCAAGAAGCACCAGATGATGCAGCAATTGAAGAAATTACCGTTGTAGGTAAAAGCGTTTCTTACGCCAATAACCAAACATCTGATGAGATGGCAAAGCAACAAAGTTCACTTACCAGCGCCCTTGCTGTGATTGATAATCTACCGGGTGTTTTGATCAACGAGGGTGATACCTTTGGTTCTGACGATTGGTCAACGACTGTGTCGATTCGTGGTTTTCAGTTAAGCCTAGATGAACAGCAAATCGGTATCACCATTGACGGTATTGCTAACGGCAACTCTAACTATGGTGGCGGGGCAAAAGCCAACCGTTACATCGACACTGAAAATTTGGGCCGTGTTGAGGTATCTCAAGGTACAGGTGATATTGCTTCACGTTCAAATGAAGCGCTTGGCGGCACGTTGAACTTCACCACGATTGATCCTGGCATGGAAGAGTCAATGCTCGTCAGCATTTCTGGTGGTAGCTTTGATGCGCAGAAGTATTTCGTGCGTTATGAAACCGGCGAAATTGCCGCTGATACCTATGCATGGTTCAGTGCATCCACCAGTGAAAATACCGACTGGGTGACGCAAACCGCTGAGAACAAGCGTGACCACCTAGCGGCTAAGTTTATGACAGTGGTTAAGGATGTAGACATTAAAGG
This sequence comes from Paraglaciecola polaris LMG 21857, assembly GCF_000315055.1. Taxonomy (GTDB): domain Bacteria; phylum Pseudomonadota; class Gammaproteobacteria; order Enterobacterales; family Alteromonadaceae; genus Paraglaciecola; species Paraglaciecola polaris. The sequence goes on along the minus strand of NZ_BAER01000072.1, from coordinate 13,481 downwards.
TTATTTCTCGTGGGATGATGTCCACGAAGATAACTACCAACGTGTCAGCTTAGCGCAGTTCGAGCAAAATCCAGAGACTGATGGCCTATCCGGTGAATGGGTTGGCATTCCTTATGTGGACCAAGTCTTTCGCCAAGCGTGGTCAAGCTTACGTGAAAACCTGTTTGCCTATTTGAGCGCTGACTACAAAACTGACAACTTCGAAGTTTCGGGAAACGTTTATTACCACGACAACGAAGGCCGTGGTGATTGGGTTCCACAGTATGTTGTCGATGTAACAGCAGACGGCGAAGGCGTTGCGCACTCTGAACTGACATCCGGTAATACCGTTTATGGTGGCAGCGCATTGGGCCAATTATTATTTGTTAATGCGAGTGGTTTAGCGATGAGTCCTATTGATGGCTGCGAAAGCTCTATCTCTGCACCATACGGTGGTGCAGGGCCAGAGTATGACCCAGGTTGTTATACACAAGGGGCTATTCCAGTTGGCTCATACCGTCACACCCATTATCAAAAGGAACGCTTTGGTTTTGATGCGGATTTCGCTTGGTACACACAAATCAATGATATGGATAACACGTTACGCGGCGGCATTTGGTACGAAGATTACAATCGCGAAGAATCGCGCGATTGGCATAAAATCTTAGATTCTAGCAGCAGTTTCGAATTCGATCACACCCCTTACTGGGTCCAGTATTCACGTGAATTCCCAGTTGAAACCCTAATGGTTTTCGCTGAAGACGAGTTGGACATGGGCTGGGCAAGTGTGCGCTTAGGTATGAAGCGTTTCTTCGTAGACTTAGAACGTCAAGATAACTTTGAGGCAGCTAACAAGGCTGAGTTAAATTCTGATTCAGATACCTTGTTCTCTGGTGGTATCGTGGCGCAAACGCCGATTGATGGTTTAGAGGTATTCGCTGGTTATGCTGAAAACTTTGCTGCGATTAAAGATACGGTACTGGAACGTGACGCATCAACGTTAACCCTAGTAGAGCCTGAAACGGCAGAAAACGTGGATGTAGGTTTGCGTTATGTTTCGCAAAACATCAACGCTAGCTTGACCTATTACAGCATCAAGTTTGACAACCGTTTGACCTTTATTGCCCCAGATTCACCTGATGGCATCGATTATTTAATCGGTACCAACGGTAGTTATGTCAACGTAGGTGGTATTGAATCATCCGGTTTTGAAGCATCACTGTCGTTCAACGTGACCGATGAATTGTCAGTGTATAGCTCATACACTTACAACGATTCACAATACACAGACGGCTCAATTGACTTCCCTGAAGGCAACACCGTATTTGGCTCACCTGAGAATATGGCCGTTGTGTCACTCGACTGGACACGTGGCAACTACTTTATTGGCTCTTCAAGCAAATGGGTTGATGATCGCTTTATTGATGCCGCAAACACACAAGTAGCTGAGGCGTACTTAGTGACTGACTTCTATGCGGGGGTCAGTCTTGATGCACCAATTCAAGGTATTCAATCTATCGATTTACGTTTTACGGTAAATAATATGTTTGACGAAAGCTACCTTGGCGGTATTGCAGGGCAATCAGCTTGGATTGGTGCACCGCGTACGGCGGCATTTAATGCGCAAGCACGTTTTTAATCCAGCTACCTAAAAACGGTAAAGGCGAGCTTAGGCTCGCCTTTTTTAATGCTAATCAATGAGTATTTCCTTATTAAGTTTTGAGAGCCTTATGCAACAGAAAAAATCTATCCTTGTCTTGTTCTATACGCTACTTGTGTTGTTAATCAGTCGCCCTAATCACGCCGCAGACAACCTGCTGATCATCAGTATTGATGGATTGCGTTGGCAGGAAGTGTTCCGTGGCTACGAAGCAAGCCTATTAGCCAAGCCGGAATTTAAGCATGATGCACAATTGATCGCCGACAAATTTGGCGGTGAGTCGTTACATGACAAACGCCAGAAACTGATGCCATTTTTATGGAAAGTGATTGCCAAGCAAGGTGTACTTCTAGGTAACCGCGATAAACAATCGGCGATGCAAGTAAGCAATAATTGGTGGTTTTCATATCCAGGGTATAACGAAATATTGACCGGTAAAGGGGATGAGGACATAGATTCAAATAAACCACTGCCCAACCCTAATGTGACGATACTAGAATGGCTTAATAAGCAAAATGGTTATCAAGATCAAGTTGCTGTATTTGGTAGTTGGGCTGTATTTCCTGCCATTATTAACCAAGAACGCAGCAAGTTACCGATAAATGCTGGTTTTATGCCTGCTGCTTGGGATAACTTGTCGGCGAATACAAAATGGTTAAATAGTTTGCAAGAGGATATTCCTAGTCCATGGCATAATGTACGTCTTGATGCATTTACCGTTGGTTTTGCCCAAGATTATATTTTAGCTAAGCGACCTAAGGTCATTTATGTGGCACTGGGGGAAACCGATGATTTTGCCCATGACGGTGATTATCCCGCTTATCTCAGTTCGGCCCATCGCAGTGATGCATTTATTAAACGTCTGTGGCAAACATTGCAGTCGCTGGCGCAATATAAGGGCAATACCAATCTGCTGATCACCGTGGATCATGGTCGTGGTGAGCACAATGACACTTGGCAGCATCATGCTAGCCCGAAAGCCACACAAGGTTATTTAAATGATTTAGCGACGCACAAACAAGGCATAGCGGGTTCCAATCAAGTTTGGATGGCGGCAATAGGGCCTGATGCCAAGCCTATGGGGGAATTACGTGCTAGCGAAACCTTCAGCTTAAATCAGATTGCAGCTACCGCGCTGGAATTACTTGAGAAAGATCCCGGTGACTACGCCAAAATCAATGGCGCGCCAATCGGCCAAGCGTTACCGATAGTGAATGGGCAAAGTCAGACTAACAGTGAGTAATAAAATGAGAATATACAAAGTAATTTGGCTGGGCATATTTACCCTGATAAGTATGCAAGCACACAGTGAGCAAACGCCCAGTCGCCATACGAGCGGACATTTTAAAGTGCTGGTAGGCTCCTGTTTGCATCAAGATAAAGTCCAGCCTATTTGGCAACCAATGCTGCAAGAGCAAGCGGATTTATTCATGTTGCTCGGCGATAATGTCTACGGAGATACCGAAGATATGGCGGAACTTGAGGGAAAATACAAAAAGCAGTGGTCAAAGCCAGGAATGCAAAAAATGCTGGCCACTACCCCAACTATTGGTATGTGGGATGATCATGATTTTGGTCAAAATGATGGGGGCAAGGAGTACCCGCAAAAAGAAGCTTCGCGGCAAGTCATGCTTGACTATTTTAATGAACCTAAAAACAGTGTGAGGCGCACTCGTCCTGATGGCATATATACCAGTTATTTTTATGGTGAAGCGCCTAATCGTGTGCAAGTGATTATGCCTGACTTGCGTTGGCAGCGAGATGCACTAAAGCACGTGAGTCGTATTGAATACACCCTTAAGAAAAAACCTAATAATCAAGGTCCTTATTTACCCCACACGGATGCAAGTAAAAAAATGCTCAGTGATGCCCAGTGGCAGTGGTTAACGACGGAATTAAAAAAGCCAGCAGATGTGCGTATTTTAGCTTCAAGTTTGCAGCTTCTACCTGAATTTAGCGGTTGGGAGTCTTGGGCGAATTTTCCTCAGGAGCGTCAGCAGTTACTTAACCTACTGGATCAGTTTGCGATCAATAATCTGGTGATTGTCAGCGGTGACACCCATTGGAGTGAAATGAGCCAGATCACGCGTAAAAATGGGCAGCCATTATGGGAAATGACCTCTTCAGGTCTAACTGAAGAATGGAAACAAGTCAGCCCGAATAAACATCGGGTGGGCCATAGTTTTTCAAAAGCCAATTACGGCATACTTGATATTCAATTTGCCGATGGTGCCACCAAAGTCATCATGAGCGTAAAAGATGAGAAAGGTGAAGTAAAAATTCAACAGGCGATTTCACTTCGATAACGCCCGCTAAACATAGGGATATATGACGTTATACCCAGAAGTAAGTTAATCAGCACTGGGGTGAGCCAGCACACTAGGGATAGTGTAGTTAAGCGAAGAACCAATCATACATCATTCTGCCAGGGGTAAATGTAAAGCCCCCGGCAATTAAGATGGCGCCCACGTAAAGTAACATCATACTGCGTTTGTGCTTGGCGATATTTCCCTTACGCACGGCGATATACGCCGAGGGTACAGCATATAAGACCAGCAAGCTAAATAGGTGCACATAGCCAAAATGGCCAATGAGCACTGGGCCAACTTCAGCCTTCATAAACAAGGTTGCTAGTGCAGTTATCAGCATTAAAATCATATAAACCTTGCCCAATGCGCGATGTATTCGCGTGCCCTTTTGATTCGCCAATAAATAGCTGCCAATTAAAAATGCAGGTATTACGGTGACGAGATGAAAATAGGCAAGTTGAAGGTAGGTCATGTATTCCAGTTCCTTGGAGATCGTATTGAGATACGCCTATGTATTTTTACAGTCGTGATTATAAGCTCGGTTAATGGTGTTACCGAGTGATTTTTTGCTTGTTTGGGTAATAAACTACAATGCTGGAGCTCATTATTCAATGCTGGGGGGATTACACCTAGGCAAAAAAAACCGCTGTCTGAATGACTCAAAACAGCGGCCAGTTATGATAAAAACGTTTATACCGCGTCAAATGCCTGGGCTAGGTCGGCTTGTATATCGTCGATATGTTCGATACCAATGCATAAGCGCAGCATTTCTGAACTGATACCTGCACTTTTTAGCTCGTCTTCATTTAGCTGTCTATGGGTTGTCGAGGCAGGGTGACAAGCCAATGTTTTAGTATCACCAATATTAACTAAGCGCTTGACCAATTTAAGGGCATCGTAAAACTTCACGCCCGCGTCAAAGCCACCTTTAATACCAAACGTCATTAAGGACGATGGCCGGCCGTTCAAGTATTTTTTAGCGAGATCGTGGTACTTATCGCCTTCAAGTCCCGCATAACTTACCCATTCTACCTTCGGGTGGGCCTTAAGATACTTAGCTACTGCGATGGCGTTATCACAGTGGCGTTCCATGCGCAGGGGCAGTGTTTCCATGCCTTGCATCAACATAAATGCGTTGATAGGGGATAACGCTGATCCTGTGTTACGCAAGGGAACTGTTCGGGCGCGGGCAATAAACGCCGCAGCACCAAAATCGCGGGTATATACCACGCCGTGATAGGCGGGCTCAGGTTCGTTGAGCATGGCAAAGCGTTCTTTATGTTCAGCCCAAGGGAATTTACCCGAGTCGACAATGATCCCGCCTAAGGAGTTTCCATGGCCGCCCATGTATTTAGTCAACGAATGTACAACGATGTCGGCGCCATACTCAATAGGGTTCAACAACGCAGGGGTGGCAACCGTGTTGTCGACGATTAATGGCACCCCATGTTTGTGAGCCATAGTGGCGATAGGCTCTATATCAACAATATTACCTGCTGGGTTGCCAATGGTTTCGCAAAATACCGCTTTGGTTTTATTATCCATTAATTTGGCTAAATGTTCTGGACGGTCAGATTCAGCAAAGCGCACGTCTATACCTAATTTAGGCAATAAATGCGCGAATAAGGTATAGGTGCCACCATATAATTGCGGGGTGGCTACAATGTTATCGCCTGCTTCGGCTATGGTTAAAATGGCGTAATGAATTGCCGCACTGCCCGCTGATACCACAAGACCAGCCACACCGCCTTCAAGGGCGGCCACGCGTTTTTCCAGTACGTCCCACGTCGGGTTCATTATCCGAGTGTATATATTGCCGGGAACGGCTAAGTCGAATAAATCCGCACCGTGTTGGGCGTTATCGAATTCATAAGCAACGGTTTGGTAAATAGGTACAGCACAAGATTTGGTGGTGGGGTCTGTTTCATAACCCTCGTGAATGCAGATAGTTTCCTTTCTCATGGGCAAGCTTCTTATAGTAAGTCAGTTAATAACGCAGGATGGTTTAAAGGTTCACATTACCAAAGGTTTGCCTAAAAACTAGACTTTTATCAGAATTTTCTGCGCTAAATTAGATGCTTTGTAGTGCGTTAACAAAAAAACAACGATTTTGTTAGTTGCGAATGACTAGTTTTACTGAAAATGAGCTCAAAAACGGGAAATGATGTGCACCCCAAGCCAGGACTGTTGGCGCTCAGTATTTGCTTGGCGAGCAATAAAGCTGCCGCCAATAGCGTGTTCGGCGATGAGTTGCATACTCTGTGTCTTTCCCAAGGAAATATCCATTGCGCCACCCAAAGTCGAATGATTGTGGCCGTCATTAGCCCTATCAGCGTAGCCATAATCAAAGGCTACTTTCACATAGGGAATGAAATAAATCTCCGGTGTGATCGCGAATTCTATTTGCAGGCCAAACTCGGCAAAATAACCGTTGGCTTGTGTGCTATATACCAGATCCAATGTAGGAGTAACGACGGATAGGCCATTTACATGTGTGCTTAGGGCGAGTTCATTGTCAAATTGCCCATCTTTGAAAAACGCTAAGCGTGTGTAACTTAGGGTGTATGCTAGATTAGCGAATTCCTGCTGGTAGGCCAACGTGAGGTTTAATTCATCGTAATCGGCGTTGTCATGAGTGGCGAGGCCATATGCAGCGATAAACATAAATTCATCACGTAACGCGTGTGATAGGGTGGTCCACACTATCCCACCGTCGGTTAAATTATTACGTCCCTCAGATATATAGTGACTGTCATACCCAATATCTATTTCAGAGACTGATTCGCCAGAGTGTGCATGAGCGATGGGCAGAATGTAGAACGCAAGAAAAATACCATAACAGACGGTTTTCATAAGATCCTTATCCGTTACTCTGTACGTAATGATGAATACAGTGATAAACGTTATAACGATCTCTTTAGCTGGATTACGGGCTGGTAATAAACGATTGGTCGCCAATAGCGTTAATATATTTATGGCGCTGGGAACTAATTTATCTGTTTGTATGATGCCAGCTAGTCTATTTAATTAAACGTATACTTTAGCTTAATTTGGTTTTTTTATTTTAAATCAATTGCTTACATGGATTTTTCTATTTAAACCTTGAGAAAGATTTAGTCGTTAAGTTGTCGAAAGATGTAATATCGAATATAAGGTTTATGATGAATATTAGTTAAAAAGTAAGAGGTGAAAATTGAAATATCTATTCGGCGCAATGTTGTTTCTGAGTGTGACGTGGACCCAGGCATATGCTTATACCCAAGAGTTCACTGAAGCAGAGCTACAAGAGATGGTGAGCAGCATCATGCCGATGACTAGAACCAAGTATTTCATCACCATGACCCTTTCTGAGCCAAGATTAAATTTACTCGAGGCAAGCAACGAAATTGGTATTGGGGCAAATATTAAAGCCAGTGCGTTAGGCACATATAGCGGCAGCGGTAGCACCTATATCACCGGCAGTTTGACGTATAACCAAGAGGAAGGTGCCTTGTACTTCACCAATGCCAAGCTGGTGGAACTCAACTTACATAAGGTGTCAGACAAGCAACAAGATGAAATCAAAAAATTACTGCAATCTGTGGTGGGTACCATTTTGCAGTCTCGGCCTATCTATGTGCTGGATGACGCCGACTTAAAACAGAAATTGGCCAAGGCAACACTTGAATCGGTTGAAGTAAAAGCAGGCAAGTTGATTGTTACGTTGGAAATGTTTTAATGCCCACTGGGTTTATCTGCACTTTCGTATCAGTATGAGTCTTGTTGTACTTCCTAAGATCAATGCACCGCCTAGGTGTTTTAGTTAGCTATTAGCCTGAAAAGTTAATCGATTAGTTGAGCCTCAATTTTTGGGCGTTTATTTTGTCTAACCTGTAAGGAAGCACAGGATGTTTAAAACTGTTTTTTTTATTTTCACCATGATATGCGGGCTATTTGGCTGTGTTACCCAAAGCGAATCTGAGCAATGGATGACCTTATTTAATGGCAAGGATCTAGATGATTGGGTGGTGAAAATCAATCATCATGAAACAGGGAATAACTACGGTAATACGTTTCGTGTCGAGGATGGTTTACTCAAAGTACGTTATGACCAATACGACTTTGTGGATGAATTTGGGCATATTTTTTATAAAACGCCTTTTAAGAACTTCCATCTTCGGGTCGATTATCGTTTTAGTGGCCAATTTGAAAAAGGCGGCCCTGATCATGCGATATTAAACAGTGGTGTGATGTTCCACAGCCAATCTGCCGCGTCGATACATCAACACCAAGACTGGCCTGTGTCAGTGGAAATGCAACTTTTAGCCGACTTAGGTGATGGAAAGCGCATGACAGGCAATATGTGCTCCCCCGGGACCAATATTGTTTTTGAAGGTGAGATTTATCCAGAACATTGTTTGTCGTCTACTCATCCCGCACTTGGGAAGGACCAATGGGTGCGCGCTGAGTTGGTGGTCGAAGGCGATTCTGTCACTCAGTTAATTAATGGCCAAATCGTATTGCAATACAGCCATCCTACGATAGATGGTAACGATAGAATCGTTAAAGGTCAGAGCCAGGAGTTTCAAGTGGATGGTCAGGTGTTAACGTCAGGCTACATCGCCTTGCAAAGTGAAGGTCAGCCGATTGAATTTAAGAATGTGCAAATTAAAGAACTAGAATAAGCGCTAACCCGTTGTGGTTCTTGTGTGAGTGTTGCCGGGATTAGGCTGACGGTTAATATGTTTGATCTGTGTTGAACGTTATCACTAAAGTATGTGGTTTATCACTATTCAATAACAATGGCCGCTATACACTGTTGTTCGGAAAATAACCTGCCTACACTGCTGCATTGACTTCAAAAAGTGGCTACCCCCCATGAAAGCATTACTTCTGCTCAGCGTTACTGCACTGTTATTTTTATCAGGCTGTGCCTCTGCCGTTAAGCGTCATGAGCTGGCGCAAAAGCATCTAAATAAAGACGTCAATTGTGATAAAGCAAGCGCAGACATAGCGACGCTTGAATCACACAAAAGTACCACCCGAGAAAAGTGGGTAAACGGGGTGGCGTCTGTCTTACCGACCTCGATTTTACTCAATGTTATCTTAGGGGAATTTGGTAGCCGCGCTGCTATTGCCACGGGCGCATTTGATGAAACCGTAGAGCGCAAAATTAAAGCCATTGAAAGTGGCTGTATGTTGGTTGACTCCCAAGCAGACTTGATGTTGGTGAAACAGTAATTTAATGCACCATACCGGCGACTGAATAAGTTTTGCTGACATGCATCAATACGAGCGATGACAGGCCCTGATAACGTGCCCCATCACTTAGTCATCAAGCCCAACAGCAATATATTGTTATTCAAGCTTCAATCACTAGCCTTGTACACTTATCAACTGCACTCGTGTATTGCTATTTGAGCGTTGGCGACGCATTCCCAGAAAACTGATACTGGGTGTAGATAGGTCACTTTGCTGATTAAATCACTGATTTTTGGCTAGTTTTGTTGCCGCTTATTGCAGTAGCATGAGGCTAACAATAATTATAACGGCGGCACGATGAAAAAATCACTTAGTTGGGCGAATTCTTTAGATTGGTTTATGGCGCTGTTGGCATTAGTGGCAGGCTTGGCTGTTTTACAAACCTTTGTTGTAGGTAAACATTATATTATTCCCAGCATTTTGTTGGTGGTAACCGTGCTATTAGGTAATTTGGCTTGGTATGGTTTGACCCAAACCAACTGGGCGAAACGAGTTAATTTCTGGTGTGGCTTTTTGCTCACTGCTCATGGACTTTTTGCCTTGTTTTGGTCTAAGCGGTATCGCGAAGTACTTGGCGATCAGTTTGAGGTTATTTGCCTTGCGCTGACGCTGCTCTTTTTTGGGCTAACGTGGATGTATGCCAAGCAGAATAGGTTGTTTGTTAAAGCATGATCGATAAAGCTGTCGTTTGCTTCATATGCGTCGTCACTTTTATCGAAAACACATTTAACGCAGGTTACAGCAGACCTTAAAACTTAGTATGGTCAGTTTGAATGTCATGGGATTTTAGCCTTATATTATAGTCGAGAACAGAAAGCTGGTTAATGATGTCGAGTCTGCTTTATTTTATGCAAAGTCTCGTTAGTTAAAGGCGTTAGATCGCCCAAAGGAGTTGACAGATGAATAGTGAAATCATTGCTGCATTAGTAGCTGATCTTGCTTGGCCGTTAGTTGTCCTTATTGTGTTGTATGTTTTGCGCACAGAGATTTCTAAAATGCTGAGCAGGTTAAGTACGCTTAAAGCTGGAAATGTTGAAATGCAGCTTCATGAGCAAATCTCTGCTCAAGATCTTTCAGTCGAGCAATTGCATAAATTGAGTAAGCTTTCGGTTGGTGAACTAGATTTATTTTTACTCGTGTCCTTTTCTGAAAATATCGGTTTTACCTATCAAACAACCATACCAAGGGAAATTTTCATGCGTCGACTCAAAGCGCTTGAAGATGCTGCGTTATTAGAAATTCTCAAAAACTACGAGGGGGACAATATTCGTCATAATCTCACTGAAAGTGGAAGAACGCTTCGGCAATTAGTGATTACGAGCTCAACGCAGCTACTAAGAATGTCTGCGGGTGCATGATACGCCTGACAAATGAATATGCTGATGATTTTAGAAAGCAAAGTTGATTTTGCGCTAATTCATTGTTTATTTTGTAAATGCAGATCCGAATATGCATGTTTTAACATGTGTATTCAGACATCACCTAACAGGGAAACACATTTACTTCCTTCATCGAGCAAAATACAGCTATAAAAAATAGTTGATATTATCAAGTATAATCCATTATTATAAAATAGTAGATAATGTCAACTATATGCTGCTTATCCACACTCTTTAATCGAACGCTTCATTGTGGAACTCAGCATAATTTTGGGGGCGATTAAAATTATTTCCTGTTAATAACAGATTAAAAAGGTCGTGTTGGCTATGTCAGACTGGACGCAAAATTTGCAGAAAACCCGGTATGTGATGGATACCTTACTGCTGATTAGCTTTATGATGGTATCTGCACCGCAGACGACGGGGGTGCCGTTACATGAGTGGTTGAGCTTATTATTTGTGGTGCCTTTTGCAATTCATTTATTACTACATTGGGATTGGATTAAGCAAAGTTTAAGACGTTTCTCAGCTAAAATTTCAGCCAAAGAGCGCTTCAGCCTAGTGTGGAATTACCTGTTGTATGTGGTTATGTTATTGGCCACTGTCAGTGGTTTTTTAGTCTCCGTTGCCTTATTACCAGCAATGAGTATCAGCTTCGAAATACAAGATTTTTGGTCCAAGATCCACCATGATTCGGCTACTTTGATTATGCCGATGTTAGGAATTCACTTGGCGCTGCATTGGAGCTGGATAGTGAATCTCACTAAACGGATGGGCAAAAGGGCGCCTGCGCAATGAAATATCTCCAATATCAGTGGAAGACACGCTTAGTTGTGGTGTTATTGATTTCTATCGGTGTCAGCATTTTGCTGATGGGGCTGGATGTAACGCCTTGGGCTCAGCAGATAAACCTGCGGGGGTATTCTCATGGCGCAGATGAAGGAGAAGGACCGAATATTCCCTCTTTTTTGCTGTATGTTCTGCCTTTTGTAAAAGAACTTATACTCATTGGGATCCCTTTGTTGTTAACCCTTTTATGGTTGAAATTGACTCAGGTAATAGGGCGCGCCAGATAAAATAACTGGCGTTCAAGGCTCATGGGTAAATATCGTCCCTTAGATAAATGAACAGTAGTAAACGCTATATCAGACGTTTGAAAACGTATGTTGCGAAGGGTCAAGCGAACGGGTATGGCTAATTTCTTATATGACATAAGGCCTAGCCTTGTCTGTCACTAACGGTGAATAATACGAAAAGGTTCGTCCATGTATCCTCTATGATCACCGCCATAAAGGTATTTACGTCAAGCTTCTTTAGTTCAGCCGTTGTTGTTGGGTTTATACCGCCCTCGGCTTGGTTAAGGATCGCCAATATTTGGCTATCAGAGTATTTAGATGTTGTCATGCAGAATTTCTAGAGTAAAGCTTACGAGAATTTTCTATTTTTGACTTCAGCTATTTTGGCGGGAATTATCTAGTAATGACGCGCACAAGACTTTCATTTCAGCCTTGATGCCAACGTTAGGCTGTCGCAATATGACATGCCCGCGTCTTGCCAACATAATGGCAATGAAGACCGCGCTGTGCTGGAAAACAATCCCTTTAAGCGATCAAAGTTGGTATGTGTTATCTGAGTATTGTTAATGCTGGTCACAATACTGCCTAGCGATATATTAAGCGCCGAAGCACCTGTATCTTGTGCAATCTCTTTTACGATGGCACCTTTGGGGTGGGGCCATAGCGATAATCCAGAGTGGTCTAATAATATTGGAACGGCATTATTTTTGTTAGGTTGAATCCATATTTTTTGATCTTGAAAGTTAAACACTAGGTTAAACTTTTGCATAACTTGATTACCTAACACGCCGTGGCTGTTACGTTGTGAGTTACTGCCCACTGTTCTGAAATACGTCGGGAGTTGAGTGAATCGATGATCCCCAAAATACAGAGTAGGTAGTATTCCAACATAGTTAGACGTAGTGCCGCTAATACCAACAGTACTCGCCAGATAAGTTTTAGCGGGTATTGCAAAATCGTTGTTACCAGCGAACAAACTTAGTGCCCCGGTTGCACCTGTGTCTAACATCACTTTTACCGTTTTTTTAGCTGAACCGTCATGTATCTCGGTTGTGAGGTAGGGGGTATTGTCTTGAACTTCAATAGCCAATTTTTGCCAATCTGTAGTGGCGTATTTTTTTGCATTATATGCACTGGGTTTTAATATGAGCAGGGTATTGTGGTCATGATTTATTTCGACTAAACAGCAATTGAAAAAGTCAGCCCCAAGTACACCGTCAAAGTAGGTTTCTGCTACTGAGGCGAACGGCATGGCTTCCGTTGGGGCGTAAATAATCGGCATGTTTTTAATATAGAAGTCGCCCACATCAATACGTATATCGTTAACCACATAGGCAATAGGATCACCTTTGTCGCCTGCCCCAGAAATAGTGATAGGCTTATTTTTTGGTAAGTTAAGCAACATGGTCGCAGCTGTTTGCGTGATCACGGTAGCTTCAGCTCCGGAATCTAGGACGAAGGTTAACGGCGCACTATCGTTGACGTTAACCTTCACTAAAATATGACCATTTATCATGCTAAACGGTATTGATGATTGCATTTTGACATTTGACCAGCCGGGTTTGGCTAGTGCGCTATGCCATCGGTAACTTGCCATTTCCCACGCTTTGCAGCCTGACAAGGCCAACAAGAAAAAAAACGAGCAGCGTGATTTTAATATTTGATGATTTAAGAAAATTGAAACTTATATCGTTCATGGTATTCTCCTTTGATATTTATAATTAAACTTAACAGTAAAAAATTATTGTTATACAATAATTAATATCTTATTTGTAATAATTTATTTCTGTTTTACAGGAGTGGTTGAGTCGCTTGAATAGCGGTATTACACTCAAAG
>NZ_BAER01000073.1 GCF_000315055.1 Paraglaciecola polaris LMG 21857 | reverse complement strand
CGTTTTTTAATAATTATCATCCCTGCATTAGCGGATTATAGATTTTTGTTTATCTCATTGATTAGGGTGTGAATACGTTCAGCGTTTTTACCTAAGTCACTCTTACCCACTCGGGACTTACTGCGTACATCCAAAAAGCTTTCTTCACCAGTGGTGCGAATACGCACAACAACATCATCTTTAAAGCCGAACCAACCCGTGGTATCTGTGGCTTCAATAATGCCAAGGGACTTATCTGCATTTACCAGTTCCCAATCTAAACTTTTGACCGCGGCTTGTGCAGCGTCGAATAATTGATCCGTGTTCTGGGCATATTTTTGCGTTGTTAGTTCAGGATAGGCTTCGCGCTGCTGTTTAGCGGTTTCATCCCCAGCGTATTCTACCGGGTTAGGTGCATCGGCACGCAGGGCAACAATGGCGACAAATTTAGGCGGGTTAATTAAATCTGTTGATATGTCATGAATAGGGGGCACTGACTTGGCTTTACTCATGATGCTCATAGGTAAACCGACGGCAACGATTGCGAGCAAGGCTGAAACACCCGCCGATGCCCAGCTGATATTTTTGCGCATGAATATGACTTGAATAAGTAGTAGCACTAATGCCGCAATACCCACGTAAACACCGTAGCGTAAACCGCTAAAGGCAGGGCCTAATTCTAAAATACCAAATTTGTATAAGGGGCCAGGTAAGGCGACGAGTAAAATTGCCAGCAAGCTAATTAGGCTAATCAAGGTCTTCATAAGCAGTTCTCCATTATTATTTTATTAATCGAATTTTAATATCCGATTTTTGTTAACTCATGATATATGAACAAACTAATACTATCAGCAATAGTTTTTGGACTGAACTTTCTCATTTATTATGTATTTGGATAAGTCTGTAAAATGAAGCATGGCGGCGTATTGGCCGTTTTTAACTGTGCTGGTTGTTATGCTGCTCTGGGACGCATTGCTGCCCAACTGTTTATCGCCAGTGGCTAAATTTGCTTTTAATGTATCGATTTGAGGTCGGCTATTTGCAAGTTATACCCATCAGGCAGCAGGGGCTGATGGCTTAACCTTGGGCTGATGAAAGCAAAGAGCGACATAATATGAGTATTGGGGTGGTCTTGATGATGCCATTTCGCGCAACACCCAAAGAAAGTTAGGGCGTTTTAGTGGCGAGCAAAGTGTTGTATCCCACCCAGATACGAATAATCGCTGTTATCCAACAAATCACCGCGAACACACTGGCAATCAAGACAAAATGGGTGGGCAACAGACAAAATAAACATAACACTAATATGGTTTCAAACCCTTCGGCGAGTCCGCCCATATAATGTAGGCTTTTTTGTGGGTAGTTGGGGCTGTCGATGCCATGTTTGCTCGCCATAATTGCGAAAGCTAAAAAACTGCCGCCGGTGCCCATAAATGAGAGCATTAAAAAGCTTCCAGCAATGGCGTTTTGTGCTGGTGCAACACACACAAAGGCAAATACGATGGCGGAATAAAAAATAAAATCGAGGGTAATATCTAAAAATCCACCTGCGTCAGTCGGCGACGTTTCTCTGGCAATGGCTCCATCTAATCCGTCTCCCAGTCGATTCAGTAAAATTAAGATTAAGGCTAGGATATATTGCTCAAATATAATGGCCGGTACGGCCAACATGCCAACGATGAAGCCCACAAAGGTGACAGCGTCGGCGGTAACACCGCGTTTGATCATCTGCTTAGCAAGGGCACATAGGGGCTGTTTAAGAAGTCGGTTTAGAATGGGGTCAATCATGGGTTACCTTGTAGTGAATCTATCGATGCCTGCATTAGTATATGTCAGCGGGTTGTTATGAAGCGATACGGCGGTAATATTTAGCCAAATCTAGGTGTTGAGCCTCAGGCGGAATATTGTTGATATCGTGACTGACCATAATGGCTGGCACGCCCTGGGTGTGTAACTGCTCAAAAGCCCACTGGCTGACCTGAGCACAGGTCTGTGGGTCAAGGGCCGCAAAGGGTTCATCCATCAACAAGGCCTTAGGCTGATTGGCAAGGGCTCGAATCAAGCCAACACGAGAGCGTTCCCCACCACTTAATTGTTCAGCAAAATGTTCGCCTACGTATCCCATATCAATTTTGTTTAACAGGCGCATAGCTGCCTCTTTGCGTTGGTTTTTATTTAATTTTTGTCCCCCTTTATCTTTTGCTGATGAGGGTAACGCGAAGCAGATGTTATCTAGCACGTTTAAATGCGGGAACAGATGTACGTCCTGCATCAGCAGGCCAATGCAACGTTTCTCGATACTCAGTGCATTGAGTGAAACATCATTAAGATGTATTTCGCCACTGATATTGGCATGTTTAATCGTGTCACCTAAAACCCAGTGTAAAAAAGTGGATTTACCCATGCCACTTGGGCCTGTCAGCACCAGTAATTCGCCACTTTGTAGGAAGATATCGGGTAGCTCAATACGCCAATGGTCTGTGCTGATATGACAATTAATGATGCGTAGCATCGAAACTTCCTCGAATACGTTGGGCCAGCACACTGGCAATTAAAAAGGCGATAAAAGGTAATATCGCTTGAACTAACATATAAACAGCCGTAATGCTCTGTTCGTTGCCTGAGGCAATGGCCACCGCTTCGGTGGTGATAGTGGTAATGCGGCCAGCACCAATGATGAGGGTGGGGATATACTGGGCGATACTGACCGAAAATGCGATCGCTAACGCACTGAGCAGTGCGGGACGTAGCAACATAAAGCGAATTTGCCACCATCGTTGCCAATAGGTGTAACCAAAACTGGCTGCAACCAGCTCATAATGACGGTTTAAGCTTTGAAAGGGCCCGCGTAATACTAAGTAGCTATAAGCAAAGGTAAAAGGTATATGAGTCAGAATGATCCATGATGTTGTATAGCTGGCGGATAAATCGCTATGGGCTATTCGCCAACCATGTACCATGCTCAGTTGCGGCAATAATATGGCTAGCAGCCAAATATAATCCGGTAGATAACGTTGGCTTTGTTGCTGTAATTCTAATGCGAGCAAGGTGATCGCCACCCCTAAAATACTGCTAAAAAATGCAATATGTAAACTATTCAGTAATGGGCCTTGCATGAAAAACCATTCATCTTGCCACAAGGCAGGTGACCAGTTGATGCTACTCAATGTGCTTTGACTGTTCCAGCCCAATGACCAAAGTAAAAATGTTACCAAAATAGCCACAGTTAACAGGCTAAAAAAGCCTAACCACGCCGTGAATACCCTGCTTAAACGGGCGATGTTAAGTGGCTTTGCCATCACAGCATTGGTACGTAAACGCATCACGACTAACCATTCATGTAAATATATGCCGGTGATCAAAGTGGCGAGCATAATAAGCAATAATAGGTTACCTAAAAACGCATTTGCTTGATCGGCACTGGTAAAGCCGGTTTGCCAGTTGTACAAGGCTACGGCATATAGTTCGGGAATGTTCGGCCCGATCAGTAAGCTAATGTCGAGTACTGATAAGGTGTAGGCCATCGCCGCGAGCAGTGCTAAGCGTGATTGTTTGAGCATGATAGGAAAAACCAATAACCACCAACTTGCACTCTCGCTGTAACCCAAAGCCCTGCCTTGTAGCAACCAGTCTTTGATCGCAAGTTGACGGCCCAGCGCACTAAAAATCAGTAAAAAAAACGGCACTTCTTTGATGCTAATTGCCAAAATCATGGTCAACAGACTCTTGCGAGGTAACCCTAACCAGTCAGGAGCAGCGTGACCGATTATTCCGGCAAACGCACTGTAAACCATGCCTCCGGGACTGAAGAGGTACACTAAGCCTAAGGCCACTGCCAAATGAGGCAGGGATAACAGTGGCGCTAGGCGTTTCTCTAATGCTTGCCAGCGAGGGTTAAAGCGGTATTGGCTGTAAACCATAAAAGCCACATATAAGGCTAGAAGTGGTGCGCTCAGAGACAGAAAAAGCGTACTGGTCACTGAAGACATCAGCCCCTTGTATGCAAAAAAACGTGTGATGTCTGCCCATGCAATAGGTACTGAGGGCCACAATCCGAGTATGACGCCAAACAGGGGCAACCCGGCTGCAAAAGCAACCAGCAGCCAACCCGTACTAAGGGTTAAGCGCCGTATTTTTGTTGCCATGAATCTTCGATAATTTGCTGCCAAGAGCTGTGCAGTTCTTGTTGCGCGGGCAGAGTTGAGGCGTTGTCTAATACGGGGGTTATCACGCTTGGATCGCCCCAGTTGCCCTTAAGCTTTTGTCGTTGTGCCTGCTCACTCAATAAAAAATTAATCACTACTTTGGCCCCATTTGGATTTTGTGCCCCTTTAGGAACGGCTAAGTTATGACTATTGGTTATCGCCCCCTGGGCAAAATACACACGCTCAACTGAGTCTGGAATACGTTTTTCGCTTTGTTCTTTGGCCAGTTGATTGGGGTTAAAGCTCACCGCTAGCGCCAATTGGTGTTGCTGCAGCAAAGACAACTGTTCGGTATTGGAGCTAGGAAACGCTTTGCCTTGTTGCCAAGTCAGGGGGTGCAACCGGTCAAGGTAATTCCACAACAAGGGCAGTAATTCATTTTGAGCTGTGGGTGTTGCTGACTCATATAGGCGCTTATCGTCATGACTTAGGGCAACTAACAGTTGTTTTAAAAAAGTGGTGCCATGAAACTCCGGCGGGCGAGGGTAGCTGATGCGCCCCGGGTTTTGCTTGGCGGCATTGAGTAAGGTCTCAGGGGTCAGGGTCTCATGATCAAACAGCCCTTTATTGGCCATAACATTAAATTGACCTACGCCCCAGGGGACCTCAAACCCGTCCATAGGGACACCGAAATCACTGTGTAGTGAAAGCTTTTTTGTTGCCAGCAATGCGCTGTTTGGGATCTGCTGCCAAAGGTCACCGAGCAGCAAATGTTGTGATTTTAGAAAATTAAAATTTTCACCGTTGATCCACAGTAAATCAATCGCACTGTTGCGGCCGTTTTCTACTTTTAAACGGCTGACAGCCTCACTGATGTCTGCCACTTTCACGTGACGCAGTCTTATCTTGTAACGCCTAGCCACTTCTTTGGCCGCCCAGCGCAAATAGTCATTAACCGGTTTTGAGCCTCCCCATGCGTAAAAGTACACGGTTTCACCCTGTGCACTGGCAAGGGTTTGTTGCCATTGTTGGCTGTTTGCACGCTTGCTTGCTTCTGACGACGGATTGTCTTGGGCGTTAACCTCTGCAAAGGGCAATAGCACTAATAGTGACAAAAAGCACAGTGTCAAAAGGCCACTAGCGTTAGTTGGGCGTTTTACTGCCCCTAGTGCTTTTGCTGATTTAGAAGTTAGCCACATCATTTAAACGCCAGTCATAATCTTTAAATATAATTGGATAATCCGCACTTTTTAGTACATTTCGCTGAGCTTGCGAGTTTTCGTCATCTTGTACCAAGGCATAGCTATAGGCATTAAGCAAATCAAACAGCGAATTAAACCCCTGATCGCCTTTTTCAAAGTCACCACGATACCATTTGAAAATGGACGACAATGAAGCTTGGCCTTTTTGACCATCCACGAGAATTTCATTGCGACTGTTATCGGCTAAAAATAATTGCATCTGGCTATCGAGCTGCGCGGTGAGTTTGTCAGCCAAAAAGGCTTCACTGCGTAGGGGCGGGCATGAAACCGCAGCACATACTAATGCGGCGTGAATACGCGGTTCTTTGAACCATTTACGTACCATTTGGTGTTCGATATCGTCTAAATTGTGTTGACTGCCAAATAACACGAAGAACTTTTTTTCCCATGGGGTGGTGAATAAGCTGCCTAGGTCACGGATAGAAGTGGCGTCGCCTTCCGTGAACTCTTGCCAGTGATCCACGATCAGCTTGAGGGTGAATCCATTGTAAGCATTGATCAAAAAGCTCAGTTTTTGTTGCTCATCCCAGCCGTCATACTGTGTTTTTGTGACCTGAGAAAAGGAGGTTAATAGGCTATTTAAATGATCTTTCTGCAATGCCAGTTGTTGGTAGTCCACCCGGGTCTGTTTTTTATCATCTGAAAGCTGAACAACCTCGTGAAGAACCGTGTCAAAGCCGTTGTAGCTGTGATCAAACTCTTCTGCATGTAACTGAGTGGCCAACGTGAACAGTAATAACATACTGCTGATGAGGGGATAATTACGTAAACGCTTGTTTATGTACGCTAGATTATTCATGCTCTTCCTCGCTTTAGTTTGCACATATTGTTGTCCGATGAAAGCATAATAGACGACAGTGCATCAGCACTGAGGTCTATACACGGTGGCAGGCAAACGGGTTCACCTGTATCCGATGCCTATAGTTATTTACGACGCCAAGTGTGGAAACGCTCAAGAAAGGCGAGTACTTTTTGCGGCGCATGGTCGCGTTTCCAGTTACCTGCTACGTTTTTATTGGCTTCTGCCATAGTTGGGTAAATGTGGATCGTGCCCAACAGTTTATTCAAGCCTAAGCCGTGTTTCATTGCGAGTACGAATTCAGCCAATAGCTCACCGGCGTTCGCCCCCACAATAGTGGCACCTAATATTTTGTCTTTACCTGGCTTGGTTAATACTTTAACAAAGCCTCTGGCGTGATCGTCAGCTAACGCACGGTCTAAGCCGCCAATATCGTAACGTGTGACTTCAACTTCGATGCCTTGTTGCTTTGCGGACACTTCATTTAAGCCAACTGTGGCTATTTCTGGTTCGGCAAATGTCGCCCAAGGAATGACGCTGTAATCTACTTTGAAGATTTTAAAGGGTCTGAACAACGCATTTACCGCCGCATACCAAGCTTGATGGCTGGCTGTGTGGGTAAATTGATAAGGACCCGCCACATCGCCGGCGGCTAATATATTTGGATACTTAGTTTGTAAAAAGTCATTGGTGATAACCGTACGGTCGGTCTCAATGCCGAGCTTTTCTAAACCAAAACCGGTCAAATTAGCTTGGCGACCGACAGCGACCAAAATTTTATCAAACGGTATACGTTCTTCTTTGCCTGCAAATTCGACCAATAGCACATTGCCTTCGCTGGTGGTTTCAACCGCTATGGCGCTGGTATTCAGGCGTAAATCGATGCCGTCTTTTTCCAGTTGAGTTTGTAAGTGCAAGGCTGCATCTGGGTCTTCTTTACTCAGTACCTGAGCACCGCGCTCAATTTGGGTGACATGCGTGCCCAAGCGACCAAACGCTTGCGATAACTCACAACCAATCGGTCCGCCGCCAAGCACTATCATGCGTTTCGGCTGTTCTTGAATTTCCCATAAATTATCGGCGGTTAAATAATCGATATCTTTTAAGCCCGGGATATCAGGTACAAAAGCACGGGCACCGGTTGCAATAACAATATTGCGTGTGGTCAATGATTGCACGCCGTCTTCAGTTTGAATATCAACCTGCCAAGGTGAAACAATCGTTGCACTGCCAATCGCCACGTTAACACCAAGAGATTCGTAGCGCTCAACGGAATCATGAGGTTCGATTGATTTAATCACGCTGTGCACTTTGTTCATCACCGCTTTGAAATCAACTTTTGGTGCGTCATAAGTCACCCCAGCATTTTGCGACGTATGATGAATATGGGCGAGTTTACTGGCGTGCAGCAAGCTTTTCGACGGCACGCAGCCAGTATTAAGGCAGTCGCCACCCATCTTGTGACGCTCTACTAAGGTCACTTTTGATTTGATTGCTGCGGCAATATACGCAGTGACCAAACCTGCTGAACCTGCACCGATAACGACTAGGTTACGATCGAATTTCTGTGGCTTTTTCCAGCCTTTGTACACGCGGCGTTGTTGTAAGGCGCTGAGAATAAATTTAGCTAATATAGGGAATATGCCTAGCAACACGAACGACAAGATCAGGTCACTTGAAAGAATGTCAGACAGCTGATTTATTTCAACCAATTGGGTACCGGCATTCACAAAAACAGCCGTTCCAATAAGCATGCCTAGTTGACTTACCCAGTAGTAAGTCCAAGTTTTTATGCTGGTTACGCCCATCACTAAATTGATAATGAAGAAAGGGAAAATAGGCACAAGACGCAAGCTGAGCAAGTAGAATGCGCCGTCCTTTTCGATACCCTTATCGATAGACTCAAGCTTTTTAGAAAAGGTATTTTTCACCCAGTCACGAAGTAAGAAGCGTGATGCCAAAAAGGCCAATGTGGCACCGATGCTCGAGGCGAAAGAGGCCAGTAATAAGCCCCAACCGAACCCAAACAAAGCCCCCGCACCCAAAGTTAAAATAGCGGCGCCTGGCACACTAAGGGCCGTGGCGACAGCATAAATCAAAAGGTAGCCGATAAATGCGACTAACCAATTCGCGTTTATATATTGTGCTAAATCTTGTTGATTGCTCTTTAAGCTTTCAAGGGTGAGATATTGGTTTAAATCCAATATAAAAAAACTGGCGATTAGCGCCGCAATGATGACGACTAATATTGTACGTTTACTATTCATGAGGTCTTTATGCCTTAAAATTATAGGTGTAGGTTAACTGAACGTTGCGTGGAAGTTCAGGAAAAACCAACGTTGAACCAAAATAGCCGCCTTCAAAAACCGGACGCCAATTTTTTTCATCTGTTAGATTCTGCACTTCTAAACGCAAACTAGATTGCTCTGTTAACGCCACATTGGTATTCAGATTAATGGTGATTTGGTCTCGAATTAACACAGTTGCTAAGTAATCGAGAGGGTAACTTTTGCTATAAATAGCTGAGCCGGATACGTCCCAGTTTTCCAATATTTGCCAACCGGCACTGGCTGAAACGGTTTGTTGTGGAATACCTTGCACGCGCTGATCGGATGGCGCAAAACTTGCAAAATTCGGTGCGCCTAGCCCAGTTCCCTGAATAATATCTGGGCGCGAGTTATCAAAGGCATCGGCCACTTGTTGCGAATCTTGGGAGGCGGCTGAATCATCATAGTGGGCATCAAGATAGCTATAGCCTAAGTTTGCCCACAAAACGTCACCTTGATAAAACACTTGCCCTTCAAACCCCTTGGCGATGATACCCGTGTTGCTGCCATCTCGGTTACACAAGCTGCGACTTTGCTCAAACACTGAGGCATCTGCATACCAAGGTGTACCTGCAGGGGAGTATTTAATGCCTAACTCGTAAAGTTCATTTTCGGTGGCAAAATTGAGTGGGTTGATCTTGTTATCAGCGCCTAACACCGTGCCGCCACCCATGCTGTTAGAGGTCGCTTCACTGTAGCTATAGGTCGCGTAAGTCACTAGGGCATTATTGAGCTTAAAACGCGCGCTGGCGGAACCTGAGTACAACCATTTACTGAAACTGTCTTGTGCTGCAACTTGCCCTTGCGGGGCGAGTGCATCACGCGCGGTGACGTCGTAATGATCCGCGCGTAGGCCGATTGTGGTGCTGAAGCGATAGCTCCAGTCACTATCTTGCTCGGCGAATAAGCCTGTTTGCCACGTGGTTGAATCAGTGGTATCAGACAGTGAAAAATCATTTGTGCCATCACCGTCTATGTCGTAATTCGCCCCAGGTGAAACAAACACCCCTGGACGCAGCTCTACTAAACGGGCTTGTTGTGTATCAGTTAAAGGAATGCGGCGCTGTTCTAGAGTGCCGAGTAAATCAATGGGTAAGTCGGCTTCGGTGGTGAACTGGCTGTAACCTAATACCTTGTTGTAACGCAGGTCCACACCCCATGTGGTTTGTTGCTCGGCGCTCCAGGTTGAATTGATTTCTATGCGATTTTGCGCTGTTTTAGCACCGTCAATGATTTCAACAAAACTGTTTTGGGCAATTTCTTCTCGGTTTAAATACTGAAAATAGCTGCGGTTAGTGACGCTATGTACTGTATTCAATTGACGTTCGTAGGTGCTGTGAAACACATAGGTTTGGGCGTTATTAATGGTGTCTGGGTCAGTCAACACTGTACTGCGGGGAATACGCACTTCGCCGGTAGGCGATACCACAGCAAAGGCACCAGGAACTTGTGAGCCATTAGGCTGCACGCCTTGGCCTGTGATATATAAACCATTATCGATTAGATTTTGTGTGGGACGGTTGATACCGGCGTTATCGGTAAAATCCACGTCATAGTATTCAAAGCTGATATCCCAGCTGGATTTATCATCAGGTAACAGTCGATAAGCAACAAATAAGTCTTCACTTTGATATTCACTAAAGTCGTAATAGCTGTCGTTATCTATGTATTCTGCGCTAACGCGAATACCGCTTTTCCCCTCATCTATGGCGGTATTTACATCGACTTGGCCACGATAATGCTGCCAACTACCGGCACTGGCTAGTAGTTTTATATCATTACCGGACAAACTAGCCACTTTATTATTTAAGTTAACAAAGCCACCGTTACGTTGAGTGGTCCCTAGTATTACCGACGGTGCACCTTTTACGACGTCGATTTGCCCGACGCTGTTGAATGACAATGGAATGCCAAAACCGTTGTTACCTGCTTGGCGACGCATACCTTGTTGGAACAACTCTCCTAATTGACCGCGAATAGTGGGTAAGCTGGGTGCACCAAAGCCACTGGCAGAATAGGTGTTGGGGACTAAGGTCAAGACATCTTGCAGGTCATCGATAGACAACTGCTCTAACATGTCGCTAGAAATTGAGGTGAGCGTACGGGCGATGTCCGTTAAGCTTTTATCTTTACCGAACGGGCCGTCGATCACAGCATTTTTCGGAGACATGATCAGTGTAGGTTGAGCAGAACCGGTGACAGTAACGTGTTCTAGGTTATTGTCTTGACTATTACTGCTCTGCTCTTGAGCGGCCACAGTAAATGCCATCGCTAGGCTAGCGCTAACAAATAAACTGTGCGGTAAAATCGACATGCTTTTTCCTTTAAAAATGATTCTGTGGCTAGAGACCCAGCAGACGCGAGTTTTATTGCAACGCAGCACTACTTAATTGGCTTATTTTAGAGCTAAAAGTTATATATTTCTTACGTTTTATAACGCGAATTCGTTAGTTTTAACCTGTTAACCAGCGAATTTGGTTATTTTTATACGTATAAATTAGGTGCATAAAATAAATAAAAATCATAATAAACAATATGTTATTAAATTAAAGCTAATCTCGTACAATCAACAATTGTTATCTTTACGAGGGTAATGGGTATATTGGATACAAAGATTCAACACTCATTTTATAACCAGTCAAGCCCAGAGAAAGCCGTACGCCATGATGCATAGTGGTCAGAATATTGTTCATCGTGAGCGCCGTTATTATCTGGCGGGTTTTATGAATGCCTGCGTGATGGCATGTCTACTACCGATAATGTCTGTGTATACCTATCGTTATCTGAATGCCAGCGCCACCCAGTTGAGTGCGCTCCTGGGCGGCTATGCCTTGAGTAGTATTGTGTATGCGTTTGTGATTTCGCGAGTTGTTGAGCGCGTGGGGCAACACAAGTTGTGGTTATTGGGGATTAGCCTAACAGCCAGCGTTGCTTTGTTGTTATTGGCTTATACCCAGAATTACTATCTGGCTACCCTAGTGATGATTATCTTGTTTGCGCCGTTTCATGCCTCCACGTCGCTATTCATGGGCTTAGCGTTTCGTTATTTTCCAAGCACACAGATTATCGGAGTAAATGCTCGTTTGATGGCAACCGTCAGTGCAGCCTGGTTAGTGTGCCCAAGCGTGGCATTTTATACGGTTGAGTATGTGGGGTTTGGTACTTTCTTTTACGTTCTGGGAGCCGGATTGCCATTACTTGCTGGGCTGTTTTGTTATCTGCCTGCAGCAACGAAAGCTAAACCGTCAGAGTTGGCTGATACGAATGAACATGAGCGACAAGTCATTGGGCAGACAACATCAGGCAAAGCGTGGGGTAAACCAGCAATGGGTGCTTGGCGTTACCAATACGTATGGCCCAGTGTGCTTTTTTTCACGTTAAGCAGCTTTGCCATTACCCTGTATCAGCATTTATTGCCGGTCTATTTTGTAGAACAGGCACTGCCAATCAGTATGGTGGGGCCGCTATTTATGTGCGCAGCACTGGTCGAAATCGCTTTAATTGTAAGCTGTGTAAGCTTGTTATCACGCTTTTCTTATTCTCGACTTTTCATGATTGCTAGTCTTAGTGGCTGTGCATTTTTTGTTTTGTTGCCCCTTAGCCAAAACGTCTTTTATTTGTTTGCCCTACAAGGCTTGAAAGCCATTATGTACGGCGCTATGGCTGGCTTAGGGGTGAATCTGTTACAACGCTTACTGCCCCAGGAGCCAACCTTTGGCGTCGCGTTATACCAAAATGCATTCGCCATGGGCATGCTGCTAGCAGGGTTCGCAACCGGTGGTGTGGTCGAATACCTGCCTTCTCACTGGTTCTTCAGCATTAGTGCGATTGTGCCCAGTCTGTGTTTCCTAATACTGCTGCTTTTTAAGCATGCCTTTACCGCTGGCCACCAAGTGTAGTAATGATGATATTAATGGCCGATGCTGATCCTATTGCGGCCATCTGACTTCGCGCGATACAAGGCGGTGTCAGCTGCGCAAATAAGCGCTTCAGAGGTTCTAAATTGACCGCCAAACTCGGTGGCAATGCCTTGGCTTACACTTACCCTAAAGTCGGCTGGTAACCCCAAATCGCTAAAAGTAAGTGTATTGATTTGCTGCTGAATATCTTTGGCTACTATCTCGGCGCTGACGGCATGCAAGCGCGGTAAGATAACGGCAAACTCTTCCCCGCCATATCGGGCTGCTAGGCTGTCATTGGCGGGCAGACAGTGCTCTATGGTTTTGGCTATTTTCTGGAGGCATTTATCGCCATTAACGTGACCAAATTGATCGTTGAATAATTTGAAATAGTCCACGTCTATCAAAATTAGACTGATAGCTTGATCGCTATTGAGGCACTCAAGCCAACTTTTTTCTAGGGTCTTCTCTAAATTGTGGCGATTAGCCAGTCCGGTTAAGTGATCCGTTGAGGCAAGTCGACGCAATTCGCTATATTCAGTCTTATGCTTGGTTAAGTTGTGCAGCACACCAACAAATAGAGGACTTGTACCCGTCAAAGATGTGGGCAAACAAGAAACCGACAAATCAGCTTCCATCCATGTGCTGTCAGCCCGATTTAACAATACTTCCTTGGGACCATGATTCAAGGCTAAGTCGGGAGTCTTTTTCCAGTTAATAAACAAGTACTCGTATTGCTCACGATAACGCTCGTGGAGAAAGTAAAACCATTTTTGTCCAATTAATGCCTCATGCGCTGCACCAAAGAACTTCGCAGCTAGGGGGTTAATCATCTCAATGACTCCGTCGTCATTGACGATGAATATGGCCTCAGCGATGACGTTTGCCATCTTGCTAAAAGCCTGCATTTTCTCATTCAGCAAAGACACTGAAAAGGTATCTATTATTGACTCTGATTTGTTTGCTTTGTCGCTAGGCTGGTGTGAGTTTGGCATCATGTTCCCTTTTTTGCGCTTTCACGCTGATGTGTGATGCAAACAAGATATTAGACTAAAGTCTCTAATACCTTCTGCTAATCTTCCTTTTTTAACGCATTGATTTTTATATGTTAAATTTGTTTGTTGATCGCTAGAAGACGAGTTTTTTAAACGTAGGGGAAAAGCATTTTCATGGATGGATGAGGCGTAGATGTAAAAAAACGCGCCATAACATGGCGCGCAAAGGTCGAGGAACCCAAATGATGCTCAAGTCACTATTCGATGCCTTGAGTCTTTATTTTCTTGTTGAGGTAGAGACGACTTACCGGCAAATATAGCCATTGCCGAACATAGCTAGTTATAGGATTTTATGATTGCGCGGACGCATCGCTGAAAGGCTGAAATAGCACTTTAATGCGTAGGCACTGACGATGGGGATACAGATCACACTGGCGATGGTAAATAACACATCTCCCAAGGGCCCAAAAAAGATGCTTTGGCTGACATAACCCAAAGTGCAAAGTAAAGCGATGTGTAACAGTAGAAACGTTTTCATGTTAGCTCCTTTTGTATCATCAGTTTTAGGCTGTATTTCCAACCGATGACTCAATATGTGAATGCTGCGTTAATCGACGTTCATACTGTATACCTAGGGCTTAATCTTAACCTTCCGCTAACCTTCTATTTGTAAGTTGTTTATTTCAATGAATAAATTATCAACGCCTGCCACTTTTTTCTTGTGGCTTTGCAACAGAACTTGTTCTACTGATACCGGTATTGTTTTGAAGAGCGCGTATTTACAAGAGGAAGGCGACAGTCAATATGGTTTTTTGAGATTGATGAACGGCACATCGGCAACTATTTTTAACCGTCAGTCTTCTGAGGGTTTATTAATAAAATAAGTGGCAGTTAGATTTTGTGGCGATCACGGGTTGAAGATTGGCATGCTCTCTCATACAGAACATGTTAGAACCGCTACCTGAACTCCTGTGTATGAGAGCAAGTACTGCTTTATATCTTAAGTGCTAATCCGTCGCCTGTTCCGCGGATATTTTCAATCTAATGTCCCTAAAAGCAAAAAGATTGGGCGTCAGTCTTGTGCTCCCTTGCTGCAAATATGTGTCATTACTTACGCAAGTAGATAGCTTGGGAACGGACTCTCAATAGGCCTTGAATATGATCAAGAGCAACAGGTTTTCTGTGTTGTAGCCGAGCAAGCATCTGAATATCAACAGCGTTAGGGCATACCGTTATCACAACCGGAACAAAGAGTCGGTGTCTCTAAAAGTATACTTAGTTATGAAAATATATAACTAATGTCTCAAGTGGTTAACGTACATTAAGCATATATAGGTCATAAAAACTACGATAAAGTGTTGTTTCAATTAAATAATTTAATCTGTGGCTGACTTGCTATTTGAGTGCGTTTGGATTAAACAACGATGCTGAACGAATCTTAAATTCTACTATTCTAACTACATTAGGCGCAGGTTTGACTTGCCGAAATAGGAAATGTGCTATGAGCGTTAACAACGAAAAGGATGATTTGGCGGTTGAAGAAACCTCTTTCCAAGCCACAGAAATAGACCAGGGTGGTAATTCACCAGCCGAAACCCCCTTTGTTAATGAGCGCTACATGTATTTCACTGAGCGTGAATTAGAAAAAATATTAAACAACATCAATGCTTTGCGCAATAGTGTGTTTCCAGTAGCTAACCCAGATAATGAATCAGAAGTAGGTAAAGAGCAGAATTTCCCCTCAGTTTGCTTAATCGGTTTGGGTCGTTGCGGCTCAAATATCGCATTGGATGTCGCATCTCTTGTATATAACGCACGTAATTTCTATTTAAACGAATTTGAAAACGAAGAACGACAGTCTCGTGAACTAGATCACCGCCCAATGAGTTGGATAAAACGAGGATTGAATTTATCCAGCGCTCAAGATGTGAAACCCGTATTTTTGATCGAACCTTTAGTCATGTTAGGGGATCTAGATAAAGATATCGAAGGGCGAGTTCGTTTTTCAAATAAAGGCGAGAAATCGAATTTTCTGCAGGAATACACCAAGATGAAAATCATGGATTTATCTGAAGTGCATGCAGGAGGCGCAGGGAATGCACCTATTTTAGGTCAGTATTTAGCCAGAATTATCCTTAACAAAGACACCCAGCGTTTTGCTAATAAAGAGTGGAAATATATACACTCATATTTAATCGACTCATGCGGTATAAAAGCGAATCAATCACGACTTTACTTCTACATATTCAGTGCTGGCGGCGGCACTGGTTCTGGAATGGCTTCCGAATTTGGGTTAGCCCAGCAATATGCTTACATGAGCAAGACATTTGAGACCAGAGCCGTTAGCGAGAGTGATGATAACCACGGACACTCATTTGTATTTGAGCCGATTTTCACCAGTGGTATTTGTATATTGCCGAATATTTCTGACCATGGGGTTGAGATGTCTGAAGCATTACACATAAACGCTGGGCGTTTACTGTGTAAATACATGGCTGAGGAGTGGGACTTTTCATACAACTTCGACAAAGAAGACAGCAGTGACGCCAGCGCAATGCATCGCATTCGCCCGTGGAACGCCATGATGCTGATCTCTAACGATATTATGCGCTATGCGGAAGAAACAGACGACAGTGGCATTCAGCACATAGACGTTAACGCGATGGAAAAGCATGCCAATCAGTATATTTCACAGCAAATATTCAACATTCTCACTGCACAAGCGGTCACAACTGATTACGACGAGAATTATTTTCGCCGAGCAGGTATCGATATCGGTGAAACGATTCGCCTAGATGCCAACGATTTGTTTATGAGCCTAGCTGGGCCTGTAGCCTTGGCTTATGCTGAGTCGGTCGTGCCCGTTGAACACGTTTCGAATCTAGATAGAATTAAAATTCTTGATAAAGGCGAAGATGACCTAAATATCGATGACTTATTTTTTCGCTCAATTGACCTGCCTCACTTTAATAAAGTGACGCAGGCTATTGAAGGAATTAGTCTATTACCTATCGAGTCATCACGCTACAGAAAGCGATTGAGTGAATACTTGAAAAGTGGCTATGACGCCAAGCACTTAAAAGATTTGCACTTCTTTAAGAATTGCTCTTCGGTTGTGTCGATTATCTCATTACCGAAAGATTACAAGTTATCTTATATAGATTTGAATCGCCTTAAGTCGCATCTCAATGCGTTGTTCCCAAATACGACACTCAAACGGTATGCATTAGTTATAGGTGCTTCGGCAAATATCTCTTTGACGACCCTTATTGTTAAGAGCCCTTGTTTGAGCGATGATTTTTTAACCTTGATCGTAGCCTATATCAAACGCTGTTTCGCCAAAGATAACTATCGCTTTGACGAAAAACTCGACCAAGCCATGCTTGAATTTATTCGCGCAGAAGTTT
Organism: Paraglaciecola polaris LMG 21857; assembly: GCF_000315055.1. Classification (GTDB taxonomy): domain Bacteria; phylum Pseudomonadota; class Gammaproteobacteria; order Enterobacterales; family Alteromonadaceae; genus Paraglaciecola; species Paraglaciecola polaris. Next base: position 37,446 of record NZ_BAER01000073.1, on the reverse strand, counting down.
TTGATGAAGAAGCGTTGGATTCTATGTTGGAAGAGTATGAAAATCCGGCGAAAATTCTTGATACAAACTGGTATGCAATCAAGCCAATGTACGAGAAAAAATATCGTGAACTGATCCGAGAAAAGGATAAATTTGTTTCAATTAACGATATTCGATTAAGCCGTGATAGCGTGAAAAAAGCGATCAAATATCTACGAGAAATTTATCGCCACAAAATCAGTAAAACCAAGGTGATATCGTTAAACGACGACGGCGCTGAAGTATAAACAAATGCGCATAGCGCTGGGTTGTGGTACGAAGAAAAATGGCCAAATCAATTTTATTGATTTAGCCATTTTTTTACCTGCTTGTTTTATTCCAGCGTAATACATAAATGTCGCCAATTACTGGGCAGTAACGTCGTATGAGGGTAGGCAAGTTACGTCGTTAGTAAAAACTGCCAGCTCCCTTATAAATACTACATTTCACCCGTTAGCATAAAATTTTCTAGCTGCTGAGTATAAGGCGCTAAATCCAATTGTTGTTGTGTTACCCACTCATCGCTGTAATAGCTATTTAGGTAGCGTTCACCAGAATCACAGATCATGCTGACCACGCTGCCTTGTTGCTTATTTTTTATCATTTGGGCGATAAGTTGAAGGGCGCCATACACATTGGTGCCGGTTGAGCCGCCACATTTGCGCCCAAGTATGCCTTCAAGCCAACGAATAGTCGCGATAGAGGCCGCATCCGGTACCTGAATCATGTGATCAACCACATCGGGTAAGAATGAAGGTTCAACGCGAGGTCGGCCTATACCTTCAATACGTGAGCCTTTGTTGTTGGTGATTTCGTTATTACGATCACGGTAGTAATCGAAAAAGACTGAATTGTCTGGGTCGACTACGGCTAACTGGGTTTTTAGATGCAATGCTGGGTTATAACGCAAATAGCGGCCTATGGTGGCAGAGGTGCCACCGGTGCCGGCACTCACTACAATCCAACTGGGTATCTGATGGGATTCCAACGCCATTTGGGCAAAAATGCTTTCGGCAATATTGCTATTGCCTCGCCAATCGGTTGCTCGCTCTGCGTAAGTAAATTGGTCCATGTAGTGACCATTTAATTCGTCGGCGAGTTGCTGAGCCTTAGCGTAGAGATCTTGTGGTTCAACTTTAAAACACTCACCACCATAAAATTCAATCTGTTTTATTTTTTCACTGGCAGTACTTTTGGGTACGACTGCGATGAATCGCAAGCCGAGTAGGCGGGCAAAATAGGCTTCAGAAATAGCCGTACTGCCAGATGATGACTCAACAATAGTGGTATTTTGATTGATGACCCCATTGCACAAACCATATAAAAACAGCGAACGGGCCAAGCGGTGTTTGAGACTGCCAGTGGGATGAGTGGATTCATCCTTGAGATACAGTGATACATCAACAAAACAAGGTAAGTCGACTTTTATCAAATGGGTGTCAGATGAACGATTAAAATCGGCATTAATAATAGTCAACGCGGCGGCTAACCAAGTTTTTTTTTCTGTGGAAAGGGTCATCACTTTTATCTTGCGGCGAATTTTTACATTACGATAGCCCAAAGACCTGACTGAGTGAATGCGCAGGCAAAGATATTTTAACTATTCAGTGGGCTAGGATACGCAGGTCGTGCCAAATGCAGTGGTGTAATGCCATCGTGGGCAGTGCCAATACAAGAAACGCTGGTCGTTAATTGAGAAGTGACCGGCGTTTTTATATATCAATGTTTAGTTTCAACTGGCAAATCTATCGTTTGCTGTGTTTCCAATATTTTGAAAATTAGTCTGGTCGATTTTTAATCATAGGATCGGCGCTGACGATGGCGTTCTCGAAATTATCATCCCCTCGTTTTATCAAAGTCAGTCTAACCGAGATATTTTGCGCGCTTTTACAATCATTGTTAAAACAGATGATATTGCCCGCGCCATTTATCATAAAATCCCAGTTGGTATCTGGGTTGCAGCCATCTTCGGTTTTTTGCAGCGCCCCAAAAAAAATGTAGGGGTCTGCATTATCATCGGTATCTAGGGTGAAAAGCGCCATGCCTGAGCGACTAAAATCCAGGACAACTTCTTCATCCCAGCTTTTTTGCTCGGTATCGTAAAACTGGACTACGGGCTTAGCACCTTGACTTGTCAGTACTCGCGATTTTATTTTTTTTATTTGAGGGAACATGTGTCTTCCTTTTTTGTTGATGGTTGAACTAAAAACTATAATTTTTTATCTGCATAAGTGCTAATTTAGCGGCTAAATTTTCAACTTTATCTAACCTTCCTAGGCAGTCGTAGGCTTGCACATAGGGCAGTAATACCTCGTAACTACTGTTGTCAGTAATAATGGGTTGCAGTAAAGACATTGCCTGCTGACAGGCATTTAATTTACCTGAGTTGGAAATAAGCCTGTCACTTTTTTGGCTTTGCGCATGCAGATTTTGTTTTGCTTCTAATAAGTAGATATTGCTTAGCGTCGTCAGAAATAAGTGGTTTGAGGGCTGTCCACTTAATAATTCTTCCAATTTTGATTTTGCTAATTCGATAGCGCTGTATGCCAAATGCCAATCACCGCGAAGTTGGTAATTTTTAATAATAATAGCAATCAATGAATGAGATTTTTTAATACTCGTTAATATTCGTTGAAATTCGGGCCATGCTATGGTTTGAGCTGGAGGTGCGTCGTGGGTCAACGTTGTCAGATAGAGGTCAAAGGCACGTGCTCTGAGCATGTCGAGTTGCCATACTTCATTTGACGGGTCCTGTGTTAATAGTGTGGTTAGGTTCGCTTTAGCTGATAAAGCCGCCTGATTGGCCGCTGTATACTGACCTAGATAATACAATACATTTGCATTATTCAAGTAAGAATAAGCGAGGCTTTCTATCAAATCGCCATTACCACTGTGGGATGTTAATAAATCAGTAACAATGCTTTGCACTTTTTTACGCGTGTTAACCGCTTGTCGTAAATCGCCTAATTGTTCTTCCGTCTCTGCCAGCCACTCAAGTGTATTAGCGATTTTCAAATGGGATATATCAGTTTGTGGGGCGTCTTTGACTAGCTCATACTGAATGGCTAACGCTTTTTCAAACGCAACTTTTGCTGTACTCATATTTTGTAGTTTGCTGTTAACTGCACCCATCGCAAGATATGCATAAGAGAGCTCGAGTTTGGCTTCATCACTGTTTGGCTTGAGTTGATTCATCAATTGGCTATAAGACAAATATGACTCAAAATGGGATTTGGCCGAGGTGAATTCGGTTTTATCCATAGCCAACTGCCCTAACCAAAATGCATTCGCCCCTAGGGTTTTTAAAAGTTCGAGGTTCTGCGGTTGTATTGCATATAACTTATCTAAAATCGTTTTTGCTGAACTAAAAGCTTGCTTCGCTTCATCATTTTTATTGCGTGAATAGGCAACCTCTCCCATAGCACCCAAAGTTTGAGCATGCTGAAAACGGGTTTTAAAATTCTGCTCTGTGTTAATAAAAGAGAATAATGCGGATGCTTCAGCATCGTCATCTTGTTGACTGAAATATTCTAGGGCCTTGTTGCTGATCCCATCGAGTAAATCCATGCGTTTGACACTGCGCAGTTTGTCGGCAAATTCTCCGACCATAAAACCTAATAGGCTCTCGGCTTCGAGGCGCTTGTGTTGGGCTAGGCTTTCTGCTTGTTGGCTTTTAACACTCATAAAAAGTGCAGTGAAGGTGAGTACACACAGTAACGTCACTGTGGTGCGTTTTAACCATCGTTTAATATTACCGCTTTTTTGCGATGCCTTTATAAGTGCGTGCTCATTCTCTTCAAGAGTAAAGACCGAGCTACTTTGTAAACTAAGCGCTTCTTGTAAGGGTTTGCCTTCAGCCAACAGATAAGCGTTATTTTTGTGCTCATACAACCAGCGCCCAGCCAATTGTTGTAAGCGGCTCTTTATTTGCAAGCCTTCTTGATGATTGCTGATCCATTGACTCGCTCTGGCCCATTTTCGCAGCAGTGCTTCATGAGCCAAACTAAAACAGGGCTCGTCATTTTGCAGATGGGATACAAACAAGCGGCTATCGACCATAGCTTGAACGAACTCATGACGGCTGGTTTGTTTTATCGGATCGTGATGTAACTGGGACCAGCGAGCTGCGCGACTTGTCACGGTTTCACCGTCTGGGTTGAGGGTGACCAATAAGGATAAAACATATTCTAATTGGGCTTGTTGGGCAGCAGATAATTGCAAATAGAGCGCTTCGGCTTTTTTACCTATCGCCCCTTCTATGCCACCTAATTTACGGTAAACCGAGTAGCGCATTTCGTTATCAGCACTGCGTTGCTCATACAGCTCTTGCAGCGTGTATTGCAACATGGGCAAGGCATCAGGGTGATTTGCAGCCTCAAAGCATAAGACCTCATCTAATGGGGTAGTGCTATTGGGCTCAATCGTCCAGCTCAGATTGGCAGCCTTTGCGGGCAGCCTGATCATCTGACTTAATTCGGCGGGTGAAGGCGCAAGCAAATCGAAATGTGCGCCCTTGTCTTTGCCGGACATTAGGCTTGGATGCGTGACCACCAAAGGATAAAAATCATTACGACAGGCGCTAAAAATCAATATGCAGCCGGACGTCGCGAGCGCGTCAATAGCTGCCAAAAAGTCGCTGCGTTCTTGGGCATCAAAAACGGGGGACGAAAGCAAGACTTCGAGACGATCAATTAACAGGAAAAAATGTGGCTTGGCGTAATGTGCGCGATGTTTGTCGACGTGTTCGAGAGTAGCTTGCTCAAGCGACTGGTTTGACAGCGCGTTTTGGCACAGGTTTATAACCTGTTGGCAGTCGGTTTGCAGTGTATTGGCCAGCATGTCTGCGCTAAGGCCATCAAATACGGGTAAGTCGTTTACGTCCCAATCGAGCAGGGCAGAAGCCAAGTCGATAAACAGGCGTGATTGACTGACATCGGCGAAGTCTAGGCTGGTATAACTGACCACGCCAATGCCATCGTAACCGTTTCTATGGATAAGGCGGGGAAGCAAGCCCGCGTTAACTAACGATGATTTACCGCTGCCGCTAGGGCCTAAAATTAAGCCAAAGGCTTGCTGAGCACTGACTAAACTTGATACACGTGATAATAGGGTGGTGATTTGTTCGTTTCGACCGAAAAACACACTGCTTTCATCGGGTTCGAAGGCACTCAAGCCTGGGAAGGGGGAGCCCCCTTGCCAGACGTTCTGTATTTTGTTATCTGGGCTGACGCCTTCTTCTAAAGGTAAGTCGAGCTTAGCGACGATGCGGTAGCCACGTTTACGAATGGTTTCTATGTATTTGGGTGCGCTGGGCTTGTCGTCAAAGGCTTTACGCAACTGGGTAATAGCTTTGTGTACGGGATTATCACCAATGTCGTTTCCCCAACACTTGTCGGCAATATCATCAGCACTTAGCACCTGCTCAGCTCCGTGCACATGACGTTGCTGGCACAATAGTAGTAGCACGTCCATGGCTTTGGGCTCAAGCTGCTTAACCACATTGGCGCAGCGCAAACTGTTGGTTGCAGGGGTAACTTGCCAGTCCCCGATATAAAATATGTTGGTTATTTTTTTCACGTTCTAATTTATGATCAATTCATTCAGTGTGTGTACTGAAATCAGCAAATGGACACTACTAGGCTATAGCCATTGAGCATGGAGTCTTATTTTAATCTGTTTAATTACAGCCAGTTATGTTTGCCACTTTAATCTATGGTTAAAGAATATACGTTATTCTGGCTTCGCTATCACCTACTAAAGTTTAACTGTGCTCCGCGGTCATGACATTGAAGTCGCGGGGGCTTACGCTTTGCTTGATGCTAACGAGGGTGTGAAATAAAAAAAGCGCCGACGGCGCTTTTTAGTGAAATTAACGACCAGCTGACGTCCCGTCAGGTGGCGTAGTTAACTCATATTAGGGGTTGGCTGTTTTTTACCTTTACGGCTGATAAAGCGGCCTATTGCATTGAACATCGCCTTAAATAGCGCTTTGATATCTTCGAGTATTAAATACAAACAAGGCACCAAAACAAGCGTGACTAATGTGGCGTACATCACGGCAAAGCCTAAAGCAACTGCCATGGGGATAACGAATTTAGCCTGTAAGCTGGTCTCAAACATAATGGGCAAAACACCAGCGAAGGTCGTTATTGAGGTCAGCGTGATGGCCCTAAATCGCGCGCAACCTGCATTAATAACAGCGTCTTTAATGCGTATACCCATGGCGCGTTGTTGATTCACGAAGTCGGTCATTACCAAGCTGTCGTTTATCACCACCCCTGCGGCGGCAATAATACCAAACGTGGACATCATGCTTAAATCGATACCAAAAATGAAATGTCCCCATATGGCACCCGTTAAGCTAAACGGAATAACCGACATGATAATCAGCGGCTGACCATAGCTCTTCAGAGGAGCGGCCAGTAATATATAGACCATGATTAAGCCTGCCACTAAAAACATCATTTGCTGACTTTGTTGTGCTTGCTGTTCTTCGATGGTGCCACCAAGTTCGGTTTTTACCCCTGGGAATTTATCTTTCAGTTGTGGTAACAATTCCTTTTCTACGGTTTCGATGACGGCATTCGGCTCCACTTCTTCTTCATCAATGGAACCAAACACATACACACTACGATATCCGCCTTCTCGGCGAATGTAGTTAATACCCGGTTTTTCAGTCAGGCTGACCACATCACCCAACATGACCTCTTTGCCTGCAGGTGTTGTGATAACGGCGTATTTTAGCTCAGCGAAACGTTCTCGAGTCAGCTTAGGATAACGCACCATTACACGTACTTCATCGCCACCACGTATAACACGCTGGGCCTCACCGCCATAGAAACTGGCACCCACTTGACGAGCGATATCGGCTAAATTAAGGCCCAAATCGTACGCTACCGGCAGTAGTTCCATTTGTATTTCTTTACTGGCCGGATCAATAGTGGAGCTGATGTCGAACAAGCCTTTGGTTTGTTGCAGCATGGAGATAAATTCGCGTCCGGCTGCATTTAGGGTGTCGATATCACTGCCGAAGAGCATAAAACCAAATTCACCGTCATCGTTACCGCCACCGTTAATGTCGTCGATGATGGTAATCGACTTCATGCCGGGGATATCCGGTAGTTGTTCTCGCCAACGTCTGGCAAGCTCGAAGGCGTCAAAATGGCGATCTTCTTCGTCTACCAAGGGCACTTGTATCCGACCTTCTGTGCGCCCGCGGTTGAAGACCATAATATCGCGCATCATACTGCTGCCGTATTCGTCGACAATCTGCTTGTCAACGTCAAGTACCATGCTTTCAATGGAGATCAGCGCATTGATCACGGCTTCGTCTGCCACGTTCTCGTTCATCTCAAATGAGATACCCGGGAAGTCATGGGGTACTTTAGGAGAGGGGATCATGCGTACATAATTGGCTGAGACTAAACCCCAGCTGATCATCAATACTGCAATGAAAATGCAGAAAACCAACCAACGCCATTCGGTACACCTTTGTACAAAACGTTTGTATTTACCGTTAACGAAACCAAAAAAACGTTTATTAAAACGCGCACGCCAACTGCTTTCTTTGACGGGAGTAAACTTCATGTGGGCTAAATGCGCAGGCAAAATCAGTTTCGACTCCACAAGACTGAAGACCAGACACAAGATCACTACACAGGCGATAACATAAAAGAACTGACCTTCAGGACCGGTGGAAAACAATGCCGGCGCAAATACGGCTATGGTAGTTAATACCCCAAACGTCGCAGGCGTGGCTACACGTTTTGCGCCGCGAATAACGCTTTCGGCCCCACCACCTGATTCTTCGATTTCGCTGTAGGCACTTTCGCCAATGACAATGGCATCGTCCACCACTATCCCTAGCACCATAATAAATGCGAATAAGGACAAAATATTAATGGTTACGCCAAATACTGGCATCATCATGATGGCGCCTAAGAAACATACGGGTAAACCAAGCATGACCCAAAAGGCTAACCTGAAACGCAAGAATATGGTCAGCATCAAGGCCACTAAAACGGCGCCCTGAATGAGGTTGCTAAGCATCATGTCTAAGCGAGCATTCAGGTAGTACGTCATGTCCACCAGGATCTTAAGTTGCAGACCAGACGGCAGCGTTTTGTTGCGCATTTCTATATAGTCTTTTACCGTTTCGGACACTGGGATGGTGCTTTGATCTTTGGTGGCTTTTACCGACATATATATGGCGTTGACACCGGAATATTTGTAGTAACGTTGGCCTTCAACAAAACCATCTTCTATGGTCGCAACGTCGCCTAATAAAACTTTAGCCCCTGTTTCACTGATCTTAATCGGGATATGCCGGAATTCATCGCCGCTGTACATTTGGTTTTCAACCCGAACGGCGACTATGCCCGACTCGGTGCGCAGTTCACCGGCAGAAATATTCGCTGAATAGTTACGGATCGCCTGTGAAACATCACTTAGGGTTAAATTATACTTACGCAGAATGTCTGGTTTGATCTCAATCGCTATTTCATCTTCCGGTGCATCTACGCTAACCAAAGACACGTTTGCGAGCTGCAATAATTCATCTTCTATTTTCTTAGCAATAGGTTTGAGTTGCGTAATAGGCAAATCACCGACCAAAGACATCTCAATCACGTCCTGTTGGAACTCGATTTGTGAAATATCGGGTGGCTCCATATCGGCAGGGAAGGTGGCAATACTGTCTACTCTGGCTTTCACCTTGTCGAGTACGTCTGTTAGTTTTTTGTCTTTTTGAATTTCAAGAGTCACGCGGCCTGTGCCACGAAACGCTCTTGACGTCGCTTTTTTGATCTCGGTGATGTCTTTTAACGACTCTTCGATTTTGATCAAAATACTTTCTTCAATTTCTTGCGGAGAGGCACCGCGGTACACAGCGCTGATATTGATATAGTTAATCTCAATATTCGGGAACATTTGGCGCTGTATGGTGAAATAACTAAACAGACCCATGATAATGAATAAAAATCATCATCAAATTAGCGGCGACTGAATTATTGGTAAAAAAAGCAATTAAGCCCGTTTGCTTGGGTTCTTGACCGCCGGATTGGCTTGGCTCTTCATGGGGCACGTTGGGGCGAGGCGTTACGTCTTCAGTTGACATAGTATCTCCTACTTCGCTTTTTGAGCAGTTAGCTCATTAGCAGCCTTCACGCCGGCAATCTTGACTTCCATACCCGTTTGCGGATATTCCGGCAGGGTAGTGACTATGTTGTCGTTGTCAGATATGCCTTTACTGATCAGCAAGAAAGCCCCTTCTTCGCGCAAAATTTCGACTTTCTTAGGTTGAAGCTTATTGTCTTTGTCCATTACCCAAACAGTTTTGTTATTCACTAAGGCTTGGGGCAAGCGATATATATGATCAAGCGTGCGTCCTGGGAAGCTAACCTGTACATAGTTGCCAAACTTTAAGGCGGGCATATTACTTTTCAGGCTATAAGGGTCGTTTACGCGAACCACTAACTGGCTCATACGCGTGGCTTGATCAACCACTCCCAAATCGCGGGAAATTAAACCCGTGCGTTCAATCGGGTTGTACCCATTGGTGGTCACTTTCGCTTGTTTTTCTGCTAGGTCGTCCGGTAAAAATTCACGATCAAAACCGGCAATAGGGAATATAATTTCAGCTGCTTCTACATTGTATATTTCACCTATTGTGGTGCCTAGGCCTATAAACTGACCGACACCAATACTGCGACTGACCACAAGGGCGTCGTAAGGTGCGATGACTTCACAATTGTCTAAGTCGCGCTGGGCTATTTTCAAACCCGCTTGGGCAGATTTTAAATTAGCTTGTGCACTGAGCAATTGCGGTTTGCGCAAATAAAGATCTGATACCTTACTGCTGGCCAACCCTTTGGCTTCTTGTTTCGCGACGTCGGCGCGGGCTTGTTCTTCTATCAACTGGGCTTGCGCCAAGCTTACATTGGCTTCGGCTTGTAACAAAGCGGCTTCATAGGCGTCTTTTTCAAGACTAAACAAGGTACTGCCACGCAGTACTAAACCGCCAGCGACAAAATTGGGGTGCCAACTGATGACTTCACCTGACACTTGGGCGGAAATCATAGTGCGTTCAAGTGGCTGAACTTCTCCATAATTGGAAATAACCACTTGGTAATCTTCAGCCTGGGCCGTTTCAACTGTAATCGTTGGGCGAGTATCGACAACCTCTTTTTTCTCATCTTCTGAAGCACTGACTTCAATCAATGTCATTGCGCCAAAACCGACGAAAAGAGCAAGAAAGGGGAATAGAACCTTCATCCATCTATTGTTCATGGGGGGGTAAAACCTTATTTGTGTGTTTATTTATTATTATAGTTAGCTGTTATACGTAGATAATAATCCAACGTATCATTCAACGGGTACTGGTAATTGTAAACAAACGTGAGTATATCGATTAACATCTGTCTTTCCTAATTTCTTATTAATATTTTCACCGTTAAATTGAGACGAGCTGTGATTTAAATTTGAGTGAAATTAACATCTTAACTATGCCAAACTAGACAGATATTTAATACGGGACTTTAGTCATGCTTAACGTCAATTTACGTCATCAATTTTACAAATTTGTTAAATCTTGTGCCCTGGTCATTTTGGGCCTGTGCCATTTCAATGCCTTTGCAGAAACGCAAAATGTCGCAGTGGATTTACCCCGTGTCGCTAAGCACATTAAGACGTTGGCATCTGATGCCTTTCAAGGTCGAGGCCCATTGACGGAGGGAGAACAACTGACCATTGATTATCTGGCTAAGCAATATCAGGCAATGGGGTTGCACGGGGCAAACACGAGTGACGAGCCATCGACGCCATTAGGGGCATATTTGCAAGCTGTGCCTATGGCGCAAATTACCCCAGATCAAAATATGACCTTGAAAATGGGTAATTTATCCTTTGTATCGGGTCGTGATTTTACCGCTCGCACCGAGCAAATTAATCCAAAAATAGAACTGGTAGATTCCCCTGTCGTATTTGTCGGGTACGGCATTAACGCCCCTGAATACCAGTGGAATGACTACGCTGATATTGATGTAGTTGGCAAGACGGTGATTGTGTTGGTGAACGACCCTGGGTTTGCTACGCAAAACGCAGAATTATTTACCGGTAACGCCATGACCTATTATGGCCGCTGGACATATAAATACGAAGAGGCAGCCCGTCAAGGCGCGAAAGCCGTGTTGATCGTGCACGAAACGGCTCCGGCTGCTTATCCGTGGAGCGTGGTGGAAAGCTCGAATACTGGCAGTAAATATACCTTGGTCGACAGTGAGCAAAATAAATCTAAGTTACCCATAATGGGATGGTTGCAATTAGCGGCCACCGAACAAGTTTTCAAACAATCTGGCCTCGACTACCAGCAGCTCAAGCAGCAAGCCTTGCAAGCCGACTTTAGCCCGTTAACCCTTAAACAAAGCGCCAATCTGACCCTCAACAATACAATTAGTCGTGCGACCTCGCACAATGTTGTGGCAAAAATAAACGGCAGTAAATACCCAGACGAGTATGTATTAGTAGGTGCCCATTGGGATCATTTTGGAACCAAGCAAACGCCTGACGGGGATATTATTTATAACGGCGCAGTGGACAACGCATCCGGTGTGGCGGGTACCTTAGAAATGGCGCGTATTTTAATGGCAAAACATAAAGTAACGCCGTTTGAGCGCTCGATCTTATTCATTAATTTTACCGCAGAAGAAACGGGCTTAATTGGCTCAGAGCAATTCTCTAAAGGAGAGATTATTGCCACTAAAAACATGGTGGCACTGGTCAACATCGATGGCATGAACGTATTGGACAAAGTGGACTATATTCTGCAATACGGTGATGGCCTATCCGAAATGGAAGACTACTTAGCCAAGGCTGCTCACGCGCAAAAACGTAAGGCTAAGCTGGATCCTCGACCGCAAAACGGTTTGTTTTTCCGTTCAGACCATTTCTCAATGGCGAAACAAGGTGTGCCTAGCTTGTTATTTATGAGTTTGGGCGACACCGATCCTGACTATATCGCACATAAATATCATAAGGCTGAAGATGATTATTCAGCAGATTGGTCCCTTGGTGGGGTAGAACAAGATCTTGAATTAATGATCGATATAACCGAAACGTTAGCCAACTCGAGAGATTGGCCGAAGTGGAAAATGGATTCAGATTTCAAGACCAGTCGTGAAACGGATTTAGGGAAATAAGTAAAATGACTAACATTATAACAATTGTTCAGGGGGGAAAATGAAGCTAAAGAGATTACTCATTACCGTCTTTACCCTACTGATGATGAGTGTATGCGCAAATAGCATGGCGGGTGATTTTGCAGACGGCCCCGTTATTTTTGGTTACGGCAAACACACGCCGGTGCAGCAAGACATGAAGCTCGAAAAAAGTGTCGAACTCAAGGTTGTCTTTGACGTCAGTCAGGCCAATAAGGATGGTGGGCTTAATCGCGGTTACGATAGTGTTGCACGTTTTTTAAATATGCATGTGGCCAATGGCGTACCCATCGAGAATATACACCTTGCGATTGTAGTGCACGGTAGCGCCACCAACGAGATGCGCAATGACAAAGCCTATAAAGCCAAATACGCAAAAGAAAACCCCAATATGGAATTACTTTCCAGGCTATTGAAAAACGGTGTACAAATTGTGCAATGTGGGCAATCAGCAGCCTACTATCAATTAGCTAACCAGGACATGATCCAAGGTGTTGATATGGCGTTATCAGCGATGACCGCTCACGCTATTTTGGCTCAAAATGGGTATAGCCAAAACCCATTTTAACGAGCTCAGGTCGCTCTATCTAACGACAATGGGAGGTGGATCTAGGTTATGCAAGATTCAGCCATTCAAATCGGTTTGCCTTGTGCCTATCCTCTGCTTTGTCAGTGGATAGGTGTGGCATTGGTCTGCGCGTTTATCGGCATACTCGTTGGGATCGTTTATTCGGTGCTAAAAGATAAAAAACGCCAACAGCTTAAGCGCAAACAGTTGCGCCAGCAGCGCAAGCAGAATCAGAACAACAAACAGGGTTCCAAGCACAGGCGGTCCTAACGTGTCAGCAAATTTTGAAACACGGGACACCATGCCTAAGCTGACTCAGCCAATTTTGTGATTCAACTTAGGCAATAATCGTTGAACCTAGCGTTGACAGATAAGTCGAAGTAAGGTTAATCCACTAAAAATTGAATTCTGCACAATGAATTAGACCTTCCGTGTGGGCAAGGTTGATTTATATGCCAATGAATTTCAATTCATTGGCTGGCGGGACACACCTGGGTATTATCACCCGCGTTAGATTATTGGGCTGGGTGCAATAAAGCTCTGTAATGACAGGTCTGGTATAATTCACAGGTACCTCTCATTTAATGACAAAGAGGAAATTATGAGTACATATCAAAAATCGATGGATGTTATTTCTACCCTGACCGCTGAGCAGTACCGAGTAACTCAAGAAAATGGTACTGAGCGTCCGGGAACCGGTGAATTACTCGATAACACCCAACCTGGAATATACGTAGATATAGTCTCAGGAGAGCCGTTATTTGCTTCTTCTGCCAAGTATGAATCAGGATGTGGTTGGCCGAGCTTTACCAAAGCGATAGATCCCGTCAACGTAACTGAAATTACCGATACGTCTTTGGGTATGACACGCACAGAAGTGCGCTCATCCCATGGTGATAGCCATCTTGGGCATGTGTTTACCGATGGGCCAAGGGAGCAGGGTGGTTTGCGTTATTGTATTAACTCGGCTTCTTTGCGTTTTGTGCATAAAGATGAAATGAAAAATGCAGGATATGAAGCTTATTTAGACCAAGTGGAGGACATTCTTTAATGGCAAATGAACGAGCAATATTGGCCGGCGGCTGTTTTTGGGGAATGCAGGACCTTATTCGTAAACGTCCTGGCGTGATATCAACTCGAGTTGGTTATACCGGCGGTGAAGTAGCCAATGCGACCTATCGCAATCATGGTCGACACGCTGAAGGTATCGACATCTTGTTCGACAATGAGGTGATAAGCTATCGAGAAATCTTGGAGTTTTTCTTTCAAATCCATGATCCAAGTACTGCAAACCGGCAAGGTAATGACACGGGTGCCTCTTATCGTTCCGCTATTTATTACCTTGGTGACGAGCAATATCAAGTGGCGTTGAAGACAATTGAAGATGTGGACGCGTCAGGTTTATGGCCTGGAAAAGTGGTGACTGAAGTGGAGCCCGCAGGCGACTTTTGGGAGGCGGAGCCAGAACACCAAGATTATTTAGAAGTACGACCAAATGGCTACACTTGCCACTTTCCCAGACCCGGCTGGAAGTTGCCCAGTGCTAAATGAGCTTAAATTCCGCAGCTGGTTCGTCCTTGCAATAAAGGACTGAACCAGTCTTTAGCACGGGAGCACTGAGCGCTTATTCCTTCGTGTGGCAAAACGCTCCTTGAGCACAAGCGCGATAAACACCTCATGCTGTCAATTCCAGCTTTAATAATTTGTTGTCATTTTGCCCAATCCCAGCGGTTAACAATTCGCCTAGCACATTAAGTGCAAGGCTTAATCTATGCAATGATCCCTAGGGTTGTCATGGTGTGATGCTGTAGTCATAACTATGCGTGCGGATTTTGAGATTGTTGCGCACCTACGCCACTCATGATATTGCTGTGAAAGGGTGATAGATGAATTGAAGAATTAATTTATGAAACGTTGCGCATTTTTGTCCACCGATAATCTCGAAGGTTACTTTGTTTACGATGAGTTGTTGTATGCACCGTTAAAACAGGTGGGCTGGCAGGTTGATGCGGTATCTTGGCATGACACTGAGGTTGATTGGAACACTTACGACGTAGTCGTGGTGCGCAGTACATGGGATTATCAACAACACGCCAAAGCGTTTATGCATTGTCTAACACGTATTGATGACTCCAGCGCAATATTAGCCAATAGCTTGAGATTACTGAACTGGAATGTGAGTAAAGAGTACTTACAAGACATTGCTAGCCAAGGGATCGCCGTCGTGCCAACTATTTGGTTGCAGGACTTCGATTTATCGTCGGTCAGTGGCGGTTTTGAGTATTTTGACTGTGAGCGCATCGTGATCAAGCCCCAGGTCAGTGCGAATGCAGATCACACCTACATGCTTGACCGCGAGCAACTCCTGGCACAAGCAAAAGCGTTAAAGTCGGTCTTTAGCGATCGGGCATTTATGGTTCAGCCGTTTATAGAAGCTGTGACCACGCAAGGTGAGTATTCGTTATTTTATTTTAACGGTCATTACAGCCACGCTATTTTAAAGATCCCAGAGCAGGGCGACTTCAGAGTGCAAGAAGAGCATGGGGGGCGCTTGCAAGCAGTGCAGCCAGATGAGGAAATGCTCACCCAAGCTCGCCACACGATGGCCGCTATGCCGGACGATGCACTGTATGCTCGTATTGATCTGCTGCGTTATCGAGGGGAATACGTGGTGATTGAAATTGAACTAATCGAGCCAAGCTTGTATTTCAATATGGATAGCGCCTCTCCCGGGCGCTTTGTTGAGGCGTTTGTCGAATCGTTTGGCATGGGCGAATAATATACTCTTTGTGAGTAACATCGAGGGTGGTATTCAAGCACTGCACAGCACTTTGTCAGTCGCCTTAGGTCAGCATAGCGGCGTAAGGGCCATTATTTTTAACCATACGGGTTGAAATAGCCGTATTAAATCGTTGTACACCGGGCAAGCGGCTTAACTGAGCGCGTAACAACTCATCGAATGCTTCTATGTCGCTAGCCAATATTTCCAGAACATAGTCGGAATCGCCAGTAACAGCATGACACGAGCGCACGGCTTTATGGGCATTAATGGCCTGTTCAAATGCCTGATAATGCTCAAAGTCCACTACTACGTGCACTAACGCGCGGATCGTCAGCCCTAACGCTTTAGGATTAAGCTGCGCACTGTAGCCCTCTATGACCCCAGACGCTTGTAGTTGCTGTACTTTGTTCCAGCATGGGGTTTTGCTCATGCCAATTTCATCCCCTAGGGCGGCGAACGACATTCTGGCATCTTGTTCTAGGGCGGTTACTATTTTTTGGGCGTTTTTATCCAACATGTGGTTTTTCATATGAGGTTATTTCCAGAACGATGTTCTTAAAAACTGTATTTAATCAGTATAAATAGAACAATGTTCAAAGGCGAGTGCTCTAGCATGTTTAGCTATATCAGCGTGTAAACGCCTAACGAGCAAATCGAGTGCCCTCTATGACTATACCGAACTCAACGAAATCGACTTTTCGTCAGAAATACCATACTTTATTGGATAATCCAGAGATGCTGGATTATGGGACTTACTTAAACTGTCAGCAGTTATTGAGTGCCCAGAAACCATTAACCGAACTGTGTAATGGCGACGAATTGCAGTTTCAAATTGTGCATCAGGTAGAAGAGCTGTGGATGAAATTGATGATCTATACCTTGGTTGATGTGCTGGAATATATGCAACAAGAAAATACTTTGCGCGTTGTTTCGTTAATGAAACGCGTCACATTTATACAACGCATGATGAGTCAGCAGCTGGATTTGCTGGAAACCATGTCACCCAAAGAATATCAACAAATTAGACTGCAATTGGGCAATGGCAGCGGCCAAGAGTCGCCTGGTTTTCGTACCTTACTCAAAATGCCGGAAGATATGTGGCAGGTCTTTGAGGCCCATTATTTAGTCGGACGTGGTAAATCCATCGAGCAAATCTATGATAGCCAATACAGCCATGACGACAGTTATATCTTGGCTGAATGTTTAGCGGAATTTGACGAGCAACTGCAAAAATTTCGTAATTTACATATGTTTTTAATTCAACGCTCAATCGGGCTTGAAGCTAAATCCCTTAAAGGCCGAGCGGTAACAATATTGGAAAACGGGGCTAAGCATCGTTTCTTTGCGCAATTGTGGGATATACGCAGCGCTATGACCAATACTTGGGGTCAAGCTTACGGCGAAATACGTGACTCAATTAGCGAGTCACAGAACGAAACGTCTGGATGCCCCTTTCATAGCAGTATTAGCAAGTAGGAGTCTCGAAATGCAAGATACCAATCGGCAATTTTCAGTGCCAAAAGGTATGTACTTACTGAGCCACTCAGTGGGTTGTCTACCCGTGCTGACCCGCAGTTCGGTCGCACAGAGTTACTTCGAGCCATGGCAGCAACATGGCGGAGACGCTTGGCCCCAATGGCTAAATATAATTGAACAATTCTGCCATGAATTGGCGGATCTATTTAATACCAGTGCAGACGATATTTGTCCGCAAAGCTCAGTATCTAATGGTTTGAGTCAGTACCTGCAAGCATTGCCGTTAAAGACTGCCCGCACTGTGTTAATGCACGCATCGGCGTTTCCTTCATTAGGATTTGCAGTGCAAGGGCTCGCCGCATATGGATTTAATTTAAAATTGATCGACAAGGATATCGATCCTAATGATTTGGATGCATGGCAGGCGCTTCTAACCGATGATGTGGCAGTGGCCGTTATCACTCATGTTCACTCCAACAGTGGTGTGTTATCGGACGTGGCTGGTATTGCGCAGTTGTGCCGGGCAAAAAATGTGTGCTGCGTAGTGGATGTGGCGCAATCTGCTGGTCTTATTCCTATTGACCTGCAAAGTTGGCAGGTTGATTTGGTACTTGGCTCGTGCGTGAAGTGGTTATGTGGTGGCCCAGGGGCGGGCTTTATGTGGGTAAATCCTGGGCATGTAAATGAGTTAACGCCAAAAAATATTGGCTGGTTTTCCCATGAAAGCCCGTTCGAGTTTGATATCGAGCACTTTAGCTACGCAAAAAGCGCTAAGCGGTTTTGGGGTGGCACGCCGAGTATTTTGCCCTATGCATCGGCGCTGGTGGGTATACAGCAAATAAACAACATTGGTGTGCCGAAGATCTATGCACACAGTAAGGCGTTGCAGCGCATCGTCCTTGATCATGCCGCTGAGTATCTGCTGAATCCGATTGGGTTAGCCTATTCAGGTGGCACTCTTTGCCTGCACTTAGCAAAGCCTAGGCTTGAGGCGTTAGTCAGTGGACTAACCCAAGCAAATGCTTATTTCGACCAGCGCCGTGATGGTATTCGGTTGTCATGGCATATTTATAATACCGAGCAAGAGGCGTTACAGGTGGCGGAAATATTTCGCTGTTTATAAACGCGAAATAGCGCGTTGGCGCTATGCCATTACCCTTAGTCTGGACTAACAAGAGCATTTAAATCTGCGAATCGACTAAAAATCCAATCCGCCTGCTGGGCATAGTCTGGCTGCGTATCTGGTGCATATAGGTAAGCTAGCATTCCGGCATTTTTTGCCGCCTGTATGTCATAGAGATAATCACCCACGTACGCTAACTCAGTTACCGGTATTTTCCAGCGTTGAGCTATATGCAGTAGGGCACTTGGATCAGGCTTGGGCGGGGCATCTTCCCGGGTTAATATCAGGTCAAAAAATAGCTGATTGTTGGCCAGTTTTAATGCCGTGGCTTGTTTGCTGTTGCGGGTCACAATGGCGACTGGCAGTTGCCTTTGAGTAAGTGTGCGGATCAGCTGTTCTGCGCCTTCTATCCATACGCCATTATGGGCATCTTGCAGCTCATAATCCTCCACGACTTTATTCGCTCGTGTTTGCTCCTGAGTCGATAATGCACTAATGAAACGTAGAATGTCTTGCTCGGGTGGGCACTGGAGGACGCCGCGCAAATAGTTGAAGTCTAGTTGGGACGTGACCAATGTTCCGTCCAAATCAAAGATAAAGCCTTTTATATTGGCCATAGTAGGGATCGTCATGAATTATTTCATTCCTATGTGGTTGCAGCCAAGCCGTTAGATACGTCATTAGTCAGTTTTTAGCCTTAATTTCAGCAGATTTGTGCTATTCAACGGCTCAGGGGGACTATTCGTCGCTCAACGCTAAAAACTTACCATTTTGTTGTAAGTAATTCCGCATATATCGGTCTTGTGATGTATCTACTATTAGGTAGTGAGAATAGCCAAACGTTAATGCGTTAGCAGGCGTGGCACTTTTTATTCAATTATGCCGATTTAACGGCCAGCTTAATATTTCTAAGCTGAAAATAGCGACAATCAAGGAGTCAAAATGAGTGAAGCGGTATCTAACGATGTGCGTACCCGTCTGCAATGGTCTTTATTAGCCTTGCGTCTTGGGGTTTTTATTGTGATGTTCGTGTGGACATTAGATAAATTTGTAAACCCTGGTCACAGCATTGCCATTTTCGAGAAGTTTTACTCTATTCCCGGATTAGGTGAAACAGTTGCATATATCATGGGCGCTTTGCAGCTTATCTTAGTGTTGGCATTTGTTGCGGGTATCAAAAAACGCTTCACTTACGGGCTTATCTTTTTGATGCACGGCGGTTCAACTTTGTCGGCACTCGGCCAATACCTTGATGCGTTCAATAATTTACTGTTTTTCGCCGCATGGCCAATGTGGGCAGCCTGTTTTGTGCTGTACTTTATGCGCGACCAAGACACCAAATTTACCTTAGGGAACTAATCGAGGTTCTATAAGCGTCAACGTTAGGTGACTTACCCGTCTTAAGATGGCAGTAAGCTGCGTATCATAAAATGTGAGCCGACAGATTTATCTCGTCGGCTTTTTTATGTTCATTCGCTAAGATTATGCATTCACATAATGTAAAAAAAATGTAGGATTTTTATATAGTTGGCCTAAATTGTAACGTCACATATATGTCATGAAATGGTCATCTAAGTTTCGCATTTGCTGAGTACCTTTGCTGCGCTTTATTTGCAGTCACTCATAAATGGAACACATATGAAAACCACCAAACCATCTGTTTTTACACTCAGCAAATTATCTCTGCTGGTTGCTGTTGTGATGGGTAATTATGCCTTCGCTGCTGAGCAACGAGAGCATAATCAAATCGAAGAAATTACGGTAACTGCGCAAAAACGAAATCAGTCAATTCAAGACGTGCCTGTTAGCATTAGCGCCTATGATGGCGCCTTCTTAGAGCGTTTAGGGGTGGC
This sequence comes from Paraglaciecola polaris LMG 21857, assembly GCF_000315055.1. Lineage (GTDB taxonomy): Bacteria > Pseudomonadota > Gammaproteobacteria > Enterobacterales > Alteromonadaceae > Paraglaciecola > Paraglaciecola polaris. Next base: position 17,414 of record NZ_BAER01000073.1, on the reverse strand, counting down.
CGAACTAGACACCTTATCTGAAATTACGCCTGGGTTGGTTATTCAAGAGCAAAGCCCAAATAATCCAGGATTTGTGATCCGCGGTATTACCTCTGATAGCGGCTCATCTCAAGCCGCTCCCCGTGTATCTATCTATTATAACGGCGCAGACGTGTCACGCTCTCGGGGTTCTTATTTCGAGTTGTTCGATATTGAGCGAGTCGAAGTTGTTAAAGGCCCACAGGCAACTTTATTCGGTACTGCTGCATCGGTTGGCGCGCTCAGCGTGATTACGCGTAAACCCCAAGAGGAGTTTTCTGCTCAGATTAAAGGTAATCTAGGCAATTATTCTGCTGAGGGGCTGAGCGGTTTTGTAACGGGCGGCAATAGCCAGTTGCAGGGACGCTTGGCATTTAGTTACCGTCAGCGTGAAGGTTTTATTCGTAATATTGCCGGCGAAGCGAGTTCACAAAACCCCGACGGATTAAACCAAGAGGATATGCATGGCATTGAGCGTACTTCGTTTCGTCCTTCATTGCGTTTTACTCCACACGACGATGTCACGGTAGATTTGGTTTACACCTACGAAAAAAATGATGATACAGGTACGTCCTTTAAAAATGGTTTATATGCGCCAACGGGCGGTAATACTAGTCCATACTCCTTTGTGGAAATGTCAGGTAGCCCAATGTCCCTAGAGGTGTTTGGGCGCGAGGACTTAGGTGTAGAGCGTACCGTTGAAGACCTAAATTTAACGGTCAATTGGGATATCAACAGTGAACTAACGTTTACCTCTATTACTGCCGGACGTCGCTTTGATTCGTTGGAGGTGTTTGATGCTGATGGTACCCAGGCGTGGTTTTTAGAGTTTGCAGAAGATGCCACTGGGGATCAGTTCAGCCAAGAATTCCGCTTGATTCATCAGGGCGCCAAGTTGACTACGATAGCGGGTGTAAGCTACTTCACCGAAGACGGCAGTCAAGCGGTTCCCTTTAGTACAGAGGAGTCTATTTTCCTCAATTGTCTTGGAGCGCTTCCTGCATTTGGTCAGCCGTGTATATCCGCAGACGGCTCGGTACCTATTTTAACGCCTGTTTTGACTGAAGGTGCGGCTCAGTTACTGACTTACAACCTAGAGTTTGAAAATTATGGTGACTCCGATGCATATTCTGCGTTTGTAGATGTCACTTATGCGTTGAATGATTCCCTAGAGCTAACCAGTGGCTTGCGTTATGTGCGCGAAGATAAAAGCAGTGGCTATCGCTCTGATGCGCCTAACAGCGTATTAACGGGAAGTGAGCTATTCACGGTTAATACTAACGGGGAAATATTCCGTGCCGAAGCCGATTATGATGACTGGCTACCACGTTTCAATTTGCTATATGTGGTTAACGACGATATCAATATGTACGCAACGATTTCGAAAGGACGTCGTTCAGATGTACTCAGTGTGACATCTGTTCGTGGTGACGATGGGCTGGGTGAAAGATCGGTCAGCGAAATTCCAGCGGAAATAATCTGGAATTATGAAACGGGTATTAAGGGGCAAGCATTTGATAAATCTGTTAATTATAACGCTTCGCTGTTCTATCAACAGTATTCTAACTTTCAGGTAACCCTACTCGACGATGAAGGAGTGGCATTTGCCGCTGATGCAGGTTCAGCAACGAATGTAGGTGTCGAAGCGGAAGTACGCGCCTTATTAGGTGCTGATTTTGAGATGTTCGCTAATTTGGCGTATCTCGATGCCACCATTGATGACGATAGTACAAACGGTAACTTAGCAGGCAACCGTTTTCGTTTACAGCCAGAATGGACAGCCAGCGTGGGCATGTTTTATTCAACTCAGTTATCCCAAGGCTACAACCTGACGAGCTCGTTAGTGTACAGCTACCGCTCAGATGTATTCTTCGAGCCAGAAAATGCACCTATTTCTGGTTTAGACATCAGCGAAGATGCGGTCAGTCTGGTCAGTGCTCGTATCGGTATTGCGCGTGCTAACGAGGACTGGTCGGTTAGTTTGTTTGCCAACAACTTGCTAGATAACGAGTATCTAGTTGACGCGGGAAATACCGGTGGAGGGTTTGGAAACCCAACATTTGTGGCCGGTCCGCCACGTTTTTATGGGGTAGAGTTTACGATGAATTTTGGCGAGTACTAATCACATCAGTTTTTTTAAAAATAGCCAAGTGAGCCTCTTTTGACGACTGGTTGAAAGGGGCTTTTCGTTTAATGGAGCTGCATAAGGTGATATAGCAAAGACAGAGAATGAAATATTCCTCTGGATCGTTATTATGAACAGATAGTATGTTGATTCAGCTCGTTAATTGGAGGATGTATGGCCCAGTGGCTTGACGCAAAAATTACTCAGCGTATAGATTGGAATGATCATCTCTTTAGTCTGGGTTTTCAATGTGATGACTTTCCTGAATATACCCCAGGGCAATTTACCAAAGTCGGCATTGAACAGGATGGAAAAATCATTTCTCGACCTTATTCATTGGTTAGCCACCCACAGGACAAGAGCCTTGAGATCATGGCTGTACCGGTGGCAGAGGGCGTACTTTCACCTAAATTACATGGGGTTAACGTCGGCGATAGGCTCAAGATCATGGCCCCTGCCACTGGGTTTCTGGTTTTGCACGAAGTACCAGATAGCCGTAACATTTGGTTAATTGCGACCGGCACAGGCGTAGGGCCATTCTTGTCTATTTTAGCGGGAACCGAGATATGGCAGCGTTATGAGCAGGTGATATTGGTTTATGCCGCTAGGCACGCAAGTGATTTAGCCTACGGGGAGCTGATTGCAAAATGGCAAGATGAATATCCCAACCAGTTTCATTTTGTGCCAATCGTCAGTCGTGAGAAGGTGAACGGGGCGTTGCAAGGACGTATTCCTGCATTATTAAGCAATGGCAATATCATTGAGCAGGCAGGGCAAACGCTTGATGCAGAGCAAAGTCAGGTCATGTTGTGTGGTAATCCGCAAATGATTGAAGAAGCGATGCTGGTATTGAAAGATATGGGGCTCAAAAAACACTTACGTCGCTCACCTGGGCAAATCACGCAAGAGCGTTATTGGTAATGGGCTGTAGCGGATTTAGCGGGTTAATTCTAAGCTAACGTTCTGGTGGTATATTTGTGCTAAAATAAGCCCCCGAAAAAAGCCCCTTACGCATTAGGCACGTTAATATGATCCCCTGGACCCACCTTGATACCGCCATTATCCCTAACAATGGCGGCGAGCTTAAGCTGTCTCAACGAGAGAAAGAGTTCTCTATTCGTTTATCGGGCATACGCGGTGAGCTAATGAATAGTCGGGTGTATAACTCAGAAAAAGTTCTTTCTGAGTTAGGCTGTGCGCACCTTAAAACCAGTAAAAATGCCCATGTGTTAGTCGGTGGTCTGGGCATGGGTTATACCCTGTCATCAGCGTTGAAAGCCGTGGATGAAACGTCAATCGTGACCGTTGCTGAGCTAATACCGGAAGTGGTTAAATGGAATCAAGGTCCTTTGGGTAACTGTGCCGGTAACCCGTTGCAAGATTCAAGGACTCGGGTTTGTGTGGGTGATGTAAAGGCGCTGCTAAATACGAAAACGCCCACCTATGACGCCGTTTTATTGGATGTGGATAATGGCCCTGAAGGGTTAACGCATTCTGACAATAACTGGATCTATTCTGAAGTGGGTTTAAAAGAGATTTTTAAGGTGATGAAAGCCAACGGGATGTTGGCTATTTGGTCTGCAGGGCCGGATTACTTGTTCGAAGTCCGCCTGAAAAAGATAGGCTTTAAAGTCGATACTCGTGTTGTGCGTGCGCGTCCAGGTAAAGGTAGCAAACACACTATCTTTCTGGCAAAAAAAGCCTAATCACCGTTAACAGTTGTCCTAAGCACTTTGCTTAAACCAGTTTAATTTATCTCGCAGGCTTACCACTGAACCGACAATAATTAAGGCCGGTGGTTGAATACCTGCTTCGGCGACTTTTTGCTGGATATTGCTTAAATTACCGGTCACCACTTTTTGGTTTGGCAAGGTTGCCGATTGAATTAGGGCGATTTCAGTGGTCTGTGGCAAACCATGTTCAATCAGTTTCTGGCATATCACCGGCAGACCAGTAAGGCCCATATAAAATACTGTGGTTTGTTCTGGTTGAGCGAGCATCGGCCAATTAAGATCAATGCTGTTATCCCGTAAGTGTCCTGTCGCAAATACCACGGATTTCGCATGGTCTCGGTGAGTTAGCGGAATCCCTGCGTAACTCGCCGCGCCGCTTGCGGCTGTGATGCCAGGCACCACTTGAAAGCTCACGCCTTTTTCCACTAAGGTTTCGATTTCTTCACCACCGCGACCAAAGATGAACGGGTCGCCACCTTTTAAGCGCACCACACGGTTACCTGCTAAAGCGAGATCAGCTAAAAGCTGGTTGATTTCATCTTGGGGCACAGTGTGTAAACTACGGGCTTTGCCCACGTAAATTTTTTCGGCATCACGGCGTACCAGTTCTAATATCTCTTTTGAAACGAGTCTATCGTAAACGACCACATCTGCTTTTTGCATTAGGCGCAGAGCACGAAAAGTCAGTAAATCTGGATCGCCTGGGCCTGCACCAACCAAGTAGACTTCCCCTTTTCCTGAGTCATGTTCGTCCAGCGCAAGCTTGTGGTGCATCATTTGCTCGGCTTTGCTTTGATTGCCTTGCAGCACTTGTTCAGCTACATCCCCGTCTAATACATCTTCCCAAAAATAGCGCCGTTTGGTGACTGAATTAAAACGCGCTTTAACGGTTTCACGAAATTTTTCCGAAAACTGGCCGAGTAAACTGACTTTCTGTGGGATCACTGATTCTAGTTTCTGACGTAAATAACGCAGCAGCACAGGGGCAACACCGCCACTGCTCATGGCAATGATGATCGGTGAGCGGTCAACAATAGATGGGGTGATAAATTCGCATAGGGGAGTGTTATCCACCACGTTAACCAAAATATTTAGTGCTTTGGCTTGCTGATGGATTTGCGCGTTCAATAAGCTGTCGTTAGTCGCAACGAATACCAGGCGTTTAGCCTGTAAATCATTTGGCTGATAGTCCCGGGTAACTAGGATGACTTTTTCCTCTGCAGCCAAGCGTAATATAGTATCACAGGCCCAAGGCGCTACTAGCGTAACAGTGGCCGACGTCTTCAATAGTAATTCGGCTTTACGCGCCGCTACTTCACCGGCACCAACAATCAGGCAGTGTAGTTCTTTGGTATCGACAAAAATCGGGAAATATTGCATGTTGCTCTGCTAACGCTCTTTATACACTGAATCTAAGGCGTATTTTGCGTGTTCTTCTTATTTAAATAAAGCATTGTAAACTGAAAACATATTCTTTTTAGTTATGAATAGGCCCAGGCTAATAGCCAAAGATAAAACGTGGCTCCATGTTTGACATCTGTGACGTACAGGCACAAAAAAGGGGCCATAGGCCCCTTCAGAATGTTTTGTTCGACTTGGTTACGATCAACCTAAAGCGACGCTTTGAAAAACGTTATTCAGGTTTGCTTTTGCGACGTGGAGGCTGATCTGACCATTCACGCATATTCAGACGTTGACCGGCAACTCGGGTTTTCTGCAACGTATCTTGGGTTGCGCGAGGCATATTTTTAGGCAAATCAACTGTGCTGAAATTATCGTAAATTTCGATAGCGCCAATGTTTTTGCTGCTAATGTTAGCTTCATTTGCAATCGCACCAACTATGTTACCAGGCTTTGCACCATGAGTGTGGCCTACTTCGATACGGTAGCGCTGCATACCTTCTTCAGGTGTACTGCTTTTACGAGCACGCTGTGGTCTTTCGCCGCCACGGTCGCCACCGCGTTCATTACGAGCGCCGCGTTGTTCGCGTCCACCGCGATCTGGACGGTCGCCTCTGTCACCACGTGGGGGGGCAGCATTGAGGTCCGGGCGGTCGCCTTCTTTCAAAATAAGTGGCTCGTCACCCTGTGCGATTTTAGCTAATGCAGCCATGATCACTTCTGGTGAAGCTTCTGTTTCTTTTTGAATTGACTCAACAATAGGGATCAATGTTTCAATGCTGCTGTCACTGATCGCTTCAATAACACTGTTTTTGAAACGGCTTAAGCGTGTTTCGTTCAACTGGGAAATTGACGGAATTGGCATAGGGTCAATTGATTGGCGAGTCGCGCGCTCAATTGAAAACAACATGCGTTTTTCACGGTGAGAGATAAACAATATTGCATCACCTGTACGACCGGCACGACCTGTACGACCGATACGGTGTACATAAGATTCAGTATCGTAAGGCACGTCATAGTTAATAACATGGCTAACACGTTCAACATCAAGACCACGAGCCACAACGTCAGTTGCAACTAAGATATCAATTTTGCCGCGTTTCAAACGCTCAACGGTACGTTCACGAGAGTTCTGTGGAATGTCACCATTGAGTGGCTCTACTGCATAACCACGGGCAGACAGTTTTTCTGCCAGCTCCATAGTCGCAGTTTTAGTACGCACGAATATAATCACGCCATCAAATTGTTCCACTTCCATAATACGGGTAAGTGCTTCAAGTTTATGATGACCGGCTACCTGACAGTAGCGCTGTTTAATGGTGCTAGCAGTGGTGACTTTAGATTCGATTTTAACTTGCTTCGGATCGTTCAAATAACGTTTGGTTATTTTACGGATCGGATCAGGCATGGTCGCTGAGAACAAGGCCGTTTGGCGCTCAGCAGGTGCATGGCTTAAAATCCACTCAACATCATCGATGAAACCCATACGCAGCATTTCGTCAGCTTCGTCAAGTACCAAGAATTTCAAGTTGTCTAATTTAAGCGTGCCTTTTTTGATGTGATCGATAACACGACCAGGCGTACCTACTACAACCTGTGCGCCACGTCTTAGTTGGCGAATTTGGTTGTCGTATGAAGAGCCGCCGTAGATTGGCAATACGTTAATTTTACGTGAGAAGCTCGCATAAACCTGAAATGCTTCAGCTACTTGAATCGCAAGTTCGCGAGTCGGAGCTAAAACCAATAATTGGGTATTGCTGTTGTTGGCATCAATGTTCGCGAGCATAGGCAATGCGAATGCCGCTGTTTTACCAGTACCAGTTTGCGCCGTACCAAGAAGGTCGTGACCTGCCATGATTAGCGGAATACATTCAGCTTGGATTGGAGTTGGTGTTTCATAACCTACTTTTTCTAAAGCTTGAAGAAGTTCGGCAGGTAGGTTGAGGTCTTTAAAAGTCAATTCGACAGTGTCAGTCATTAATTATCCCTAGTTAGAAACACGCAGGATTAACTTAGATTTCACAGTCAAATTCTAAAACGAAACCAGCGTGGATACACAAAAAAAGTATTATATGAGAAATCGTCCCTATACACCACGTTAGGCCGCGTTTTATTTGAACTTATCTGTAATAGTTGAAGATAGTTCGTTAACTTGTTATCAATGCGTTAACGCAATGATAATGAACCATTAAAATGCAACAAATTGTCATGCAAATTAACTTGTATTAACACAATGTTGCGGGCAGCATTTTACGAGAGGAATTATTGTTGGGGTAATAATACGACCTTTCCATCTTTTTGCTCAGCTTCAAATTTTAGCTGACGGGGTAAATTGAGCAAAAAGCGTCAGGTACAAACCTTTTAACTGACCCAGTGCTTCAAGTAAGATAAGTTTAGCGTTAGCATATTTTTGACGGCTAATTTTTAGGATATCGCAGTACTTTTTAGATGGAAGCGGATCGAATTAATGCCGCTGCATCAAAAGACGATGAGAGGATATGGAAGATGAACACCATGAAAAAAACAATAATCGCACTATCACTAGGGATGTTGATCAGTTGTGGCCAGCAAACCAGTGAAGAACATATTCAAGCCGCTCAAGATTTTATCGCAAAAAATGATAACGCATCGGCCATTGTCTCCCTTAAAACGGCCGTTCAGCTTGCGCCTAAATCACCCCAAGCAAGGTTTGAATTAGGCAAAGTATATATCGCCGAAAAGCAATTCGAGAGCGCAGAAAAAGAATTAAGCAGAGCGTTAGAGTATGGCTACGATGGTGCGAAAGTACTGCCATTACTCACTCGCGCTTATCAGCGAACTGGAGCGTATGCGGCTATTAGCGAAATGGACGATCAAAACGTTGATTTGAGCCTAAATGAAAAAGCCGAAATCGGTTATTTTAAAATTGTGTCTTTGGTGCGTCTGAATAAGCCTGATGACGCTCGAGCAATCATTGCTGATCAAATGCAACTGGACACAGATTCAGAGTTTAAAGCCTTGAGTCAGGTGTATGGCGAAATATTGAACAAAGATTATCCATTGGCCTTACAAATTATTGCTAATGTAAAAGACACTGCGCCAGATCATCCTGAAGTACTGAAACTCGCCGCACAATTACACCTGAGTGTGGGCGACCCAAAAGCCGCAGCCCAAGAATTTGATCGCTACGTTTCATTATACCCAGATGATTTGCAAACCATGTTTGTGTTGGCGAAGTTATGGGTCGACTTAGGTGAAACGGCTAAAGCAGAACCTTATGTAGACAAATTACTAGAGGTTAACGGTAAAAATGGTTTGCTCAATCAACTTAAAGCTGCAGCGCGTATTGCTGAAAAAGATTATCCGGAGGCGCAAAAATATGCTGAGTTGGCGATACAAAACGGTATTAATGATCCTGCTTTACGGTTAATTGCTGGTTACGCGGCTTATCAGCAGAAAGACTTTGAATCGGCCCAACAACACTTGTCTTTGGTCGCCAGCAACTTACCCGGTAACCATCCTGGGCTGCGTTTGCTTGCAGCAAGCCAGTTGCAACTTGGTTTAACAACAGAAGCGGGTGATGTACTTGAGCGCATCGAGCAGGTGAGTGAACAAGATGCCCAGTTATTTTCAAAAGCAAGTTATGAGTTATTGCGTCAAGGTAATGTAAAAGACGCTCAACAACTGGTGGAAAAATCGTCAAGCATCAGTACCACAGCAGAAGACTTAACCCGTTTAGGTTTGCTTAAGCTGTCATTGAACAACCTTGATGGCATAGTGGATTTAGAAGAGGCCGTAGCAAAGTCACCTGAGCTGGAAAGTGCTAAAAAAACCTTGGCGACCGCGTATGTAACAACCAAGCAATACGATAAGGCGTTGGAACTCGCCCAGCAATGGAAAGAGGATGATGCGAATGATATCAGTGCTTACTTATTGGCTGGCGAGGTGTACAGCAAACAACAAAATGTGAGTAAAGCAAAAGCGGAATTTCAGCAGGTTCTGAGCATTGCGCCTAGCCATCAAGGAGCCGCGCTTGGCCTAATAAATCTCTATATTGCCGAAAAAGACTACACCGCTGCGCAAAAGGCCCTAGCAGTGCTGCTTAACGCTCATCCTAATTATACCCCTGCTTTAGCAACGGCTTATTTAGTGAATAAGCAGCAAGGTCATGCTGAGCAGGGTGTCGCACTGGTTAAAGCGGCATTAGCGAATGCCCCAGACGACCAAGAGGTGAGCACGCTATACGCACGGCTATTATTGCTAGAAGGGCAATATGATTTAGCATTGCAGCAGTTCGCGACATTTGACCAAGACGCATCGCTTCCTCCCGCTTACTGGCCGGGTAAAGGTCAGGCATTGATTCGAGCAGGAGATATTGCTGGCGCGCAAGCGCATTACGATAAGTGGTTAAGTCAAGCGCCGAATAACAAACAAGCAGTGGTCGGGAAGTTATTACTACTCGACAGTACAGGTAAGTTTGAAGAGGGAGTTAAGCTCACAGAAGGCTTTTTGGCTGTGCGTAATGATGCTCAGATGCAATTATTACATACCCACTTTTTATTGATGAATAAGCGTATTGTCGCGGCACAAAAAGCCTATGACAGTATTCCCCAAGCGTTAAAATCGATGCCAATCGTTAAAGGCTTTTTAGCGCGTTTACAAATTAACGATGAGCAATTTGAGCTGGCTGAACCCAACGCCCACGCGGCCTATCTGGGATTGCCCAATGGGCGCAACTTGGTGATGTGGGTATTAACATTAGAACGACTCGATAAACCAGGCGAAGCGTTAAAGGTCATACAGCAACATTTACAGGCGTTACCGAATGATGGTGCGGCGTTAATGATGCTGGCGGAACGACAAATTAGCAGCGGCGATGACGAGGCCATAGTCAGTTATCAAACCTTGCTGCAGAAAAATCCTAATAACTTTGTAGCGCTCAATAATTTAGCTTATTTATATTTACAAAAAAATGAGTTGGATAAAGCTTTTCAATACGCTGAGAATGCGCTGAAACAACGTCCTGATAATGCTGCTGCGGTCGACACTTATGCACAAGTGCTTGTGGCTAAAAAAGAATATAAGAAAGCGGTAAAACAATATGATGCTGTGGTGAATGATAAAATGCGTAACGAAGAAATATACTTAAATTACGTGGAAGCTTTATTTTTGGATGGTAGCGATTTGCTCGGTAAACGTAAGCTCGAGCAGCGCGAAATGAAAACGGAAGCAAACATTGAGCGCCAAACCCAGTTGAAGGTTAAGTACGCCCAATAGCGCTGTTGCTTTTACAATATAAAAAGCCCGTGACGATAAAACGTCACGGGCTTTTTGGTTCTATTGATAGGGGATTGCTTAGCACTTTTGAATGGCTTGCATGATCCATTGTTTTAACTGGGCTTCACCTAAAGCACCAGAGGCTCGGTCTATTTCTTTACCTTGATGAAATAGGATTAAAGTAGGAATACTGCGAATGCCTGCTTCGCTACTAATTTGTTGTGCTTGTTCGGTATTTAACTGGGCGAACAGTACGCTCTCCGTTTGCCCCGCTAACTTGGCAAATACAGGCGCGAAGTTTTTACAAGGACCGCACCAACTGGCCCAGAAGTCCACCAACACAGGTAGGTGATTGCGTTCAATATAGCGGTAAAACTGCCCTTGGCTTAACTGACATGGCTGATGGGTATGCAGCTTTTGCTGGCACTTACCGCAATTAGCTTCTGTGTGTGTCTTGCTTTCAGGCACGTTATTAATGGCATAACAGTGGGGGCAAACAATATGCATAATTTTACTTTTTCTCCAGTTGGGCAGATTGAGGCGATAACTGTTCTACTTGTTGTTGCAGACTTTTAATATGCTTCAGTATATCGCTCAACGTGGGTTCTTCTTCATGTTCTTGTTCATGCTCCGCGGCTTCAAGTGCTGCTTTTTCTTTGCGAGCCAATTCGTTCTCTTGCTCCATCACGTTGACCACAATACCAATAACCATGTTTAAAAAAGCAAAAGCAGTAAAGAATATAAAGGTAAGGTAAAAAATCCAGCTAAGGGGATAAACCTCCATGGTTTCGTACATTACGTCAGTCCAGTCTTCAAACGTCATCACTCGAAACAAGGTTAATAAGGATATAGTGATATCACCCCATAACGTTGGGTTAATCGTTCCGAAAAGTGTACTACCAACCGCTGCGTAGATATAAAAGATAATAAACATCAGCAACATCACGTAGCCAAGCTGGGGGAGCGCTTTGACTAAAGATACCAATAATATGCGCAGCTCTGGAATAATAGAAATCATCCGCAGCACTCTGAATACCCTGACTAAACGGGCTATGACGGCCAAATCGGCGTCTTCTGCTGGGATCAGGCTAACGATGACGATTAAAGTGTCGAATATATTCCAGAAATTCGTAAAGAAGTTCCGTTTACGCTCCTCGGCTAAAAAGCGAATAGTGATTTCAGTGAGGAAAAACGCACTGATAAACCAGTCTAAAAACTGGGTGAGATTGTGCATGGTGGGTGACATTTCGTAGGTTTTTGCGCCCACCAATAAGGCGGAAAACACAATCACTGAAATGACAAAAATTTCGAACAGCTTGTTCGAACGAATACGGATAAATTGGGCCTGTAAAGATAAAGCGTTCATGGACTCACTGAATTTGCTAAAAAATCGTCGATAGAATATTGGATTTTGCGAAGCTGTCAATTCAGGATTGGTATCGGGTGATGTCAGATGTGCTGTTCTTTGCGTGTTTAATCTATAACAAATCGTTAGCTTGATATATCACTACGATAAAGCGTGAGTGTAAAACTTCTCTGCTAGCATCATGAGTATCCAATCTCAGCCCAAGGTGGGAAGTGATGCACGTAATAAACGACTTCGAATTTAAAACCGTCGGCGATATCCGTTTCGCGGTGGACGCAGCGCTGACGTTACCGACTTTGCTAAAAACACGCTTTAATGCCAAATCAATTTTATTGGTTACGGATAAAGGCTTATTAAATGCGGGTGTGTTAGCTGAAACATTACACATACTAGAAGCGTCAGGTCTTCAGGTTACGATATTCTCTGAGGTGCAGGCGGATCCGCCAGAAGCTGTTATTCAAGCGGCTGGTGCAAAAGCTAAGTATGTCGATGTGGTAGTAGGCATAGGTGGTGGTAGCTCAATGGACAGTGCCAAACTGGCTGCTGTGTTAGCCATGGAGCAACAGGCTCTTGTCGAAATGTACGGCGTTGAGCAAGTGAAATCAGCCCGTAAACCTTTGGTGCTTATCCCCACGACTGCGGGTACAGGCTCTGAGGTGACACCTATCTCGATTGTGACTACTGGGGAGTCAACCAAAGCGGGTGTGGTATCGCCTGTGCTATACCCAGACGTGGCCTTGCTTGACCCAAAGTTATTACTTGGTTTGCCCGCGCATATCACCGCAGAAACAGGTGTTGATGCCATGGTACATGCGATCGAGGCTTTCACGAGTAAACACAAAAAGAATCCGCTGTCAGATAACCTAGCGATAAAAGCGTTACAGCTTTTAGCCACACATTTACCCCTTAGTTATGAAAACGGTCAAGATGTGAATCATCGTGGTGGCACCTTGTTAGGTGCGATGCTAGCTGGGCAAGCGTTTGCAAATGCGCCAGTGGCGGCGGTACATGCGCTAGCCTATCCCTTGGGAGGTATTTATCATATGGCGCATGGTCTAACCAATGCCCTAATGTTGCCCTATGTCATGCGCTTTAACGTGCTTGCAGCACAACAGGAGTATGCGCAGTTGGCTCTGGTGGTGGCGCCACAATTAGCCGGCTTGTCACAAGCTGAGCAAGCATTAGGATTCATCGAGTATATGGAACAGTTTTGTAAGGCGCTAGGTATCACCAAACGTTTACGTGATTACGGTATTGGCCAACAGGATCTCCCCACGCTGGCACAAGGGGCGATGCTACAAACGCGACTGCTGATGAATAATCCGCGTACGGTCACTTACGAAGATGCACTCGGGCTCTATCAACAAGCTTGGTAGGTAACGTTTTATGGGATTTAAAAATGACTAAGGCGACGAGGGAGAGTTGTACTTTTATTACCCTGCTTGCTCAAGTCAATTATATAGTCAACAGCAGATAATGGAGATCCATTGATGACAACATCGACGACAAAAAAGCAGAATATTCCCCCCACGCGTAGCCATTTTCGTTACTTTGATACCATAGATACACGTTGGGCAGACAATGATGTTTACGGACATGTAAACAACGTCGCCTATTACAGTTTTTTCGATACGGTAGTCAATCGATTGCTGATTGATAACGGCTGGTTGAGCTTAGACGGTGATGGCCCGATTGGCTTAGTGGTAGAAACTCGCTGCCAGTATTATGCATCAGTCAGTTATCCAGCAGTGCTGGATATAGGCTTAACGATATTGAAGTTAGGTACCAGTTCAGTTGTGTATCAGTTAGCGGTGTTTTCTGAAGGGAGTGATGAGGCAAGTGCGGTTGGTCAATTTGTGCATGTTTATGTGGACAGACTCAGCCATTTACCTACGCCGCTACCGTTATCGTTGCGGGAAGGTTTGAGCCATTATTTGCTCGAAGTGGAATAACGCAAAGTGAATGCGACCGTCCGTCGCATTCACTTTGACATACCAATTCAGGATTAGCGGTTGCGACCTAGTGCATCATGGCTGGTCACCCAGTCACCAGCTAATACAGCGGCGCTCAACGACAACTCGCCTGCTAATACGGTCGCTCCTATTATCTCAGCGAGTTTATGGGCTTTACCTTCTCCGCAGCAGTCCATCATTTCTAAGCACTCTTTCTGTGTTGCCAATGCCGTACCACCACCATACGTTGCCACTATTAATGAGGGCAAGGTGATCGCAATATAGAAATTGCCTTGTTCGTCTACATCCACAAAAGATAACGCCGCTGAAGACTCAGCTACGTTGGCAGCGTCTTGGCCGCAGGCAATGAACATGGCGGTGATGCCATTTGCAGAGTGGGAGCCGTTATTAATAGAGCCCGCCATAAAACTGCCCATGTTGGATACTTGGCGCATTTTAAACAGCATCTCTGCTGATACTCCCAACATGCTTTTGAGAATGTCATTACTGATTTTCGCTTCCGCGATAACACGCTTGCCTCGGGTGTGTAACGTATTGAGTTGAGAATGCTTTTTGTCGGTATCCATAGCACCAGATAAGTTGTAACGCTGCATGCCTTGGCCGGGATAATTGGCCTTAATCCACTCGCAGGCTGCAAAAGTAGCTTTGCCCACCATGTTCTGGCCTGCTGCATCGCCTGTGGTGAAATTAAACCGTAAGTACAACATACGTGCAGCAGCATATTGCTCAATATTACGTAATTTGCCTACGCTAGTGGTGCTTTGCGCTTCATTTTTAATACTTGCGAGTTGCTCATTGATCCAAATACCAAAGGCGTGTGCTTGGCGAGCATCTTCAAAAATAAATACCGGTGCACGCTGCATAGCATCATCCACGACTGTGACCTTTACGCCGCCCGCTGCGCCAAGCACTCGCATGCCGCGATTATAACTGGCGACTAAGGTGCCTTCGGTTGTAGCAAGAGGCACATAAAATTCGCCTTTGGCATGTTCGCCATTGACCTTAATTGGCCCGGCTAAACCAATAGGAACTTGAGCTACGCCGATAAAGTTTTCAATATTACCTGCAGTTTGCTCAGGGCTCAGAGAATAGTGGCCCACATGGGTAAGCTCTGCGTTCGTTTGTTGTTGTATAAAGTCGCGGCGTTGCTGGGCCATACTTTGAGTATGATCGTTCTGTTTGTCTCTTGGAATAGATGGTTTGGAAGTAGCAGAGCCTGTGAAGGGCGAAGTGGAAGCATTTTTATCTGACATAGGAATAACCGGAACAGTAGAGATAAGGTAAATCTACAATTATCAGCAAATGCTAGTGGTTTGAAATGGTTATGCTTAATTAATGTGCAGTAGTTCTAATGATAGTTACCATGACAGGTGATATTTTAGGTTTCAAGAAGCTGCAATTTGTCAGGTACCCCATCCCAATCTAGGGCGTCAGCGGGTGGGGGGATCACGTCGATGATATTTGGCCATACCTTGGCAAGCTCGGCATTCAATTCGGTAAAGACGGCTTGTCCCGGTGGCAGTTGATCATCCTGAAAAATTGCTTTGGCTGGACATTCAGGTTCGCATAGCGCGCAATCGATACAAATATCCGGATCGATAACGAGAAAGTTTGGCCCCTCGAAGAATGCATCCACCGGACAAACGGCAACGCAGTCAGTGTATTTACATTTTATGCAGTTGTCTGTGACTACAAAGGTCATGAGTAAGATCTTAGCTGAGCGATATGGGCGCCGATCATACTTATTGGTTATAAAAATACAAGATGGTGTTAATGATGAGCAAGTTCGTGTTGAATAAACCAGACACAAGGCCACGCATGACTTAAAATAACCCGCTTATAATTTTTGTGTTGGGCTGTGCCCCTGCGTTTACCTTTTTTCGGATCTCATATGCTGCGTTTAACTGATATAAAACTTCCACTTAATCATCAAGATGCTGACTTAACTCAAGCCGTGCTAAGCAAATTAGCTTGTAGTGCTCAGCATCTGAAACAGGTTTCAGTGTTTAAACGCGGTTTTGATGCGCGCAATAAACATGATATTCAATTGATTTATACGCTGGATATAGAAGTCGATGACCATGAAACATTGTTAGCCCAATTTGCTAACGATCCGCATGTTCGCATATCTCCCGATACGCGTTATAAATTTGTTGGCCAGGCACCCAAAGGTTTAACTCAGAGACCTGTGGTAATAGGTTTGGGCCCATGTGGTTTATTTGCCGGCTTATTGTTGGCACAAATGGGCTTTAAGCCGATTATATTAGATCGTGGTAAAGAGGTGCGTGAACGCACCAAAGATACGTTTGGTTTCTGGCGTAAGAAACCGTTAAATCCTGAATCTAACGTGCAGTTTGGCGAAGGGGGAGCGGGTACATTTTCCGACGGAAAACTGTATAGCCAAGTTAAAGATCGCAAACATTATGGGCGAAAAGTACTGACAGAGTTTGTTGATGCGGGCGCGCCAGATGAAATTATGTATGTCAGCAAACCGCACATAGGTACTTTTAAGTTGGTGGCTATGGTTGAACGGATGCGGGCACAAATTACCGCATTAGGCGGCGAAGTTCGTTTTAGCACCCGGGTCGATGATGTACATATCGAAAATGGACAACTCATTGGCTTGAGTTTATCCACAGGTGAGCGGTTAGATTGCCAACACGCAGTGCTGGCCGTGGGTCATAGTGCGCGAGACACCTTTAAAATGCTTTACGATCGTAATGTGTATATCGAAGCTAAACCTTTTTCTGTGGGCTTTCGTATTGAGCATGAGCAATCGATGATTGACGAGTGTCGTTTTGGCCCCAGTGCTGGTCACCCCATTCTGGGCGCCGCTGATTATAAGTTAGTGCACCATTGTAAAAGTGGCCGAGCAGTTTACAGCTTTTGCATGTGCCCTGGTGGTACCGTTGTGGCTGCCGCGTCAGAAGAAGGACGCGTAGTCACCAACGGCATGAGCCAATACTCACGACATGAACGCAATGCCAATAGTGCCATCGTAGTGGGTATCGAACCTGAAAAAGATTTTCCGGGTCATCCATTGGCCGGTATCGAGTTACAACGTAAATTAGAAGAACAAGCGTATGCACTAGGGGGAAGTAACTACGATGCCCCTGCTCAGCTCATCGGTGACTTTTTAAATGGAAAACCCTCATCAGAACTGGGCGATGTAAAGCCTTCCTATACACCTGGGGTCAAACTGACAGACTTATCTGAGGTCCTACCCGATTACGCGATCAGTGCAATCCGTGAGGCAATACCAGCGTTTGATAAACAGATCAAAGGCTTTGCAAAAGCAGATGGTTTGTTGACTGGCGTTGAAACGCGCACCTCTTCGCCAATTTCTATCAAGCGCGGGGCTGATTACCAAAGTGTTAACGTGCAAGGGTTATACCCTGCCGGTGAAGGTGCTGGTTATGCTGGTGGCATTCTATCCGCTGGTATTGATGGCATAAAAGTAGCGGAAGCTGTGGCGTTATCCATGCTAGAAAATAGTGAGCTTGATATTCACTAAGGGCATTGCTTAGCCTATGCATAAGACA
>NZ_BAER01000074.1 GCF_000315055.1 Paraglaciecola polaris LMG 21857 | reverse complement strand
CTCAAGAAGTACGCGAGTACTCAGCGGATCTGAAAAGTGCCGAGATTGAAGCCGGCATGCAGCAAAAGTCCGCGGAGTTTACCGCTTCAGGCGCACAAATTTACGTTGCTCAAACGGATTAATAACGATGAGCCGCAATCAACGGCCTAATATGCGTATCGCTATAGTCGGGGCGGGGATCATGGGGCGCACATTGGCTTGGCAGTTATTGAATCGCCGTGAGCCTGTGGCCCTAACCTTGTTCGATCAAGACCCGATCCATACTGGTCGTGCTGCCGCGTATACTGCTGCAGGTATGTTATCGCCATACAGTGAACTCGAAAGTACAGAGCTTGCTGTGTTTCACATGGGGCTGGCATCATTACAACGCTGGCCTGATGTGATTGCCAGTCTGCGGCAAAGCAACCCCAGTGCTCTCGACTTTTTCAACCGGGGCACTATGGTGGTGGCGCATCAACAAGACCAAGTGGATTTTCAGCGTTTTACTACTCAGCTTACGTCGAAATTACCCCATTGCATGAGTGATGACATGGGTCTGCATGTGCAGTCTTTAAATCAGTCACAGGTTAATAAGCTCGCCCCAGAGCTTGCAACACGCTTTGCTCATGCGCTGTATTTACCGCGTGAGGCATGGGTAGACAATCATCAAGTGATGGCGGTATTGGGCGAATATTTGTTAAAAGCCGGTGTCGATTGGCAGCCAAACAGCCTTGTGAATCATATTGAAAATGCCTCCCTTGCTTTGATGCCTCCCGGTGCAGCTGTGTATTTGTCATCGGCTAAACAGACCTTTGATTATGTTATCGATTGTCGGGGCCTGGGGGCGAAACAAGATCTCTCTACGCTGGATGCTCAGAGCCTGCGCGGGGTACGCGGTGAAGTTATCACGGTGCATGCTCCACAAGTTAAGCTACAGCATGCTGTTAGGTTGATGCACCCAAGATACAAACTGTATATCGCCCCGCGCAGTCATCAGCATTTTGTTATTGGCGCCAGTCAGATTGAAAGCGAAGATAATGGCCCAGTCACTGTGCGTTCGGCCCTTGAACTCCTTTCGGCTGCCTATTCAATTGATGCTGGTTTCGCTGAAGGACAGATTATTAATATGTCAGCCAATTGCCGCCCAGCGTATAGCGATAACTTACCAAAAATAACCTGCGATCAGCGCGTGATGCATATTAATGGCCTGTTTCGACACGGTTACTTATTGGCGCCTATCTTGGCGCAACAAGCGTGCGAAAGGGTATTTAACCCAGACTTTGCATCGCCTTTTACCCAACTCATACAGGAGGTTAGATGTTAACGATACTTTTCAACGGTGAGCCCTATCAGGTCAGGCATGCAGCACTGTTACTGGTGTTAGATGAATTAAAAGTGTCTGGGGTATGTGCCGTGGCGGTTAATGGCCAATTTGTCCCCAAAATCGAGCATGAGAACGTAACGCTTAACGACAAAGATACAATTGATGCGTTTACGCCTATGCAAGGGGGTTAACGATGAGCTGGCAACTGGCTGATACGACACTG
This sequence comes from Paraglaciecola polaris LMG 21857, assembly GCF_000315055.1. Lineage (GTDB taxonomy): Bacteria > Pseudomonadota > Gammaproteobacteria > Enterobacterales > Alteromonadaceae > Paraglaciecola > Paraglaciecola polaris. The sequence goes on along the minus strand of NZ_BAER01000074.1, from coordinate 88,292 downwards.
CAAAGCCGCTTTTTAATTGGTTCGTCTTTGTACCCTTCACCGCATATTATGCGTCAGTCTATTGAGGCGTCGGCTGCAGAGGTCGTTACCGTATCATTGCGCCGTCAATCACCTGAGCATAAAGGCGGCAATGCATTCTGGCAGCATATTCAACGGTTAAACTGTCATGTGTTGCCCAATACCGCTGGCTGCTATAGCGCAAAGCAAGCGATAGACACTGCCAACATGGCCAGAGAGGTGTTTGCCACTCACTGGATAAAGCTCGAAGTGTTAGGGGACGAATACAATTTACAACCTGATCCTTTCGCCTTGCTTGAGGCCACCAAAGAGCTTATTTCACAAGGGTTTGAAGTATTTCCTTATGCTACCGATGACCTGGTATTAGCTGAGCGATTAGTGACTGCTGGGTGCAAAATTGTGATGCCTTGGGGTGCGCCTATTGGCACTGGAAGAGGGCTAATAAACCCGTATGCCCTTAAAACGCTGAGAGCAAGATTGCCCGATACCACACTCATTGTTGATGCAGGTGTGGGGGCGCCGTCCCATGCAGCCCAAGCGATGGAGATGGGTTTTGATGGTGTGCTGTTAAATACGGCCGTCGCAGAGGCAGGGGATCCTGTGCTTATGGCCAGTGCATTTCGAGATGCCATTATGGCTGGCAGGTCAGGGTTTGAGGCAGGGGTGATACAACAACGTGATTTGGCTAAACCCAGTACGCCTGTGCTCGGTACGCCATTTTGGCATCAGGAGCCCTGAGTCATGAATGTAGTGAATTCAGTGAGCAATCCAGTTGCGTTAACAAATAAAGTGTCGTTAACAAATAAAGTGTCGTTAACAAATAAAGTGTCGGTATTAACCTTTTCTGGCAGTGACAGCGCTGGACTGGCCGGCATGCAAATGGACAGTAAAGTGCAACATGCCTTTGGTGTTCATTGTTTAAGTGTGCTCACCGCCGTCACCGCGCAAAATAACCAACACACTTTTTTAGTACAAGCTGTTGGGCCACAGATGTTTGCGGCGCAACTAAAAGCGGTCGCAGTATTCACCCCAAAAGCGATGAAATGCGGATTGGTTGCCAACGTTCAACAGGCACAATTAATCATTGATACGCAAAAAAAACTCGGAATAGCGCTGATTTGTGATCCCGTCAGCCATGCAACCAATGGTGGTGCCTTGAATAATGAAGCCGAACTTGACGGGGAAGGCAACAGCAACAAAAGTGTTCAAAATTTATTGCTGGCGCACAGCACTTTATTTACCCCTAATATTCCAGAAGCAGAAAAGCTGGTGGGTTTCGCGATCAAAGACAGTTTTCATATTATCAAAGCAGCCAAAGCCTTACTTAAAATGGGTGCCCAAGCAGTCTTGATAAAAGGTGGTCACAGATTGAATGACGAAGGGATTATTAAAGATAACCCATCGACCTACAGCCAGGATTACTTTCACAGTGTCCAGAACCAGTTTTGGTTACAGAGCGACAGCATAAACACACTGCATACCCGTGGTACAGGCTGCGCGTTAGCCTCGGCGATCGCCAGTGGTATCGCATTAGGTTATTGCCTGAAAGATGCCGTGGTTATGGGTAAAATGGCCATTACGCAAGGTCTATTAAATGCTCAGGGAGTCGATGGTGAAAAAGGCGCTGTGCAGATTAATCGCGTCCCTGATACCCAAGTCAGTTTACCGCGCTTAATTTGTGCGCAAACGCAAACCCAGGAAAATATGCCATTTCCGGATATTGGCGATACACCGCTGGGGTTATATCCGATTGTCGAACGTGCAGCTTGGCTTGAACAATTATTACCTTTAGGCGTGAGCACCATTCAATTGAGGGTAAAAGACTTAATCGGTCAGGCGCTTGAGGATGAAATCTGTTTAGCCATTGCCATTGCCACACGCTACCAATGCCGACTGTTTATTAATGATTATTGGCAATTAGCCATTCAGCATGGGGCCTATGGCGTGCACCTAGGCCAAGAGGATTTAGCCGAGGCGCAAATACAGCAAATCCGCCGCGCTGGGTTGCGACTGGGCATTAGCACCCATTGTCATTTTGAGGTGGCGAAGGCGCATGCTTACCGACCGTCATACATAGCGTACGGGCCAGTATTTCCCACCAAGAGTAAAGACATGCCTTGGGTGCCACAAGGTGTAAAGGGGTTAGCCTATTGGCAAAAATTGCTCGATTACCCACTGGTTGCCATTGGTGGCATTGACCTGGAAAGCGCTAAGGACATTCATGCACTGGGCGTGTCAGGCATCGGGATGATAAGCCAAATTACCCAAGCTCAAGATCCTATTGCCGTCACAAATGCACTGCTGGCGATTACCCGCTCGTGAGTATATTTAGCTCAGGAGAATGGCAACAATATCAGCGTCATGTGCAATTGCACGGCGTGGGCGTTACCGGTCAGCAACGCTTAAAAAATGCGAGGGTTTTGATTGTCGGCGCAGGCGGCTTAGGGTGTCCCGTGGCACAATACTTAGGGGCGGCAGGCGTGGGGCATATCACTTTGATGGATAATGACCTTATTACCCAATCAAATTTGCACCGCCAAGTGTTGTTTGGGTATAACGATATTGGCCAAGCCAAAGCCCAAGTCGCGGCTAATCGTTTGATGGCGAATAATCCGTTTATCGAGGTGCAAGCAACGATAGATCATTTGAGTGCACACAAGGTAGCTGAGTTAGTGGCGGGTGCGGATATCGTGCTCGATTGCAGCGATAATTTCGCGACTCGCTTGTTAATCAATGACGCTTGTGTGCACCAAAAAAGACCTTGGGTGTATGCCAGTGTGTTGGGTTTTAGTGGCCAAGTTGCTCTTTTTACACCTAAAACGGCCTGTTTTCGCTGTGTATTTCCCGAAATACCCGTAGACGTGCCTGATTGTAATGCCGCAGGTGTGCTCAGTACCGTGCCGGGGTTATTAGGCACGCTACAGGCGAACACCTGTTTGCACTTTTTACTCGGCGCAGGAGAAGCGTATGAAGGTAATTTACAGCTGTATGACGGTACGCGTAATCAATTCCGCTCCATTGCTTTGACGAAAAACAAACAATGTGCTTGTTGCGCCTCCCGTTCGCCGCCTCCAGAAGGTAAGGCTCGTCTGAAAAGATTGTCACATTATCAGCCACAACAGGCTTCTTCTCAGATAGTTGCTGAAGCGATAGGTTCGCTCAACCTAAACGCGATTGACCTGAGTTCTAAGGACGGCGAATTGCGCCCAGATGTATTCGTGCAACACCTAACCGATACCGATAATGCGTTATTGCTTGATGTGAGAAGCGAGTCGGAACACCAAGGCTTTAATATTGGCGGGCGTTGTATCGGCCTTGACGCTGATTTTATTAAAGCGGTCAGCGAATTATGTGCCGAGGTTAATCGTCCTATATTTGTGTATTGCCAATCTGGAATACGCAGTATAAAGGCCGGTGATACGTTGCGTTTGGCAGGCTACGTTGAGGTTTATACCTTACAAGGTGGATTAGGAGAATTACTGACTCAAGAGCCTCTAATTAGAAAGATTTCTGCCGTGCGAACTTGATTAACCTCTTTATACCGACAAAACTTATTACTCATTACGATAATATGACGAGAGATAAATAATGGGTAATCCAGTGGGTTGGTTCGAAATTTATGTAGATGACATGCCTCGGGCGAAAAAATTTTATGAAGCGGTATTAGATGAAACATTAACGCCATTGACTGATCCAACAGAGGATCAAGCGCAGATGTGGGCATTTTCCTCTGACATGGACACCTACGGTGCATCTGGCGCGTTAGTAAAAATGGCCGGTTTCACCCCAGGGCGAAACAGTACCCTAGTTTACTTTGCATGTGATGACTGCGCCCATGAAGAGGCCCGTGTCGAGCAAGCAGGTGGATGCATTGAACGCAGTAAGATGTCTATTGGGGAGTACGGTTTTTGTACCTTAGCGCTAGATACCGAAGGCAATATGTTTGGGTTACATTCCCATCAATAGCATTAGTAAACGCGAAAAAGGCATAGTCGCTAGATCGTAGGCTGATATTTCAGCAACACCGTCTTTAAGTCGTCGATGTCTATTGGTTTTGTAAGGTATTCGTTCATGCCTGCGTCAAGACATTTTTCGCGTTCACTATTCATCACGTTTGCCGTAAGTGCCGCGATGGGAATATTAATAAATAGCTCGCCCGCATCGCCTTTTCGTATGCGCTGTGTTGCTTCGTAGCCATGCATGTTTGGCATTTGGCAATCCATCAGTATCAGATCAAATGGCGTGGCTTGGGAATACGAAAGCATTGAAAGCGCTTCAAGCCCGTCATTCGCAACAAAGACTTCAACTTCCAACCCTTTGAGAATAGCAAGCATGACCTCTTGATTAATGAAATTATCCTCAACTAAGAGTACACGTAGATTGCTAAAAGATTGGGTAGTATGAGGTTTTTCTTTTGTAACGAGCGTCGAAATGGGGCGCGCAAGCCTAATTGAGAACTCGAAGGTAGAACCTTTACCTAATTCACTTTTTACGCTTATGTCCCCGTCCATTAGTTCACAAAGCTGCTTAGTGATTGACAGACCAAGACCGGTGCCACCAAATTTTCTAGTGGTTGACGTATCAGCTTGGGAGAATGAGTCGAAAAGAAAAGGTAATGCCGCTTCAGACACGCCAATACCCGTGTCGGTTATGACCACAGTTAAGCGCAGATCTTCCTTGAGCGTAACCAAATCATACTGGACCACAATATTGCCCGATTCGGTAAATTTAATGGCATTCGACAACAGATTATTCATCACTTGGGTAATTCGGTAAGGGTCACCTAGCACGTTCGTTTTTGCGGACTCATTTTTCACAAGTTCCAGTTTTAAACCCTTATTCTGCGCGTGAAAATGTTGGTCGTGGATTAACTCGGTAAAAAACTTTTCTAAATCAAACTCCACCAATTCGATCGTCAACTCGCCGACTTCTATCTTTGAGAAATCTAGAACGTCGTTGATAATAATCATGAGTGACTCGGCGCTACGCTTGGCTGTGGCAATATAATTTTTTTGCTCATTAACCAGTTTTGTTTGGGATATAAGCTCGATCATACCAATGACACCATTCATCGGTGTTCGAATTTCGTGACTCATGTTGGCCAAAAACGCGCTTTTCGCCTCAGTTGCGGCTTTCGCTTCCTGCTCATGTTGTATCGCAAGATCTCTCTCTTGCTCAAGCTCTAGTTGTTTTTCGACTAGTTTTTTGCGCGCCAGATGGGCAAACCAACTAAGTAAGGTACTCATTGCCATGGCAAAGAAAAAATGTTGGATTAAGGCCATTTCGAGCACGACGCTGATGGTTATCCATCCTATCCAATTGAATAAAATCGAAGCAAGCCAATGACTACGATTTGACAGCACTATACCTGATGCGATGATCGTCACGAATATGTTGGTGGAATGTTCAGGGGCTTGTGACAACCATAAATGTAGAAAGCTGTTTGAGCTTGCCAACAACAATAACAATAGAATAATCAAGCTTTGCCGTTCAGGTGAAATCTTAGCTGTGCTAACGCCTACGGCTAAATTTATAATCGCCGTCAATAAGGTCATGGCACACAGGAGCCACTTAAATGATTCTTGCAGAACAAAAAAATGCGCTAAGGTCAGTAAAAAATAGAGAAAAGCGAAGAAATAAGCTACGGGCTTAAGTAGGCCGGTCATTTCACGAGTCTGTTTTATTGCAAATTTTTGTCGATTCAAAAGGGACAATCACTTAAGTCTATTAATTGAGGTTAATATTAGAATAATGTCAGCTTATTGTTAGCATATACTTAAGTCGTAAATTGACTCAGGTACCGAAACAAGCAAATTCACGCCAATAATTAACATGCTAACAGCCGAATAACGTTAAAGCTTAAAGCGCAAGGATAAGCATCTTTTAATTTAAAATCCATATATAGCGGGAATTGCCACGGCTCAACCTGATTACGATTAGACTTTTATTAAATCTGACGGTGAATTATGTGCCACTTGCGGTCTTTTGAAAAACCATCAAATAGAATGAAAGCTAACTTTCATAGTCGAATTTAAAATGGAACGCTTAAGGTTTTTGCTATTTGAATCCGAATATTAGGCGTTCCATAGGTTAAATAAAAACGTAATTTACTTGGCGATTAACCTGCGCAGCAGGATAGTTCTTTAACATCCTTGCTAAAGGTCTGAGCACAGAGCTTTAAACCTTCAACCATGGTCAAATAGGGAAATAGTTGCCCCGCGAGGCCATTTACCGTCATATTATTATGCATTGCCAGAGCTGCACTTTGGATTATTTCTCCGCCTTCATGGGCGAGTATTTGTGCGCCAATAATTTTACCTGTTGCTTTGTCAGCAACCAGCTTAATGAAACCGTCGGTCTCAAAATTAGCTAATGCTCGTGGTACATTGTCCATGTCTAACACGCGACTAATGATCTCATACCCCTGTGTTGTAGCTTGCTCCTCGGTTAAGCCCACCGTGGCAACCTGTGGGTCTGTGAAGATAACAGCGGGCATTGTCGATAAATCGAGTTTCGCATCACCCCCTGTCATATTAATGGCTGCTCTACTGCCCGCGGCGGCGGCTACATAAACAAATTGTGGCATGTCAGCGCAGTCACCCGCAGCATAAATATTTGCGGTCGATGTTTGCATTTTATTATTAACAAGAATGGCACCACTATTATCCGTTTCAACAGCAACATTTTCTAAACCAAGCTGAGCCGTATTTGCATGACGACCTGTAGAGACAAGTAATTTGTCCGCTTTTAATATCCCTGTATTAGTGTCTAATGTGAATGAACGTCCGTCATAGCTAATATCGTTTGCTTGGGTGTTCTTTAGCACGCGAATACCTTCCTTTTCAAAGCATTCAGTCAGCTTCTCGCCCAGTAATGGGTCTTCAGCGTACAATAACGTATGACGTGCCAATATAGTTACCTCGCAACCTAAACGAACATAAGCTTGAGCAATTTCAATAGCGACAACAGAAGAGCCAATCACAATTAAACTGTCTGGCAATTCTTCTACCAATAATGCGTCTGTTGATGTCCAGTAGGGCGTACCTATTAGACCATTAATTGGTGGGATAGTCGGGGTAGCACCTGTCGCAATTAATGTGCGGTCAGTGTGAACCTCTACGTCTGCTCCGTCTGAATCCCTGACAAGCAAAGTATTTTGATTTTTGAAACGCGCATAACCCTTCAATAAGGTTATAGCTGGATTGTTATCGATAATGCGTTGGTACTTGGCACTGCGCAACTCTTCCACGAGAGCAGTTTGTTGCGCCGCTAGTAGGGAGCGGTTAATTTTTGGTTGATTATCGGCAATTCCGTCAAATGGGTTGGCACGTTGCTGGTGAGCCAATTGTGCTGCACGGATCAGTATCTTGGACGGAACACAACCAATATTCACGCAACAGCCACCTATGATATCTGCACCTTCGATCATAGTGACGCTTGCGCCATTTTCAGCCGCCTTAATAGCACATGCGAATGCACCAGAGCCACTGCCTATAATCGCAACATGTAGCTGGCCTGATTCAACTGAGCTGAAAGTATCGTTATTATTACTAGGCATTATTTAAAACCTTATTTTGCGCAGGAATCATCGTCACAACGATGATTTGCGGGGGAAAATATATCCCATGTTGAAATGATAACCATAAATCCCAACGCGGAATACGTTACGTATGTACTCCACGCATACTGGAACCAAGGGTAAAGTGAGAATAACAAGAAAACAGGACCTAACATGCCAAGTACACTTCTGTGCCATTGTCGATGGCTTAACCATCCTAGTGCGTTAAGTATTAAGGCAAGCCATGCAAACAGAGGTAAAAGCGTATTAATAAATACGCCTTCCCATTGGCTGAGAAAACCCAATCCAAGTGCTGCGCCTAAACTCGCAATAGCGGGAAAACACATCGCGCATCCCATGGCAGAAACTAATGCACCAAGTGAGCCTGCTTTGTCACCAAATTGAGTAAGATATTTTAATAAACGATCCATTATTTAACGCCTCATTTTAATCTTTCAAAATAGAGGGATAACCAGCATTACTTGTTGCATTTACCAGTCCTTCAACATTGGTCTTGTCATCGTCATAAGTAACAATCGCTAACTTAGTTGCATACGTCACATCCGCTTTTTCAACACCATCAACATTAACTAGTGATTTTTTGACAGTAATAGGACAAGTCACACAGTTCATGCTGGGTACGCTAAGCGTGATTGTTTGCATTGCCGCCAATGCGCTGGTGCTAGAAAGTAAAGCGGTTAAAACGAATAGTTTTTTCATAGTAGACTCCAAATTTTAATAGGTGTATTGACACCATAGGGGGATGAAAAGTTAAACAAAGCAAAGGATCCAGTCGTTGCTGGTGAGCAAAACAATTGCAGTTACGGTAACAAGCCAAAAAATGACCTTGCGACGACTTCTGGTCGCGGGGATTGCACAGGCGCGGCCTGATTCACATTGCTCTATTGGGCGATAAATCTTCCACCCTGTGTAACTGAGTAATAACATCACAGCCAGAATGAATAGAGGACGATAGGCTTCAAATGCACTCAAGTTGCTTATCCATGAGCCGCTAATGCCTAATAGCAATAACAACAAAGGGCCAACGCAACACACGCCTGCACCAATTGCCGCAATGATCGCGCCGACCATGGGAAGATTTGATTCTTTTTGATTCATGTGAGTACCTCATTAACTTATGTCACAACTGTAAGTTATGTACCTAGGTACGGAGTCAATGAGTTTTTTTGCAAAAGAATGAAGAAAGCTGAAAGTAGACAGCTCTTCGTTAACGAATATTTACTCAGGGGTAGTTATGCAGGCTTAGTTAAGGTTGCAAAGAATCTATGATGGGGCAACACGACTCGTCTTCATTGTGTTGACATTGCGCTATATGATTCAGCAGTGCTGTTTCCAAAAGTTGTAAATCTGCTTGTTTAGTCTGAACCGCCATTAGCTTTTTTTTAGCTAGCGCCTCGACTTGATGGCAAGGGTTATCGTTAAGTGATAAAAGGCCCTCAATTTCATGTAGGGTAAACCCCAATTCTTGAGAACGTTTTATGAAGCGAATTCTATTCACAGTTTCTACTGGATATATTCTATAGCCTTGTACAGGTTTGACAGGTTGTTTGATTAATCCTTTACGTTCATAAAAACGAACGGTTTCGGTATTGATCCCGATTTGTTTTGCTATTTTACTGATCGTGCCTGACATTCATTATTCCTCCTCAACAATTCATACGCTCTAATATTATCGATAGCACAGGTAATTAAAACATAGAAAGAATAAAAGGTATTTCGACTCTGTACAATGTCAGCAATAACAAGTTTAACCATTCGTTATTGCAAAGAGCTGGTATTCGCACAAACCGCCAGTCAGGTTCTCCGGTTGGCCTGTTACGAGGTAGGTCGTTCAGGTTTACGTTAATCGAGCTGCTTTTACCGTCTACTTGTCACTGTAGTTCACAGACAAAAATGAGTACATCGGCGACATAAGCAATAGTAGATTATGTGGATCTTTTTAGTCGCTTGGTGCGCATGACATCCTTTATTCGATTGGTTTATCTAAGTGTTAAATGAGGAAAAGGTTCTTAGTTATTCCATGGTGTTTTTTTATTACTTATACAAGATAAGCCTTGCAGCAAAAACATAACTGCATATAAGTTATGATGAAAATCTCCAACATGATGCCCTTAAAACACTATTTTATCTCTCATCTACATGAGAGGATGATCATTCATTTAACTTATCAAGAAACGTTATGAATAAATATATTAAGACTGTGTTAATACCTGCTTTATGTTTTATTGGTTTCGTTCAAGCTGCGGTTGCCGCTGAAGATTACACGATCGATAGCGATAAAATATTAGTGACGGTAGTGCTTAAGCATCAACAAGATAAAAGCCTAACTGAACTGCAAGCAAAGATGGATGAGAACCAATTTTGGCAGTCTTTTCCGCCTAAAGGTGTGGAAGTCGATTCATGGTACGTGATGATGGGGTTAGGGCAGGTGATCACGGTTAAAATTCTACCAAAAGATTTGCGCACGCTTAATCTAGCCGTTGAAAAGTCAGCTTGGGGTATTTTCGACACTGATATCTACCCAACCTATGAATTTAAGGCGATTGCAGAGTCTATTAAAGCCAGAAAAAGCGCAGATCAAAGCAAGTAAACCTCTTGTGATGATGCTGGGCTAGCAGCCAAGCATCGCTGGGTTTCTTTCTCTTAATGTGGAATTACTCACTATTCAGGCCAATGTCACGAGCATGGTCGAGGCTGGGTAGCAAGGTTAATAACCTCAGTGTGATAACTGTAGTGCTTGGTAAATCATGCTAGGGCATGCTTTGTGGAATACCCAGAACAATCCATAATATAGACAGTTTACGTTATTCCGATCGGCCGCTAATCCGTTGGGTAAGAGGTACTAAGCTTGTGTGGGTGTTATGACATGTTAGAACTAAACCACTTTCGGCTGAACGTCAAAGACGAGAGAAAATATGCGGATGGCCATGTTGGGTTTAGGTAAGTTGCTTAGTCACATATTTGGATACTAAGTAGCGGTTGAGTTGTCAGAAATCGGTATTTCACTATTGGCTTACGTTCTGCTGTGGGGGATAATAATGGATTGTTTTTTGTTGGTTTAGTAATGCGATTTCACGTTCTGATTTTCACAGTAGTCTTAGGTTTTTTCTCAACATTTTCTTCTGGGCAAGAGGTTATACGAAGCTCTGTATCCAAAGAATTTATCCATGGTTTGCAAGTCAAATATCTTAAAAATATTGCCAAACATATGAACATGGAAATTGAAATTATTCCAATGCCCTTTGCCAGACGATTAAGAGAGTTTCGCCATGGCAATCTAGATCTGATGGTTGGGCTGCAACGTGAGAGTGAGAAACAAGACGAAGTGATTTATATCACCCCAAGTTATGAAACGTTGAGACATACCTTTTTTGTTCGTAAAGAGAATATCGATAAGTTACAGAATTTTACAGATTTAAAGACGTTGAGTATTGGCGTTACTCGCAATGCAAAATATTTTGAGCGGTTTAACCAAGAGTCAGACTTGATAATGGTTCCTGTATCGACTTTACGGCAAAAGATAGAGTTATTAAAGAAAGGAAGAATTAATACTTTTATTCATTTTCAAGAAAGTGCGCTGCCACTGATTATTGAGATGGGTTTGCAAAATGATATTGTTTTAGCGGAATATCAACCAATAGAAGTGAATAATTATTATGTGACGATAAGTCAAAATTCGCCGCTTATTGGAAAAAAACACCTGTTTGAGTCCGCTGTTAGAGATGCTATCGCCAATCATGAATTTGCCACTATTCGTCGTGAGCACTATGCGTCGCAACGTGACTCACACTGATTGCCTATCTTCATCAATAACCGCTGCGAAAGACATTAAGCCTAGCCAATCTAGTGGCTAACTAACGCCTTATTCTATAAACCTTCCACTGCTGCTAAGCGCCTATCTGTCTTTATTGATTTTATCTCATCCAAGCTGAAATTGGACACTGCGTTCATTCTTGGCATAATGACTGTAAATCAATGCTATCACTTAGTAGCAAAACGATTGATTAATAGCTGTAACTCGAATCTTAGACAAAACGCCTGTCATTGACTGGATAGTAGGCAGTCAATAACGGCGCTTTCGGTAAACTAGGGTATGCAGTGTTAAATACTCATCTCCACCGGCATGTTTTCTTGCTTGCGCTGAATATGGCGTAAGCGTAAGCCGAGTAAAATAGCGGCTGAGGTTAATCCGCAGATAAAGCCGATCCAGAATCCTGCTGCTGCCATGCGCGGTACAATCCAGTCGGTCAATGCCAGAACGCAGCCTATGGTCATGCCAATCACCCAATAAGAAATAAAGCTTAAATAGAACATGGCGGCGGTGTCTTTATAACCACGAAGCGCGGTAGCCGATACCACTTGAATAGCATCTGAAAATTGAAATAGTGCCGCTAACAGCATCAAACTGGCGGCCATATTAATGACCTCTGCATTATTGCTGTACAGCTCGCCTATGTGTACCCGGGCAAGATAGGTCATGGTAGCAGTCAAGGTGGCGGTGGTTAAACCCATTAATAGGGCGGCTCGGGTGGCCATTTTCGCTTGCAGCGGCTTACTTTCACCCAATAAATGACTAACGCGAATACTGGTAGCCATACCAAGGCTAAGGGGCAACATAAACATCAGAGATGAGAAGTTAAGGGCCACTTGATGCGCGGCCACTATGGTAGAACCAAAGGGTGCAAGTAGCACAGCCACTACCGTGAACAGGGTCACTTCAAACAAAATAGTCAAAGCGATGGGCAAACCAAGCTTCAAGCTGGCCCATATGTCATGCAAATTAGGTGCAAAAATGCGGGTGTACAAAGCGTACTTTTGCAGTTTTTTCGAATTGAGGGTGTATATCCAAGTGGCGAACATCATGGCCACAAATACTAAGCCTGTGGCGATACCGCAACCTGCGCCACCAAAAGCAGGGATACCGAGTTTTCCGTAAATAAAGACGTAATTCGCGGGTATATTCACCAACAAACCAATGATCATGATAATCATACTCGGTTTCGTGATAGACAAACCTTCACAGACATTTCGAAGGACTTGATACAAGGCAAAAGCAGGCATCGAATACAGCACATAGCGTACGTAGTCGATGGTAATGATGCGCAGTTCGGGTTCCATTTCAATTAACGAAAATAAGAAGCCTAAAAAGGTACTAAGCACAAGTGCAAGCACAGCAAAAAATAGCGCCAACCACATCACTTGATAACTGGCATTAGCAACTTTATCTATTTGTTTGGCGCCATTAAAACGAGAAATTATTGGCGGCAGCGCCAGCGTCAGGCCTTGAATAAAGAACAACATAGGCATGGTAAAACTAAAGCCAATGGCAACGGCTGCCATGTCGGTGGCGGAAAAACGCCCGGCCATAATGGTGTCAGATACGCCCATTAATGTTTGCGTTACTTGGGCGATTAATAAAGGCCAGGCCAAATGAGCCAAAGCTTTAAATTCTATTTTTAAGGTCACTTAATATGCCAACGAGGTAAAGGGTTGTATTTGCACTGTGCTGCCTTGTTCAATGCTGCCAGTGTCTTGGGGAAGAACGATATAACAATTTGCGTGGGCGATACTGCTCATCACACCTGAGCCTTGTTTACCATTGGGGCTGACAAACAGTTCGCCATTGCTATCAAGACGGTAAATGCCGCGCTGATAGTCTGCACGGCCAGGGGCTTTACGAATGTCGCAGTCGGCTGTGGCATTGAGTAATAGAGCCGGGCGGCGCGTTTGCCCACTTAGGGTTTCCAGAACGGGTTTGACTAATTGCTCGAACGTGACGTACGACGAGACAGGGTTGCCTGGTAGCCCACAAAACCAGGCTTGACTTAACTTGCCAAAAGCAAACGGTTTGCCCGGTTTGATGGCGACCTTCCAAAAATTAACACTGCCCAGCGTTTGTAATACTTCTTTGACGTAGTCAGCATCGCCCACTGAAACACCGCCACATGACAGCACCATATCGCACTGACGGTCGGCATCGGCGAAAGTGCGTTGTAAACTGTCAAGTTTATCTTCAACGATACCAAAATCGATAATATTGGCCCCAAACTCTTGCAACATTGCATGTAGAGCATAGCGGTTACTTTCGTATATTTGTCCGGCTTTAAGTGCCTCACCAGGGGAAACCAATTCGTCGCCTGTGGCAATCAAACCCACGTTGAGTTTACGTACCACTGATACATTGGCGATCCCAACTGATGCCAACAAGGACAAATGGGAGGGGAGTAAGCGTGTGCCTTTGTTAAGGACGACCGCACCTTGGGTGATATCTTCACCTGCTTTACGCACACTGTTACCCAATTTGGGGCGCTGGGTAAATTGAATTATTTTGTGTTGATGCTCGTCAGCTGTGCTGGTCTTCGATGGTGAAGCAAGTTCGCTGGTGTTCTCTTGCATCACAACAGCGTCGGCCCCAGCAGGGATAATTGCGCCAGTCATGATGCGCACACATTGGCCTTTGCTGACAGAGCCAGCAAAAGGGATGCCTGCATAAGCAGCGCCGATTAATTTTAAGCTGTCGGTGTCTTGCAAATCGGCTGCGACCATGGCGTAACCGTCCATAGCAGAATTGTCACTCGGGGGGACATTCACTTGGGAAATAACATCTTCGGCTAAGATGCGCCCACGAGCCTGCATAAGGCTGCACAGTTCTTGTTCTTGAACGGCAGAAATCGCTGCGCGCATGGCGTTCAGCGCTTGTGATATCGGTAACAAACCCGGGGTGTCGCAACTTACTATCATAAAATTAGACTACTTAATCGAAGAATTCCTTAGCTGCCCAATGTTACTGACAAGGGGCATGCAACGAAAGTCTAAATGTAAAATAAATTGGCAGTTTTTTGTGTTAAAAAATGTCTTAAAACCGTGAGTTACAGTCGCCCTCTGGGAGCAGTTCAGCGTGAGTGAGAACACACGGTGCAAGTGGGGTTTTTAGGAATTGAAAAACGATGAAACTGAGTCGATTTGGCATCAAAAAGTTGCAAAATACCGTTAAGTAGCTCACCCGTGCCGGTTAGTAATTTGATTGCTTCTAGCGCTTGCAGATTGCCAATAACCCCCACCAAGGGTGGGATAACGCCTGCTTCCACGCAGCTTAGTTGCTGTTCGGGAAACAGCTGGCTCAAGCATTGGTAACACGGGCCTTGTTGATCCATCAAATAGGTACTGACCTGGCCTTCAAAGCGAATTGCTGCGCCACTGATAAGGGGGACACTATGGGTAAAACACAAGGCATTAATTTGTTGACGAGTGGCCAAGTTATCGGTGCAATCAAGCACGACCTGATGGCGAGAAATTTGTTCGCTTAATATGTCATCATCAAGACGCTCATCAAAGGTGTTGATGATGCACTGGCTATTGTTGGCCAATAGCGTTGTTTTAGCGGATGCGACTTTTTTCGTACCGACATCCTGTTCGTGATGCAGTATTTGCCGGTGTAGATTGGACAGTTCAACAACATCGTCGTCTACTAATGTGACTTCACCAATGCCGGCACTGACAATATATTGCGCAGCCGCGCAGCCCAAGCCGCCGGCCCCTATAATCAACACTTTCGCCGCCATTAGGGCTTCTTGGCCTTCTAAGTCGATCCCGGGCAGCAATATTTGCCGGGCATAACGCAGGGCGAGTTCTTTGGTGATAGTAGGGGGCATAAAATCCTGTTCGTTTTTATCGCTAATCGTGTCTGTGGTTTAAAGTTTTTCGACGTTATAACCTTGCGCTTTGAGCTTGGTCAGTACACTGTCTTCACCGGCCAAATGCATCGCACCAACCAGAATAAATTCAACGTCTGAGGTTTTTAGCATATCTTCGATTTGTGGCATCCAATTTCCATTACGCTTGACGATCAAGTCTTGGTATATTTCCTGATAATCGGCTTTAAAGGGCACTATGCTGATATTGGCCATTGTTTGCATATCACCTTCGCGCCAACTGGAGCGCATGTCACCAATTAAGCTCGGCATTTTTTTAATATCCCGCAGGGTATATTCAATTAGCGCATCGTTATCGTCACCGCCTAAATTAGCGATAAAATTCAATTGCTCATCGGGCGTCTCTAACCAGCTTATGGCTTTTTGTTCTTGAGCACCTTTATCAGCGTAAAACTGATCGACACCTTCACTGGTGAAACCAAGGCCCTGGAGTTCAATAATACTCAAGGTAATGCTGATCAAACTGGGCTTCATTGCGGCCATTTGTGCGATGGGAATACCGCGCTGGGTTAGATGAGCTTCCACTTTGGCATAACTTTCAGGGGACAAGTCGTCTTTTAATGAGCGACCGTCTGTGTAGGTCATCATGCTAAGCATTTTTTGCTGAAACTCGCTGCCTTTCAGTGCCGCCATATCGGTTTCGAATACTAACGTTGAAGCTTGTTGATACGCTTTATCGTATTCCCTTGGTAACGGGTAATCGTCTGGCGCAAGTATATGAATGGTGCCGCCTATATACAGGCTGTTGTCACCTGAGGTGACTTTCCATACCGATGCAGCATCGGCTGTGGCTGCTAAAAGAGCGGCCGCTGCAATTAACGGCAATGAAAGTGAACGAATTAGCGACATGGTATGAGTCATCCTTTACAGGTTGTGTGGTTATCCGCCCATGAACGCAAGCAAGGGCAAGGTAATTAAAGTCAATAAGCTAATCGGTAAGTGTGCCGTTTTTGCTAGCACAAAGGAAATAAAAATAGCCTTAGCTAGGGTGTTTGTGCAAACAATAAGCGTTTATCCGTGACCCGACTCCAGTGAGCGGTGGTTAAATACCATCGACTGCCGTAGCCGCTATTCCATTTCCGTTTTTACGTACGCTTTTTTAGCGTTATCTATAAAAGTCGGCTTTGCTCTATTTTTGATATTTTGCACCACATTAACGCACTTAAATTTATTGTTCAAAAAAAAAATTATATAACCATATGATTAATAAGGATTAAATTGTTGGCAATGATCCTGCATTAGTTTGTTCACAGTAAAGCAATACCCGTGTTACGCAGTCGACAAGCTTACACACACAATAATCATTATATGTACTTAGCCGGCAATAGCGTGCGGCGCAGAACAGGCAAAGAAGCCCACTAAGACTGAGAATAAGCAGTCTTGTGGGCTTTTTTTATGGGCAAATTTCGTTGAACAAACACATCGACCAGGGGATCAACATGTCAGCAAACACAGTAAATATAGTGGTGGTGGGAAATGGAATGGTGGGCCACCATTTTGTTGAGCAAATCACCAACCATGGAAAAACCGACGACTCGGTGCACTATAACGTGACTGTGCTATCGGCAGAGCCACGCTTAGCCTATGACAGGGTGCACCTATCTGAGTATTTTTCCGGCAAGACCGCAGACGATCTCGCGTTGACAACTCCGGAACAATATTCAGCTTTGGGGGTGGATTTCCATCTTGATGCTGCTGTTGTTGATATTGATAAACAAGCCAAATCGGTGAAAACCAAGTCAGGGCAAACATTCGCTTATGACAAGCTTATTATGGCCACGGGTTCGTATCCATTTGTGCCGCCAATTGAAGGCAATGATCAACCCCATTGTTTGGTCTACCGCACCATTGAAGATCTTGAAGATATCAGTGCTTCGTCTAAGGTAAGCAAAACCGGTGTGGTTGTTGGCGGTGGTTTACTCGGTCTTGAAGCGGCAAATGCGTTACGTGAAGCTGGACTTGAAACTCACGTTGTGGAATTTGCCCCTCAGTTAATGGCCGTGCAGGTTGATACCGGTGGTGGCCGTTTATTGCGGGACAAAATTGAATCCCTGGGTGTGCAAGTGCATACCCAAAAGGCAACCCAGCGCATTGAAGCCGGTGAAACCAGTCGTTATCGCATGTGTTTCGCGGATGGCGATTTTCTTGAAACCGATATGATCTTGTTCTCTGCGGGTATTCGCCCCCAAGACACTTTAGCCCGTCAATATGATCTCAACATTGGTGAGCGCGGCGGCATCATAGTCAACAATCATTGTTTGACCTCGGACCCAGACATTTATGCCATCGGCGAATGTGCTTTGTGGAATAACTTTATCTTTGGCTTGGTCGCACCTGGTTACACTATGGCCCGGGCTGCGGCGAGTCACATAACCGGCGGAGACGTTGAATTCCTTGGTGCAGACATGAGCACCAAACTCAAATTGATGGGAGTAGAGGTGGGCTCTATTGGCGATGCCCATGCACGCATTCCTGGCGCGCAAACCTATATCTATGAGAACCAGCCTGACGGTGTGTATAAGAAAATTGTAGTCAATAGAGAACAGAGTGTATTGCTCGGCGCTGTGCTCGTTGGTGACACCAGTGATTACGATACCCTTTTACAATATGCCCTTAACGGCATTGATTTACCTGAGCACCCTGAAAGTCTCATTCTGCCAGCATCTGGTGATGCACCTGCAGGATTAGGCGCTGACGCCTTACCTGACACGGCGACGATCTGTTCGTGCCACAACGTATCAAAGGGCGACATTATTGCTGCCTTTGACGGCGGGGCATGCGACCTATCAGCGGTGAAATCATGCACCAAAGCGAGCACAGGGTGTGGTGGTTGTTCGGCATTGCTCAAAACCGTGGTAGATAGCGAGTTGGGTAAACGTGGCGTTGAAGTGAAAAAAGACATTTGCGAACACTTTGCTTATTCACGCCAAGAGCTTTATCACATGGTGAAAGTAGGCAAAATAAAATCCTTCGATGCGCTGGTTGAAAAGCACGGCCATGGCTTAGGTTGCGAAATTTGTAAACCTGCTGTGGGTTCTATCATGGCATCTGTGTGGAATGACTTTGTATTAGAAAAGCCACATGTGGCCTTGCAAGACACCAATGATACCTATTTGGGTAATATGCAAAAAAATGGCACTTACTCTGTCGTACCGCGTATCGCTGGTGGCGAAATTACCCCAGACAAATTAATTGTACTTGGCCAAGTGGCGAAAAAATACAACCTGTATACCAAGGTTACCGGTGGCCAGCGTATCGATTTATTCGGTGCCCGAGTTGAGCAATTGCCTCCTATCTGGGAAGCGCTTATTGCGGCGGGTTTTGAAACCGGCCACGCCTACGCTAAGTCTTTACGTACGGTGAAATCCTGTGTGGGCAGTACTTGGTGTCGTTATGGCGTGCAAGACTCAGTAGGCCAAGCGATCGATTTAGAAAACCGTTACAAAGGTTTACGCGCTCCCCATAAAATCAAATTCGGTGTATCTGGCTGTACCCGAGAATGCGCCGAAGCGCAAAGTAAAGACATTGGAATTATTGCCACTGAAAACGGCTGGAATTTATACGTTTGTGGTAACGGCGGCATGAAGCCACGCCATGGCGATTTATTTGCGACGGATTTAGACGATGCAACGTTAGTTAAATATATCGACAGAGTATTGATGTTTTATGTGGCTACTGCGGACCGTTTACAACGTACTTCTGTGTGGATGGACAATCTCGAAGGAGGTTTGGCTTACCTGCAAGACGTGGTGATCAACGACTCGTTGGGCCTAGGAGAAGAGTTAGAGCGGCAAATGCAACATATCGCAGATACCTATCAATGTGAGTGGAAAACAGCGATTGAAAGTGAAGAGTCACGCAAGCGTTTCCGTCAGTTCGTAAACAGTGATGAAAGTGACAAGCAAATTGTCTTTGTGCAAGAGCGTGAGCAAATCCGCCCTGCCACAGAGTCTGAGCTTGACGAACTGAAACGGTCAGCCAAAAGTGCTGAACAAATTATCGATGTTGAGTTGGTGTAAGGAGTAATTTATGAGCACAGTTAAAAATTGGACTGATATTTGTAACCTAGGTGATCTTGTAGATAACTCCGGCGTTTGTGCGCTAGTTAACGGCGAACAAGTCGCTATATTCAAAATAAAACAACGAGATGAAACCTATTATTACGCCATTAGCAATTGGGATCCCATCGGTAAAGCGAATGTACTCTATCGTGGTTTAATCGGCTCTGTTGCGGACAAAACGGTGGTCATATCCCCTTTGTTTAAGCAGCGCTATTGCTTGGCAAGCGGAGAATGTCTTGATGATGAACAACGTCAAGTGAATGTGTTTGGTGTTCGTGTTGAAGGTAACAAGGTACAACTGGCCCTTGCGTCTTAACGGTCATTTACGCCGGGCTGATAAGACGAGGTTGTCACCGCATTTTAGGTTACTGCTTAGGTTATCAAGCCCATCTTCATCACGTGACAGGTTAAACGCTATTTTGCTTAGATTAATCATAATTTAAGCAAAATCAGTTTTAGCTAACACAGCTCGTTTGTTACTTCATTTATGTATAAGGCCATTTCGATGACTGATATCACGCCCCAATCTCAGCTGCCTCACCAAGCCTCTAATGTAGCGGTTAAGCAGCCAAGCTGCTCCCAGCTAAGTACCACGACTTGTCCATATTGTGGTGTGGGTTGTGGGGTAGACGTGACCAGCGAATTACAGGGTAATACTGGGCAACTACTGAGTGTAAAAGGCACAGCTGATCACCCAGCCAATTTTGGGCGCTTGTGTGTTAAGGGAAGTAAACTAGCGGAAACCAATTCTACTCAAGGGCGCCTATTAGCACCTCTGGTCAACGGTGAAACCGTCCAATGGTCTGAAGCGATTGCTACCATTGCCGACAAATTTTCCGATGTGATCAAGCAACATGGCCCTGATGCCGTGGCGTTTTATGTTTCAGGGCAGTTACTGACTGAAGATTACTACGTCGCCAATAAATTAATGAAAGGTTATATCGGTAGCGCGAACATAGATACCAACTCGCGCTTGTGTATGTCTTCTGCCGTAGCGGCTTATAAACGTGCATTTGGCGCAGATACCGTACCTTGTTGTTATGAAGATTTAGAGCAAACTGAGTTATTGGTGCTGGTAGGCTCAAATGCAGCGTGGACTCATCCTGTATTGTTTCAACGTATCGAGCGCGCTAAAAAAATTAATCCCAATATGCGCTTGGTCTTTATTGATCCCCGTCGCACGGCCAGTTGTGAAGCAGGTGATTTACACTTACCGCTAAAGCCGGGCAGCGATGTGGCGCTGTTTAACGGTTTGCTGCACTACTTAGCCAAGAATGATGTCGTAGAGCAAGAATATATTCATGCCTTTACCCAAGGTTTTACTGACACCCTCGGGGCGTGTGAGCCTTGGACACTCGATGCAGTCGCTCAGCACTGTGACTTAAGCGTCACCCAGGTTGAACAGTTTTACACCATGTTTGCTAGCAGTGACTCTGCGCTGAGTTTTTACTCTATGGGGGTGAATCAATCAACCAGCGGCGTAGATAAAGCTAACGCTATCATCAATTGTCATTTGGCAACCGGTAAAATGGGTCGCCAAGGATGTGGACCGTTTTCGATTACCGGTCAACCGAATGCCATGGGCGGTCGTGAAGTAGGTGGGTTAGCCAACATGTTGGCTTGTCATATGGATATAGACAACTCAGAACATCGTTCAATCGTGCAGGACTATTGGCAATCTCCACGTATTGCGACGCAGCCCGGATTGAAAGCAGTGGACTTGTTTGATGCCATCGAGCAGGGCAGCGTAAAAGCGGTGTGGATCATGGCGACCAACCCCATGGTCAGTATGCCAAATAGGCATAAAATTAAAGCGGCACTAGAGAAATGTGAAATGGTGGTGGTGTCTGACTGTGTGGCAAACAATGACACCGTTAACATGGCTGATGTGGTGTTACCTGCTACTGGCTGGTCAGAGAAAAATGGCACGGTTACCAACTCTGAACGCAGAATATCCCGTCAACGAGGGTTTTTACCGCCACCAGGACAAACTCGCCACGACTGGCAAATCATCTGTGATGTGGCAAAGGCGATGGGTTTTTCTGCTGGTTTTAACTTTTCAACTGCCAGCGAAATTTTCGCTGAATATTGTGGTTTAACCGCGGAAAAAAATAACGGCAACCGGGATCTCGATTTATCTGGATTGTGCGGGCTAACTCAGGGGCAATACGACAATCTTATGCCAATTCAATGGCCCGTTAATCAGGCGAATCCTCAGGGAGTTAAGCGCATGTTTAGCGATGGTCGTTATTTCACCCCAAGTAAAAAAGCGCAATTCATTGCACTTGAAGTTCGAACCCCTGAGCAATTAACAAGCAGCGATTTTCCGTTTGTACTGAACAGCGGCCGGGTACGGGATCAGTGGCACACCATGACACGCACTGGCACCAGTGCTGACTTAACCCGTCATATTCCTTATGCAACATTGAGTATGCACTCACGAGACGCCGCCCAACTAGCGGTTAAAAGTGGTGATTTGTTGGCGCTTTCGTCGACGGTTAGTCCTAGTGATAGTCAAGTCATCTTGCCTGTGCAAATTGACGATGGTCAGCGCCTAGGAGAGTTTTTCGCCCCTATCCATTGGAGTGAGCAAAATGCTTCCTCGGCAAATATCAGTCATTTGTACACGGATGCCAACGACCGTATTTCTGGGCAACCGGAATTAAAACATGCTGCAATTAGCGTCACTAAAGTACGCTTTTTACACCACGGGCAAATATTTATTGCTGATGATGTGCATCAGCGTGAATCGGTTTTACGCATGATGTGCGCACAATTGGATTATTGGCGCCTAAGCAAAATCGCTGGGGGGGACATGTTAACGTTCGCCAGTGGGCGTATCAGTCTGTGTGAATTACCGGATTACACAACAGGTGAACATAAAGTCGGTGTAGCCGAAGATGCCATTCCCGTTTTAGTTTTAAAAGACCTGATGCAGCAGGCCAGTCAAGGGCCGTATAGCTGGGCTGTGTATCAGGCTGGTGCACAACAGAGCTTGTATGCTGTGCAGGATGAAAAGCTGCAATTTGCCGCCTTCAGCGCCTTACAGCCAATAGATATTAATACGCTGTGGCTCAGTGCCTTACTAGCAGAAGGATCCCTAAATATTGAGCAAAAAAGCGCCTTACTACGCTCGGAGCCGGAGGCTGAATTTAAGCAAGGACGCCTAATATGCAGCTGTTTCAAGGTGGGGATTAACGCCATAGTGAGTGAAATAGAGCAGGGCTGCAGCAGTGTTGATGGTTTAGGCGAAACGCTAAAATGCGGAACCAATTGTGGCTCATGTAAAAGTGAATTGCAGCAATTGATTAAACTGCATGGCCACACGCGCTCTTCCACTTTCATCGATAGTGCAGTTGTCAGTTCAGACACCCCTAATGCTAGCGTGCAAAATCAAGCAAATCAACCCAGCAAACATAGCGGCGAACGTATCGCCGTGGAGACCTTATTATGAACTCGCCATTAAATGTTTTTTCCCAGATGAATTTATTAATACCCCAAGGGTTGATTCAATTTGTTAGCCAAGTCGTCAAATTCAGCGCTAAGGGCAATCGTTTTAATCCCGGTGAAGCAAATCGGTTAAACCAGCTTCATTCCAGACAACGGCATAACGACGCACATTCCAGCGTTTTTAAAGGCGCAAAACACGGTCATGTGCATTTAATTGGCTCAGGACCAGGTGATGCGGAGTTACTGACGTTAAAAGCCTACCGTTTACTGCAAAGCGTTGACGTAGTGATGTATGACTGGTTAGTCAATCCGGAAATACTCGACATGATCCCTCCCCATGTTGAGCGCCGTTTTGTGGGTAAAAAATGCGGTGAGCATAGTATGAGTCAAATAGAGATAAGTGAATTGTTGGTCAGTGTGGCCAAAGAAGGTAAATCGATTGGGCGCTTAAAGGGAGGGGATCCGGCCATTTTTGCCAGAGCCGCCGAAGAATGTGAAATGCTGACTAAGCACCAAATACCTTTTAGTATTGTTCCAGGGATCACCGCCGCTTCTGGTGCCTCTGCCTACGCAGGGATACCGCTAACCCATAGAGATTGTGCTCAGTCTGTACGCTTTATTACCGCGCACTTAAAAGACGCCACTTTGCAACCCGATTGGCAAAGCTTGGTTAGCGGTGCTATGCCCGATGCCCTAGGAAAAAATGCCGAGACGTTGGTGTTTTATATGGGACTGAGACGTATTGAATCGATCATGCAGCAATTGCTACAGCACGGTTTGCCGATGGACATGCCAGTGGCCATTATTGACAAAGCCACGAGTACTCAGCAGCAAGTGTGTATCGGCCAAGTCAAAAACATTGCCCAGCGCCTAGCATGTAGACAATTTACCGGACCTGCACTGATTATTGTTGGTGAAGTGGTAAGTAAGCGACAACAGGTGGTTTCGTATCACCAGCAAGACAGTTTACAATGCTCAGCACCTTATTGGGCAGCGCGCACTGCATAGTACAATCTTTTGTATAAGATTGGCTTGCTTCATTTGCGCTGCATTACTGACGGCAATTACAGCCTGTAGGCGTTTCAACATACATGACAGCAAACAGTACATCGAATACCCAGCCTGAATTTAAAGAATTTATTCGCATTATAGGTCGCGGACAAAGGGCTGGTGGTACGCTCACGCAAACCCAAGCCTATCAAGCCATGCAGATGTTAATTAACGATGAAATCACCCCTGAGCAGAAAGGGGCGTTTTTAATGTTACTCAGGGTGCGAGAAGAAACCGCTGAGGAATTAGCGGGTTTTATTCAGGCATTTCGCGAGGTCAATCAGCCACAATTAGCGGGACTGCCTATCGATATAGATTTAGGCTGCTATGCCGGAAAACGTCGTCACCTACCTTGGTTTTTACTCGCCGTGATGGCATTCGCGCAAGACGGAAAAAAGGTCTTTTTACACGGTACCCATGAGCCCGATTCAAATCGCTTGTACCTTAAAGATGTCTTAGCGCACTTAGGTATTGATGTGGCAAAAGATGCCATACAAGCGGCTGCTCAGCTCGAGCAATATGGATTTTGTTATATGGACTTGGCGAACATTAACCCTAAGTTGGACGCCATGATCCAGCTACGGAGTCAGTTTGGTTTACGCTCCTGTGCTAATACGCTGGCCCGTATGCTCAATGCCAGTCATGCACCGAATAGCCTGCAAGGGGTATTTCATCGTGATGTCGACCGTAAACATAGTCGCTGTGCCGCTTTGGTCAACAGACAAGTCTCTGACAGTCACACCACTATTTTGTGTTTTCGTGGTGAAGGTGGTGAGGTGGAATATAACCCAGAGCGCGATGTCACCTTGCATCTTTGTCAAAGTGACAAAGAGACCACAGTGGATGTACCTGCATCGCTTGGCCATTGGGTAGTGAAACCCAAAAGCTTAGATAGCAAGCAATTGCGTAATGTGTGGCAAGGGGAAGAGGTTAATGATTATGCGACCCAGGCCATTATTGGCAGTCTGAGTTTAATGTATATATTAACCGATAAACTATCGTTGGCAGATGCTCAAGTGCAAGCACAGCACTGCTGGCAAGAACGCGATACAAAATGGCCGTTTTCGGAACCTGTGCAAAATGATGCTCCAGCATATGACACCTTGGGTCAGCATCAAGCGCACTGATCACCCTTTACCTTCTCATTTTACTGTGGTGGACAAATTGGCGTAGAGCAATTTTCGCTTTCTTTTATTGTGGTTAATAAATTTCGCGGTTAATTTTTGTGCAATCCTCTGCACTTTCATGGTGCGTTTGCACATTTGTGTACGGTTAAACGTAATTTCACTTTTATTTTTATCGCTAACGTTATGTTTTTAATGACATAATTTGTTGGCTTGAGCTTTGCACCTGTTGTGGTCAAGACACATAGCGTTATTAATCCAGGAACATCTGTTGATATCCACAGCGAAAAGCCAATCCCATTTAGCCGCTCAGTCGCAGCTGAATATTTTGCTCATTGATGAAAATGTTCAGCGTGCAGAGTCCATAGTGACTGCCTTAGATAATTCTCGTTATAAAGTCAGTCATTTAGCCTGCACCCAAGCCGGATTATTGAAACAAGTCGATGAAATTCAGCCGGATATCATCGTCATTGATATTGAATCACCTAATCGGGATATGTTAGAGAGCCTGCACACTATTTCCCACTATAACCCCAAGCCAGTGGTGATGTTTTCATCTCAACAAGACACGGAAACGATTAATTTGTCAGTGCAATCTGGGGTGAGTGCTTATGTCGTCGGGGATATCGATCCTGAACGGGTGAAACCCATACTCGATGCCGCAGTGGCAAGATTCAAAGAATTCCATAAATTAAAAGATGAGTTAAACGATACCAAGCAGCAACTTGAGTCGCGAAAAACCATCGATTTAGCGAAACGCTTGTTAATGAGAAGCAATAAAATGAGTGAAGAACAAGCTTTTCACAGTATGCGCAAAACCGCTATGGACACAGGACAGAAGCTTGAAAATGTCGCGAAAACCATCGTTTCCATGCTGCGCTCTTTTGAAAAAGGAAATGATCATGATTAAATTAGAACAACCCGACATTACCCTTGGGTTTATTCCCCTGACTGATTCCGCCCCGCTTATCGTTGCCAAAGAATTGGGTTTCTTCGAGCGATGGGGTTTGAATGTTACCTTGCAAAAACAAAACTCATGGTCAACGTTACGCGACAAATTACACGCAGGTGTTTTAGACGCCGCGCAAATGTTAGCCCCGATGCCAATCGCTAGTGCACTGGGTCTTGGTGCGCCATCTGCCAATGTGATCACGCCATTAGTACTGAGCTTAAACGGTAACGCCATCACCTTGTCAGAAGGGTTATTACAAGAAGTACTAAAGGAAAACGAGATCACTAACGTTACCTTGCCGATGGCAGGGTACTTGCTGCAAAAAGTTGTCGAGAAACGTAAACACCGAGGTTTAGCAAAACTGAAGTTCGCGACGGTATTTCCCTATAGCTGCCATTATTACCAATTACGCGATTGGCTAAAAGCGGCTAAGGTCAATTTAGACGACGTAGACTTGCTGGTTATACCGCCTATTAACATGGTGGAATGCCTAGAAAACGGTGATATCGATGGATTCTGCGTAGGTGGACCATGGAATGCTAAGGCTGTGCGCGCTGGCATTGGCATGACAGCCCTAACGTCATTCGATATTTGGCAAGATTCTCCGGAAAAAGTACTCGGTTTATTAGATAGCTGGCATCAGAAAAACCCTAATTCAGTGTTAGCTTTGTGTGCTGCGCTCAAGCAAGCCTGCTCTTGGTTAGAGTCGGTTCCGAATCGTTTTGAAGCGGCGAGATTATTGAGTCAGTCAGAATATTTAGACGCTGAGTTAGATGTAATTGCGCCATCTTTACTGGGCAGCTGTTTAACGCATAAATCGATGCCACCGCGTAGCATACCCTCCTATAATCAGTTTTCGGTGAGTAACAATGGTTGTATTAATCAACCTGAGTTGGTTCGTGGCGAATGGTTAATTAAGCATATGGTCAGTGCTGGGCAAATACCGCCTAATGTGACGATTCCCCTTGATTTGATTGGCAAGGTATTCAGGCCCGATATTTACCAAAAGATGCGTTTACTCATAGAAGATAAAGGGGTGCAATTTTACCGTCGATCTGGCTGATTACCCTCTGCTTTTAATTCTAATAAATAGAATGAACTCCTCGATTTAATGCGATTTTCGTTCGGTAAAATTTATATATACTAAACGCAATTAAGCCATATCACGAGGAATCAAGATGAAAAATGTATTAGTGTTAAACGCCAGTTTGCAACAAGAAAATGGCCATTCAAGCAAGCTAACAAAAGAGTTTGTGGCGAATTGGCAAGAGCGCGAAGCGCTCGCAGTGCACACAGTAGATTTGTCTCAACTGAACCTACCGCACCTTAGCGCCCAAGAGATGCAAACGTGGAGCATGATCAGCGACAACATGACACCAGAGCAGTCGAAGTTAGCAGCCTATTCTGACGATTTATTAACCCAGTTAGAAAACAGTGATGCTATCGTCATAGGTATGCCTATGTACAATTTTACTATGCCAAGTACGTTTAAGGCATGGATTGACCGTATTGCCCGGGCAGGGCGTACCTTTAGTTATACCTCTGAAGGTCCTAAAGGCCATTTAACCGGCAAAACCGTGTATGTAATGGCCGCACGTGGCGGTATTTATCAAGGCACAGACAGTGATACGCAAACGCCATATTTGCGCTTGGTTTTTGGATTGATTGGGATTACGGATGTGAACTTCATTTATCTTGAAGGCCTAAATATGGGCGAAGACTCAGCGCAGAAATCATGGCAGGATGCTCGGGAGAAAATGACTGAGCTATTACCAGAATTCGCCTAAGCATTATTGTCTTATTCACGTCACAAAAAAGCCCGATTAATCTCGGGCTTTTTGCTTGATGGCTGTTGGTGAAAACCTGATAGCGATTACATTAAAGTTTCAGTGTGCGCTCAAGTGTTTCAACCAATAATGGATCAGACGGCTTAGTTGATGATGCAAAGGTGTGAACCAAATTGCCGTTTTTATCCATCAGGTACTTATAGAAGTTCCATTTAACCGTAGTGCCAGATTTTTTTGCCAACATCTTATATAGCTGATCTGCATCACGGCCGCGCACGGGCATGGCTTCAAACATCGGAAACTCTACCCCGTAAGTTAATTCACACAGCTCTGCTGTTTTACCTTCATCTTTGTCTTCTTGGTTAAAATCGTGAGAAGGAAACCCAAGTACCACTAAACCTTGATCTTTATATTTACGGTACAGAGATTCTAGGCCCTTGAATTGAGGGGTAAATCCACAGTAACTGGCGGTGTTAACGAACAGGACGGTTTTACCTGCGTATGCTTCACACATGTTGACGGTTTCTTGAGAATTGAGTTTACGTTTTACAAACTTCAATAAATCGGGGCATTCGGCGCTGTAGGCCATATTGCTGATAAACATCAAGCAGACGATGGCGAGTAACTTCTTCATAATAGCCTCTGTTTTCTTTGCTATACATTCTCTCGTGGAATACTAATTATAGTGTGGAGAATTTTGTAAGTGTGTTTGTGTATAGGTTTAATCTGATTGATTTTACGTTTAAAGTAAATTGTTATTCAAAAAAATTACAAAATTTTCAGGGAAAACAACAATGTATAACTATTCTAAAAAGCTACTTGTGATGCTGATTGCCAGCAGCCTGTTTGCATGTAGTGCAACGCACACAGCGGATTTACCGCACAGTGCCAACACCAACACCAACACCAACACCAACACCGGAACATCAACCAGCGCCAAGGTCGATAGTAAACAAGCGCCTATATCGACTATCACCGGGGATCAAATCTCACCAGCGCAGGCCACAACCCTCACCCTTGAACAAATTATGGCCGATCCCGATTGGATTGGCCGACAACCCTTGAGCAGTTATTGGGGCGACGATAGCCAAACCGTGTTTTACCAGCGTAAAGAGCAAGGCTCGCCACTTACGCACTTGTGGCAACTAGATACGGCCCAGCCAAAAGCCCCTTCGGCAATAGATGAAGCAAGTCAGGTGGCGTTAAATCAGCTGCAACGTGTTAGTTACGATCGCCGGGTGAGCAACCCGGAACAGACCAAAACGGCTTGGGTGTTCGAAGGAAATATTTTTGTTAAAACCTTGACCGGTGATGCCCAGCAGCACGTTCGTCAGCTCACGCAAGATGGGGCATCTCCCCGTCAATTGCAGTTTTTACAGGATGGTCGTTTAGCCTATCAACAGGGCGACGGCCTGTTCAGTATTGATTTGCAAACCGGTTTCTCACAGAAGTTGGTTTCCTGGCAATTTGCCGAAGCACCCAAAGGTGTTGATGAGCCAGCTGACTATATCGCCGAGCAGCAAATTGCCTTAATCGATTATGTGGCGAAAAAACGCCATGATCAAAAACTGCGTTTTGAGCAGCAACAGGCATTACAAAAACAAAACGCTAGTGTTGCCCCGTCACCCTTTTACTTTAATAAAAACGATGAGAAGGTCGAAAGTAGCTTATCGCCAGATGGTAAATGGTTACTGATTGCCACCACTAAAAGTCAAAAAGATCGAAGCGACGAAGACTTGATGCCGGCCTACATAGGTGATGATGGCCGTATTGAGCGCAAAGACGTGCGCCAACGTGTGGCCGATGCCAAACCGGTTAATCATGATTTATGGTTGCTCGATTTGACCGAACATAAAAAATATCCCCTGAGTTACCAATCCTTACCCGGATATAACGAAGACGTATTGGCTACAGTAAAACGCGAAAATGCCAAAGCGAAAGGCAAAACCTATCAAAGCAACCGTTTACCACGAGATATTACCTTGATGAGTGACTGGTATTGGTCGCAAGGCGCGATACAGTGGCACAGCGATGCTGGACAGGTAGCCGTGATGTTAGAAGCTTGGGACAACAAAGATCGCTGGTTAGCCACGGTAGATTTACAGCAGCACACATTAGTTAATCAACACCGTTTACATGACGATGCTTGGGTCAATTATCAATTTAATAGTTTTGGTTGGTTTAATCATAGCGAGCAACTTTATTACTTATCTGAAGAGTCAGGTTATGCCCAGTTATACAAAAAACCGTTAAGCGGAAAAGCCAGTGCGTTAACCTCAGGTCAATTTGAAGTAGACGACTTAACCCTCACGCAAAACGATGACTACCTGTATTTCAAAGCAAATCAAAAACACCCGGGTATTTATGAAATTTATCGTGTGAACGTGAGCAATGGCGAAATTGAAGCCTTGACTGACCTAAACGGTATGACTGATTACGCGCTCAGTCCCGATGAAAGCAAGTTATTGCTGACGCACTCTAGTGTCACCATGCCGCCTGAGTTATATCTTCAAGATGCCACGCCAGGTGCACAGGTCACACGTTTGACCCATACCATCAGCGCTGAATTCTTAGCGATGCCGTTAGTGGCACCGGACATAGTGCCAGTGAAATCGAGCAATACGCTGCAACCTATTTTTTCTCGGGTATACATGCCAACCGACAATAAGACCGACAACGGCCAAAAACGCCGGGCGGTGATATTTAATCATGGGGCAGGGTATTTACAGAATTCCCATTTAGGTTGGTCGGGTTATTTTCGTGAGTTTATGTTTCACAGCATGTTGGCCCAGCAAGGGTATGTGGTGATGGACATGGATTACCGTGCATCAGCGGGTTATGGGCGGGATTGGCGTACCGCAATATATCGTCATATGGGGAAACCGGAAATTGATGATTTGCGTGATGGAGTCAATTGGTTGGTCGAAAATGCCAATGTTGATCGCCAGCGCATCGGTACCTACGGCGGATCATATGGGGGCTTTATGACCTTTATGGCCCTGTTTACCCAGCCAGATTTATTCCAGTCTGGAGCCGCACTGCGTCCAGTCACGGACTGGGCGCATTACAACCGTGGTTATACCGCTAACATTTTAAATATGCCGGATGTTGACCCTATTGCCTACGAGCGCAGCTCACCGCTGTATTTTGCAGAAGGCTTA
The DNA here is from genome assembly GCF_000315055.1 of Paraglaciecola polaris LMG 21857. GTDB lineage: Bacteria > Pseudomonadota > Gammaproteobacteria > Enterobacterales > Alteromonadaceae > Paraglaciecola > Paraglaciecola polaris. The sequence goes on along the minus strand of NZ_BAER01000074.1, from coordinate 57,398 downwards.
GAAAAACCATTATTAATCAATGCGCCCATGGTGGACTCGAATGTATTTTTTCAAGACACAGTACGTCTGGTTCAACGCTTAATCGAGCTTGAGAAAGAAAACTTTGAAACTGCTATTTACCCAGTGGAGTCCCACGGTTTTGTGCAGCCGAGCTCTTGGCTTGACGAATACCGCCGCATTTATAAGTTGTTTGAAACCACCTTATAAGGCGCAATGATATTGCACGGTGCAATTAAGCGCTAATAACATCAACACCAAGCCCAGCTCATCATGCTGGGCTTTTTTATGCGCGTAATATGCCGGGTGCAAGGATGAATCTGCTTGCCTTAAATCCCGTTTCTGGTAATTTCATTGCAAAATTTATTTTGAAAGCTCGTAAGAGAATAACGTCAGAGACGAAATACAATGCCAAAAGCAAGTGAAGTAAAAAAGAACGCTGCCATTGAACATAACGATAAAGTGTATGTGGTTAAAGAAATCAATAAACTCACCCCAAGTGGCCGTGCTGGTGCCAGCCTATACCGTATGCGCTTATACGAAGTGACCACAGGTGCAAAAGCTGACGAAAGCTTTAAAGCCGATGAAATAATTAAAACCGCTGATTTTGTACGCCAGCCCGTAACATTCTCTTATATCGACGGTGACGAATACGTGTTCATGAACTCAGAAGACTACACGCCATACAACATCAATAAAGAAACCATTGAAGAAGAGCTACTGTTCATTGCTGAAGACACAACAGGCCTGCAAGTGATGATCGTGAACGGTTCAGCAGTGGGTATCGAATTACCACCTAATGTGGAACTGGTTATCACAGAAACCGACCCATCTATTAAAGGCGCGTCAGCCAGTGCCCGCACCAAACCGGCTACCTTAAGCACAGGCTTAACCGTACAAGTGCCGGAATATATTTCCAGCGGTGAGCGCATTAAAGTCAGCACCAGCGAGCACAAGTTTGTCAGCCGCGCAGATAAATAAGCCGCTTATGTAAACTCGTGATACCGCTACAAGCTCTAAAAGCACACTGCGCCATACGAAGTGACCCCCAATAGTTGAACTTTCCAATGACTGAGGGTCTTTTTGCATACGCGGTGGCAAAAAAAGAGTTACACGGAGGTTTTTCAATCGCATAAAGGTCGCGTTAGCCTCAGGATGATCCTATTAAAGCGCTGTAACCCCCAAAATAGTAGGGATATACCCTGAGTGAAATCATAGGGTAAGCGTATGAAGATCACGAAAACCAAAAAAAAACGAGTAGTTACATATACGACTTGCTCGATAATAAGCGTTATATTTTATTGGAATTCATCGTGTTAAATCAAATCGAAGAATGGATTGACTCAACTAACGATAGATTTTCGAATCAACGTCAAAGCTGTGCTTTATTTGCCGATAATTTTGCTGGCTTTTACTCTGAAGAGTTTCTATCCAACTCATATTTTGTAATCGTTGATAGCATCCTAAAGCCAGACTTTCCAGAATTACGTCAAGTTGGTCTAGGCGAATTTCTTGATATGGAGGTCCAGGGTATTACATATAAAAACACTTATTACGTAGTACCGAGTGTCGCACAAAACTTACGTTTGCATTTTCATGAGTTGGTGCATGTTGCCCAATGGAAATCTCTTGGTGCTATTGGCTTTTTGCGACGCTACATATCTGAAGTTCAAAGTGTCGGTTACCGTGGAGCACCGTTAGAGAAAATCGCTTATGCATTTGATCATCACTTTTCACTAGGTGGGCAAAAAGTGGATGTCCCAAGCTACATAGAAAATCAAATATAACAGGGCGTTCAAGTCAGATTCGCAACGCTCAGCATTATTGGTTTGAATCTGCTTAAGTTTTTACGGCACAATGGTTTAGGTTAAGTGGTTGCGTTGCTCACTACTTAAATGCGGCGTTAAAGAGCAGAGCAAATTGTGGGTTTAGGCATAACATGATAACAGAACTTAATAATTCGCATGAAGACGTTGCCACTAAGATTTTTACAGTTTTTCAAAATTCTTATAAAATTGAGGCTCAACTTATTGGAACTCTTGACTTCCCCCCTCTATTCCGGAGTGCTAAAGATATAGAAAATTCAAAAACACAGTTTTATGGCTTTATTGAAAATAATTGTCTTGCTGGAGTGATAGAAGTAGCACTTAAGGGGAAAGAGCTAGAAATAGACAGCTTGACTGTTGACCCTGATTTTTTTCAAAGAGGTATCGCAAATAAATTAATTAACCATGTTCTAGCGTCTTTTAATTTTTCTAAAGCAATTGTAGAAACAGCTGTTGGTAATTTACCTGCAATAAACTTATACAAGAAGAATGGTTTTGTTGAGTTTAAAAAGTGGACGCCATCTCATGGTATTGAAAAGCTAGCATTGTCGATGAATTGCTCTCTAACAGGAGACAACGGCGTCAATAGTTAATTAAAGCTTTTGGCGCTTCCTACATTTCACCTTTTCCACTGCTAGCTTGTATATATCCAAGGGTTAAATGCCTTAAACATCAGTTATAAATGGGTTTAAGGGCTATTTTTTTGGGCAAACGCTGCAAAGACTTCTTCACCTGTCATCATCTTGGTTTGATTGGTAAATCATAATAGTCAGGTTTTTCTTCGGTAAAAATTTGCGTGTGAAAAGCGACTTTAATCTCGTTCGGGATATCAAATAGACCCACAGATACAATGTCTTGCTAGTTTTACCCCAGGCGGTAAAACAGGTCCGTGCCGTAGTGGCGACAAAATCCTCTTTGTGCCCACTGGGATGAGTCGTAAACAGTGATATTATCCGTTGGCGATATGCTCACATCGGTACCGCAATCAATGGCAAGCAGTGGGCCGCCACTCCATTTTCGGCATGATGCACAGTGGCAGGCATCCATTGTAGGGTTAACGATCTTGACCGCTATTTTGACTGCTTAGCAAAGGCAAGTTCCTGTTAGCTCGACTTGTTGGGTTATGTCAGGCTCCTATCCGCTTACTGAGATGTAAGTGGTTAAATGAAACAACCTACTAAGGCACTAATATTCGTTTATTTCTATTAACCTTTATTTTGCTGCCAGATCAGTGCACAAATAATCATTAATAAACCGCAAAATGCACCAAATAAATGGGCATCAATGGCGACGTTGGCATCAATTAATTGGGCGATGCTGCCGCTTGGTCCGGCTATTTGCTCGTTGGCTATTTTTGCCCAAGCACCGACCATCAATATCCAGCCACTGAAAATGCCGTATTTGATATCTTGATATGCCCCCCAGACAAATGCCCCGTGCAAAATGCCTGAAAGCCCCACATACCATTGTAATTGGGGATCAAAGGTATAAATGCCGATGCTAACGCCCACAGAAAAGATAACAAGCATGCATAAATATTGACCTGTGTGGTAGTACTGGCCATGCAACGTCCACAGTAAGGCTACCGCCGCGAGGTTAAGCAAAAGGTGATTGAGGTTGGTGTGCAGAAAATTGCCGCTCAATATGCGCCACCATTCGCCTTGCTCAATTGCACTGCGATCATAGGCAAGCCACATGCTGCTGGTTGGCTCAGCGATAAATAACATAATGGCTATAACGCAGACCAATATTGGCCCCAGTGAGTGGGTCCATGAATAGGGCAGTCGTAACATGTAAAGGGCTCTCAGCTAAGGATAAAATGACAATACGTGAAGGGACGCCATCTTACCTAGATGTATTGGTCATGTCATGAAGGTAATTTGCCGCTAACGAGGTAGGGCGAGCCAAGGTTTATAAATCATGACTGCGCCCTGGCAATCGCTTTGGCGTGTTGGGTGCTTAACGGCAGGCTTTTAAATGGGCTTATGTTGCTGCCACCCGTATTGCCAGCAGGAACTAAGCCGATAGCGGTTTTGGTTAAGGCGCCAAAAATACGCAGCAGTTGCCCGGCAAATTCTTTTTTTGCGGATCTGCGCACTGCCCATAACAACATTAAACAATGTGCTTTGCTATGCCAATAGGTCGAGTGTTGGCCCAATACATGGGCATTTTCTAGATGGCTGAACTCTTGTTGGTAATGCCCCGCGCCACGCGCTTTTTTGGCTAAAATAAATTCTTTTAATAGCACAAAACGGATTTTTTGCTGATATCGAGCGCTCATCATTGGCCCCTAGATTAAATGAATAAATACGAGGTTAAGACAAATGCGTTGTTTTATGCAACACATATTCATCACACTGATTGAAGATCAGAAAAGCCGTTAAACTTTGTTGTAAGGCAAGGTGAAATGCGGCAGTTTTTTGTAAATTGGCTTCGAGCACTAGATGATGAATATGCAGTATTTTCGTTTTTCGGTCGACCCGGCAATCCATTCTGGCCACTAGGTTCGTGTCCCACAGTATTGGCAATGAAAAGTAACCATATTGGCGCTTTGCTTGGGGCACGTAACACTCGAGCAAGTAATCAAAGTTGAATAGGGCTTGTATACGTTTACGTTGAATCAGTAAGTTGTCAAAGGGCGACAAAATATGTAACTTATTGCGTTTGATCGGGCGCTCGAGTGTTTCGAGTTGCTCTGTTAACGTGACATAAGACTCGCCCGCGACCGTTACCTCGATAAGGGATTTTTCCTCAAGCATGGCGTTTAATTTTTTTTGTATCGCGCGTTTACTGTTCTTACGTAAATACGCTATTTCGCTGGCTTTGCCCAGGCCATTGGCGCTGAGAAAGCGGGTAATTAAAAAACGAAAATACGCATCGTCACTTGGTATCGAGGTGTTGACTGAGCAAGGTAATACACGCTCGGTAAGGTCATACACCTTGTGAAAATTTGCCCGCTTAGCAATCATTAAATCCCCTTGCATAAACAGAAATTCTAATGCGCGCTTGGCAGGTTTACTTGCCCAATCAGCCGGTTTTCGTTTGATGACGGCTTCGTCTTTGTCAAAATCCTTGGCCATCAAAGGGCCTTCTGCCGTTATACGCGCCAGTACGTCAGCCATCAATTTGTTATTGCGCGGATACCAATGGGCTAATTCTCCTGATTGCAGAGCGGCTTTGCGCACCAGTGTATAGCGATAGTCTGACATGGGTAAGTACGCGGCGGCGTGGGCCCAGTATTCAAATACCTGTTTTTGCTCAACGAGTTGCTCAAGGTGCTGGGGTTGATAGGTTGACGTGCGATTCCAAAGGGTGTGGTGATGGGCGCGCTCGATTGCACTGATTGTATCGATTTGCACGTATCCCAGGGCCTCAATTGCCGCTAGCGTGGCGGAAATGGGCTTTGTGGTTTGCTTACCTGCGGGAAGCCTCTGGGCATGTAGAATAAGTTTACGTGCTTGTTGTGGAGAGAGTGTTTCGGGCATGGGTGAAGTCTTAGGGTTGCGAGTGAAATATTGGTACTGAGCATTCAGGCCAAATAAGAGGGGCGCCGCAAGACAGGCTTAGTTAACGCTAACCTCGTCGACTTTCCAGCCTTTATTCATGCGCACTAATTTTACTGTGCGCAAATCTTTGATTACTTCGCCATTCAGGGTGCCTTCAAAAAACAATGACACACTGGCTTCTTTGGCAAACTCATTTCGCCCGGCATTGGATGCACCGGGTTTAATTTCGACTTTATCGAACGCCATATTTAATACGTGTCGCTGGACACTACGATTGATGCGGTACGATTTCATTAAACGAGCAAGCTTTGGGCTGGCAAACTGCAGTGCGCCGTCTAAATTTTTATCGCCATATACATGAGTGAAAAATTGAACTGCGGCGTATTCAGGAATATTAGTGTCCATCATGCCATATTTGCCGGCCCCGGTGCTTTTGGGATCATCACATGCAGTCAGCATAAACAGGGCAAATAACAGCGAGAACAATGGAAAAGGACGACGGAACGACATAGAGCGAGCTACTTTTTAATGAATCACAAGGTAGAGTGTACCTGCGTTATCCACAAAGTAAAAGGGAGGCAAAAATGCCTCCCTTTACAATTACTTAAACCTAAAGCTCAGATCGCTTATTGGACTTCTTCAGTGTCACCAAATTCACCCGCAAACAATGGGCTACTCAAATAGCGTTCAGCGGCGCTTGCGAGTAATACAACGATAACTTTGTCGGCGTTTTCTGGTTTTTCTGCCCAGCGCTTGGCTGCTACTACCGCGGCGCCAGAGGAAATTCCCACCAAGATCCCTTCTTCTTTCATCAGTCGATGCGCCATCTCCATACTTTCATCGTTAGTAACCTGCTCAACGGCATCAATGATGTCTAAGTCTAGGTTACCTGGAATAAAGCCAGCGCCAATACCTTGGATTTTGTGCGGGCCAGGCGTCAGCGGCAAACCTGCTTTAGCTTGGGTGATCACTGGTGAATCAGTGGGTTCAACGGCAACTGACGTAATGGCTTTACCTTGGGTATTCTTCAAGTAACGGGTCACACCTGTGATCGTACCGCCTGTGCCTACACCCGCAACGAAGATATCCACTTTACCGTCAGTGTCATTCCAGATCTCTGGGCCTGTGGTTTTTTCATGAATTTCAGGGTTAGCTGGGTTTTCGAATTGCTCTAGTGGAACGTATTTACCAGGCGCTGAGGCAATCAACTCTTCAGTGGCTGCGATAGCGCCTTTCATGCCTTTTGCTGCTTCGGTTAACACTAGATTCGCACCTAACGCTTTGAGCAATTTACGACGTTCTAAGCTCATTGAACTTGGCATGGTCAAGGTGATTTTGTAACCACGAGCAGCGGCAACAAATGCCAATGCGATACCAGTGTTACCACTGGTCGCTTCGATTAATTCTTTGTCTTTGGTTAGTACACCACGTTTTTCTGCGTCCCAAATCATGTTGGCGCCGATGCGACATTTTACGCTGAAGCTCGGGTTACGGGATTCGATTTTTGCATAGACGTTGCCGCCAGTAACACGGTTTAATTTAACCAGCGGGGTTTTACCGATAGCGAGGGAATTGTCGTCATAAACTTGCATAAATTTTCCTTTCTGAAGTCTTGATGGTGCCTAATGGTTACGTCTTTAAAACAATAACGTAGATTTGTACATTTTAGTTAACGGCACTTTTGTTTTATATCTCGGGTCTGTCAAATACCTTAGGTCTGTTTAAACCAAAGGGGCAGGTTACTAAGATTAAGGCGAAGTGAGTAAATTCAAAGTGCTTTTTCGCTATATCTTATGGAAATAGTTAACACTAAGAATTATTCATTGGTATTTGACCGTGGCTCACGGTTAACTATTGCATAATTAACGACAGTCGTAAGTAGTGCCAGTTCAGTTAACGGTGCTATTGAACGTAACAAATAATGTCTAGACGGCCAAGGTTGTCTTCTCTCACTTAAATATATGTACGAGGTATTGATGTCTTTTAATGGAACGAGTAATTATATCGCCAGCGATGAACTACGACTTGCGGTCAATGCTGCAATTACCCTAGAACGTCCTTTATTGATTAAAGGGGAGCCAGGCACGGGTAAAACCATGTTAGCTGAAGAGTTAGCCGCCAGCTTAGGGACCGAATTAATTCAATGGCATATAAAATCGACCACCAAAGCGCAGCAAGGATTATACGAATATGATGCTGTATCTCGCTTACGAGATTCTCAGTTGGGTGACGACAAAGTTCACGATATTAAAAACTACATTGTCAAAGGTAAGCTGTGGCACGCCTTTGAAAACACTGGTCGCCCGGTTTTATTGATTGATGAAATTGATAAAGCGGATATTGAATTTCCAAACGATTTGCTGCAAGAATTGGATAAAATGGAATTTTTTGTTTACGAGACTCGGGAAACCGTTAAAGCGGTGCAGCGTCCTATCGTGATCATCACTTCTAATAATGAAAAAGAGCTGCCTGATGCGTTTTTACGCCGTTGTTTCTTTCACTATATTCAATTCCCTGACCAAGAAGAGATGCGCCGGATCGTGGATGTGCATTTCCCCGAGATTAAAAAAGATTTGTTGAATCAAGCGCTAGAGTCGTTTTTCAATTTACGTGATATTCCTGGCTTGAAGAAAAAACCGTCTACGTCTGAGCTAATCGATTGGTTGAAGCTCTTGGTTGCAGAAGATATCTCCCCTGAAGCCCTGCGCGAAAAAGACAGCAAAAAAGCCATACCACCGCTTTACGGTGCGTTGTTAAAGAATGAGCAAGACATTCATCTTTTTGAAAAGTTGGTATTCATGGCGCGTCGCTAATGTTAGTTGATTTCTTTTTTAAACTAAGAGAACACCAACTCAAAGTCAGTTTGAGCGAATTGATGGACTTGCTTAGCGCGTTGCAGCAAGGGGTGGTATTTGCCGACATTGAGGCATTTTATTACTTGGCACGTTTGTGTTTGGTAAAAGATGAAAGTCAGTACGACAAGTTTGACCGCGCCTTTGCCGATTATTTCGAAGGGGTGCAGCAAATTGATTTGTTTGGCAAAGACATACCCGAGGAATGGTTACGCAAAGAGATTGAGCGGCATTTTAGTGAAGAAGAAAAAGCTAAAATCAAGGCGCTCGGTGGCTTAGATGAGCTCATGAAAACCCTCAAAGAACGCCTGGCGGAGCAAGAAAAACGCCACGAAGGCGGCAATAAATGGGTAGGTACTGGCGGCACATCACCTTTTGGTGCCAATGGTTACAATCCTGAGGGTGTGCGCATAGGGCAAGATAAAAACCGCAATTTTTCTGCGGCTAAAGTGTGGGACAAGCGCGAGTTTAGAGACTTAGCTGGTAACGTTGAGTTGGGAACGCGTAACATCAAAATTGCCCTTAGAAAATTGCGCAAATTTGCCCGTAGCGGCACCAGTGAAGAGCTGGATATGCCCCACACGATTGAGGGTACAGCCAAAAATGCTGGCTTGCTTGATATTCAAATGATGCCGATCCGGCGCAATGCCATTAAAGTGTTGATGTTTTTTGATGTGGGCGGCTCTATGGATGCACATATTAAAGAATGTGAGGAGCTATTTTCAGCGGCTCATACCGAGTTCAAACATTTAGAGTACTTTTATTTTCATAATTGTTTGTATGAAGGTGTATGGAAAGACAATAAACGCCGAGGTAAGGAAACCATGTCGGTGTTTGATGTTATTCATAAATACGGCTCTGACTATAAGGTGATTTTTGTGGGGGACGCGACTATGGGACCTTACGAAATAACCTATCCTGGCGGCAGTGTTGAACATTGGAATGAAGAACCGGGTGCCATATGGATGGGGCGTATTTTGCAACACTTCAAACAGGGTATTTGGCTAAATCCTCAGCCACAACAATATTGGAATTACTATGCGTCTATCGGTATTATGCAGGACATTATGGAACAGCGCATGTTTCCGTTGACGATTGATGGCCTCGGAGAAGGGATAAAAGCGCTACACAAAAAATAAATAAGGTGGGCGCGTGAGCGAACCAACACGAGCATCGTTAGAACATACGCCCATTGATCCCTCTCAATTAAGTCAGCACGAAACTCGAAATATTGTTACCCCCTATGCCTTTCACGTGTCGAAATCACTTTTTGGCACGCCTTTAGCGCGTCCACTAAAACGTGGCATTGCTCTGTTAGTCGATGTGGCATTAATTGGCCTGTTAAGCCAAGCCAGTGATGTACTTCTGGCCTTGGTCGCGGCGGTAACATTTTTTCGTGCGGGTAATCGCCTTAAGCAAAAGAACGTTTTAATTTGGCGCGTATCTCTCTGCGTTTTATCACGGCTATCTTGGTGTTTCTTATCGCGGCAAAAGCAATTGAGTTTATTGGGGATGTGATTGACACACCTGATGAGAGTCAACAAGTCCGTGCACAATTAGTGGAAGAGGGCGAGTTTCGGGAGCTTAAGTTAGACAATCCTGACGACTTGGCGTTAATCGGATTGACCGCTAAGTATTTACTGGAAACCAAAAGGGTCGCTAAAAATATCGCGTATGGCAAGTGCATTGAACCTTTGTTGTGCTGGACCCAAGTGGGTGAAAAACTCGCACGAGATTTAGCGTCATTACCCTTAACAAAGGACGTAGCGGAAAAAGTGTTGAGTGAATATGGCGATGCGGTCAGTGTCGATTTAACGCCTCAACAGCAAAATCAACTCGACGTCGCCATGACACAAGTCTATGAACGGCATTATCAAACGGTTGAAAAAGAACTACCTCATACCCAGGATACGGCTGTGCAAAGTATCGACTTTGACAAAGCGGTAGAGCCGCAAAAGCACGAAGTGAATGAGCCGAACGCGGAAACGGACAAAAAAACAAAGACAGAAAAAGCCCAGACTTTTTTTGATACCTTGACTGAAATAGAAGGACCAAAGACTCAAGGTAATTCCCCGCCGAGTATTTTGGCGTGGGTGCAAGGAGTCGCCGCTGATCTTGGTTTGGGATTTGGTTGGGCGGCGTTTTATTTTAGTATTTTTACCGCCTGGTGGACGGGGCAAACCCCAGGTAAACGGTTGCTCGGCATTCGGGTTATTAAACTGGATGGCAGCAGCTTGAATTTGTGGGAAAGCTTTGGGCGTTACGGTGGTTACGGTGCGGGCTTCGCCACCGGTTTATTAGGATTTTTGCAGATTTATTGGGATCCGAACCGCCAAGCGATACAAGATAAAATATCCGAAACATTAGTTATCGATTTACGTAAACACAGAGAGCCTTTTGAACAAGCGTCTGTTTCTCCTGAAAATGTATCATCAGAAAAAGAGTAACCCTGAGTGGCAAACCGATTAAACCAGTTATTAAAGCAGTGGCGTGCCAGTAAAGACACGCAGAAATGGGTTTTGGCGACCATTATCGAAACCGATGGTTCGTCATATAGAAAGGCCGGTGCCATGATGATGATCAACGACCTAGGGCAATATTATGGTTTGCTCAGCGGCGGTTGTCTTGAATCAGATATTATGTTGCAGGCTCGTCGTTGTTGGGATTCAGGGCGTAATCGTATTGTTGAATATGATATGCGTGAAGAAGAAGACTTAGCCTGGAAGTTGGGCATTGGTTGTGGCGGTATGGTGCGTATTTTATTGCAGCCAGTGGACAACAATAATCATTATTTACAGCTAGATAATCTTTACGGGTTATTGGAAGACAATCAAGCTGTGGAGTATTGTCAGATTATCGACGAACAATTGCCACAAAACAGCTTAACTATTGCAAACCCTGAGCATCAAGCAATATCAAAACCGGGCATGTTTAGTCAGGTCCTCAAACCGGCTCCCCATCTTGCTGTATTTGGTGGCGGTGTGGATGCTCGTCCAGTGGTGGCGATTGCACTGCAATTGGGATGGCAAATTACCTTAGTCGACCCACGAACCAGTTATGCCAGAGACGGCCACTTTGATGCCAGTGTGAGCCTTGTTCGACACGCCATTGACTCCCTTACGCAGAGCCCATGGCTACAGCAAATTGATATGGCTATTATCATGACGCACAACATCAAATTAGATGCTCAGTCTTTGGCATTAGTGCAAAGCAGTAGTGCTAAATATGTAGGCATGTTGGGGCCAACACATCGCACTGATAGGGTGCTGGAGTTGATGCCAATGACGAGAGAACAATTAGTGAAGCCGTTAGCTAACCCTGTGGGGCTGCGGTTAGGGGGTGAATTACCAGAGTCTATTGCGTTATCTATGTTATCTGAGGCCCATGCCTTTATTGAACAACAAGATGGCCAGTCGATTAGTGGCATATTAACAGCATGAAAATTTCTGCATTGATGCTTGCAGGTGGTCAAAGCAAGCGTTTTACTGGGATAAAACAGTTGGCAGACATAAACGGGCAACCCATGTTGCTGCGTACATTAAACCAGCTTACTGGCAGCGGTTCATTGTGTACCTTGTTATCTGAATTTAACGTTATCTTGGGCGCCAATGCCGAACGTATTAGCCCCGTGTTGCCACATTATGTTACTGCACATTTATGCTCTGACTGGCACAAGGGCATGGGGGCAACACTGGCGTTTGGGGTGCATAACGTGAACCGTGAGTCGTCCCATTTATTAGTCACTTTGGCTGATCAAGTGGCATTAGGACGTGAGCACATGGAAACTATGTTGCATCATTGTGAAAGTGCCCCTAACAAAATAATTTCTGCTAGCTATAACGGCATATTGGGGGCGCCAGTTATTTTCCCCCGTTGTTACTTTGCTCAACTTATGACACTGCAGGCTGACAGTGGCGCACGCAAAATAATACAGCAGCATATACAAGAGGTTGTGTCAGTGGATTTGCCTGATGCAAAGTACGATATAGACACGCAACGTGATCTCGCCAACTGGCGACAATCTGCCGATTAAGTTCAGGCGTTTGAGCATCACACAATACCACCAGAATGGAGTGTTAAATGATTCGTTTTAGTTTGAACAATAAACCCGTAGAGATTGATGTGGATCCCAACATGCCACTGCTGTGGGCGTTGCGTGACATTTTAGGGATGACAGGCACCAAATTTGGTTGCGGCATGGCGCAGTGCGGTGCATGTACTGTGCATCTTGACGGCCAACCTATTCGTTCATGTGTCATGCCATTAGCGGCAATTGCAGACAAAGAAGTCAGCACCATCGAAGGGTTGTCGGACGATGCTAGCCACCCTGTACAACAGGCTTGGCTTGAGCATAACGTACCCCAATGTGGTTACTGCCAATCAGGGCAAATCATGAGTGCAGTGGCGTTATTGAACGAGCATCCTAACCCGGACGATGAAACTATCGATAACTATATGCAGGGCAATATTTGTCGCTGTGGCACCTATCCTCGTATTAAAGCTGCCATTAAAAGTGCCGCTAAAAGTAGCCAAACCAGTTTTAATTATACATTGGGTAAAAACGTTGGAGGTCAGGCATGAGTCGTCAAAACGAAATTAAATCGGTTAGCCGTCGTGATTTCCTGCGTTATACCAGTATTGCGGGCGGCGCCTTTGTTTTAGGCGCTGTGTTACCTAGTATGTCACCTGCGTGGGCAGACTCAAGCGAGGTGGTTGGTTCCAATTCACTCAATTTGTTTGTGAGCATTGACGATGACGGCACAGTAAACATTGTTTGTCACCGTAGTGAAATGGGTCAAGGTGTGCGTACTGGTATTCCGCAAATCGTGGCCGATGAGTTATGTGCAGATTGGTCAAAAGTGAATGTTGTGCAAGGATTAGCAGATGAAGCATACGGTAGTCAAAATACCGATGGCTCTCGCTCTATTCGTCGTTTTTATAGCACCATGCGTGAAATGGGGGCCACGGCAAGGGCGATGCTTGAGCAAGCCGCAGGGCAAAAATGGGGCGTAGCGGTTTCCGACGTTTTTGCCGAAAACGGCATGATAGTGCACAAACCAACAGGTAAAACCTTGAGTTTTGCTGAACTTGCCAGTGCCGCAGGCAAGCTAACCCCTCCTCAAGTGCAAGACCTCACATTTAAGACACCGGATCAATTCACGTTTATTGGTAAACCGATGACATCGGTAGATTTGCCCGACGTGCTCACCGGGAACACCACCTTTGGCCAAGACATCAAATTAGACGGTATGTTGTATGCCAGTATTGAGCGTTGTCCCGTGGTTGGCGGGAGTGTAAAAACCTTCGATAAGGCTGCCCCCCTTAATGTCGCCAATGTCATCAGCGTGATCGAAATGCCGAAGCAAAGCATGCCGGTATTGTTTAAAAACCTTAATGGTGTGGCGGTATTAGCCAGCAATACTTGGTCAGCATTACAAGGTCGCAAGGTATTAAATATCGAATGGGAGCTAGGGGATAATCAAAATCATGATTCTGATGTCTATTTGGCCGAGCTTGAAGAGCGGATTGTTACAAAAGGCAAGCCCATTCGCCAAGCCGGTGATGCATATCAAGCATTTGACGACGCTAGCCATAAAGTCGCTGCCACATATACTTTACCGTATTTAGTACATGCTCCTATGGAGCCCCCAGCGGCGACAGCCGTGTTTAAGGACGGCCATTGTGAAGTTTGGGCATGTACCCAAACACCACAATCAACCCAACAAAACGTGGCAGGCGCACTGGGCATTGACAAAAGCAAGGTTAAAATTAATGTCACCTTATTGGGCGGGGGATTCGGCCGTAAGTCAAAACCAGATTTCTCTGTCGAAGCGGCTATATTGGCACAACAAACGGGTAAGCCGGTGAAAGTGATTTGGAGTCGAGAGGATGATATTCAACATGGTTATTATCACGCCATCAGTGCCCAGCATTTTCAGGCAGGCCTAGACGACAACGGAAAGGTAACAAGTTGGTTGCAGCGTACAGCATTTCCTAGCATCAGCTGGACATTTACCGGCACAACGGACGAACCGCAAACCGGAGAGTTATCACTTGGTTTTGGTGATGTGCCCTTCGATATAGAGAATATTTCATGCGAAACCCATAAAGCCCCGGCCCATGTGCGTATCGGCTGGATGCGCTCGGTGAGTAATATTCAGCACGGCTTCGCTATTGGCTCATTTGTGGATGAAGTTGCTGAAAAAGCTGGGGTGAGTACCGCCAAAATGTGGCTTAACTTGTTAGGCGAAGACCGTATTGTTGATCCTAAAACCCAGGGCTTCAAATATGAAAACTACGGCGAGTCATACGATACCTTCCCTATAGAAACGAAGCGTTTAAAGCATGTGCTGAATGAGTTAATGCTCAAAAGTGGCGCTGATCAGCCCGCTGGGGATAATGAAGGGTGGGGGATAAGCGTACATCGCAGCTTTGTCTCTTATGTGGCAGTGGCCACTAAAGTGAAAGTGGAAAACGACAAAGTCAGCGTATTGGAGATGCACTCTGTTATTGATGCTGGGCGAGTTGTTAACCCTGACCGGGTGAAATCTCAGCAAGAAGGGGCAATGATATTTGGTTTATCCATCGCTTTAATGGGCGAAGTTACCATTAAAGAAGGGGCCGTACAGCAATCTAATTATCATGACTACACCGTGCTGCGCATGCATCAATGCCCTAAAATAGTGACCCATATCATTGAGTCAACCGCTGCTCCTGGTGGTGTGGGCGAGCCTGGAGTGCCACCTGTTGCTGCCTCTGTGGTGAATGCGATTTATCATGCCTCATCAACTCGTATTCGGGCGCTACCGGTTAGCAAACATTACTCGGTGTAAGTAGGCATAGGTGCATTAAATGAATAAGGTCATAGCAACATCTTGTGTTGCTATGACCTGATGATAATGCCCTTGAATGGCAGACAGTTTTTGACAGTTTTGCAACATGAATGGACACAATGTACTGTCTAATGACTGCCGCATTTTGACTAAATCAAACTCCAGTAATACTTCCCCTGCCTGATATGTCTGGCCAATTTTAGCAATCCGTTTAAATCCTTCCCCTAGCATAGTGTGACTGTTCATCCCTAATTGCATATAAAAGCGTAGACCGTTAGAGGCCGTGAGCGTGATGCAATGTCCCGTATGGGGAAGAGAGGTAATAACACCGGTGTATGGCGCGTAAAGTTGATAACCTGAGGGCTCAATGGCGATTCCGTCGCCATACATGCCGTGGGTAAATAACGCGTTGGGTAGCTGTTGCATAGGCACAATTTTCCCTGAGATAGGACTGCCAACTGCCAGCGCTTTTTTATAGGTCTCAGGAGGTGATGATTTAACGATAGAGGTAAACAAACGTTTATTCGGTCACTTTGTAGCCATCGCCGCGCAGGGCGTCGACTGCTGCCGCTAAATCATTATGTTTAATTAAAAAGTAGTCCGTATCAAAGGTAGAAACCACAAAGATACTGACATTGGCTTTTGCAAATACCGAACCAATACTGGCCATAATGCCAACCATAGACAAACTTAACGGGCCTAAAACCTCCATTGCGCGCCAATTACCATCACTGGCCTCACTTTGTATTGCCACATTATCTGGCACCACAACGCTTAGCTCATCTTCAGTTTTGCTTATAAAGAAAATAGGTGCTTGCAGCACTTCATTGGGAATAGGTGCGTCGTGATCTAGGCTGTGAATGCAAAAACGTTCAGGATGTAGGGCTAAGGTTTGTTTTGGCATGAACTATCCGTTGTCAGTTGAGTGAAGTGTTATTCTGCTGTCTTTGGAGCACAACGCAAGTACTTATGGCTGAATATTTAATCCCAGCAAGGGCTTTGTGGTTTATTTTCCAGGGTAATGGTGGTTGGTAAGACCATGGTGATATAAGCAGCACAGATCGTTTATTTGCTGATCGCAATGCTTGATCCCGGTATTTTTTTATTTGTTGCTTATTCACAAAATTGTGGGCTGTTATTCACAATAACCGGCTTTTATATGCGTGTTATCCACTGAATCTGTGGATAACCTTGTTGAGTTCTCTGGTTTTATCTCTTAATTGATTGATATGGCTCACTATTTTCAGGTTGGTTGTAAATTGCACAGTTTGCTCGTTAGAGCATTGATGTTGATAACTTGCAAGGCACTAATTCATTATTTTAGCTAAAAATAATCGATTGATTGTTAAACAATTTTACGGGGATCTTATTCGATCCCAATAATTGATTAATTTAGGCGAGTAATTTTATTTTTGACAGGTCTTGCTGTTCAACAAATTCAGCAAAGCTGACTGCTAGAGCTTCCGTTTCCTGGAGCACTTTTTGCCAATAGGCTATACGCACGTCAGTGGTCATTTTGGTAAAATCTTCTCTATCGGGAATTTTACCAAATGGTAAGGAGTCAACAAACTTACTAGACGGGACTAACATGACAGTTTTATCGTAATTTTGCAGGTTGACTGGGCGCTTGAGAGACTTGTCAAACCAACCCGCTTTAGGCTGGGCATTGAAATGGGGATACAAGGTCAAGCCAGAGGAGTTGTTAAGGCTAATATCAAAATGGTAATCAATAATACCGCCATCTCGATACATGCCGTTTGGCGCGCCAGGTATATTTTTAATTCCTAACATCACCATGGGTATCGAACCTGACGCCAATAACGACTCTTTGATATTGTCTTGAGTCAGCGATACTTTGTGGGTCAAGAATCCGCTTTCGTCCTTTATATTCAGTGTACTGCGCGCATTTTGGAAAACAAATCGCTCATATTGCTTGGTCAATAATTTACGGTTGAACCGATTAAGTGCATAGCTTTTCACTAATCCGGCTATTTGCAGCGGTTTGCGTTCAGACGCCACGAGGCCATTTGATTTGGCTACTAAAAAATGTGCATTAAAAATAGCGTTGTCGATGATTTCTTGGGCGCCATTTTCGCCCAACACGCGATCGAGCAACACCCGAGCACTATCACTGATTTCCAGCGGAGTGACTTTGTCGGCGTAAGATGTCTGTGAATAATACTTTGCTAAACGACTGATGGCCGCCACAGGATCATTTTGCGCGAAGCATGCAGCGCGAAACGCGCCTGCGGATGAACCTATTAGATTGAGGGGCTGGCTACGCTGTGTAAAAAAATGGCCGAATAGATGTTTGTCTAAACCAAATAAACTAAACCATTTAGGGCCACCGCTGGCACCCAGAAATGAACTGAATACGTGTTGCTGAAATCCTTCTTTCTCAATCAGCACTAAAGCTGATTTTCCTGCGTAAATATCTAACATAAACAAAATTAAAGGGTAAATAAAACAGAGGATAATCTTACCGTAAAAAGTGTTGCAACTGCTGATAAAAATCGAAGGAGTCACTGGGCTTGACGGGCAAAAGTGGTAACGAAATATGTTGAAAGGCCAATCAAATACGTCTTTTTATTTACCGATATATGTATTCTACGCGTAAAGTACTAACTGGCTAAATGGGCTGTTTAGTTCTCCCCACCAAACCTTGTAGTGTTCACTAACTTTTGTCATTTTCACTGCTATTTTATTGAATCAGTGGAGGGATACAACGTTATCAAAGGTGATCGTTGAAAGATTCACTTAGTTGCAATGGCAAAAGTGAAACGTGTTCAGCCATCCAAGGTGTCTCCGCCAACTCGGTTGCCACTGCTCAGTACTGAAAAAATAATTGCGATAGGGGCATCGATCGGTGGCACAGAGGCCATTAAAAAAGTGCTGATGTCTATGCCTGCTAACCCCAGCATATGCCACCTGGTTTTACCACGTCGTTTGCTAAACGTTTGAATGACTGTTGTAAGGTAGCGGTAAAGAAGCTAAGCACGACGAGCGCATTTTGCCCGGTACTGTATATTTGGCGCCGGGGGCGATGCATCTGAAAATTGTTAAATCGGGCGCTGATTACCGCACCAAGCTTGAACCAGATGGCATTGTGAGTGGGCATAAACCGTCAGTGGATGTGATGTTTGAATCTTTAGTGCCTTTTGCTAACAACGTTGTGGCAGCAATATTGACCGGCATGGGTAAAGATGGCGCACAAGGCTTACGCAACATTAAACACAACGGCGGCTTTACCGTTGCTCAGGATGAGGCCAGTTGTGTGGTGTTTGGTATGCCAAAAGTCGCCATTGAACAAGATGCGGTAATGGAAGTGAAAGATATCCACGACATAGCACCTACGTTACTTAATCATTTAACGCAAACTAACGCTGGCTCACGTTTATAAATACCGTTTTGTGTATAATTTCAGCAACTAAACGTTTGGTATTAAAAAGCGCTTGCAGTCACCCATAAGCATCGTTATTATACGCGCCGCTTCGAGGGATTCCTCAGCAAGTTTCTACACAGTGCGTCCGTAGCTCAGTTGGTTAGAGCACTACCTTGACATGGTAGGGGTCGGATGTTCGAGTCATCTCGGACGCACCATTTCTTAAGTTTTCATTTTCAGCTTGTTTGTACAATTTACAATATTGTTTCTTTCTTACTGATCTTAGTTAACTCGTGTGTATTAATTTAGCCTATTCAAGATATAGCATTTGATATTTCTCATTTATTTATTCGTATACTAATTGTTTTACTTTCAGTCAATTTCCTTTTGTTTATTCATTCCTTTCTGACTTTTTGTCTATTTCTTATTTTAAAATGTGAACTTGTTGATTTTGTTTTGAAATCATTCGTTATATTCTTAATACTTTGTTTTTAAAATGTTTTATTTAGGTTTTGGGGAGGTGGATTTCTCTGGTTTATGTGAACAAAAAACACAAGTGTGTTAAGATTTCACGCTTGTTGTGATGTTATTTTTAGCGCTATTGATAGAGTATTTATTTATCTAAATAGTGTGTTGATTGGCGCATAATGAGTTCTGTTCGATGTATTTTTGGTTGTTTTCTCTATTGAGACACGACTGGTGTGCATTTTGCTATATCTAGCTAATTACCAGCGGCGAACCGGACAAATGTTTGCTTTACCCTATGGTTTCGTTAAAAGCGAATTTTATAACACCCAGAACAGGTTGGGGCACTTTCTCTATCCGTTCAAATAATAATAAGTAGCAATAAGCGATATGTGGAGGCTTTACACCCACGATACGTTTAATTGCTGTCACAAGGACGTAGTTTTAACACGAGGTACCAAAATTCAAATTAATATCGTCAAAGGAAATAGCATGAGACTCACACAGTGTATCGGACCGGCCCTGTTATCAGGTGTAATGGCGAGCTCTTTCAGCACATCAGCTGTAGAAGTAAGCGCGCAAGAACTGGCGACACTTAAAGCACAAATTTCTGCATTGCAAGCTCGACTAGAGCAGCTCGAAAATCAATCCTCCGTAGCCAATAGTGACACTGCTGGCCAGCCTGCCTCTTCAGATCAGCAATCGACTGAGTCTGTTGATCTAGCCGAGCAAAAAAAATCGCAGGAATCAAATACGACTGAGGTAGCAGAGCCTGAAAATAGCGACGGAATTGAATTCGGTGGCGCTATTCGTACCAATTATAGCTACACCTCTTATGATGATGGCAATAAAAACCGTGGTGGTGATTTCGACTTCGATATTTTTCGCATCAACATGAGCGGTGAAGTGGGCGGCGTAACTTTAAACAGCGAAATCGGTTTTTTGATTACATGACGGCCATAAAATATGCTTATGCTGGGTACCAGTTTAGCGAAAATTGGCAAGTGCAAGCTGGTATCACCAAAGTGCCTTTTGGCAATCAAGCCTATAATTCGCAGAATTATTTTTTCAGTACTAACTATTACCTTGGTTTAGAAGACGACTTCGATTTAGGGGTCGTGTTTAAGCGCAGTATTGCCGATAACTGGCAGCTTGATCTCGGTTTTTTCAAAAATGATGAACTGGGTGGTGTTGATGGTTACGTAGATAATCGCTCAGATCGTTATTCATATGATATTGTGGGCATTAGAAATGACGGCGACGGCATTTATGATGAGCCAACGGAGGGACTCGGAGAATACAATACGCTTGCAGGGCGCTTTGCCTACTATTTTACAACGGGTGAGGTGAAGACTGAGGTAGGTGTATCTGCATTACAAGGGGGGATTCATAATGGAGAGCGCCGGGCAGGGGATTACCAAGCTTGGGCATTTCATACCAGCAGCCAATATCGTAACTGGCATCTTCAATTTCAGCACAGTCAATATGATTACGATATCGGCCAAGCGGATAGGCTCGCAGTGGGGGCATATTCATTTTATGACTCGATTGCAGCAGATGCTAAATCTACCACATTGAATATTGCATACGACATGGCTGTCGATTTTGGTCCGGTGACCGACCTGCAATTCTATAACAATTTTGGATTAGTCTATGACAAGTCCGACAACAGTGAAAACACCATGATGAATGTGTTGGGAATGTCTGTTGCTGCGGGAGGCTTATTTACCTATTTCGATTTTGTGCATGCTAAAAATCAACCCTTTGTCGGCGGCAGTGCGTCGGGCAATAGTGATGAAACAGAGCAACGCTTTAACATCAACATTGGTTATTACTTCTAGCAAATTTGCTGAATGAGCATGTTGATATACGTTTTTATAAAAGGATATTTTGATGAAAGAAAATAAAGATCCGATGATACCGGACGGGGAAGTCAACCCCATTGATACTGATTATCAGGTAGGGCAAGACAACATAGTGGTTAATGTTGGGCCTTTTGGCTTGGATATACACAACCGCGTTTTTGCTGTGTCAGGCTTAATGGTTATTGCTTTTGTTGCTTTGACCTTGATGTTTCAAACGGAAGCCGAACCTTTTTTTGGTGATATCCGTAATTGGTTGACGGGTAACCTCGATGGTTTCTTTATGACCGCGGCCAATATTTTCGTTATTTTGTGTTTGGTGTTAGTCATATCCCCTCTGGGCCGTGTGCGTTTAGGTGGGACAGAAGCCAAACCCGATTATAGTTATGCGGGTTGGTTCTCTATGCTTTTTGCCGCTGGCATGGGTATCGGCTTGATGTATTATGGCGTTAGTGAGCCATTAGGTCACTTTGGTACCGCGTTCGCTGGGCCAGTATTTGAAAATGGTGTGCGTATTGATTACGCCCCGCTAGGTGGTGCATTAGGTGATGCCGCGGGCGCTGAAAGTCTCGCCATGGCAGCATCTATATATCATTGGGCGCTTCACCCTTGGGCTATTTACGCCATAATGGCACTCGGATTGGCGCTATTTTCTTTCAACAAAGGTTTACCTTTAACCATACGCTCGGTCTTCTACCCCATTTTAGGGGAGCGCGTTTGGGGTTGGCCAGGGCACATCATCGATATTCTTGCTATTTTAGCGACCTTGTTTGGTCTAGCCACGTCATTGGGGTTGGGCGCTTCACAGGCAGCGGCAGGTCTGAATTCAGTCTTTGGTATACCCCTAGGTGAAACGACGGAAATATTATTAGTGGTCGGCATAACATCACTCGCGCTCTTTTCTGTTGTGGCAGGTCTTGATGCAGGCGTGAAAAAACTATCGCAAATTAATATGGTGCTAGCGGTATTGCTTGTGTTCTTCGTATTGGTTGTTGGACCGACCATCGCCATATTTACCGGCTTCTTCGACAATGTGGTGTCTTATATACGTTATTTGCCTGAGTTAGCGAATCCGGTAGGCCGTGAAGATACTGGCTTTGCCACAGGCTGGACGGCGTTCTACTGGGCTTGGTGGATTTCTTGGAGTCCTTTTGTCGGTATGTTTATCGCTCGAGTTTCTCGTGGTCGAACAGTACGTGAATTTATTATCTCGGTTTTGCTGATACCTTCTTTAGCGTGTGCTTTTTGGATGACAGTATTCGGTAGTACAGCGATTAAACAAGTTGTGGTCGATGGGTATGAGACAGCAGTTAATGCAGATTTGCCGTTGCAATTATTCGCTGTACTAGAAGGATTACCTTTGGCTAATATTACCTCGTTTATTGCGATAATATTGGTTGTGGTGTTCTTTGTGACCTCATCGGACTCAGGCTCATTGGTAATCGACGTTATCTCTGCTGGAGGCAAGGTTGAATCACCTACACCACAACGTGTTTTTTGGTGTGCGTTTGAAGGACTGGTCGCTATTTCACTAATTTTGGGCGGCGGACTTATTGCTTTACAAGCGATGGCGGTATCCACTGGATTTCCGTTCACCATTGTATTGCTTATTGCCGCGTTTTCCATGGTAAAAGGCTTGATGTCTGAACCGCGCTAATCCATAGGTTTAGTTATACAAATCCAGCCCTTTGGCTGGATTTGTCATTTTTACGCAATAAAGTGAGCTTACATGGCTACTGAACAAGTTGAAGTCACCGATTTTTTTCAACGGCATAAACCGTTTTCAGATTTACCTACCCAGGAGCTGTCCCATGTGGCCTCTCGGGTTGAAATCGCCTATTACAAAGCGGGCGTACCTATTCTCACGTTTGGTCAAGACAACGACCAATGGTTTGTTATTCGCAGCGGTGCAGTCGAAGTGTTCCGCCGCGATGGTGAGTTGTATAACCGCTTAGGTGAAGGAAATTTCTTTGGAGAGTTGGGCATTATGCGTAATCGTCCTGTGCGCTTTCCAGTCGTGGCCCTTGAAGACACCCTTGTTTATCTCATCGATGCTGAAACGTTCAATCATCTTTTTGACAATGACGAGCAATTTGCTGATTTTGTTGAAGTGGAAGACCGCAGTCGCCTACGTGATTCTAATGCGGACAGAAAAGACAATAATTCGTTGCTGACAGCGAAAGTTGAAAAATTAATCGATCAATTACCATTGATCCTTCCGCCTACCACCACAGTGCAAGAAGCGGCAGTGCGCATGACCGAAGAAGGTGTATCTTCGGTTCTGATCTCCAAGGAACACAACGCTGACAATATTGAGCGAGATAATGATGTTGTTATCGGTATTGTCACCGACGTGGATATTCGTAGTCGACTGGTTGCCAAAGGATTAGATTTATCTGCGCCGGTGACGGATATTATGACGTCACAATTAACCAGTGTGCAGAGTCATCAATATGTGTTTGAGGCCATGATGTTAATGCTCAAACATAAGGTTATGCATTTACCTGTGCTTAAAAAATCCCAGCCTATCGGTCTGATAAGCCACCAAGATATTTTACGTTATGAATCCCAGAATAGTTTATTTGTGGTTAAGAGTATTTTTAGCGCACAAAATGTTGATGAATTAGCTGCGCTGACAGGTGAAGTGCGGGGCTGCTTCTCGAGGATGGTTCACGAAGATGCCAATTCACAAATGATTGGTAGTGCTATGGCTGTGATAGGGCGAAGTTTTAAGCAACGACTACTTGAATTGGCAGAACAAAAGTTTGGCCCTGCACCGATACCCTATTGCTTTTTAGCCCTTGGCTCTATGGCCAGAGATGAACAATTGATTGTGACGGATCAGGATAACGCACTGGTGCTGGATAATCGCTTTGACCCCCAAGTGCACGATGAATATTTCAGCGCGTTGGCGAATTTTGTATGTGATGGGCTCGATCGTTGTGGCTACAGTTATTGTACTGGGGGCATTATGGCGACCAATAAAAAGTGGCGTCAGCCCTTAAAAGTATGGGAGCAATATTTTAGTCAGTGGGTTGATCACCCCACGCCTGAAACATTATTACACAGCGCCATATTCTTTGACCTCGATGGTGTGTGGGGCAAGAAAGTTTGGGCTGATATGTTGAATCAACTGATCCGTAAAAAGGCTTATAAAAATTCACGTTTTCTAGCTTGTATGGCGCGAAATGCACTACTACGCACACCGCCATTAGGTTTCTTTAAAGACTTCGTGATGGAGACTGATGGGCGTCAAACCAATTCGATTAACATGAAGCGACGTGGCACGGCACCCATCGCTGATTTAATTCGTGTTCACGCTTTGTCTGTTGGGGCAAATGGACGCAATAGTTTTGCCCGTTTGCATGATGTGATTGACGCAAAAATACTGCCGCCCGGTCGCGGGGTTGACTTAAGGGATGCACTTGAATTTATTGCCATGGTGCGCATTCGTCATCAAGCATTTGATTTAGATATGCAGCGCGAGCCTGATAACGATATTGAACCTGAGTACTTATCAGACTTTGAGCGAAAAAACCTGCGGGATGCGTTTCAAATTTTAAGTGATGCACAAAAATATATGAAATATCGCTATCAACCCGGTCGCCATTTGTAGTTCAGCTTTAAGAGGCATAGATGTTTTACTTAGATAAAAATGCGCTACAAGATAAACCCACGTTGAAACCCTTAGGTGGACAATTCGATTGGTCTAGCGAATTTTCCAAGCGTTATAAAAATGCTCGTTACCCTGCGCTTAAACAATATTATGCTCAAGGTGCGGTGTCTGCAGATACGCCTATTTGCGACGTGCCGCTGGTTGCACTGGATTTTGAAACCACTGGGCTTAACCCTAAAACGGATAGTATTGTCAGCATTGGGCTTGTGGCGTTAACGACGCAGCGTATACGCTGCGCTGAAGCGAAACACTGGATCATTAAACCGGATACTGAGCTTAAAACAAAATCTGTGGTGATCCATGGGATTACCCATTCTGACGTCGCCAGCGCACCTAGTTTTAACTCAGTATTAGACGAGTTACTGCTCCACCTGCAAGGTAAAATTGTGGTTGCTCATCATAAGGATATTGAAACACGCTTTTTAAATTCGGCCTTGCAACACTATATAGGAGAAGAAATTGTTTTTCCTTGCATTGATACTATGGCCTTAGAAGCGCGTTTTTCCCGTACGCTAAAACGCACTTTTATGCGCAGTTTACTTGGTAAAAAAACGCCCTCTATTCGCCTCACCGATTGCCGTGCACGATATCATCTGCCTTATTATCGTCAACATAATGCATTGACGGATGCATTGGCGTGTGCAGAGTTATTGCAAGCGCAAGTCTCCACATATTACCCTGACGAAACATCACCCGTGTCCGCTATTTGGTGCTGACCCTTGGCGAGATAGAGCAGTGCTTAAAAAGCTGTTGCCAGAACAGCACATGCTCTTGTATCGCCTGTTGATAAGCGCTAAAGCTAATCTGACTATGCTGGGCGAGAAACTGACGAAACTGAGGGGTTAACTCTGGCTGTTGGCTCATCGATTGGTACAAAGGAAGCAGTGTATATTGGACATTATTCAACTGCCCAGCAATAGGTTGTATCTTCTCTATGAACCACAGTGTGAATACGTTTTTTAAATAGAGGATATTCTGGCTTGCTTGCCCATCGGGGCATTTGGTTAATAAGTTTTGTTGCTTGAGCCAGGTGGTGGTAGTCGTTAATTCATTGGTCATCAGTGCTTGGGTCCGCCAAGCCTTAGCGGGTAAGTGTAGTTTCGACAATTGTTGCAGATGCTGCTCCAATTCGGCGGGGACGAGGATTACCTGGGGATGTTGCTTTAGTTGTAATAAATAGGTTAGGGCGCTTTGTGTTTGCTGGATATCCGATGAACTTAGGGAAGTGATAAAATCACTGTTGTTACCTAAGGCATTGATGATTTCATCACTGGTTTGTATGAGGTTGGCCCATACAAGTGGCAATATTCGACGTTTTTGCGTGATCCAACTTTCTAAATTAACGCGCTGTTCTGGCATTAATTGTATGCAATGTGCCAAAGCTGAAAGCATGTTACGTTCATATAGATAACGAACTGACGGTAATTGTGTGCGTCCTAGGGGGGTGTTTCGCTGGGCAATGAGGACATTCACTTCACATTTATTAAGGGCGAAGAACTGCTTAACGTCTATTTGCGGTATTTCAATGGCCGAGACTAGTTCGCGCTTTGATGGGTAGTTAAGGGTAATGGTACCGTCATTTGAATTCGCTTCAAAAGGAGTGTCGAGCACATTTGCCATACGTTGCTGGTATTCATTAAACACCTGAGCGAGGTTGTTTTTCCCGCAACCGAAAAGCGTGCTGGTTAACAGAACAAGCACGCATAATGCCACCAGTTTAACATTAGACAATGTAATGTGCGTCATGACGGGCGGTTAGACTTTATGACTCGATACAACACTGCGACCACCATCGACCGAAATAATTTGCCCTGTAACGTAGCGAGCATCACATAGATAATGAATGGCCTGGGCAATATCCTCAGGTTTGCCTAGCGATTTAGCTGGTATTTGGCGTAATACTTGCTCTTTATCTTGTTCTGTTAAGGCTTGTTCTGGCCATAAAATAGCACCAGGAGCAACACCGTTGACACGTACTTCTGGCGCTAGCTCAATAGCTAATGATTTTGTCATAGTGACCAGGGCGGCTTTTGCCATACTGTAAACTGTATGGTCTTTGAGTGGCCTATCTGCGTGAATATCTACCATGTTAATAATAACGCCTTGGTGTATAGCTAGGCTGGGGGCTAAATACTGAGCTAAAAATAATGGAGCCTGTACATTACTACCAAAGAGGTCTTGCCAATGGGCTAGGGTAATTTTGCCCAAAGGCGTTGGGTAAAATGATGATGCGTTATTGACCAGCACGTCAATACGGCCAAACGCGTTGACGACTTGCTCTGCTAAAGATTCAAGCCCTTCAATTGCGCACAAGTCAGCCACGACTAAGCTAGCTGAATTTTCACGTCGAGCGTTTAATGTGCTTAATAATGCGTGTGCGGTTTCGGTAGAGTGATGGCAATGAAGCACAATATTGAAACCTGCATTGTGTAAGTATGATGCAGTCGTTGCTCCAATACGTTTAGCGCTGCCTGTGATGAATGCGACTTTAACTGACATACTACTCCGGATAGTGTGAGATGAATGGATACTGTGTGGTTCGAAATAGCTTTAGCTAGGTTTCGTTATATGGTGACTTCAAACATATGAACTAGTAGTCAAAACTAAAAATCTTGCCCAGAACCTGATGCATTATCTAGCTGTTTATGGATGTTTTCAAACGTTTCGCCCATAGACGATATCAATGTGCGGTTTGCTAACCAAGTGGGGATTTTGCCACCAGGGTCTGCTCGGCCAATATACTCAATGGACAGCAACCCCTGCGTGACAGGTTTAAGTACCCATTGTCCGCTGATGTGTTGGATACGCACATAACCTTGAGTGAGCGGGTATTGATCACCCATGTCGGTGATATCGATATGCAATATATCGTTAGTGTAGTAACTCACAGATTTGGTCACCATGTCTCTGTCTTCAATTGGCCAAGGTGCATTGAATTTCGTATGCACGATACGTGTATTGCTATCTAAAGCGTTTAAAACGGTGACATTTTGGCAGTTTGCAATCCACTTAGAGGCATTTTGGGTATCGTCCAATAATTGTAAAAAATCATCAGGTACCGCGTGTATTTGGGTTACGCCTCTTACCTCAAGGTGATTATCTTGGGTATGTCGTTGGTATACAGCGACGTTTTGATTTTTAGACACTAGCGTCCATTTTGCCTCTAAGTCGAGCGTTTGCGCTTGTGCGGAGCACATTAGGCTAAACAAACTTATAAAAGTGGCCAAAACAGGTGATAGATTGAATTTGAATGGCGATTGCATAGTTTGAACAATTTTCGTTATAATGTGCAGCTGTTCTGATGGTAGCAGAACGCAAGACTTCACACCTGTTAGCGGTGTTTTTTATTTTATACCTGCGAGTTAATCGCAATACAGAATTTGCATGTGGCGCTTGGTAGGCGTCACCACTGCACAAGGATTATTATGCCCATTATTACACTCCCTGACGGCAGTCAACGCCAATTTGATAACGCAGTTTCAGTACTAGATGTAGCGAATGACATTGGCCCTGGTTTAGCCAAAGCCACCATCGCCGGTAAGGTAAACGGTGTTCGCGTAGACGCCTGTGACCTTATTGAGCAAGATGCGCAGCTGCAAATTATTACGGCGAAAGATGACGATGGGCTCGAAATTATTCGTCACTCATGTGCGCACTTAATCGGTCACGCCATCAAGCAATTATGGCCGGATGTGAAAATGGCTATTGGGCCGACTATCGATAACGGATTTTATTACGACATCGATATGGAACATTCGCTAAATGACGAAGATTTAATCAAGCTTGAAAAACGCATGCTTGAATTAGCTAAAACGAATTACGATGTGGTAAAAAAAGTCGGCAGTTGGCAAGAAGCACGGGATACATTCGAAGCCCGTGGTGAAGGTTACAAGCTTCAGATCTTAGATGAAAATATTCCTAAAGATGCCACACCCGCTTTGTACCATCATGATGAATACGTGGATATGTGCCGGGGTCCTCATGTACCTAATATGCGTTTTTGCCAGCATTTCAAATTAATGAAAGTGGCGGGTGCTTATTGGCGTGGTAATAGCGACAATAAAATGTTGCAACGCGTTTACGGCACAGCTTGGGCAGATAAAAAACAACTGAAGGCGTATTTAAATCGCTTAGAAGAAGCGGAAAAGCGCGATCACCGTAAAATAGGTAAATCATTGGATTTATTCCATTGGCAAGAAGAGGCACCGGGAATGGTGTTTTGGCATAACGACGGTTGGACTATTTACACTCAGCTTGAAAAGTTTATTCGTGAACGTTTGGGTGATTATGACTATGACGAAGTAAAAGGCCCATTGATGATGGACCGCTCGTTGTGGGAAAAATCCGGCCACTGGGAAAAGTATGCTGAAAATATGTTCACAACTGAATCAGAAAAACGTGAATATGCTATCAAACCAATGAACTGTCCTGGTCATGTACAGATTTTTAACCAAGGCCTTAAGTCTTACCGTGATTTGCCGCTACGTATGGCCGAGTTTGGTTGTTGTCACCGTAATGAGCCATCAGGTGCGCTGCATGGTTTAATGCGGGTACGTGGTTTCACCCAGGACGATGCGCATATTTTTTGTACTGAAGAGCAAATCCTTGCAGAAGTGAGTGGCTGTATCAAAATGGTGTACGAAACCTATCGTACTTTCGGTTTTGATAAGATAGTTGTTAAGCTTTCAACCCGTCCTGAAAAACGCGTTGGCTCAGATGCTATTTGGGATAAATCAGAGGCTGCGCTGGCTGAAGCACTTAAAGCGAATGACGTTGAATTTGACTATCAACCAGGCGAAGGCGCGTTTTACGGTCCGAAAATTGAATTTACTTTGCATGATTGTTTAGATCGTGCGTGGCAATGTGGTACTGTACAGCTCGATTTTTCGATGCCTGAGCGTTTAGGCTCAACTTATGTTGCCGAAGATGGTGATCGTAAAGTACCGGTGATGATTCACCGAGCTATTTTAGGTTCACTTGAACGTTTCATTGGCATTTTGACCGAAGAGTATGCGGGCTCGTTCCCACTTTGGTTAGCGCCGACACAGGCGGTTGTTATGAATATTACTGACAATCAGAGTGAATATGCGCAAAAAGTAGTCAAAAAACTAAAAGAAAATGGATTTAGAGCCAAGTCAGACTTGAGAAATGAGAAGATAGGCTTTAAGATCCGCGAGCACACGCTTAGGCGTGTCCCGTATTTGCTTGTAGTCGGTGATAAAGAAATAGAAGCTGGCGAAATAGCAGTACGTTCACGCAAAGGCGATGATCTAGGTAAGATGTCGGTCGATGCTTTCATTGAATTGGCTTGTGAACAGATCAAAAGCAAACAAATTCAGTAAATTTCGTGGAGGAATAACATATTAAAGGCGCTAACATTAAGGCTAAAGATTCGGGTAAAGCTCGGATTAACGAAGAAATTACATTAAATGAAGTTCGTTTGGTTGGTAAGGATGGGGAGCAGATTGGCGTTGTATCAATCACTGAAGCTCTCGAGATGGCTGAGCAACATAGTTTAGATTTGGTTGAAATTAGCCCTAATGCAGAGCCACCTGTATGTAAGGTAATGGATTACGGAAAATTCATCTTCGAAAAGAGTAAAGCTCAGAAAGAGCAGAAAAAGAAACAAAAGCAAATTCAGGTCAAGGAGATTAAATTTCGCCCTGGCACTGATGAAGGCGATTACCAGGTAAAACTGCGCAACCTGCGTCGCTTTCTAGAAGGTGGTGATAAGGCTAAAGTAACGATCCGCTTCCGCGGCCGTGAAATGGCTCATCAAGATATCGGTATTGATCTACTTAATCGTGTTAAAAGCGATTTAGAAGACATTGCTAACTGCGAATCCTTCCCTAATCGGGTTGAAGGCCGTCAGATGATCATGGTGCTCGCCCCAATTAAGAAGTAATTAAGGTCTACAAGTAGACAGGGCACTGCACCCTTGCTCACCTTATTACACTATATGTAACTACGACTTACTGTTTCTGCAAAGCAGTTTAGTCATTAACAATGCGGAGTTTTAGCAATGCCTAAAATGAAAACAAACCGTGGAGCTGCCAAGCGTTTTAGAAAAACCGCTTCAGGTCGTTTCAAAAGCAAGCAGTCTCACTTGCGTCATATTTTGACTAAAAAGAGCTCTAAGCGTAAACGTCACCTTCGTGGCAAGAAATTGGTCCATGTAGCTGACACAGCGTTGATTCAACGCATGTTACCTTACGTTTAAGAGAGGAATTAGAATATGGCAAGAGTAAAACGTGGTGTTGTTGCACGTGCCCGACATAAAAAGGTACTAAAGCAAGCCAAAGGTTATTACGGAGCTCGTAGTCGAGTTTATCGCGTTGCTGTTCAAGCAGTAACGAAAGCTGGTCAATACGCTTATCGTGACCGTCGTCAGAAGAAACGTCAATTCCGCCAATTGTGGATTGCCCGTATCAATGCTGCGGCTCGTCAAAATGGTATGTCTTACAGCCGTTTCATTAACGGTCTTAAGAAGGCGTCTGTTGAAATCGATCGTAAGATTTTGGCTGACATCGCAGTGCATGACAAAAACGCATTTAGCGCATTAGTAAATGCCGCTAAAGGTGCATTAGCTTAATTAATTAACAATTAAGTTTAAGTTCTTTCGAAGAACGGCGAGCGGGAAGCTCGCCGTTTTTTTTGTTTAAAATTTACACCTAAACTAGCAAATTTAATGCACCCTGAGTATGTTAATACCAAGTGACACTGCCAATTTAACATCCCGCTAATTACGTCACTTGCTCTTAAGTAACAGATGTAAGCTGCTGTAGAAGGCTTGAACTTGAGCTACCAACATTACCCAAAACACCTTTTTTAAATACGAGGATCTAACAAAAACTAATCTGCTTACAGAAGGTATGTTCAATCTTCTTTTTCGTGGGCAGCATGTCTAGGTATTTTTAAAATTATCCAGAAAAAGTGTTTAATATCCGTACTTTCCAGCAATTTCATCTAGCCTCAGCCTGTTACTTTCGTGTAGAATTACCGGTTCTTTCAAAATGTCCAGCCATGTTTTTAGATCTATGGTGGGTGACTCAATATTTAATCCAATTCGAGGAAACTATGGATCTTGATGCCATAATCAAAGAGGCTGAAACGCAAATCAACGTCGCGCAAGATGCAAACACGCTTGATGCGGTTCGCGTTGACTTCATGGGCAAGAAAGGCCGAATGACTGAATTACTTAAAGGTTTAGGTAAACTGTCTAATGAAGAACGCCCTGCGGCAGGTCAAAAAATTAATTTGGCCAAGCAGCAAATTCAGCAGATGATCCATCAAAGAGGCGAGCTGTTACGTGAGCAAGAGATGAACAGCAAACTTGCTGCTGAATCTATCGATGTTTCATTGCCAGGCCGTTCAACCGAACTAGGTGGCTTACATCCAGTCACGCGCACGATCAATCGTATTGAAAGCTTTTTTGCGGAATTGGGTTTTAGCGTTAAAACCGGTCCTGAAATCGAAGATGGCTTTCACAACTTTGATGCGTTGAATATTCCTGCGAACCATCCAGCACGCGCAGACCACGACACATTTTATTTTAACCCTGACGTAATGCTGAGAACGCAAACTTCAGGTGTCCAAATTCGCACCATGGAAACGGAGCAGCCGCCATTACGCATTATCTCCCCTGGGCGGGTTTATCGTAATGATTACGATCAAACACATACTCCTATGTTTCATCAAGTTGAAGGTTTGATGGTAGATAAAAATGTTAGTTTCACTCAATTGAAAGGCATACTTCACGACTTTTTAAACAATTTCTTTGAAGCTGATTTACAAGTGCGTTTTCGCCCATCTTACTTTCCGTTTACAGAGCCCTCTGCAGAAGTGGATGTGATGGGTAAAAACGGTAAATGGCTGGAAGTTCTTGGCTGTGGAATGGTTCATCCTAACGTACTGCGAGCGGTGAATATCGATCCTGAAATATACACAGGCTTTGCGTTTGGCATGGGAGTTGAACGACTCACTATGTTGCGTTACGGCGTGAATGATTTACGCGCATTTTTCGAAAACGATCTTCGTTTTCTTAAGCAGTTTAAGTAAGGGCAGGATAGTATGAAATTCAGTGAAAAATGGCTGAGAGAATGGGTGAATCCTGAAATCTCTACTGAGCAGCTTGCAGACCAAATCACTATGGCCGGCCTTGAAGTCGACGGTATCGAGCCCGTGGCTGGCGAATTCAGTGGTGTGGTAGTGGGAGAAGTGGTTGAATGCGCCCAACATCCGGATGCAGATAAGCTACGCGTAACCAAAATTAATGTGGGTGACGATGAGTTAATTGATATTGTTTGTGGTGCACCTAATTGTCGTCAAGGACTGAAAGTCGCGGTCGCTAAAGTTGGCGCAGTATTACCTGGCAATTTCAAAATTAAAAAAGCTAAATTGCGTGGCCAACCTTCATTTGGCATGTTGTGTAGCTTTTCTGAGTTGGGTATTTCCGATGATCATGATGGCATATTAGAATTGCCAGTTGATGCTCCTGTGGGTCAAGACTTACGTGAATATTTAGATTTAGACGACGTTAGCATTGAAGTGGACTTAACGCCGAATCGTGCTGATTGTTTAGGTATGCGAGGCTTAGCACGTGAAGTCGGTGTGTTGAATCAACGCAGTGTTGATCTGCCAGTCTATGGTGAGGTGAGCGCAAGTATTGACGATGTGAGAGGAGTATCATTAGCCGCTCCTCAAGCCTGTCCGCGTTATTTAGGTCGCGTCATTAAGAATATTAATGTGAGGGCACCGTCTCCTTTGTGGTTGCAGGAAAAACTACGTCGCAGCGGCGTGCGCAGCATTGATGCTGTGGTAGATGTAACTAACTTCGTATTGCTTGAGCTGGGTCATCCTATGCATGCATTTGATAACGATAAGTTGTCTGGTGACATAGTGATACGTATGGCAAAGCAAGATGAAGAACTAGTCTTGTTAGATGAAGCTAAGGTTAAACTCAATAGTAATACCTTAGTGATCGCGGATCAGGATAACGCCTTGGCGATGGCGGGTATCTTTGGCGGGTTGGCTTCTGGCGTCACGACTGACAGTAAAAATATCTTTTTGGAAAGTGCCTTTTTCGCACCTGATGCCATTATGGGCAAAGCACGTCAATATGGTTTACATACTGATGCGTCGCACCGCTATGAACGTGGAGTCGATCCGCAGATGCAACGCCAGGCCATGGAGCGTGCAACCGCATTGTTATTAGATATTGTCGGCGGCGAAGCGGGTCCTGTTGTCGAGGCGTTTGACGACGAGCATATTCCACCAGTTAAAGGCGTGGTACTTCGCGCATCACGTCTTGCACGTGTTCTAGGTATCGATATTGAAGCGAGTGTAGTAGGGGATATTCTGAGTCGCTTGGGGCTAAACGCCCAAGAGTCAAACGGCCTATGGCAAGTGAGTGTTCCTGCCTATCGTTTTGATATTTCTATAGAAGAAGACTTGATTGAAGAAATCGCTCGTGTGTACGGCTATAACAATATCCCTAATCTGGCACCTAGTGCCGAATTACGTATGTCGGGCCGTAAAGAGCAAGTTCTGGACGTGAACGAATTGAAATTCACCTTGGTGAATCGCGATTATCAAGAAGCAATAACGTACTCGTTTGTTGATCCTAAGGTGCAAAGTAAATTGTATCCTGAAATTGATGCGATTGTGTTACCACACCCTATTTCTGCGGATATGTCAGCTATGCGAGTTAGTGCATGGACAGGTCTTTTGCAGGCGGTTTCTTATAACCAAAAACGTCAACAAAGTCGTGTTCGTTTGTTTGAGACAGGTTTGCGTTTTATACCAGATACGTCTCAACAAATGGGCGTACGCCAAGAAATGGTATTCTCAGGAGTCCTCGCTGGAAACCTACATGATGCAAACTGGGATCGGGCGGATAAGCCGGTAGACTTTTTTGATGCCAAAGCAGATGTAGAGGCGTTACTGAGCCAAGTAGCACCGATAGACACATTCCGCTTTGAAACAACTGAGCATAGTGCATTGCACCCAGGACAAAGTGCGGCGATTTATCGTGGTGATACCTTTATTGGTTTACTTGGCGCAGTGCACCCTAAGTTTGAGAAATTGCTTGGCTTAAATGGCCGTGTATTTGCCTTTGAATTAGAAATCTCTGGTTTTGGGGATAAAAAATTACCTGAAGCTAAAGAAATTTCGAAATTTCCTGCAAATCGACGTGACATTGCTATCGTAGTAGACGATGATAAAGTTGTTGGTGAAATTTTAGATTGCATCCAAAAATTTGGCGTAAATCAACTAGTTGGCCTAAACTTGTTCGACATCTATCGGGGGAAAGGCATTGAGCCAGGATTTAAGAGTCTGGCGATTTCATTGACTTTACAAGATATGACTAGAACGCTTGAAGAAGCAGAAATTCAAGCTGTGGTCGATGGTATTCTGGCTGAGTTGTCAGATCAATTTGGGGCTACATTGAGGGATTGACGGATATGGCGTTAACCAAAGCCGAAATGGCGGAACATTTATTTGAAAAGTTAGGAATGAACAAGAGAGATGCCAAAGATCTTGTTGAAGCATTTTTCGAAGAGGTCCGTGAGGCATTGGAATCAGGTGAGCAAGTTAAGCTATCTGGTTTTGGTAACTTTGATTTACGACTGAAGAGCGAGCGACCTGGGCGTAATCCTAAAACGGGTGAAGATATCCCCATTAAGGCAAGACGCGTAGTAACGTTTCGACCTGGTCAAAAGCTCAAGAGCCGTGTAGAAAATACGAAACCGACTGAATAAATACAGTCCGTTTTAAGAACTAGTCCGCTGTCTAAAATTAGCCTGCGGACTTTTTTTGTCTGGAATATACTATTTTTGCCCGTAACCGATACAGTTTCATGTTTTGAAGGCAAGGGCCTTGCTCACTTTGCCTAACTATGCTTGATGCCTATTTTGCAGCTTCTATACCCATGTCAGCGCAGAGTATTAGTCCATTCTGGCCTCTCCTGTATCGAATGATGGCCTTTTGGCCTGCTAATTAAGCCTCGGCTTACGTTTATTGAATTTTAAGCTGAATGACGGACATAAAAAAACCGCTTACTTAAGAAGCGGTTTTGAATTACGTGCGATAACGCTGATTAACTATATTTGGCGCTATGCGGCCTCTGTTGATTTAGTGCGACGTTTCGCTTTTGTAGCCTGTGTATTCGCAATGAGCTCTTTAGGATCGAAATCATCCACGTTGATGGTACGCAAACGGCCTGCTTCAGTGCGCTTAAGTAGCTCAGCTTCTTGTTCAGTAATAACCCCTAGCTCTATGCCTTTATCAGCAATAATATCAAGCTGAGTGAACGGATAACGTTCTTTCGCAGCTTTGCAGATTTTATCGAACACGGGCTCGCTGGCGAGCACATCTTTCAATGTTTGCTCTAAGTCACCCATTAGGCAGTCTTTATCACCAAAATGTTGACCTTCACCAAGGCGACTACGTGAACCGTTGTGGCTTTGTAAGATTGAAGCAATTTCATGCTCTACCTTATCTGAAGGACGACGATATGAACGGCCGAAAGGCATGATTATTCCTTTTAGTACCACCCCTAATACGCTTGATGGGAAGTTTTCAAACAACTCAATTAACGCGGTTTCTAGTTTGAAAAGCGAGTCTTGCATTGCCCAATGTACCAGAGGTAAGTCTTCTTTTAAGCGGCCTTGATCATCATAGCGCTTCAGTACAGCAGACGCTAAATAGATATAGCTTAAAACATCACCTAAGCGTGCAGAGATACGCTCACGACGTTTCAATTCACCGCCTAGGACAGCCATCGACACATCAGACAATAAGGCTAAGTTACTGCTAAAGCGTTGCAGTGAACGATAATAACCTGCTGTTTCATCATCAAATGGTGCACCGGCTAAGCGTGCGCCAGTAAACGAGAACCAGATGCTTCTAAACGTATTACTGATAGCGAAGCCAATGTGGCCAAATACAGCATCGTCAAAATCATTTAGACCTTGCTCTTTATCTTCATTACTCGCCGCATAAAGTTCTTTTAATACGAATGGATGGCTACGCATCGCGCCTTGACCGTAAATCATCATATTACGGGTGAGGATATTGGCGCCTTCTACGGTAATTGCGATAGGGGCTCCTTGATAACCACGACCCAAGTAGTTATTTGGCCCAAGCATGACGCCTTTACCACCGTGTACGTCCATTGCATTGTTAACCAATTCACGCATTTTTTCGGTTAAATGGTATTTACAAATAGCGGATACGACTGAAGGCTTCTCACCCAAATCAACCGCTTTTGTTGTGAGGCTTGTAATTGCGTCCATGAGGTAGGCATTACCACCGATGCTGGCAAGCATTTCTTCGACACCTTCCATTTTACCCACAGGCATTTTGAACTGACGGCGAATACGTGCATAAGCCCCGGTAGCCAAAGCGATACTTTTGGCGCCGCCAGCTGAGGTTGATGGTAGGGTAATACAACGTCCTACTGACAAACACTCTACTAGCATACGCCAGCCTTGGCCGGCCATCTCCACACCACCGATTATGTAATCAAGGGGTACGAATATGTCGGTACCACGGATAGGGCCGTTTTGAAAAGGTACGTTGAGTGGGAAGTGACGGTTGCCAATTTCCATGCCTTTGGTATCGCGAGGTAACAATGCACAGGTAATACCTATGTCTTTTTTGTCACCTACTAAGCCGTCTGGATCGTACATTTTAAACGCTAAACCGACGACTGTCGCAACAGGCGCTAATGTAATGTAGCGTTTATCGAACGTTAAGCGTAAACCAATGACTTTTTTACCTTCCCATTCGCCTTTACATACGATCCCGCTGTCCGGCAATGAGCCAGCATCGGAACCTGCTTCAGGACCTGTTAATGCAAAACAAGGAATTTCTTCACCTGTTGCTAAGCGCGGAAGATAGTGATCTTGTTGTTCCTTAGTACCATAGTGTTGCAATAACTCCCCCGGACCCAATGAGTTTGGCACACCCACTGTGGTGGATAAAACCGCACTTACACCTGATAATTTTTGCAAGACTCGAGACTGAGCGTAGGCAGAAAATTCTAGACCGCCATATTGCTTCTTGATAATCATTGCGAAGAATTTATTGTCTTTGAGAAATTGCCAAACTTCGGGTGTCAGGTCGGCATCTTTGTGGGTAATGTCCCAATCGTTAACCATTTGACATACTTGGGTCACGGGCCCATCAAGAAATTCGCGTTCTTCGGCAGTTAAACGCGCTTGCGGAATACTATGTAAGGCTTGCCAGTTAGGATTGCCGCTGAAAATTTCACCGTCCCACCAAACCGTGCCGGCATCGATTGCATCGCGTTCGGTGCTAGACATTTCAGGCATAATTTTTTTGTAGGTGTCTAACATAGGCGCGGTCAGATACTTTTTGCGCAATGATTCAACATTCAGCGGGATGGCGATGATTAAAAATACCAACCAAGCGATACCACCGACAGGTCCAAATAGACTGCCTAAAAACATGGCGATAGCCACAGCTATGGTGGCGTTCATCAATTTCATTCTAAAGTAACTCGCTGTCCCGAGGGTCGCGATAATGATAAGTGTCCATAATAACGTTTGCATAAAGACTCCTAAGTAGAGGTCAGACCAGGTTGTCAGGGTAGTATTTTGCCGAAGCAATATCAAGTAATAGCTTACTAAAATTAAGTGTATACCATTA
Organism: Paraglaciecola polaris LMG 21857; assembly: GCF_000315055.1. Taxonomy (GTDB): domain Bacteria; phylum Pseudomonadota; class Gammaproteobacteria; order Enterobacterales; family Alteromonadaceae; genus Paraglaciecola; species Paraglaciecola polaris. The sequence goes on along the minus strand of NZ_BAER01000074.1, from coordinate 19,325 downwards.
ATTTTTTAATTAATGGTTAATTATCTAAAAGGGTTATTAGGCTATAGAGGGGATTCTAAAGATATATGCAGTAGTCCGATGAGACTACTGCATAGTGAGGGTTTTACTGTGTTAACGTAAAGGTTTTAAGTTGTATATCACCTTGTTCTTTATCATCTTTAAATTGTTGCAAACGCACCAATTGATAATTGAGTTGGGGTGAGAACCACGCGAACGTTTCACGGGTCGAATTATGACGTACAATTTCAACCTTTATTCCCTCAAGCATACCGTAGGGTAGGGTTAACTGCTCTGTGCCCATTACTTTTAGGTTATAATCCCGCTCTTGCCCTCGGTAATTAATAACATGATAGCTAAACTCTGTTTGCCCTAGGGCGAGTTTTTGCTGCATGTCTAGGCGATAAAGTTGATTATCAAATTGTTCGTCCCATTCGATACCTGGCTTGTTATCCACGAAAATTTTATCTTCATTAGGGTCAAAAACAATTTTAGTGCTTTTATTGCTGCCTGTTCCCGTGCGACTGAAACGGTAGTTTTTTGGTACAATTTTGTCGTCAATAAAAGCAAAGTCACTAATTTCCGTGCGCTTATCAGATAAGAAAAACAATGATACCTTGGAGTGGTATTCCATCCGGTAGGTATCATTTTCAATATTTTCTACACTGAGTAGCGCATACCCTAGTTTCTTGCCGTAACGATATGCGGTGTACTCCGCATCAAACGAAGGTAGGGCAGAGGCTTGAGCTACTGAGCCTGCCATGAAAATAAGGCCGGCTAACCAACGTATGCTAATCAGCTGCATAACCCGTGTTCGGCATTTCGTTTCCATCTAAATATGCCTTATTATTAAGCATTAGTAATCTTTTCTGGCAAAACCAACGGACGACTAATGGATACATTTGGCGCTCTTGTTCTTGCACTCTAGAGGCAAGCTGCAAGGCTGTTTCATCGGCAAAAACGGGCACTTTAGATTGCAATACAACTGGCCCGCCATCGAGCTCAGGGGTAACAAAGTGTACCGAAGCACCGTGCTCTTCATCCTTTGCATCTATCGCACGTTGATGCGTATCTAAGCCTTTGTACTTTGGCAACAAAGAAGGATGAATGTTCAACATCTTACCCGTAAATTGCTCAACAAACCAAGGAGTTAATATGCGCATGAATCCAGCTAAAACAACTAAGTCGGGAGAAAAACCTGCAATGACACTGTGTAACTGGGCGTCATACTCTTCCCGCGTTGTGAAGTCTTTATGATTGACGACTTGGTGTGGGATGTTAGCCTGAGCTGCGCGTTCTAGTCCGAAAACATTCGCTTTATTAGACACAACAGCGACTATTTCAGCCGCTATTTTTTGCTCCACAATGTCATCAATCAAGGCTTGGAGATTTGAGCCATTACCCGAAATCAATACAACGATTTTTGCATTAGATGACACTATTTAATCTCAACCTGATTACTGTCGTCACTGTTTTCTATATGGCCAATTTTCCAAACGTTTTCGCCTTGCTCTTGCAATATAGCAATGGCTTTGTCCGCTTTGTCGGCCTCTAACGCGATGATCATGCCAACGCCACAGTTAAATGTACGATACATCTCGTGGGTGGTGACATTACCTTGCTCTTGCAGCCAATTAAAAATGCTTGGCCATTGCCAACTCTGTTCATCGATCACCGCTTTGGTGCCTGCAGGTAATACTCGGGGAATATTTTCCCAAAAACCACCGCCTGTAATATGAGTAATCGCGTTTACCTGCACAGTTTCTAATAAGTTGAGAACAGATTTGACGTAGATGCGCGTAGGTTCGAGTAAATGCTCAGACAACGGTTTGCCGTCAAATACGTCTGAAGCCTCACAACCGGACACTTCTAATATTTTACGTACCAAGGAGTAACCATTTGAATGTGGGCCAGATGAGCCCAGTGCGATAAGAGCATCGCCTGATTTAACACGACTTCCGTCAATTACGTCAGCGGCTTCAACAACACCTACGCAAAATCCGGCAACATCATAGTCATTACCATGATACATACCTGGCATTTCAGCGGTTTCGCCGCCAATCAATGCACAACCAGATAGTTCACACCCTTTGCCGATACCGGTTACGACTTTTGCCGCTGTATCTATATCAAGTTTACCTGTTGCGTAGTAGTCCAAGAAAAAAAGCGGCTCAGCGCCTTGAACAATCAGATCATTTACACACATGGCGACTAAATCGATACCAATGCCGTCGTGTTGTTCTAAATCCATGGCTAAACGTAATTTGGTGCCTACACCGTCCGTGCCAGAAACAAGCAAAGGCTCACGGTACTTGCTTGGAAGCGAGCATAGTGCGCCGAAACCACCTAAACCTCCTTTGACTTCAGGGCGATGTGTTTTCTTGCTTACTGATTTGATTCTTTCAACAAGTTCATTGCCCGCATCTATGTCGACACCTGCATCTTTATAGCTTAAGGAGGGTTTATTATCGGTCACGTAATTACCTATTTTAGGGTGAGGGTCCAAAAATGAGCGCAGATTTTACCAGTTCAGAATGGCAAAAGGTACAGAAAATCTGCTCAATTTCGTTCTTAGGGAAATAAGGTAGGGTGAAACAAATGGTGAAATTTGTACGTAAATCAATGACAATAGGGCCTTTATATTTCGGAGTTAAGTTGAGAAATGATCAAAGCTGTCGCTATTTTAGCTAGATTGCACCTGATGTTATGGTTGTCATTATGGTGTTCGGGTAGTGCTCATGCGGGTGTAATCGATGGATTATACAGTGCAAAAGTTGAAGTTAGCGATCAATCAACGGGTACTCAGAATAAAGCGATACGCCAAGGACTCGAAGACGTTTTCGTTAAAGTCAGCGGCAGTTCATCCCTATTAAGGGATCCGAAAATCAGCCAACAACTTAAACAAGCAAAAAGTTACCTGCGTACTTATCGTTTCGAACAAACACCTGAACAACTTTATTTATCAGTTAATTTCGACCAGGAAAAAGTCGATAAGCAATTACGCAATTCAGGTTACCGTATCTGGGATAAACGCCGCCCAGAGAGTATTTTATGGTTAGCGATTAAAGAGCCCCAAGGGGGGCGAGAGTTGATATCTGAAAGTAGTCACCAAGGGCTACTTATTCGTGCGCAGGAGACTGCCACGCGCCGAGGTATTGAAGTCGTTCAGCCTTTGTTAGATCTAGACGATATGCAAAGTATCAGTATTTATGATGTATGGGGGGGATTTGTGCACCAATTAGCTCAGGCCAGTCGCCGTTACGCAGTCGAGAATGTTTTGTCTGCGCGTGTCTACTCAGTTGAAAACCCAGACGCAAAAACACGTACCGAGCTTCAGTGGCAAGCTGATTGGACCTTATTAGAGGCCGGAAATACCACTTCAGGTACGGTGACCGGCGAGGACCAAGAACAAACCGTAATCGCACTAATTAATAGTTTGGCAGATAACCTAGCGACTAAGTATGCAATCGATTTTAGCCGCTTGGATCCTAACGCTCAACGTACAGTGGTGAGTATTAAAAACCTTACTAATTTGCGGCAATACGGAGAAATTGTTAAATTTTTTAATGGTTTGAGTGTAGTTAATTCGGCAAACTTGGTCAGTCAAACAGGGCAAGTTGCTCAGTTCGAACTAAGTTTATTAGGTGATGTAGATAATTTAATAGATGCAATGGCATTAGATAATCGACTTTCTCCAGTGAACCGCTTTGAAGTGGATAGGCAAAACCTGGAGTATTTCTGGAAACTATAATGACCAAGCAATTGTCTTTAGCAGTAAACCTAGGCGATACAGAAACCTTCGATAGTTTCATTGTCGGAGAAAATTCGCACTTGGTTCATCGCCTCAAAAGTCTGCTAAATCAGACCCTGAATAAAGAGAACCAGCCCTGGCTAACGTTTGTCAGTGGTGAATACGGAGTAGGTAAGAGCCATTTACTTTATTCCTTATGCCATAAAGCGCAATCTGCAAACGTCAGTGCGGTTTATTTTAGTTTTAAAGATAAGCAGCAATATTCTCCTGAAGTACTCGATGGTTTAGAGCATAGTCAGCTTATATGTTTAGACGACGTCGATGCGCTTAAAGACTCCCAAACATGGCAAATTGCCGTATTTGATTTATTGAATCGAGTGAAAGAGTTAGGAATTAGCCACGTGGTGGCGTGTGCAAATGGCGGTCCTACGTCTTTAGAGTTGCAACTTGCGGATCTCGCTTCTCGTTTTGCCTGGGGCGTCAGTTTTACTCTCGCCAGTTTAAGTGATGAAGGGCGCTGCGTAGCGTTGCTCACTCGTGCTAAGCAGCGTGGGTTAGTTATGCCTGAGAAAGTGGCTGTTTATTTGGTAAACCATTGGCAACGGGATATGCCGTCTTTGATGAATACGTTAAACAAACTGGATGAGATGTCGTTACAACAACAAAGAAAGTTGACGATCCCATTTGTAAAAGAAGCGCTGGGGCTTTAGTCCCGCATTGAAAATTGGTTGAAACAGGTATTTCAACCAAATATGGGGTGCATCAATCATCATATGCTCAACGGCACCATGGCGCATAAATGATCGCTTACTTATCTTGTTTTAGAGACTCAAAAGCTTGTTTTTCTTCAAGTAATTCCTCTTTGAGTTTACGAATGCCGGTGCCAAGCTCCCTTCCTCTCAAACGTGCATAAAAACTACAACCGCTAAACAAACCAACACATAACAGAATTTCGATGGCAGCATAGATACGCTCACCTTCAACTGCGTAAACAGCGGTTAAGCCGTGCAGCAAGTAATACATCACGATGAAGTTCGTCCAAGCATAGGTATAAGGCTTACCTGCCAGTAAGCCGCGTATGGGTAATAAAATGGGAATAATCCATAACAGTACCGTGAATAAGGTTGAAGTGTTCTTATCAATCGTAAGAAAAAAATGCCAAATAACTAACCATGTGATCAGTAAAAAATAGCTACTCAGGGCGAGGCGTTGGTAAAAACGAGTATTAAATTTCATAAAGTGTCCTGAGTTGATGGCTAATGGTTAGCCAGTTTTTGTGCGAGTGAGGCGAGACGTTGGCCTTGGGCAAAACACAATGCACGTTCGTCATCGCTGAGCTTTTCACTTTTATCGCCGTGAGCGTAATGCGTTGCACCGTAGGGACTACCGCCTGTCTTGGTGCTGTGTAGTTCTGGATGTGTATAGGGTAACCCCGCAATCACCATCCCGTGATGTAATAAGGGTAGCATCATGCTCAATAAGGTACTTTCTTGGCCGCCATGCATGCTGCCTGTAGAGGTGAAAACACCAGCAGGTTTATTCACTAAAGCGCCGGCTAACCATTCTCCGCTGGTAGTATCAATAAAAAATTTGAGGGCGCAGGCCATGTTACCAAAGCGTGTCGGGCTGCCCAAAGCCAAACCAGAACAAGCTTTTAAATCACTTTTTTGCACAAAAGGATCGCCACTTGTCGGCACACTGGGTTGAGTGTGGTCAATGCCGGTTGACACTTCAGGCACGGTGCGCAATTTTGCTTGCATACCCATTGACTCTACTCCTTGAGCAATACGGTTAGCCATCGCTTTGGTTGCCCCATTGCGGCTGTAATACAAAATTAAAATATGATTGCTCATAGCAGCTTTAATACATTTTCTGGCGGGCGCCCGATGACGGCCAAACTGTCAGCATTATCCAAAGAACCTTTTATGACGATAGGACGTTCGATTAGTTTTGGGGTTAAACGCATCACTTTAATCAATTCGTCTGGGGAAATATTATCGTTATCAATATTCAGTGCTTTGTATTCAGCTTCTTTTTTACGCATCAATGAGCGTGGATCCGCCATACCTAACATCAACAAGATTGCCTGTAGTTCCTGCTCGCTAGGGGGATTTTTCAAATATTCGATAACGGTGGGCTGTTGGTGGTTGTCATGCAAAAGTTGCAGTGTTTCCCGGCTCTTAGAACAACGCGGGTTATGTAATATCGTCAATTGTGACATGATTAGTTTCTACTGTGATCCATAGTGAATAGCGATATTCTATCGTTTAGCTCTCACAGGTAAAAGGGAAGGTAGGACAATGTTGCGTAAATTTTTGTATTTGGTGCTGATTGTGGCAGGACTGCTGGCTGGTGTGTTCGGTTATTCTGTTACTCGGGCTGATTTTACAACCGATGACGGTGCATCACATCAATGGCGAGAATACGAAGGCCAATGGGTAGTCGTGAATTATTTTGCTGAATGGTGTGCCCCATGTTTACGAGAAATTCCTGAGCTAAATGATTTCTATCAGAAAAATACGCCTGAAGTGCCGATGTTTGCCATTAGTTTTGATGATGTAAGTGAGGAAAAATTAGCACAATTAAAACGAGAATTTGCTATTAAATTTCCGCTGATCGCACAGCTTGAACAACCTCTGCCCATGACAAGACCAAATAGTTTACCCGCTACCTTTATCATTGGCCCGGACGGGACAGTGAAAAAACAGTTGTTAGGGGAGCAAAGCGCAGCATCGTTGCGCCGAGCTATTGATATATTAAAGACTCTCTAAACGAGTCTGATATTCACGAAATTGCTCTATACGGGCTCTGATCCGCTGTTTCTCAATGTTCTGTGCCCCCGCGTAATTATAGGCATGGTGCAGTTCATCGATAGCTCTTGGATAAGATGCTGCTAATGCATACACTTCCGCTTTAGTTTGATGCATTTCTAGCTTATTTTTACTTTCTGTGTACGCGTCAGTTAGTATTTGATGGGCTAACATATTGTCTGGTGCAATCAATAAATAGTCTTTTAAAATACGCACAGCCAAATCATATTGTTTATTTTTGACCAGCGCATTAGCCAAATTTAACGTAATAACCCTATTGCGCGGAGTTAGTGTGGCTTGGGCCGTGAGCTTTTCAATCGCATCTTCAGTGCGCCCAGTCGCCAATGCAATATCAGTATAGGTGTCTAAATAGAATAAATTACGTGGGTCATTTACCAGTAAATTGTCGATCAATTTCTGCGCTTTTTGATTTTCTTCGTTGGCTAAATAGGCTAGAGCCAAACCGTATTCAGAGGCCGCTTTAAATGCATAACTACCACGTTCAAGACTGGTTTCGAAATAATTGATGTTATATTCAGGGGTAGCATAATAGCGTGCAAGTATGCGGCTTTTTGCTAAATGAAAGCTCAGACTTTCTGGCACTTGATTACGTTGGTAACTGGCGGCACGGGTACGTGCATCCGCCACCCTTGATTCGGGCAATGGATGAGTCAACAAGAATGCAGGAGGTCTCGATGTCAGGCGATATTTCTCTACCAGTGTGCCAAAAAACTCGCCTGCAGCGTTAGGGTCGAATCCGGACTGGGCCAAAATACGGATACCAATGCTATCTGCTTCCTTTTCGTTTTGACGAGTGTAGTTTATTGATGCTTGGGCGGATGCCGCTGAACCGGCGCTAATCGCTGCAATACCAGCCTCAGGACTGGCAAGCGCAAGTAATATACCACCTAAGGCTGAGGCCAATTGTAGTGGTGATGATTTTTGCCTTGCTTCTATACTTCTTGCAATGTGTCTTTGGGTTACGTGACTGACTTCATGGGCAAGTACAGATGCCAGCTCGCTTTCGTTTTTGGCATTGTAAATAAGACCGGTGTGAACACCAACGTGGCCACCGAAAAAGGCAAATGCGTTGATTGCAGGGTTGTTGAGTAGAAAAAATTCAAACGGAAATTTAACATTGTCAGCTTGTGCGACTAAACGATTACCCAAGTCCTGAATATACTCATCCAACAAGGGATCGTTAATAATCGGCGCTTGGCCGCGTAATTGGCGCATCAACACATCACCAATTTGCATTTCTTTATCTAAACTGATGGCGCCCGAGGCGACAACACCAATTTCAGGTAAATCGTTCTTTTGATTGGCAGCATCTATTGAGGCGCTGGCAAATACTGCGAGTGATACGCCTAGGGCGATCAATGCTTTTCTACAAACCTGAGTTGTTTTAATCATTTCACCTATGTAATCAATTACGGCTTCGTTAGTAAGAAAGGCAATTGCCTGATTTAGTTCCGAAAAACTGATGATATCTCATTATATTGTGTTGATAACGTCGGACATCAAGTGTTTTATCCGTGACGTATTCTTCTATTATGCCGTGCTAATGACATCAAATGTGTGCTTTGTTCAAAATGTAATGGATAATTTTGCGTAAGGCGTTAAAAGTACAGCTAAGTTAACTAAAATCTTATCTTTCTTTAGTGGCACAATATAATATGTTGCGCGATGCAATGGACAGTCTATTTCTTCCCATTATTGATTAATATGCATCCAGAATAAATCCGTTAATAACGATACTAATAGAGTTTTACGAGGTACAGCAGTCATATGATAAGTGTGTTTGAAAGGTGGTATAAGCGCAAGTTCTCCGATCCCGATTCTGTAATGTTATTGATAATGCTTATAGTCGTGTCCCTTTTATTGGCTGTACTGGGGACGATTTTAATGCCAGTACTGGTGGCAGCTGTTATTGCTTACTTATTGGATTGGCCGGTAAGTCAGTTATCTCGGCTTGGCATGCGCAGAGGCTTTGCCTGTAGCCTAGTTATATTCGGTTTTTTAACTTTATGTATTGCGACTTTCATTGGCATTGTGCCTGTGGTTTCTCAACAGAGTATTAATTTGATCCGTGAAATGCCACAAATTTGGGGACAAGCTCAGGTATGGTTATTACATCTTCCTGAACAGTATCCAGATTTTGTGCATCTTGGGGACGTGCAAGATATGCTTGATGGCGTCAATGAGCGTGTGGTCAGCATGGGGGAGCAACTTCTTTCTGCTTCAGTCAGTTCGTTGGGCAGTCTGGCGTCTTTATTAATTTATTTAGTGCTTGTGCCCTTGATGGTGTTCTTCATGTTGAAAGACAAAGACCAATTGTTAGCGAATCTCTCACCACTTTTGCCTTCTCAACGTCGTTTAATTAAGCAGGTGGGCAGTGAAATGAATACCCAAATAGCTAATTATATCCGCGGCAAGGTCATTGAAATAGTGATAGTCGGTACTATCTCAGCGGTTACGTTTGCCTTGATGGACTTGCGCTATGCGTTATTACTCGGGGTATTGGTCGGTTTCTCCGTCCTCATACCTTATATTGGGGCAGCTGTGGTAACGATCCCAGTTGCAGTGGTCGCATTGTTTCAGTGGGGAATTACCCCAGATTTTTGGTATTTAATGATTGCTTATGGCGTGATTCAAGCCCTCGACGGTAATATATTAGTACCAGTACTCTTTTCTGAAGCGGTTAGTTTACACCCCGTTTATATCATCATCGCGGTGTTGTTCTTTGGCGGTTTATGGGGTTTTTGGGGGGTGTTTTTTGCCATACCTTTGGCCACGCTCGTAAAAGCCGTGAGTACCGCTTGGAAAGCGCCCTTGCAAGAGCAACTGCCAGACAAGTCATTTGAGTAATGTTCCGTTTGTATACTCTGCATTTGCGTGCAGAGTATACAAATAGGTGGTTAAATACGATTTACTGGGCGAGGTAATCTAATACAACTTGATGATGATCTTTGGTTTTGAACTTATCAAAGACATGTTCAATGACACCCTTTTCATTTATCAAGAAACTTATACGGTGAATACCATCGTATTCCTTGCCCATAAATTTCTTTAAACCCCATACACCAAACTGTTCAGCTACCACATGATCCTCATCAGATAGCAGGCTAAAATTGAGCTGCTCTTTGTCAATAAACTTAGGCAATCGCTTTACCGCATCGGGACTAACGCCTAACACGACCACATTCAATTTATCGAGTTCGCTCTTACTGTCTCGTAAATTCTGTGCCTGCACTGTACATCCTGGAGTCATGGCTTTCGGATAAAAATAGAGCAATATTTTTCTACCTGCAAAATCGCTTAAATTAACGGTCTCGCCGTTTTCGTTAGGCAGTGAAAATGCTGGTGCGTTGGCACCTGCGACAAGTCTGTTCATGGATATATGTCCTTTATGTGTAATGAAGTGAGTATGTAATCAAGGTGAAAATCAATTTTTTTGCTTGATAGCGCCATTCAAGTGCAAGGTAGAGAGTAATGAATGAAATTGGCATTCAAAATCGACTAGGTCAACATTGTGAGGCATACTGACCACCATCTTACATTTTACCTGGGCATCGTCATCTAGCGAAGTTTGTAAGGTTTTTAAGCGCAGTGCACTGACGGTAACGCAGAATGTTGAGAAAAATTGAGTGACTTCCTTGATGACACCTACAGCATCCGCACCTGAAAATTCCACATCAGCTAAATGCTCAAGGTTTTGTTTTGCATGGCGTTTAGTGCGCTTCAACATAGACAATAAATCGAGTTGTTGACAAGCAACCGGTATAGCCATTTCAACTCTTACAATGGCACTTTGTGTACCTTCCACAATCATCGTTAACGAAAAATCCTGGCCATACACGGCTTGCCTGCTGTCTAAAATATTGCAGCCTGCTTCACTTACCGCATCGGCGAGGGTGCTGAGCATCGCGGGTTTATTCGCGCCTAAAATGGTAATAATTAATTGTTGTTTCATGAAAATAATAAGCTTATTTGGAAAATTCTGACATGACTAACATACCTGAATTCCCCCTTGGATTTCCAGTTTCACATGTGGTTTTGCATTCTACGCATTCAATACTTGTTTTTACAACACAGGCTCTTTACCATTAGGCGCGAATTTTTTCTGGAGTAGGCATGTTTACTGGTAGTTACGTTGCATTAATCACCCCCATGAACCAATCTGGCGAGATAGATTATCCGTCGTTAAAAAGATTGGTCGATTTTCATATTGCTAATGGTAGTCACGGCTTGATAGCAGTGGGTACTACGGGTGAATCTGCCACCTTACCCTTTGATGAGCATATTGAAGTGGTAAGACGCATGGTTGAATTTGCCGATAAAAAAATTCCGGTTATTGCTGGAAGTGGCGCTAACTCGACGGCTGAAGCTATTTTCTTAAGTGAACAAATGTCAAGTACAGGCATAGACGGCTTTCTGAGCGTGGTGCCTTACTACAACAAACCGCAACAAAAAGGCATGGTGGCGCATTTTAAAGCCGTGGCGGACGCGACTGATTTACCTGTGCTGTTATATAACGTACCGAGTCGAACGGTAGCGGACATGCTACCTGATACCGTCGCTGAGCTTGCCACCCACCCTAAAATCGTTGGTTTGAAAGATGCGACAGGGGATATTGCGCGTCTAAAACAAACTCAAGCTCTAGTAGATAAAGACTTTTTGTTCTTAAGTGGTGATGATGCCACGGGGTGCGAATTCTTAACTGCTGGCGGTCATGGCGTTATTTCTGTTACGGCTAACGTAGTGCCTAAGCAAATGGCTCAAATGTGTGAAGCCGCGCAGGCAGGTGATTTTGCTAAAGCCAAAGAGATCGATAAACAGATAGCGGCACTGCATAGCGCACTATTTATTGAACCAAATCCAGTATTGCCCAAATGGGCTTTATATAAAATGGGGCTCATTCAATCTGCATTTTTGCGATTACCGCTAATTGAATCGGAACTTGATAGCCAAATTCATATCGAACAAGTCATGCGCAATTCGGGCGTATTATCTTAAAGGAGATTGCATGACAACTAAGTTTTTCATTGGCGGGGCTATCGCGATTAGCGTTTTAAGCGCTTGTAGTTCTTTAGAAGAGCGACAAATCGCCAGCGGTAATTTTGAATATACCAAGCAGCAACCCGGTAAGGATATTCAAGTACCCACCGATGTTGACCGCCCTAATTTTAGCCAAGCTTATAAGCTTCCTGCATTAGATGACGAGGCGCCACGTAGTTTTATTGGCAAGAAACTTAAGGTGGTATCACCCGCTTTGGTGTTGCCATTAGTCACGGGTTCGCATGTAGATGATGGCAGTAAAGATGCCAAAGTGTTCTTTGATCAAGTAGATGACAGCCAACCTCTGGACACCACAGTTTGGAATTCATTATTAAGTTACTTGGAAGAACAGGGAATTGGTATTGAGTTGTTTGATAAAGACAAACAACGCCTTGTAACTGATTGGGTTGTCGTGAAAGAGATATTAGACGACCATTGGTATAGTTGGACAAGTGTTGAGCGTGATACTAGCCAACGTTTTGAGTTCGATTTGGAAATGAAAGCCCATGGCCGCACAGCGACATTGAACGTGCACCTGGTGGATTATCAAGAAAAGCAGGGACAAAAAGTCGTCGCGGTTAAAACCGATGTTGATGCCCGCGCCAAAGAAGTCGATATTCTGAATAAAGTCATCGGTCATTACGAATATCAAATTCGTGTTGCTGACGCTAAGCGCTTACGCGAAATTCGCCGAGGAATGCAGCTTTCAATTGGTTTAGATGAAGAAGACGCCCCAGCGTTTATCATAGATAGTAACTATGACACTGCTTGGCCACGCGTTTTACTGGTCTTACGTAAGCTTGGTTTCGACGTGAAAGATTACGACAAATCCAACGGCTTATTGTTCGTAAAATACAATGGAACAGAAAGTGGTTGGTGGGATTCGTTGTGGTCCAGTGATGTCAATGCTTTGCCACTGGATAAACAAGAATATCGATTTAGAGTTGAAGAGGTCGGTGAAAAAACCTCGTTAACGGTGCTCGATAACGAAAGTAAGCCATTTACTCAAGAACAATTATCTGGCTTGTATGATGTTTTTGCCCGAGTGATGGCAGACGATAACTTAGATATTTAACCTAAATAGACTGTTTTGTAAGAGCACCGCAAGGGTGCTCTTTCATTTTCTAGACAACCCTTTTTTAAGGACAATCTTGTATGAGCTTCGCTGACAAAGTGCTTGCTGTGAATGACGACCTTCCTATTCGAACCAACTTACCGGTACACAGTGGCAAAGTGCGCTCTGTATATTGGTTAACGGAAGAAGACAGCCGTCGCCTAATCGAGCAACATAGCTATCCGGTGCCAAAAGATACGCCATTGGCGATTATGCTGATCAGTGATCGTATTTCAGCATTCGATTGTATTTGGCACGGTGAAGAGGGGATGCAAGGTGTGCCGGGTAAAGGCGCGGCGTTAAATGCGATATCTAATCACTGGTTTGGCCTATTTAAAGAACAAGGGTTAGCGGATAGCCATATTTTAGATATTCCTCATCCGTTGGTGTGGATAGTGCAAAAAGCACGTCCGATAATGATTGAAGCGATCTGCCGCCAATACATAACGGGTTCAATGTGGCGCGCCTATGAAAAAGGCGAGCGTGAATTCTGTGGTATTCGACTAGAAGACGGCTTAGGCAAAGACAGTAAATTAGCCAAGGTACTGATCACGCCATCGACCAAAGGCGTACTTAAGGGAATTGACGGTGTGCCAGAAGCGGATGATGTTAATGTATCGCGCAATGACATTCAAAATAACTATGCCGCTTTTAACTTCAATTCAATCGCCGACATCGATTTATATGAAAAATTGTTAAGTGATGGTTTTGGCGTCATCAGTAAAGCGTTAGCGGATATCGGTCAGATTTTTGTCGACACTAAATTTGAATTTGGTTATGTAAAAGACACAAACGGTGACGATAAGCTGATATACATGGATGAAGTCGGGACACCTGACTCGTCACGTATATGGGATGGAGCCCAGTATCAACAGGGTAAAATTGTCGAAAACTCAAAAGAAGGCTTTAGACAGTTATTACTCAATCGTTTTCCTGATGCTGATATTTTGCTTAATAAAGAACGTATGGATGAACGCACTGCATTAGCAAAAATGAATGCCTTGCCCGTGGATGTTTTGATGGATATATCGAAAACCTATACACAAATAGCGGAAAAAATTACCGGTCAGAAAATTGTGCTCAGTGATAATCCGAAAGCAGAAGTGATCGAAGTATTACGCAGCCATTACCAGCTTATTGATTAGTTTTTTCTCGACTCAATTCACTTTTCCAAAAGCCAGCGCTCTTGCTGGCTTTTTTATGTCCGATAGGTCTACTAGAAGTTGCATAATGATATATTGACTCCTAGAGAGCTATGGCGTCTAACAAGGGTGTCATTTTGTTACAGATGTGCTAGTTTTCTGCGCTCAAAATCTATATCTCGAATTTTACTTTTACAATAACGAGCCTTCATCTATGTGCGGTATCACCGGTCTTTTTCGCTTAAATGCATCTTCTACACTTTCTGACATCATCAAAAAAATGAATGCCACTCTGACCCATCGAGGACCTGATGATCATGGCGTGTGGACAAATGAACCTGGTATTGCACTTGGTCATACACGATTGGCGATACAAGATTTAAGTCACGATGGCCATCAACCAATGGACTCTGCCTGTGGACGTTATGTCATAGTGTTTAATGGTGAGGTGTACAACTTTGAAGAAATACGTAAAGCATTAACGCAAACGCGTTTTAGAGGGCACTCTGATACTGAAGTGGTGCTGTGCGCTATAGCTGAATTCGGTTTAGCTGAAGCGCTACGTAAATTTAATGGCATGTTTGCGTTAGCTTTGTGGGATAAGCATGAAAAGACGCTTTCATTGGCGCGTGATCGTGTGGGTAAAAAGCCGCTTTATTTCGGTCGAAATAGTGGATACTTTTGTTTTTCATCTGAGCTCAAAGCCCTAAAAGCCATTCCCGATTTTACCCCTGAATTAGATATGCAAGCGTTAGGTCAATACATGCGCTTTAATTATATTCCTGCACCTTATTCAATATACAAGGGTATATACAAACTGGAACCTGGTAGTTTTATTACCTTAGGGGTTGATGGACTAAATAATCAATCAGATTTGCTTGATCAGTGTCAGAAGTATTGGTCTGCACTGGACGTGGCAGCACATAATTTTAATCATCCCTTTGAAGGGTCGTTGGGCGATGCCCAGTTACATTTAACGGGCCTATTAGAAGACTCCACTCGATTACGAATGATATCGGATGTGCCATTTGGTGTATTGCTCTCCGGGGGCGTTGATTCGAGTATAGTCGCCGCTATGATGCAAAAGCAGTCCTCACGTCCCGTGAATAGCTTTTCTATCGGTTTTAGTAACAGCGATAAAGATGAAGCACATATAGCAAAAGATATCGCTGGGTACCTTGGTACCTCTCATAATGAGCTCTATGTCAATGGTCAAGATGCACTGGATTTAGTGCCGGATATTGCCCAATATTACGACGAGCCTTTTGCTGATTCGTCGCAAATACCGACTTTTATTGTGTCTAAATTAGCACGCAGTAAAGTAACCGTCGCCCTTAGTGGAGATGGCGGTGATGAATTATTTTATGGCTATAATCGCTATTTCAGAAACGTGAAAAATTGGCAGACTAGCCAAAAAATACCAGCTGCGCTAAAGCAGGCAGTATCTAGACAACTGTATAAGTTGGCCGGCAAGCAGAAGCTCGGATTAACGGCGAATAAATATGCGAACGAAATTGGCGCTATGACTGTACTCGATATGTATATGAGCCGTATTTGCAAATGGGTCGCGCCTGAAAGCTTAATGCTTAACCCCCATGTACCGATTCAGCATAAACTGCAACAGGTGAGTGCATTATCTTTGCCTCATCCGGAGCAATACCTAATGTTATATGACTACCTTACTTATCTATGTGATGACATTTTAGTTAAGACCGATCGCGCGAGTATGGCTAACAGTTTGGAATTGAGAAGTCCGTTATTGGATTATCGTATTACCGAGTTTGCCTGGTCGTTACCCATGTCTATGAAATTTCAAAACAATAAAGGAAAACATATCCTTAGGCAGGTTTTAGATGCGCATATTCCCAACTCATTGACGAATCATCCTAAACACGGTTTTGGTGCACCGGTACGTGACTGGTTAAATGGTCCGTTGAATGATTGGGCAGAAGATTTATTAGCGAAAGACAAGCTTGAGCAACAGGGGATTTTTGACAGCGAAAAGGTCTCTACCTTATGGCATGACTTTAAATATAAAAAGAAAAAATATCACACTCAGCTATGGAATATGTTGATGTTTCAATCTTGGTATCAGAGCCAATAAAACGGGCGTGGTTAGGCTTTTATTTTTATGTCGCCTACCGGCTTACAGCAGCAAGCCAGAATTTCACCGTCATCGATGTAGGCGAGGGGATCAAGTAAATACTCCACATCGCCGGCAATAAGCTCGGTACGACACGCGCCACAGAAACCTTCTTTGCAGTGATATTCTTTAGGGATGTTATTTGTCAGTAGACAATCGAGGAGATTGTTGTGAGCAAACGATATCGTTTGCTCACTGGGGGTGTCTGAGTTGTGTTCAACAACCGTGACTTTTTTGCACACTATAGCTCGAACTCGTCGAAGTCGTTGCTGCCCACCTCAGAGTCAATTTGCCCCACAAGATAAGAGCTGATCTCAGATTCTTGTGGCGCAACCTGTACATTGTCTGAATTTAAATAATTATTCATCCAAGGTAGAGGGTTGTTTTTAATATCAAACGGTTGTCCTAAACCAATAGCAGACATTCTATGGTTAGCGATGAACTCTACGTACTGACATAAGATATCTTTGTTCAAGCCAATCATTGAACCATTTTGGAACAAATACTCAGCCCATTCTTTTTCTTGGGCGACGGCATCAAGGAAAATATCCCGTGCTTGGTCTTTAAATTCGAGTGCAATTTCAGCCATTTCTGGATCATCTTTACCTTTAGCCCACAAATTCAGAATATGCTGGGTTGAGGTTAAATGTAGGTTTTCATCACGTGAAATTAAGCGAATTATTTTTGAATTACCTTCCATCAACTCTCGCTCTGCGAACGCAAACGTACAGGCAAATGACACATAAAAACGAATGGCTTCTAATGCGTTAACTGAGTTCATACATAAGAAAAGTTTAATTTTCAGGGTACGCATGGTTACCACATGTTCTTCACCGTTTATGGTGTGTGTGCCTTCCCCTAAGGTCTGCCAAAGTTGGGTGTAAAAAATCAAATCATCGTAGTATTTTGAGATATCTGCCGCACGCTTTTTAATTTGCTCGTTTTCTACAATGTCAGAAAAAATGCTACTTGGATCACCAAATAGGTTACGCAAAATATGGGTGTAAGAACGTGAATGAATGGTTTCAAAGAATGACCACGTCTCAGTCCATGTCTCAAGCTCAGGGATTGAAATAATCGGCAAAAATGCAATATTTGGACTACGGCCTTGTATTGAATCTAACAAGGTTTGGTATTTCAAATTGGAGATGAAAATGTGTTTTTCAGATTCACTCAGTTTTTGAAAATCAACCCGATCCTTACTTACATCGACCTCTTCAGGTCGCCAAAAAAAGCTAATTTGCTTTTCGATCAATTTTTCAAAAATATTGTGCTTTTGTTGATCATAACGGGCGACGTTGACCGGATTGCCAAAGAACATAGGTTCCAGCAAAGGATCGTTATTTTTTTGATTAAAGGTAGTGTATTTCATGGATGCTAGATGGCCGTTTTGAATTGAATTTGCCCTTTTGTTGTGCACAAAAGGGCTCTGAAACACTTATATTTTATTATGTCGTGTGATTTTTAGTATCACTGAGTGGGTGGGTCGATTGTGACCCTGTTATTTCTTGCACTCATAACAAACATAACAAATTTCCTCAAATTCTATTGTATCAGTATAAATAAGTATCAACTAAAAGGCCATCTAAATTAGCTTTGCCGCCTTGTTTTTTGCTAGTTCACTTAACGATCTTGATACTATTATATTTTTCCCTTTCAGGCTGTTTTAAGCATATATAAATTCAAGGATATTGGTAGCTAATGCGAATTGAAATGCCCATTAGATAAATACATAGCAGGAGACTGTTTAAAGTAAGTGATATCAGATTCCAACGTGGTTATAATTTGCTCAGAAATGTCTGAGAAAGACAAATTTACTTAGCATCGCTATTTATATCGCGCATAAGTCAGTTTATTGGCGCTAAAACTGGCTCGACTCATGCTACTAAGTATTAGAGACAAGAAAAACAGGACAAAAACGTGACTAAGGATAATGAACTTAAAATTGATGAAATACCCTTACCATGTGGTTTGGTTCGCGATGGAACTCTTTTTAAGAACGCTCTACTTGCTAGCTTTCCCAGCGAAACTCAAAACCACTTTGGGGAATTGGCTAGTAACTTTCTTAGAAATAGCAAAATACTCAATAAAATCATCGATTTTAAGAATGAATCTCTTCAGGGTAAAATTTATTTTAACCAAATAAAAGACACTGATAAATCCCAGACTGTTGTATTCTGTGTTCATGTTTTTGAATCACTCCAAGATGCTCCAATCGACAATATCGTCTTCGATCACAGTGGCGAAGCCATGATGCTTACGGATAAGGATGACGATATAGTCAAGGTAAATACATCTTTCAACACTGTTTTTGGCTATTCGGAATCTGATATTTTAATGAAAAACCCATCTTTCCTTCGTGATGGTTTAAACCAAGACGCGATAATCAAAAAAGGTTTTAATAAAGTAAACAACAAAGGGCATTGGAGCGGGGAGGTTGCCGTTAGAAAAGCCTCAGGTGAAATCATTCATACTTGGCATTCGACATCTGCAATTAAGCGAAACGATACAATACAGGGATATATCACCATATTCTCTGACATCAGTACTCACATTGATGAAATTGAGAAAGTACGCTTTCTTGCATATCACGACTATTTAACTGCACTGCCAAATAGAATGCTTTTGGAAGATAGGTTTGAGCAATTAAAACGTCAGCTAAATCGCAACAAACACAATCAACAAAACACATTCAACATACTATTTTTTGACTTGAACAATTTTAAGAGCATAAATGATACATATGGCCATGCTTTTGGTGATAAGACTCTGATATCGTTTGCTAAAGCACTACATGAATCAATAAGGGAAGAAGATACCGCCTCTAGAATTAGTGGTGATGAGTTTGTTTTATTACTGGAACAACAGGAACAGTCGTTCGATAGCGACGACTTTTTTAAGCGACTTGGAGAGAATTTATTATTTCAGCTTGAAAAAAATGGTTGTCCCGTAGAATTAGATTACAGTTATGGACTGGCAAAATACCCAGACGATGGCGATACACTGAAATCTCTCTTGCATGTAGCGGATAATCGTATGTATGAGATGAAAAAGCAGCCGAAACAATAAGCTCGGCCGCTAGGGATGAGTTACTTAGCGCAAAACAATCATGGGAATTGCAGTATGCTCAATCATTTTAAGCGTGTTACTGCCCAAAAATACACTCGCTAATTTAGAGTGGGAAAAAGCGCCCATCACGAGCATATCAACACCACTGTTTTCTTTGTACTTCATTAAAGCATCAAAGATTTGTCCCTCTAACAAACTGCCTTCAACCTCGAAGCCTTTTTCAGTTAACAAACCTTTAGTT
>NZ_BAER01000075.1 GCF_000315055.1 Paraglaciecola polaris LMG 21857 | reverse complement strand
GCGCTACTTTCATAAGGATGGGCAGTTGATTTGGGTGAAATTGACCGTGTCATTGGTGCGCGATGATGATGATCAACCACTGTATTTTATTTCACAGATACAGGATATCAGTGAGCAGAAAAAGGCTTCACAAGCATTATTGAGTGCAAAACAAGAGATGGAAGAGTTCTCCTATCGGATCACCCATGATTTGCGTTCTCCGTTAAGCTCAATGGATTATGTGATGAGTATGATAGCTAATTGCATAGAAGACGAGGAATACCAGAAGGCGTTAAGTACCGCGAAAGCAGCGCAAACCGGCATCACTAAATTAAGTGATCTGGTTACCAGTGTACTCGATGTGAGTAAAATAAAGCTGCAGGACGAGCCAGTTCAGTCAGTAGATGTTTCGGATATGGTATATAACGCGCTTGGTGCGCTGAGTCACATGAAAGACTTTGTCCGGTTAGATATTGAGACCTATTTTGACTATATAGGTGAAATTAATACCAAACCTCTGAAATTTATGCAAATTGTCGATAATTTTCTGTCAAACGCAATTAAATACCAAGATACAACAAGAGCTAATTCGTTTATTAAGATCTCTACTTACTCAGCCAACAATGTTTTTGTATTTGAAGTATATGATAATGGACTGGGGGTCGACGAGCAGTACAGGGATAAGTTGTTTAATATGTTTGAGCGCTTTCATCCTAAAGCGTCGTATGGCACGGGACTTGGATTGTATATGGTGAAAAAAAGCGCCGAAATGTTAGGCGGAAACGTATCCTACTCAACACCTGATTGTGCCGTTGGATCGATTTTTCGTGTCAGCCTACCGCTAAATAAACGCAGCTTAGATGGGACGATAGCGCGCTAAAAAAGTGCGCACGGTTTGCTCGATTATTTGCGAGGTTTGAATGGAGATCGATGTTTCGAACCCGTATAAAACAGGGTAAAAAATAAAAGATTTTAGCTGATAGACAAACTGCTTCGCGGCAAAGTCTATGTCTTCAATGTGCAGTTCTCCTGCCACGCAAGCCTGCTGTAGAAACTCGTGTAAATATCGCATACAACCAAACTGATTACTGGCAATACTTTTAGCCAAAGTCGGTTGTTGCAACATCTGCATGAAGGCTATCTTAGCTATGCGTAGAAAACGATCTGATGTAAGTAACACGACTTCTTGATTGGCGATGGCCGTGAGTTGTCTTTCAATAGTCATGTGCTGAGCGAATACCAGTTCTTCGCCTTCTTCGAGTTCTTCAAACATACGGCTCAAAATAGCGTCAAATAACACGTCTTTGCTAGCGAAATGGTTGTAAACCGTACGCTTAGAGGCTTTTGCTTGGGTTGCGACTTGATCCATTGTGGTGTGCTGCACACCGTGCTCAAAAAATAGTTGTTCAGCGGCATCGAGAATATTAATGCGCTTTTTGTCTGATAATTTCATGTTTGTCCTTACAAGTGAAATTACATATTAACTTAGATAAAGTGCACTTGATAGTTTACTTTTTGTTATTCCGATGACAAGCTACACTCATTAGTTTACTTTTTGGGGTGGTGAATGAAAACATTCGTCCTGAGCATATTATTCATTTGTGTGAGTAGCATCATAGGAGCATATCTGTTGAACAACGAATTACGCGCAAGATCAGCGAAAAGCCTGCCAAATACGGCTCATTTCGCCGATGGGAAATTTCACAACGACGTGCAGAGTGAAGCCCCTACTCTGGGTAAGACGTTAGGGATTTTCGCCCGGTATTTTACCGAGAAAAAAACTGATGCGACGCCGACCGAGCCAATGCCGATGCACAGTGTAACGCGGGCGCAACTCGATGCATTAAGCGAGCATGAAATACATATAGTTAAGCTTGGGCATTCATCATTGTTGCTCAAAATGTACGACGAATATTGGCTTATTGATCCCGTATTTTCACAACGCGCTTCGCCATTTTCATTTCTCGGACCTAAGCGTTTTGAACCAACGCCTATCAGTATTGATGCCTTGCCCCCCATCGACAAGGTCTTGATATCACATAATCACTATGACCATTTAGACCGAGCAGCAATTAAGACGTTGAATGCTAAAACGAAAGCATTCTATGTTCCTTTAGGCGTAGAAGCTGATTTACAGAAATGGGGGATACATGCAGATAAAATCCAGCGCTTTGACTGGTGGCAAGAATTGCAAACTCAACATGCGCTGGTGGTATTTACCCCTACTCAGCATTTTTCCGGTCGTGCAATTACCGATGGTAATAAAACGCTTTGGGGATCTTGGGTGATTAAAACGGCCACTGACAGTGTGTATTTTAGTGGTGACTCAGGGTACTTTTCTGGCTTCGAAGCTATCGGTGATAAATACGGGCCATTTGATATCACGCTGATTGAAAACGGTGCTTATGACAAAGATTGGGCGGATATTCACATGACTCCAGAGGAGTCAGTACAAGCCCATGTAGACTTACGTGGGAAGATAATGGTGCCCATTCATAACGGTACCTTTGATCTCGCGTTTCATCCTTGGTATGAACCATTAGTCAGAGTCAAAGAAGCGGCTAGCAAGCACAATGTAACGCTGAGTACACCGGTATTTGGCCAAATTTTTAGCTCTAAACAACAGTCAATTCAAGAACAATGGTGGCCTAAATAGCCAATCAATAAAAAAGGCCCATTACGGGCCTTTTTGGTATTACGTGTCTTAGTTCATTTCGCTCATTATTCTCTTTCAGTTACCGGCACTCGGCCCATATCGTCGAGCTTTTGGCCTTTAACTAACATCGATAACTTACGCATCAGTACGTAGAAAACCGGGGTGAATATCAAACCAAAGAAGGTCACTCCCAACATTCCACTGAATACTGCTACACCTAAAGCTTGGCGCATTTCAGCGCCTGCTCCAGTGGCTGCCGCTAGCGGTAATACCCCTAAGATAAAGGCGAATGACGTCATCAATATCGGGCGCAAACGCAGTTTAGCCGCGTCACTTGCCGCTTCGTACAAACAGGCACCTTCTTTTTCTCGATGACGGGCAAATTCCACGATAAGTATGGCGTTTTTACTTGCCAAACCAACCAATACAATTAAACCGACTTGGGTCAAAATGTTGTTGTCTAAGCCCATGAAATGCACACCTGTGATGGCACTAAGTAAACACATGGGAACAATTAAAATAACAGACAAAGGTAAGGTCCAACTTTCGTACAGGGCTACCAACAGCAGGAATACGAATATAACCGCGAACGCAAAAGCCAAGATACCTGTGTTACCTGATTGTTGTTCTTGATAAGCCAACTCGGTCCATTCGTAGGTTATACCGTCAGGTAGAATCTGCGCTGCCAAACGCTCCATAGTGGCAATTGCCTCACCTGAACTGAAGCCTGGTGCTGTGCTACCAATTAAGTCTGCGGCAGGATACAAGTTGTATCTTGGTACACGGGAAGGCCCTGAACGATATTCGAACGTGGCCACTGAGCTAAGAGGAACCATCTCACCGTTTGCATTACGTACTCGGATACGGCCTATGTCATCTGGCTCCATTCTATAAGGAGCATCAGCTTGGGCAGTTACCCGAAACGTTCTGCCTAAGTAGCTAAAGTCATTGACGAATGCACTGCCTAAATACACTTCTAACGCGCTAAACACATCAGACACGGATACACCTAAGCGTTCCACCCGTTCTCTATCTATGTCGGCATACAGCTGGGGTGTGTTGGTTTCGAAGAAACTAAACACAGATGTGGTGGCAGGCTCTTGATTCGCCGCCCCTGCGAGTTGCCACATCGCTTGTTCTAACGCAGGCAGACCCAGACCATTTCGGTCCTCGAGCATCATTTTAAATCCGCCACCATTACCAATACCGCGCACCGGTGGTGGTGGAATGACCACCACATTGGCATCATCGATCGCGCCCATCTTCGCGCGGGCTTGGCCTAATACATCATTAAAGGTCACGCCCAATTCAGCGCGCTCATCAAATGACTTCATTATAGTGAAAATGGCGGCAGCATTGGTGGCATTAGTAAAGGTTGCACCAGAGAAGCCAGCAAAAGCAACCGCGTTCTCAACACCATCAATGCTTAGCAATTTGTCTACCGCTTCTTGCACCACGGCATCCGTGCGTGACAAGGAAGCACCCGCGGGCAGTTGCACCCCGACGATAAGGTAGCCTTGATCTTGAGCCGGGATAAAACCTCTTGGTACTATGCTGAACATATATACCGTGAAGCCCATCAACACTAAGTAGATCAGCGACATTATACTGCCATGACGGACCAGTCTTGATACCAGTTTGGCGTAGGCGTCAGATGTTCTGTCCATGCCTCGGTTAAACTTCCCAGATAGGTAATGAAACCCACCACTTTTTTCTGATTCATCTTTATGAGGTTTGAATAATACCGCGGCAATCGCTGGGCTTAATATCAAAGAGACCGAAACGGAAATGATAGTCGCCACGGCAATGGTAATACCAAATTGACTATAAAACTGTCCGGAAATCCCATCAACAAAGGCTGTGGGTAAGAAAACCGCTATTAACACTAAGCCGATGGCTAATACTGCACCACCTACTTCAGTCATGGTTTGGCGTGCGGCTTTTAAAGGGCGCATACCTTGCGCCATAAGCCGTTCCATGTTTTCTACCACAACGATTGCGTCATCCACCACAATACCGATGGCTAAAACTAAGCCAAATAAAGTGAGGTTATTCAGTGAAAAACCTAAAGCGCTTAGTATGGCAAAGGTGCCCACCAGTGAAATAGGAATGGCAATAATCGGAATAAGCGCTGCACGCCAGTTTTGTAAAAACACCATGATAACTAAGACCACTAACGCGATGGCCTCATAAATGGTGTGTTCCACAGCCGTAATCGACTCACTGATAAAATTGGTTGGATTGTAGGCAATTTTATAGGTTAAATCTGGCGGAAAACGTTTTCCCACCTCAACCATAGCCGCTTTTATCGCATCGGCTGTTTCAATTGCATTTGAACCTGGGCGCTGGAACACCGGCATCGCTACCGCTTTTTTATCTCCTAAGTAACCACGAGTCGTGTAACTTTCGGCGCCTAGTTCAACACGTCCCACATCCCGTAAACGTACAATTTTGCCATCTTGGTTTTTGATAATGACATTCTCAAACTCGGCGGGCTCGATCAACTGGCCTTGGGTTTGCACATTGAGCTCAAACGCAGTTTGACCAGCTGCAACGGGTGATTGATTTAAGGTACCGCTGGCAACTTGAATATTCTGACCACGTAAGGCCGTTACCACTTCCGCCGCTGTCATGCCTAAGGATGCAATAATATCTGGGTCGAGCCAAACTCGCATGGAGTACTGACTGGCACCGAACAGTAAAATATCACCCACGCCATCAATACGAGAAAGCTGATCTCGAATTTGCAATGACGCATAGTTAGCGATATAGGTTTGATCATAGGTACCATTTGGCGAATACATATTCACGACTAGCATTAAATCGGGCGAGTTTTTCTTGGTGGTGATGCCTAAGCGTCGAACCGTTTCTGGCAACCTAGGTTCGGCTATGGCGACTCGGTTTTGTACCTGTACTTGTGCATTGTCCAAGTCAGTGCCGAGTTTAAAGGTAACGGTAATAGTGACACGTCCATCAGCGGTTGATTGTGACGACATGTACAACATATTTTCCACACCGTTGATTTGCTGCTCTAGTGGGGTCGCAACCGTCTTAGCCGCTACCTCTGCGCTGGCACCTGGGTACGACGCGGCCACTTGAATGGTCGGCGGGGCAATTTGCGGATATTGCTCAACAGGCAAGCTGAAATACGCCAAGCTACCTATGATGAGTACGATTATAGCGAGAACCGAAGCGAACTTCGGTCGATCGATAAAGAAATGCGATACGTTCATATTCTTATCCCCTTACAGCGTGTATTGGCTGGAAAGGTCGACTTCTTTGGCCTCAACCGGCGTGCCAGGTCTAGCGCGCATTAGATTATTCAGGATCATACGATCACCTGTGTCTAAACCGGATTCAATTACCCGCAATTCATTCGTGTGTAATTTGCCCAAGGTGACAAACTTACGGTCGACCTTGCCTTCATCATTGACAACAAAAACAAATTTACGCGACTGGTCTGTACCAATAATGGCGTCGGGGATCAGTATTTTCTCAACGTTCAGTTCTGATAACAAACGAATGCGCCCAAACAAACCAGGCAAAATAAAACCACCTGGGTTATCTAAGATTGCTCGGCCAACTATGGTGCCTGTGTTCTGATCAATTTGATTATCAACGAAGTCCATTACGCCTGTGTGGGTAAAGTCGCTTTCGTCTTGCAGACGAATTTTCACTGGATTGGATGCACTGCGTGAGCTTTCACGTTTATTCGATTGGCTTAAACGTATGTAACGTAATAAATCCCGTTCACCAGCATCAAAGTAAAAGTGAATTGGATCAATGGAAACCACATTGGTTAGCAAAGTGGCATTGGTTGCCGTGCCATTAATAAGGTTACCTTCGTTGATTAAATCGCGAGAGACAACGCCATCAATAGGGGATTTCACTTCAGTAAATTCTAAGTCAAGTTTAGCCGTATTAACATTTGCTAGCGCCATATCGTGTTCATTTTGGCGACGGTCTACTTCTTCTTGAGAAAGAGAGTTTTTCTTACGTAAATCTTTACCGCGTGTTAGCTCTTTTTTGGCTAATGCAAGTCGAGACTCGGCACTTTGTAAGGCGATAGTAAATGGACGCTGGTCAATAACAAATAGCACATCGCCCTTTTTGACCATCTGCCCGTCTTTGAAATTCACTTTATCTAAATACCCACTGACACGGGCGCGAATATCCACTTGTTGGGTGGCGTCGAAACGTCCCGTGTATTCATCCCACTGGGTGATGACAGATTGGATTGGATTGCCTACTTCAACGGGTAAAGCTTGCGGGGTAGATGCTTGTTGTTCAGGTTGCTTTGAGCAAGCGGTAACGAAAGTTAACAGTATTGTGGTCAATAAATAGGGCTTGAGTAAGCGCATTACATTAAATCCTTGTTTGGCGTGAGCAACACACGCTTAATTTTTATATAGTGTTGGTTTATGTTCAGTATGGCTGATATGAGTGCATTAATCTTAGAATCGCTCGTAGACCCTTGTTTATGGGTCGTTAAATGCAGCCCAGTATATTCTTATGCTCGCTTTCTACGTTCATGAAGCAAAGACAGATTAAACAGTAAAAAAATCTCATTTTTTTACTTAATGTCGAATAAACTGATGTCCGGCGAAAACCAGTTGGGTAAGTGGGGGCAGAATAGCAATAAACAAGCGACGAGAAATAATTTTTGTACTATTCGGTATGTATTTTAGTTATATATTATTCTTTTGCCGATTTTCATCCCCCTTACTGGGGCCAAAGATTTTGCTGCTTTTTAAAGTGAAAATATCCCTGAACTGTCCAGTATGTGGGGAGCGTTTCTTGATTTTTGGGTTGATCGAGGGTTATAGCAATTTTTTCAGCGACCGCCTTGAGTGTGGCAGCTGGTGTCTTTGAAAAGAGCTGATAAACCGGTTCAAAATATAAATTTTGTTGTTGGGGTAAAGTGAACTGTTTGCCAGTGCGGTGGTGTGTGTCTAACGTGGTAATGATAAGGCAGTGTGGCTCATTTGCGTGTTTAGGGTTTAACGCATTCACCACAGCGTAAGCATAGTTCGTTGGCACCATGCTTTGTGCATCCGCGGGGCCAAATACCACACCGTATCCCATAGGGAAATGACCAACAATTTTCTGTAAGCCGTTTGCACTGGATAAAGTCAGGGCACCTTTTTGAGCTGAGTGCAGGACAACTTTGCTGGCTTTGGGTAAATCGGCGACATTAAATTTGGGTTTAGTGGATAGCACGATTGAGGTATAAATTTGCACGGCCTTGAGTGTACTGCCTAATGCTTCTTTTGGTTTTATTGCGTCATTTAACATGCTCTGTGTTAAGCGATAACGATTATTTTCATTTTTGTCAAAATGCGCTTTGCGCTGCACATATTCTGGAGAGTCGTCATTTTCTTCGTCATATTCTTCCGTACCTAAGCCAAGGGAAACGTAGTCCATTGTTTGCTCGTGATTCATGATCAAAAGTGGTATCCGTACGTCTTTTTCTAGCACTCGGAAAGGATTAAACGAGCCGTCAGAGCCTTTTAACAAGCGCTGTATCTCAGGATGTTGCATACCTATATCTTGTAACAAGGCAGCACTTACTAGGGGACGTGCCACATCTCTTTGAAATAAATTAAGTACTGCAGATTTATTTGACGGCGCTGAGAAACGTGATGAACTATGAAAGCGACTGACAACATATTGGTTTTCTACGTCCTCACTGGTTAATAACTGATCAAGTAAACGTAAACTGAGCACAGCCTTATACAAGGGCTTACAGCGCTGATGCGCCGGTGCTACATTATTACCTTCATGGGGGCACAGTAGTAAGAGTGTGGTTAATACTTTTGCACTTTTTTGCTGGGTTTCCTGCCAGTCACGGCCTTCACATAATTGAATGATATCAGTACAGATTTGTTTCAAATATTTAAGACGAGCATAACGCTGACGTGCCTGTTTTACGGTTTCATCTTTTAGTTCTTTTTTGGCGTTGTTGTGAAGCTCACGCAAATGATTTTTCTGGATATCATTTTTGGCACTATCGAGATCTTTATGCTTTTCTTTCACAACCCTTGTCAATTGCTGAATGACGCGCTGCTGGCTTTGTGCTCCTTGAAAATAGATTTCAGCTTGCTCAAATAAGGAACTTTTTGTTTGAGTTGCAGCATTTATTTTAGCCACCAACGCATTGACCGACTGAGTAAATGCGTTATCGCTCGGTGTCGTCATAGTCTGTATCCTTTGCGGGTTAAAAGTTGCTGACAAAGCATTATAATTCTAGCGCAAAAAAAAAGGCCAAGTCACTGATTTTATTTACCTTTGATTTATCCTCGTAAACTAAATTAAGGGCGGGAGTAAAAATACTCGTTAATTAGCTGGCGGGTTACAATTAAACTTGCTTTTTAAATGGTGACATTATTGAATGTCAGATAAACAAATATGGAGTGATAACGTGTTGAAGCAAGTGAAAACTTTGGGGATATTGTGGCTAATGAGCTTGATTGTGGTTGGGTGCAGCCAATCTGTGCCTAATGAGCCAGATTTATTGGGGAAAATAAGCGCTGAACAATTGTTCGCCCAGTATCCTGTATTTCAAGCTGAATATAATCGTTACCAACCAAGCCAAGCTGAGCTATCCGCTGTTGGTGAATTAAAAGATGACACCCTAGTGGTCTTGTTCGGTACTTGGTGCCACGACAGTCAGCGAGAAGTCCCTCGTCTATTGAAGACCTTTGATCTTAGTGGGTTGGATGTGCCTAAGTTGACTTTAGTGGCTGTGGATACCAATAAAATGGATCCTCAAGGATTGGCCAGCAAATACGCACTTAAGTATACCCCTACCTTTGTGTTGCTAGACGGTGAAAAAGAGGTAGGTCGTGTGATAGAAAGGCCAAAAACAAGTTTAGGGGAAGATTTGCACGCTTTGACTGAGCTATAAGAAAAAGTCTTTTATATACACAAAGCAGGCCGTTACAGACCTGCTTTGCTGTTTACATATACTAGCTTTTGCTTAGTTCGAAATTTAAAGTAATGGGGACATTTAGTAGTTTGGATACAGGGCAGTTTTCTTTGGCACCTTGGGCTATTTTTGCAAACTCATCTTGGGATATTCCCGCGACTTTAGCTATTAAATTTAATGCTGATTGGCTTATTTCAAAGCCACCATCGGTTTTATCTAAACTGATTTTTGCCGTAGTGCTAAGTTCACCGTCGTCATAACCGGCATCTGCTAAAGCAAATGACAATGCCATGGTAAAACAACTGGCGTGGGCTGCACCTATGAGCTCCTCT
Organism: Paraglaciecola polaris LMG 21857; assembly: GCF_000315055.1. Lineage (GTDB taxonomy): Bacteria > Pseudomonadota > Gammaproteobacteria > Enterobacterales > Alteromonadaceae > Paraglaciecola > Paraglaciecola polaris. The sequence goes on along the minus strand of NZ_BAER01000075.1, from coordinate 45,870 downwards.
GGATTGGTCCCTTTACCATCTTCAAAACGGGTGTTAAAACCGTACGGGTGATTAGATAAGGCTCCTGTTTGCGTTGAAATGCTGCCTTTACCCGATTTACCGAGGGGCTTGTATGTCGCACTACCTGATTTCACAATACTCATGGAATTTTCCTCAACCTAGGTTGCCAGTTGAACACTAGCAACATGAATGTATTCGATTAGATGCAAGTGCTTTGCCGTTTTTATACAATCGTGGGGAACCTCGGCCACATGGTACTTACAACGTTGGCTTTAGGGTATTTTACATAATCGTTCAGGCGTAATGACGAAGTACTTACGCAGGTCAGTGCAATTCTTACTGACTATGCTTAAGAGAATAAAATAAATGCTGGCGCCCATTGAGCGTATTAAGAAGGAGCGTAACCGTTGATAAACATGGCGACCGCTGTGGCGACAAATTCTTCTTGCTGTGCAAGACTAAGATTGACGACTTCACCTAACATACAACGGATATGATAATTGCCTTTGAGTGCGCCCATAAAATGGCTGGCTGCAATGTAGCAATTTTGAATATCTAATTGCTGCTTGTCTACTTGGCCCTGAAGGTAATCGGCAAGGTTGCGGATCGCCCGCTCTGTGGCCAAGGTCAAGAAAATCTCACGCAATCGAGGCGTACGCACTGCTTCACCTATTAGCAGACGATGAATGGCTCCGACCTCAGGTGAAATAACCATACTAAAAAAGCGCAGGCCTATTTCTAGTAAGGCACTTTCTGGAGGTTTGTTTTGCAAATGGCCATAATCGATTTCACTTAATAACTGATCACTTTTGCGTTCGATAACAGCATAAAACAAGCCTTCTTTATTACCAAATAAACGATACAGGGTTGCCAGTGACCCCCCCCGCGATCGAGACGATCTCCTGTAAACTGGCCGCTTCATAACCCGATTTAACAAAAACTTTTGTCGCGGCTTGAATAATTTTATCACGACGTATTAAGCCACGTTCACGGGGCGCATATTGCGTTATGTCGTTTGATTCTAGTTGTGTCTTTATTGGCATGAATTGGCTGAGTAAGTGAGACAAAATAACAATAACAAATATTTGCGTTTTTCGCTTTGTTATCGATTGATCGTTTTAAAGTGTAGTGTAATATACATTACACTTAGTGGTCAAAGCATTCAAATTCGGGCGCGCTCATGTGGTTAAAAAAAGGGTTTTTTCTAATTGTGTTAGTGGTACTAGTGGGTTGGGGTATTACTAAAGGTATTGAGTGGTTCGAACATGGACGTTTTATTGAAGAAACAGACAATGCTTATATCAAATCTGACAGTATTTCAATTCGTGCGGAAATAACTGGGCGAATTGAAACCCTTGCCGTTCAAGAAAACCAGCACGTACATAAAGGCCAATTACTGGTGCGCATTAACGCCAGCGATTATCTGGCTAAATTAGCCCAGGCCGAAGCTGAGCGAGCGGTTGCCCAAGCTGCACTTGTGAATGCCGAGCAGCAAATTAACCTACAACACAAAAAAATCGATGAAGCGATAGCAAATATTGATGCTGCAAAAGCGCAAGTGAAACGCGGTCAGCTAAATTTGGAACGTTTTCAAATTTTGGATAAGCAGTCGTTTGATTCCAAACAGCAATTGCAAAATACTGAAGCCGATGTAGCTGTTGCAAAAGCTGAATTAGCACAAACTCAAGCGGCCTTTGCGGCGAGTCAACAAATGTTTGCTGTGTTAGAAGCGCAAAAGCAGAGTGCTGAGGCCAACATTAATGCGGCTGAATCGCAAATAGCCTATGCCCAGAGTCAATTGGCAAAAACCGATATTTTGGCTCCTAGCGATGGCATTGTGGGTAACTTAGGCGCGCGCAGTGGTGGGTTAGTGCAGCCAACAATGACACTGTTATATTTAGTGCCTTTGCCGGAAGTGTACGTAGTGGCAAATTATAAAGAGACACAAATTGGCCATATGACAATCGGTCAACCGGTTAAGCTCACGGTTGATGCTCAAGATGACGTGGAATTCACCGGTGTTGTGGCATCAATTTCCCCTGCTACCGGCTCTGAATTTAGTTTATTACCGAAAGACAACGCCACCGGAAACTTCAACAAAATAGTGCAGCGCGTGCCGGTACGTATTCAAGTCACTGGGCCAAGTGAATATATGCATTTGCTGCGGCCTGGTTTATCTGTTGTGCCCTATGTGGATACCCAAGGGTTCAACCAGCAAAGCGCCTATCTGGCAAATGATCGGGTGTTAACTTCCCAGCGTGATATGCAGTAAGCCGTAAGCTAAATAGGGCGCTTGAGATGAGTGATGAAAAAGTAACCGAGATGCCATCGGTACGACAGCGGATCGGTTTTGTAGCGGTTATGCTAGGCATGTTCATGGCGATCCTTGATATTCAAATTGTCGCCAGCTCATTAAATGAAATTCAAGCTGGTGTCTCAGCCACACCAGATGAAATATCCTGGGTACAAACGGCTTACCTTATCGCCGAAATCATTATGATCCCACTTTCTGGGATGTTAACCCGTTGGTTATCAACACATCTAACCTTTGTTATCTCATGTATCGCCTTTACTGTTGCGAGTGTGGGCTGTGCATTAGCGCAAACGATTGATCAACTTATTATCATGCGTGCTATCCAGGGGTTTGTAGGGGGCGCCATGATCCCCATCGCCTATGCCATCAGCTTTAAGTTATTTCCGCTTAGGGTCATGGGGGCCGTGCAAGCTGTGATTGGTATGATTGCCACAACGGCACCTTCTATAGGGCCAACACTGGGCGGCTACATTACGCAGCATGCGAGCTGGCACTGGTTGTTTTTAATGAATGTGGTGCCAGGCATATTAGCCAGTGCCGGAGTGTGGTTTTATTTACGTATTGATAAACCGGATTTCTCCCTTTTCAAGAAAATCGACTTTTTAGGGTTACTCTATCTCGCGCTATTTTTGGGTCCACTGGAATACATACTCGAAGAAGGCCCAGGAGACGAGTGGTTCGACAGTACTCTAATTCTACTACTCAGTACGGTATGTGCCTTTGGGGCGCTTGGATTTTTCTGGCGTGCTTTTCGTGTCACTTTGCCCATTGTTGATTTACGGGTCTTTCGCGATCGTAATTTTGCCTTGGGCGCATCTCTAGGGTTCATTATTGGTATTGCCCTGTATGGAATGGTGTATTTGATGCCGCTTTTCCTAGGCACAGTGCGGGGCTTTAATAGTTTTCAAATTGGTCAGCTAATGTTTGTGACCGGTGCATCTATGTTCTTCAGCGCACCGATAATTGGGCGTTTGTCAGATAAGGTTGATGCGCGTTATATGTTGGCCGTGGGATTAGTCATGGTGGGGGTAGGCTCTATGATGAACGCAAATTTAACCGACCAAGCTGACTTTAATCAATTTATGTGGCCACAGATGGTCCGTGGTGTCGGGTTACTCATGTGCTTACTGACCGCCTCTCGTATCGCCATGGGTACCTTACCGAACAGTGAAATTAGTAATGCCGCGGGTTTGTTTAACGTGTTGCGTAACTTAGGCGGGGCGGTGGGATTAGCCTTTATGGATACTATTCGTGATATACGGGTAGATTATCATTGGGCACAGCTGATACCTGCTATTGATACTAGTCGTGCTGTGGTGCTTGAAGAGCTGACAAAAGCCCAGTTAGCCGTTGCTGGTGCGGCAAGTGATCCAGCTGCCGCTGCCATTAAACAAATTGCTGACAGAGTCATGATGCAAGCACAAGTTTTGGCTTTTAATGATCTATTTCTTTGGATCGGGGCTATGTACGCTTGCGCGTTGCCGTTGATGTTCTTTATCCGCAAAGCGCGCAATGAAGACACCGGAGGTGCGCATTAATGCCAATTCAGAGTACGGGAGATGAATGAAAGCCTAAAGCCACTTTACCGTTCTTCTATTAAACAACGCCTAATGTATAGGCTTTACGTTTTAGTTTGAAAGGATGTTTATGAAATCTGTTGTATTCGCATTATTGGCCAGCGTCGTCTTTGCCACCCCTTATGTATCAGCGGATGAAGCCGTACTAGCTGGTGGCTGCTTTTGGTGTATGGAATCTGATTTTGAAAAGCTGGAGGGGGTAAGTGATGTGGTGTCTGGTTTTACCGGCGGTACAGTGCGCAACCCCACCTATAACGGAAATCATCAAGGGCACTACGAAGCGGTTAAAATAACCTACAACCCTGACAAGGTAACCTATAAGCAGATCCTAGAGCATTTCTGGGTTAACACTGATCCCTTTGATGATCGAGGCCAGTTTTGCGATAAAGGGCATAGTTATTTGAGCGCCATTTTTGTGGCTAACGAGCATGAACGGAAGGTTGCCGAGCAATCTAAAAAAGACGTTCAGGCGCAATTTCCAAGGCAATCTGTTGTTACCCCTATTTTAGCTGCAAAACGTTTTTATCCCATTAAAGGCAATGAAATTGCTCATCAAGACTTTTATAAAAAAAGCCCAGTACGCTACAAGTTATATCGCTGGAACTGCGGGCGTGATCAGCGCTTAGAAGAGATTTGGGGTGATAAAGCAAGCCACTAATTATCATAACTTGGCCCGCACTTTGGCGTATATAACAAGCACAAAAAAGGCGTAACTTCAAAACTTGGTTACGCCTTTGTTAGCGAGATTAGTATTAAGATAGCTTGTTCTTAAAGTCTTCGTATTCGAATTTACGTACTAATTCGAACTCACCATTTTTACGTAAAATACCGATTGATGGATGCTCTACGCCATTAAAAAAGGTCGTTTTGACCATAGTGTAGTGGATCATATCTTCGAAAATAATCCGCTCGCCAATGTGTAATTCATGATCAAAGCTATATAGATCAATGGCATCACCGGTTAAGCAGGAGTTTCCACCAAACCGATAAGTGTAGGCTAGTTCACCTGCTTTACCTGCCCCGCGGACTTCTGGACGGTAGGGCATTTCGAGCACATCTGGCATGTGGGCGGTCGCTGACATATCGACAATCGCAATTTTATCGCGGTTCTCAACAATGTCGATGACCTCACACACAAGCGGACCGGTTTGCCAAGCGACTGCTGACCCCGGTTCGAGAATGACGTTTAAATGAGGGTGACGGGCTTTGAATGCCTTTAACGTAGCGATAAGGTGATCTAGATCATATCCTTCTTTTGTCATCAGGTGACCACCACCAAAGTTGATCCACTTAATCTGTGAGAAATATTGGCCGAACTTTTTTTCAACTGCCAATATGGTGCGTTCGGTGGCATAAGAATCACATTCACACAAATTATGAATGTGAAATCCTTCGATTCCACTCAGATCAGCGTCGACTAAGTCTTTAGCCAGAATGCCGAATCGCGACCCTGGCGCGCTTGGGTCGTACAACTCCGTTTCAGCTTCACGGTGTTCGGCATTTAAGCGTAGGCCAGGTGACACACTCGAGCGTAAAATCTGTTGTTTATAGCGCTGCCATTGGCCAAGGCTGTTAAATGAAATGTGGTCAACTAATTCCACTAACTGATCAATATCCTCGGGTTTATAGGCCGGGGAAAAAGCGTGTACCTGTTTGCCAATTTCTTCTTTGCCTAGGCGTGCTTCCCACACGGCACTGGCAGTGGAACCTTGCAAATATTGCTTGACCAAGTCAAAAGTAGACCACATGGAAAAGCCTTTTAATGCCAAAATAATCTCTACGCCACTTTGTTCTTGAACGCGCTGCATGAGCTGCAAATTTGCTTCGAGTTTGGCTTCTTCGCATACATAACAAGGAGAGGGAATAGCAGGATTTAACATTGGATCAGTCACGGGGTACTCCGCTGAATAAGTAAAGGGCCAAATCATTGGCCCGTGTATTATGGTCGGTTTACTTGCTAAACGGACTCGCGTCGCATTCAATCACATGCCAAGGCAGACCATGTTGATTCAACATATCCATGAAAGGGTCAGGATCAAATTGTTCCATGTTCCAAACACCTGGTTTCTTCCATTTACCGCTTAACATCAATGAAGCACCTATCATCGCCGGAACACCAGTGGTGTAAGACACCGCTTGGGCACCAACTTCAGCAAAGCAGGCCGCGTGTTCGCAGTTGTTGTAGATAAAGATAGTTTTTTCTTTGCCGTATTTTAAGCCTGTGATGTAAGTACCAATACAGGTCATGCCTGTGTACCCGTCAGCCAATGAGCCTGGGTTAGGCAGCACAGCTTTTAAGAACTCTAGGGGCACAATTTGTTGACCTTGGAAATCGATTGGTTCGATACTGGTCATGCCAATGCCTTCAAGCACCTTAAGGTGCGTCAAGTAAGCATCGCCGAAAGTCATCCAGAAGCGTGCACGTTTTAAAGTAGGGAAGTGCTTAACGATCGACTCAAGTTCTTCGTGAAACATCAAGTAAGATGCGCGCACACCAATGTTTTTGTAGTCTAAGTCTTCACGTACGCTCAATGGATCGGTTTCTTTCCATTCGCCATTTTCAAAGAAGCGTCCGCGCTGAGTGATTTCTCGAATGTTAATTTCAGGGTTGAAGTTAGTCGCAAAAGCTTGGCCATGGTCGCCACCGTTACAATCAACGATATCCAGATAATGAATTTCATCAAAATAGTGCTTGGCGGCATAGGCTGTATACACATTGGTTACGCCGGGATCAAATCCACTGCCTAACAAGGCCATTAAGCCTGCTTTTTCAAATTTTTCTTGATAGGCCCACTGCCACGAATACTCAAATTTTGCCACATCTTTTGGCTCATAGTTGGCCGTATCTAAATAGTGCACACCCGTCTCTAAACAGGCGTCCATGATGGCTAAATCTTGGTAGGGCAAGGCCAGATTAATAACTAAGTCAGGTTTGACTTGATTAATTACCTTAACGACTTCACTAGCGTGATCTGCGTCTACTGTAAATACACCTTTCACACGGTCGATGCCGACTTCTTGTTGCAAGGCCTCACATTTGGAAACCGTGCGGCTAGCAAGATAAATTTCGTCAAACAGCTCAGGTAAACGAGCACATTTTTTGATGGTGACAGCAGCCACGCCGCCAGCGCCAATAATCAGAACACGAGACATAGGGAGACCCTTATAAGTAACAAGATTCAATAAAACGCGAATGCTATCACCTAATTATCGGATGTAAACAAACGGCGACGAAAAAACTCAAGTTGATGGGATATATTCCCATACAAAGCAGGCGGAAATAATTAAATGAGAATTAATCTTATTTGTAGATTGATGCGATTGATTTGTTTCATTGGCTCGATTGGCGAACGCAGAATATTATCTGTTCATCAGCCTCATTAAACCGGAATATCTATGAAAACCATTACCTTCGCTATCACCCATTTTACCGTCGCATTCAGCGTTGCATACCTATTAACGGGCAGCTTTATTGTGGGGGGCTTGATTGCCGTGGTTGAGCCAGCGGTTAATACGGTTGCTTACATGATCCATGAACGTATTTGGGAAAATAAGCGACTTCAAGCAGAAGGGACAGAGTCAGTGCAATCTAGGCGTTTTGCCACATCACACTTTGGGCATAGTCACTAGAACCAAAGCGGTTGCCGCATTGCGAGGATCAAAAAAGCGCCTTACCCGGACAAGAATAAGACGCTTTCGTTTGAAGAGCTTTATATCGCTCAGTACTGCTTTTTTTATTATAGTTATTTTTGTTCCCCGTGCTGGGTGATCTGGACACCTAACACACTTAAGTCTTTGCAACTCATAGGCCAACTTTTAAAAGCTATATATTTCAATAGGTTATGTTTTTTGTGCTGGGAGAAGTGGTTAAAGAAAATATTCCAATGGTATAAATCAGTGCAAGAAGCACCAAATAAGTGAACTAATTCAATCGTTTACATTATTTTAACAGCTTGCGGCAGCTGCTTGCTGTGGTTCAGTGTTAAGTGATGTCAGTGCAGATAGCACTTGGGCCTCACGAGACTCAATGGTGCCACTTACTTTTATGAAGCTGATTCCGTGGGCTAGTAAATATTGATTCAGAAACTGTTGAAATTCACTGCGATTAGCGTCGCCTGAGCGCTCCCATGTATCATCATAGGGAATATCATTGTCGCACAGTACCACCAAATCATAGCGTTGCCAGCTGGCATGGGCCAGTTTGCTCAGTTCGGGTAAAGGCGTGGTGTGATAGTGACAGGCGAAATGCCAAGTTGTAAAAGCGTTGGTATCACAGAATAAATAACGATTAGCGTTTGTTTCCGCTGCATCTTCCCATTGGTTTTGAATTTGAGCGATATGCAGCAACTGTTCTGGGCTAAGGCGACGGTCCACCTGGTGCTCAATCCAGTATTCACGGCCATATTCAGCAACTGACAGGGTATTTAGGCGCCTGGCAAGGACTTCGCTAAGTGTCGACTTGCCTGTGGAAGGGGCACCTAAAAAAAACTATTTTTTGAATCATGTTACTGCTCTGCTGGTTATTTCCAGTCGCGGTTTGGGATGACATCCTGCACTAACCAGACACATCATTTGAGTCTAATGATACTTGGCTATTAGTATGGCGACGGAATTCTTTTATCCAAGTGTATTGGCCGATTATTGCCATTATTAAAAAACAGCAGTACAACGCGGAGGTAGGATATAACCCTTTTTGCCAGTAAATACTGATAGCCACAATATCCACAATGATCCAGACGCTCCAATTAAACAGTTTTCTGTGGGTGAGCAACCATTGAGCGACCAAACTCGCGCAGGTCGTAAAGGCATCCGCATAGGGAAAGCTGGCATCGGTTTGACTCGACATCAGGCTGCCCAATAGACTTGTGGCGACAACGATTAAGGCTCCGTAACCAGCATATTCTGCGGCATTGGCGGATACGGGAGATATTTGCCCTTGTTGGTTTTGGTTACGGGTCCACATGTACCAGCCGTATAGTTGAAAGCCGATATAGATAAGATGTAGGCCCATATCTGAATAAAGTTTCACATCGAAAAATATCCAACTATAAATGCTGACCTGAATAAGTCCGAAGAAAAAGCTCCAGCGGCTGCGCCTGATCAATAGAAATACACACAAAAAACCGGCAATAGTGGCGATCCATTCTATCGCTGATGCACCGGCAAATCCTTGCAGCCAGCTTAACCAGTTCAATGCTGAAATGCCTGTATTTGAGCCATGAAGGATTTACCTTTTCCTGCGTTTCCACCGATTACGTATAAGGTGTCACCGAGTACGTTTGCGCTGGTGTAAAGTGCGCTTTGGTAATCGAATTTAGCTATCTTCCAGGTATTGCTATTTAACGTCATGTAATAGCAATTCTGGGCCGCGACTTCGTTAGCAAAAACCCATAGCGTGTCATTTAACATCACAGCACTGTGGGCACTGACGGGGTGGGGCAAACTCGTCATGCGGTGCCAGGTATTGCTCGCAACATCGTAGCGCTCAACGTTTGTCAGGCTTTCAAGGTTTTGTTCACCCCCAATGGCAAATAGACCTTGCTTGCCTGCCACCAAAGCGGTGGATTTTGCGCTGGGCATATTAGCCAGCTGTTGCCAAGTGCGATGCTTGATATCGAAACGCCATAAGGACGCACTGGAAATTAATTTATAACCGGTTGACGCGTTATATGATGCACCACCGACTAAATAAATATAACCGTCAAGATAAACGGCTTTGTTGTCCCTAAGAGGTTCGGGGATCGTGCCAATAACGGTTACTTTTTGGCTGGGTATATCGAATACTTCAATACGTTGTTCTTCCCTGACATCGTCTGTTTGATGGCTAACCCCACCAATAAGGTAAATAGAATGTTGCTGATCATATACCGCAGAGAAGTAGCCTCTGGGCAATACTTTATTTGCCAGCACAGTTACTTCAGCGGTTTGTGGGTCAATGATCTCCACATCGGTTAAATAGCCTTGTTTTCCGTATCCGGAAAACACATAAAGACGCTTGCCGTCACTCGCTGATGCATGGGCAAATCTTGCTGTCTTCAATCTAAGATTAGCGCTGGTACCTAAGGTGTTTTTTACCTGACTCGACGTGCTTGGCGCAGCCGTGGGATCTAACTTTTTTTGTACTGTGACGCTGGTTGATTCAGCCCGTTCAGAATCGACAGTATCTGTACTAGGGTCGAGGGAACGTGTGGCGCAGCCGCCTATTATAATAGCCAAACATAATAACAACGAGATACGAGTGTTAAACAGCATATTTGCCCAATGTGATAAGTAATCCAATGATGGGCGGGAATATAGCATCACCATTGGCAAATGTATTCACTGCATGTGAACCTTAAAAGACTAAATTTGGACGCTGTAAAAGCACAGACATTACCGCGGGATATTATGTGTTTCGCAGGCCTTGTAAGCCGCCTGTATGCAGTAACAAAATTTTGCTGCCGTTAGGGAATGCTTGTTGGGCAATTAATTCTTTCGCGGCCCAGAATAGTTTGCCGCTATAGACCGGCTCTATGGGGATAGACACGTCTTGCTGCACATCTTGACAGAACGCATGCAGTTGATCAGTGGCTTTCGCATAGCCGTTGAAATGGAAGTGATGATCAATACTCCACTTGGGAAGTTGGGCAATAGATTGATGTGCTGAAGCGAGCAGATTCGTGACGAGTTCCTCTAAATAGCCTTGCCCTTTTAATACGCCAATACCCAATATTTGGGCTTGATGATCCACAGGTTGCATAGCTGTGCCGTGGATCAAGCCGGCTAATGTGCCACCGCTGCCCACGGGAGCTAAAATGTAATCGTAATCTTGGGTGAGTTCGTGAATGATGTCGGCAACACCGCCAAGGGCAAAATGAGACGAACCGCCTTCGGGAATAATGAACGCCTGTGAATAGCGCAGCGATAGTGAACTAAGGTAATCCGTTTGGTCACGAAGCTGATAGGTCTTACGATCAACAAATTGAAGATCAACTTGCCAATCGACTAAGTCTTGTAACATGGGCGTTAATTTATCAAGCTGATAGTGACCACGTACTATCGCTGTTAATTTTATATCTAAAATCTTACACGCATAACCAAGGGCATGTAAGTGGTTGGAATATCCACCTCCAAAGCTGACGATATGTTGAATTTTATTTTCGACAATATATTGAATTGCATAGCGTAATTTACGCCACTTATTACCTGATACGATAGGGTGGATACAATCATCTCGTTTAACCCACAAATTAGTTCGTTCAGCATTTTGCCAGGCAGGTGTGATCTTTTGCTCGGCTGAGGGCAAGTTGAAATTTAAACTCGGATAGGAAGAATTTACGATGTCTGGCACAAATAGGGTCACCTAAAATGAGTCAGTTTAGCGTTATTTTTCAGGGCTGAATAACACAGTGCGATTACGCCCTTGTGCCTTGGCTTGATATAAAGCGTGATCGGCCTGTTCGATTAAGCTGTTTGATTTTTGCCGCGGCTCGGGTATCGAGGTGGCAATACCTATGCTCACTGTAATGGGTAAGATATTATTTCGATAAACAAATTTGTGGTTATCAATGGCGTGCATGATATCTCTGGCAATGACCTGACTTTGCTCTTTGTTGCAGCCAGATAACAGTACCACGAATTCCTCACCACCATAACGGGCGGCTATATCCGTACTACGATTAATGGCTTTATTAACGACATAGGCAATGTTTACCAAGCAGGCGTCTCCCGCTAGATGGCCATGGGTGTCGTTGATGGATTTAAAATGGTCCACATCTATAATCAGCAATGCGACCTCGACGTTATGGCGAATAGCATATTGCCATTGGCTTTCAAAATATTGATTGAAATAACCACGGTTATAGATGCTGGTAAGAGCGTCCGTTTGACTGAGTGTCTCTAATTCTTTGCGCTGAGCTTCGAGTTCAATTTCAATCTGAAATGAACGTAAATATTCTTTATTGGCTCGTATTCCTATCCCAGAAATATAAAAGGTAAACACCAACATCATAGTGGCGAATGGAATGTATCCCTCAGTGAGAAATCCCGTGATCATAGCCGGTAGCATGAGAATGGCTAAATTAGTAATACCGAAGCGGATCCTCGGGCTTAAAGCAAACAGCGCACTGCTGGCAATACCTGCAAGGGCGAGCATGGAAACATGAATGATGGGATAAAACCGTTCATCAAAAATGGCTAGGGTAAAAACGAAGCCCAGAATTGCCGCTTGTGAAAGCGATAACAAGGCAAATAGGGCAAACCATAAACGCGATGATAACGTGTAAAGTGACGCCGAGTAATAGTAATGCAGGAGGCGTAGTGTACTAATGAAGAACATTCCTCCAGCAAATAAATAGGTCAAGTTAGGTTGAATTTTATGAAAGTTAATCGGCCAAAAAATCACCGGTAACAAAAATGCATACACAAAAATACCGGCCAGCGAACGCCTTAGTAAATCCATATCAATACGTTTTTCGATACTTGAAGGATGAATAACTTGCTACTCCTATACCTTGAAATTTTCGTGATTAATGTTGTGTCAACATAAAGCCAATCAGGCCCAGTGAGAAGCCAAATACACCGCCCATCGGCGGGAACCAATGCTTATCAAGCTTAGCCTGAGGAGCAATATCCTGAAAAATAGAATATAAAATTCCGCCAGATGCAAAAAGCATAATTGCTGAAACATAATGTGGATAGTTGGCTAACCAAAAATAGCCACTTAAACCCGCAACAGGGCCAAATATGGCCAGTGCGCAGAAAATCAGCAACAGACGATTCGCACTGAATTTATTGCCCAAGCGCATTTCACGAAAAGCGTTGAAACCTTCTGGTAAATTTTGCAGAGAAATTAACAAGGCAAGTAAATAAGCGTTACTTTTTCCCGTAGCAAATGCCGCGCCTAAGGCCACAGACTCGGGAATGAAATCCGCTAGCATTGCGGCTAATTGACTGGCGGGGGTATTGATTTTCATTAATAAAATATCAATACCCATAAAACATACACTGCCGCCAATGAAAAAAAGCAGGCTGGGGGCGAGAGACAAGTTGGCGATACCTTCGGGTACCAATACTAGGGCGACGGCAGATAAAAGTGCGCCGCCACCGAATGCAATAATCAGGTGGCGCAATTCGTCTTCGAACCACTGAGACTGAAAGTGCTCAATACGGGCGACAAGCGCCCCCACAGGCATCGCTAGGCCTGCGAGTAGAGTGAAAATAATAACCAACCATACGTTATCCATATACGCCCTTGAAATACGTAACGATATTTTAATGCGGCTTCAGAATAAGCCTTATTCTATAAAAATCAACGTATTAAACCTAGCTTCAGTACTAACATTTCGCTAATGGTATGTATAAGGCAGCGTTAGTCCCGTTAGCTAAAAACGCTATAAGTGTTGGCGATACACATCTGTAGTGTAATTTTTAAAAGGCGTGCTAAAGTCGCATTATCTAAAGATGTTTGAGCTAATGCATTATGACCATCATTCTAGTATGTCTGCTTATCGCAGCCTTGATGCCTATTTTGGCAAAAGTACCATTGGCCGTTGCGATGAATAAAGAGCCTGGCGGTTATGACAATTGTTATCCAAGAGAGCAACTAAAAAACTTAACGGGCTTCGGTGCTCGAGCCGCCGCAGCGCATGCTAATTGTTTTGAAGCACTGATCTTGTTTGCACCAGGTGCGTTAGCGGTTATCGCCACGCAGTCAACAGGTCACTTAGCAGAATATAGTGCGATTTTGTTTATTGCTGCGCGTATCGGCTATTTGTGTGCATATTGGTTTAACCTGCATGCCTTGCGTAGTATTTTATGGGCTATTGGCTACTTAGCCTCGTTAGCGCTTATTTGGCTAGCGATCCCTTAATCAGGTTAGAGAAAAAACGTGCAAACATATAATAACAATCAACTGGTCGAGACCGCATCCGATGCAGTGTTAGTGGAAAACGTTAACGTGATAAAAACAACAACGCAAACCCTAGGTGAAACGCTTCAGCACTATGCTGATATCGCTCAACAGCATTTATTCATGACCGATACTTATATACAACTAGCGTTAATCGTCTGCATTTACCTGTTAGCATTTTGGCTGGGGACTAAGTTACGACGCGCTTCTAAATTCGTTGAAAATGCACCTGACGCTAAGGATCACCCCTTGCGACGCATTACGTATCGAATTGATAAAATGATATTTCCTCTCATCGCTATCTTGCTCCTTAAGCTAGTGACTGAATTTAGTTTGAGCGTAATTGCAGCTAACTGGATCCTAGATTTAGCACTAACGATTGCCGTGCTGCTGTTTGTTAACTCGGTCATCAATGCTTGTGTGTCACATCCTATTTTGGCTGGTTTGTTGAAATGGATGATGTTGCCCCTGCTATTTTTGCATATGGTGGGCTGGTTAGGCCATATTATTGAAGTACTGCAAGGGCTTAGCGTGAGTTTAGGCAATATCGATATTTCCGCTTATGGACTTGCTCGAGTGTTGATTTTCGGTACGTTACTGTTCTGGATAGGGCGAGCGTCTAATCACGTTGGGCAAGACATTATCCGTAAGCAAGAGTCGTTGGATATTCGCACCCGTGAAGTATTTGCCAAACTCTTTGAAGTGGCCTTAGTGTGCGTTATCGCACTATTGCTCTTAAACGTCATGGGTATCAATTTAACGGCACTGGCGGTATTTGGTGGTGCAGTCGGTGTAGGATTGGGATTTGGATTACAGTCCATCGCGTCAAACTTCATATCTGGAATTATCATTCTACTTGATCGTTCGGTAACGATAGGCGATTACATCGAGATGGAAGAAGGACAAAAGGGCTTCGTTCGGCACTTTAAAATGCGTTATACCACTCTTGAAACCTATGATGGTAAAGACATTATGGTGCCCAATGAAAAGTTTATTTCAAGTACCTTTGTTAACTGGTCTCACAAGAATCCTAAACAGCGGTATCGGGTTGATTTTTCGGTGGCTTATCAAACTGATATTCGCGCCATGGTCGATATCATTAAGGACGTAGTAGGGACGCATCCCCAGGTGCTCAGCGGTGAAGAGTATCCCATTGAAGAACGTCCTGATTGTGAAATTGATAGCTTCGGTGACTCTGGCGTGAACGTGTTTGTGGAGTTTTGGATGGAAGGCATTGATGACGGTAAAAACCGAGTGGGCGGTGATTTAATGTTGATGATCTTCGAAACCTTGCGTGAGCATGATATTTCCATCCCGTTCCCGCAGCGAGAAGTACGGGTGCTCAATCCACAAAATTATACCGTATCGAATACTACTGGAACCGGCGCAGAGCACAATGTATCTGGTGCCACAAAGCAGCCTTAACAAAAGGCTGCATTAGGCGCTTCGTATTCGGTTAGGGCTGGTTAGTTAACGAAGCGCTTGGTCTGGTCATAGGGGATAAAATCAGGTACGTCGCCTTTTAGGGATTGTGCCTGCATTTCTAGCCAGAATTCAGCCGTCATTATTTCCCCGTGCAGGGCTTTTAATTCCAGCTTCAAATGTTTCTTGCCCACAATAAAGTGTTCAAATTGCTCTGGAAAAACATCTGTCGGGCCAACCGATAAGGTGTCGAGGGCATAAGGATCGTCAGATTTTGGCAAGCGCCTAAATTCTCGCTCTGTTAAGTAACAAATTTCATCGTAATCATAAAAAATTACCCGCCCACCTCGGGTGATCCCAAAATTTTTGTGCAACATATCTCCGGCAAAAATATGCGCGGCGGCGATTTGCTTAATGCATAGCCCTAAGTCATTCAGAGCGCTGGTGATGAGTTTAGGATCGTTTTGTTGCTCTAAATAGATATTCAGTGGCGTCATTTTACGCTCGATATATAAATGTTGAATAATGACTTCGTCTTCGGTCAGTTCGATACTGCTCGCACAGGTGTCGAGTAATTCTACAATCAGTTCTAGCGCCACCCGTGACCGAGGCAAACGGAAATTCATATACTCATGGGTGTCGGCCATACGGCCCACTCGGTCGGTCATCTTAACCAGCCGGTAACAGTCTTTCACATGTTGACGGGTTATCTTTTTACTTTCCGGAAATTCGTCTTTTATGATCTTAAAAACGACGCCATATGAAGGTAAGTGAAATACCGCCATGACTAATCCCCTTATGCCTGGGGCGATAGCAAACTGATCATGTGAGTCTTCTAAATGCTGTAAAAAGTTGCGATAGAATACGGTTTTACCGTGTTTGTATAAGCCTAGCGCTATGTATAACTCGAATTTTTTCTTGTGGGGTAAAAGCTCATGTAAAAAGGCCACTACTTCTGCTGGGTGCTGAGTATCAGCCATAAAATAGGCCCGTGCGAAGCTGAATATCACGCTCAGATCTTGACGCTCGGTTAACAGTGCTTCCACTACGATTTTATGCTTTTGCTTGTCTGCGGTCGACTCACTTACCGAAAGTGGAATAACGAAGGGTAAGGTTTCATCTGGCATGCAAATACGGCCAATTAGATAAGCTGATTTACTGCGATAAAACACCGCTTTTAACATCTCAACTGTGTGCACATAGGCTAACTGTTCGCGATTTAAACGGGTACGCAGGGCAGCGTCTAAATGACGAAGGTCGCGTTCCATATCTTGATAGTCAATATCAAAGTGATACTGGGCAAAGATATCATCAAGCATTTGACGCACAGTGCCTGAGGTATCAAAACTATGGACCACCAAATGACGTTGTAATCCGGTTAGATAACAGCGAGTAGGCAAAATAAACATCATGTCGTCGTTAATTTGCTGATGCTTAAAAATACGTCCGATAACAGAGTTGTAAAAAGTTTCGGCAAGTTCGTATTGTGGATGATCATTAAGCAATTTTTGAAAACGGTGCTTTAGATCCAGCCAAAATTGGCTATTTTCTTGGTGTGGAAACACCTGCTGGTAAATCTCGCCAACGGCGTCAGACAGGGTGCGTTCGTAGATAGCGATACGCTCTTTTACTGCCTTTTGCGTTTCTTGCCACTGGGCTTGCTCGAAGCGTCGCTGACCGTCACGAGTAATACGTGAATGCCAGCGGTAGCTCTTATCAAAGCCATGCAGAATCAAATACGCTACTTTATTCAACACCGAAGAATGTGTGTTGTTCACCAAAACCTACTTATGCTTTTACAATCAATGGACTACCAATAACAAAAAAGCGTGGGACTTGCTATTACTGGATGATATCTACTGAGGGAATTTAACCGATTAGCTTCACCGACTTGCGTTCGTCGTCATCAAAACGAAGGCAGTAACATGATTTGCGCCTTTGCCGTTACCAATGTCTGATTGTTAGCATCTAATATGATTCCGTTTAAGGTTACAACAACAGTCGCGTCTGTTTTAGTTCGCGTATCTGATATTTCCCAACTCATTTTTATCGGTGTATTTGGCCGGATAGGTGACGGAAATTTGAACGACATTTCCAAGCCTAACATAGGGGTCATTGCCGATATATGTGCTGGTATCATTGCCGAAAATATCGCTGATATTGCACTGCCACTCGCAATTATTTCGTTAAATCGAGATTGCTTGGCTTGCACCATGTCATGATGAATAAAATTGCTATCCCCACAATCAATGGCCATTTTTTGTAATTGCGCGACTGTATATGTTTTTTCTTGCTCAAATGTATAACCTGTCACTAGTTTTTCTATCATGCGCTAATCACTTTTAAAGAAAGAGTATGATGAGTATGCCATAGCGGAAACCAACTCAAGCCATTTTCGGCCATCCGCAAACAGGTGACACTGGCATTTTTTCATCGGCGAATTGGTCTAACCACTTGTTCTATACAGCATGTCACCGTGGCGTAAAAAGGTAAGAGAATTACCAAGCAGATTGAAAATGCATAATAAATCCCAAAACAAGACGTCTAGATGGTTGACATATAGACGTCTATACGGCAAATTGAGCCCATGAACGTAGATTCAAATATAATAACAAGCACCACCGGCATGATTATGATTATTACCTCTTTGAGGTGATTGCTGGCTTGTGCATATAAAACAGACATAAAGCCCGCAAATATAGCGGGCTTTTTTGTTATTTAGCGCAGCAAAAAGTTAATTATTGGTTATTCCGTTGCGTCAACGAACGTGGTGTGAATGGTCATCAGAGGAGCGAATAAATGAAGGTGTTGAAGTTTGGCGGTTCGTCATTAGCCGATGCAGAGCGTTATTTACGGGTAAAAGATATTTGTTTAGATACCCATGCAACTAGCGGCGCAGCCGTTGTGTTATCAGCCCCTAAAGGCGTAACCAACGCGTTATCCCTGTTATGCGACGAAGCAAGTAGTGGTAAAGATTACGGCGAATTATTCGCTAAGCTGAACATGGTGCTTTTCGGTATTTTGGATGACTTAAAAGTCACATTGCCTGAGTTTGAAGATGCTGCCTTGGCAAAATATATTCAAAATGTATTGAATGAATTGAATCAGCACCTTGAAGGGTTTGCTTTACTGCGCTGTGCACCTGAGTCTGTGGTGGCTAAAATTTTAAGCATTGGTGAATACCTGAGCGTAAACATTTTCAGTCAAATATTGACCACGCTTGGGACTAAAAACCAAATCATCGACCCAGCGGAATTAATTTTAGCTGAAGGGGATTACCTTGATAGCATCGCTGATGTGGCCGTAAGTAAAGCTCGCTTTAGTGAGGTAGACAGTTCCGGCGAGGTGGTGTTGATTATGCCAGGCTTTGTTGCCGTGAATGCGGAAGGCGAAAAAGTGACCCTAGGCCGCAATGGCTCTGATTATTCAGCGGCTATTTTGGCCGCGTGTATTGATGCCGAATGTTGTGAAATATGGACCGATGTAGACGGCGTGTATAACGCAGACCCAAATCAGGTTGATGGTGCTGTATTACTCGACAAGTTGACCTATCAAGAAGCTATGGAGTTGTCTTATTTCGGTGCCAAAGTATTGCACCCTAAGACGATTGGACCGATTGCCCAGCATCATATTCCTTGTTTAATCCGTAATACGTTAAACCCTGCTGCGCCGGGTACGCTTATCAGCAATGAAGCGAGCACTAAGTGGACAAGCGTAAAAGGTATTTCGCACCTTGATGACATGACCATGTTTAACGTGGCAGGCCCTGGTATGAAAGGTATGGTTGGTATGGCGAGCCGAGTGTTTGAGGTCATGTCGAATGCCAATATATCCATAAGCTTGATCACGCAATCTTCTTCTGAATACAGCATCAGTTTTTGTATTCACAGTAAAGATGCGTCTCGGGCACAAGATTTGTTAGAAGACTCCTTTGCTCTTGAGCTGGCGAATAACCTGCTTGATCCAATTGAAGTCCGTCATGACTTAGCGATTGTGACTTTAGTGGGGGATGGTATGCGTCATTCTCAAGGATTAGCCGCAAAGTTCTTTAGCTCCTTAGCCCAGGCTCGGGTGAACAATGTGGCAATTGCCCAGGGTTCTTCTGAGCGTTCAATCTCCACAGTGATCGAAAGCAGTAAGGCGAAAAAGGCGGTGAAAGTCGTTCATCAAAATTTCTTTTCAAATTTGCACGCTATCGACGCATTTTTGGTCGGTTGTGGCACAGTGGGCAAAGAGCTACTTGATCAAATATCCCGTCAACAAGCCATATTGCTTGAGCGCGGCATCAGTTTGAAAATTTACGGCATCGCAAATAGTCGCAAATTATTATTAAAGGCTGGCGGCATTGATTTAAGTGAAGATTGGTCCGCTCAGCTAAACGACAGTGAGCAGTCGCTTTCTGTTGAGCAACTGCAATCATTTGTTATGCGTAACAGTTTGGTGAATCCGGTGGTGATTGATTGTACTAGCAGCTCTATTATTGCTGAGCTGTATGTTGAGCTGATGAACAGTGGTTTCCATGTGGTCACGCCGAATAAAAAAGCCAATACAGCTTCTTACGCTTATTATCAGCAGCTTCGTGAAACCGCACAATCGACTAACCGCCAATTTTTGTATGAAACCACGGTCGGTGCAGGTTTGCCGGTTATTGATAACTTGCAAAAGCTGATTTATGCCGGCGATGAATTACAGCGCTTCGAGGGTATTTTGTCTGGCTCGCTTTCCTTTGTATTTGGTAAACTGGATGAAGGTTTAAGTCTTTCTCAAGCAACTGAAATAGCTAAGAAAAATGGCTTTACTGAACCAGATCCTAGAGATGATCTAAGTGGCACCGATGTGGCTCGTAAACTACTCATCATGGCTCGTGAAGCAGACTTAAAGCTTGAGTTAGAGGATATTCAGATTGAGCCGGTACTGCCCTCACACTTTGACTCTAGCGGTAGTATTGACGAGTTTATGAGCAAGCTACCTGAGCTTGATGCCCTGTACGCCGATAAGGTCAATGCGGCGAAAGAAGAAGGTACAGTACTGCGTTATGTGGGCTCTATCAGCAAGGGGAAATGTGTGGTGTCTATTCAGGCCGTGGGCGAAGATCATCCTTTGTATGTCATTAAAGAAGGTGAGAATGCCTTGGCTATCCACAGTAATTATTATCAGCCAATCCCCTATGTGATACGTGGCTATGGAGCAGGTGCTGCGGTTACTGCTGCGGGTGTCTTTGCCGATGTACTGAGAACCATGCCATGGAAGCAAGACGTGTAATGAGCAAACAAAACGACATGCAAAACGTAAATGAAGCGGTGATGCGCGGGAAAGTCCTGCGTGCCTTTGCGCCAGCATCGACGGGTAACGTTAGCCTCGGATTTGATTTATTAGGTGCGGCGTTAAAACCGATAGATGGTACGGTACTTGGGGACGAAGTTGACCTTGAATTGGCCAGTGAATTTAGTCTTGTGGTGAAAGGGGCGTTTGCCCATAAATTACCAGCGGATCACGATACCAATATCGTTACCCGCTGCTATCGTCATTTCATTAAAGTCTTAGGTGACAAAGGCATAGTGTTACCAGCGGTTAAAATGACCTTGCATAAGCATTTGCCTATTGGCAGTGGTTTGGGCTCAAGTGCCGCATCAGTGGTCGCTGCGTTACATGGTTTGAATGAATTTTACGCGCAAGTGTTAGGTGAAGTCCCCTTTAATCAACATCAATTGTTGTTGATTATGGGCGAGTTAGAAGGTCAGATCAGTGGCAGCGTACATTATGATAATGTCGCACCGTGTTATCTTGGTGGTTTAACGCTCATGGCCGAGCAAGCAGATACACTTGCCTTGCAGTTACCGACGTTCAAACATTGGTATTGGGTGGCGTGTTATTCGGGTATTACCGTATCCACAGCCGCAGCGCGGGAAATTTTACCGAAGCAAGTATCTATGCCTGATACTTTGAAATTTGGTCGCCAGTTAGCGGTATTTGTTGATGCATTGTATCGCCAAGACGAGAAACTGGCGGTGAGTATGATGACAGATGTGATTGCTGAACCTTATCGCAAGTCATTATTACCGTACTTTGACGAGTCTCGCCAATTTGCTATGCAAAATGGCGCATTGGCATTTGGTATTTCAGGCTCTGGCCCAACGGTGTTCGCCGTGTGCGATAACCTAGAGCAAGCGCAGAAAATTAGCCTTTGGCTAAAAGAAAATTACATTCAGAATGACACGGGTTTCAGCCATGTGTGTCAGCTTGACGAACAAGGAGCGGTGGTAAAAAACGCCAACGCTTAGCATAATATTAAAATACGCTTAATTGAATAAGCACAAAAGGTAAGAAACGTGGAACTTGTTAATTTAAAAGACCCTTCAGATAAAGTCACTTTTGCAGAAGCGGTTAAAAAAGGGTTAGGTAAGAACCAAGGGTTATATTTCCCTACAACTCTGCCGACATTTGATGATATTGATAGCATCTTAGACATGCCATTTGTTGCGCGCTCAGTAGAGATCTTAAGTCAGTTGATTGGGGATGAAATTCCTCGTGATCGTCTACAGGGCATTGTTGAACGCGCTTTTGCGTTCGACGCACCATTGGTAAAGGTTACTGACAATGTTTATAGCCTAGAGCTTTTTCATGGCCCGACATTGGCGTTTAAAGACTTCGGTGGTCGCTTTATGGCTCAGTGCTTAACTGAGCTGGCTGCAGGGGAGAAAATTACTATTTTAACCGCGACTTCTGGTGATACTGGCGCCGCGGTTGCCCATGCGTTTCATGGTCTAGAAAATATTAATGTGGTTATCTTGTTCCCTAAAGGCAAAATCAGCCCGTTACAAGAGAAACTTTTTACTACCTTAGGTGACAACATACACACAGTATCAATTGAAGATGACTTTGATGCCTGCCAACAGATGGTCAAAAGTGCGTTTGATGATGCCGAAGTACGCGAAGGTTTACACCTCAACTCAGCTAATTCGATCAACATTAGCCGTTTGGTTGCCCAAGTTTGTTATTACTTTGAAGCGGTTTCACAGCTTAGCAAAGAACAGCGCGAAGACTTAGTTATCTCAGTGCCTAGCGGTAACTTTGGTAACCTAACTGCAGGCATGATTGCCAAAACCATGGGGTTACCTGTTAAGCACTTTGTGGCAGCGACGAACCTTAATGATACCGTACCTCGTTATCTAAAAACCGGAGAGTGGGATCCAAAAGACACGGTTGCGACTATGTCGAACGCCATGGATGTCAGTCAGCCAAACAACTGGCCGCGCATTGAAGCGATCATTGAACTAGGCTATTTGCCCCGTGATGTGCTGTCTGGTGATACCGTTGATGAAGACTATACCCAAGTAGCTATGCGTCAATTGGCTCAGTTAGGCTACATCAGTGAGCCCCATGCCGCGATTGCTTATAAAGCCTTGATACGTCATATGGAAGAAGGGCAAACCGGTATTTTTCTGGGCACGGCTCACCCAGCGAAATTCCGTGAAACCGTTGAGAATGTATTAGGGCAACCTATCAGCTTGCCTCAGCCTTTAGTCGATTGTTCGACTAAAGAAAGCTTTGCAGTTGATTTGCCCAGTGATTACGAAGCTTTGAAGCAGCATTTGTTCACGCTGCTAGGTTAAGCTGCTTGCTAGGTTGTATAAATGACGTCTAGGTTAACGTGGCAGAACTTACTTTCTGCAGAAAAGCATAAAGCTTACTACATCGAAATGATGCGGTTTATTCGTGCCCAACGTGACAGTGGCAAAGTCATATACCCCCTAGAAAGTGACGTATTCAACGCATTTACCTGTACCGAGTTTAATCAGATCAAAGTGGTTATTCTCGGACAAGATCCTTACCACGGGCCGACTCAGGCCCATGGTTTGAGTTTTTCTGTTCAAGACGGGGTGAAACCTCCACCTTCGTTAAAAAACATCTACAAAGCGTTAGCCCATGATTTCCCCAATTTTGTTGTGCCAACCCATGGATGCTTGCAATCTTGGGCTCAGCAAGGGGTCTTTCTGCTGAACACTGTGTTAACAGTGGAGCAGGGTAAGGCGCATTCACATGCTAAAATTGGTTGGCAACGTTTTACCGATACGGTTATTAAAACCATCAGTGAATACAATGAGGGGGTGATATTTTTATTGTGGGGCAGCCATGCCCAACAAAAATCAGTATTGATAAACGAACACAAGCATCACGTGTTAACGGCTGTTCATCCATCTCCACTGTCTGCTTATCGCGGCTTCTTTGAGTGCGGTCACTTTGTTAAAACGAATAATATACTACTGGCCCGCGCACGAGCTCCGATTAACTGGCAAGTCTAAGCTGCATTGCTGTGTTCAGCATTGACTATGGTATTGCGGCCTTTTTGCTTCGCTTTATACAGCGCGGCGTCTGCTAAGTTAAATAATTCAGTAAAATTCTGATCGCTCCTGAGCTGGGCAATGCCAAAGCTACAGTGGATGGGGTGACCTGGGGCGATCTCGGCTTCATTCACGCTGGTTAAAATACGTTGGGCGATATGCTGGGCATCCTTGATGGTGGACTCGGGCAGCAAAGCGACGAATTCGTCTCCGCCAAAGCGCCCGAGCAGATCTGTCGGGCGCAACGACAATTGTGCCACTCGGCAAACATTCTGCAATGCTCTGTCTCCAGCGCTGTGGCCAAAGGTATCATTCACTTTTTTAAAGTTGTCCATGTCGAACATGATAAGAGATAGGGGGGCATTATCCGTTAAACTACGATTTACAGCCCGTTCTGCTTGTTGCATAAAGTGCTGACGTGAGGCTGCCTGCGTTAACGCATCTGTGGTGATGATGGCTTGTAATTTTTCATTGTCTGCCATCAAGGCAGGAACGGCTACCCCGAACAAGGCATTGGCGGCAACAATGATAATCGCAAACTGATAAATCAATACGTATTCATTTAAACCTAAAACGTTGACAAAAAGCGCAATAATCATACAGCTGAAGGTTAAGCTTAGCATGTTAAACAGTGCACTTTCGGTACACGCAATCCACATATGCGGCAATACCAGTAAAAAAATCACAAAGGCACTTTCTTGCTGTTGTGTGGACTGGTTTAAGATGGTGGTAAATATTACGAGTAGGGTCACCAGCATCAACTTGCAGTAATAAAACTCACTTGGCTTGGTTTGATTAGGGCTAAGGTAGGATTTTAATAAGAAGCGTTTGTTGTTAATTTGTTGACTTAACAGCGCGGCAAACAGTGGCGCTAATATTAACACGCCAGCATAGTCTCCGATCCAAAATGCTAACCAAGTTTGGCTGATTTCACTTGGCTGCATCATATTGCTAAAGACTAGGCTATATATGACCAGCAACGTGGTGCACAGCGATGCTACCCCGGTATTAATGATGTACACAATTATCAAGCCGGGTGTGCTTAAACGACCTATACGGGCTATCCAGATGAATAATTGCACACTGAGCCAGTAAGGGAGGATATGAGCAGCGCCAAACAACAAACCTGCTTGTATAACCTGAGGTAAATCGAGAGGGAGACCGTACTGAATACAAGTAACAAAGGTCACTATGACCGCACACAGAAGGATAGGAAGTATGGCCGATGAGCCGATAATTAATAAAGCGGCATATGTTAGACCTGAGGCCGGAAACCATACGCTAGCATGGGCTGTGTATTCCATTAGCTGAGCAAGCACCCAAACCGCTATCCATAGGAGCATAAACAGAATACCCCGGTACCACCTGTGAGTCGCTGCCTTCGGCGCTAACTTGTTTTGCATAACTGGCTTACCTCAATTCAGAAGAGGCCATAAACAACGACACCAAGGCCATGGACAGGTGCGCGTCGTCCTAGGTCAATACATGGAATATCACCAGTGAAATTTGGCTTTTAATAGGCAGATGAACGCTAAAAATCGGCTCAATAAACATTCATTGGTCTTATCATACTGACACAAAATCGCCCCTTGTCACGACTTATAACACCGGTATTTTTTCAGCTAAAGCTATATTTTATAAGGGCTGGGAGGTTTACTTACCTCAATGTTTTATGGGGCAGGTGGAATTATTTACCTGTATAAAAAAGCCCCACATGGCATGAGCTCATGTGAGGCTTAAAAGATTGCTTTATGATCAACTTCAATCAGTAAGCAAAATTTGCTTGGCTTACTTTTGTTTTGACAACCAGACGATTAAATCAACAATGTCGTCATTGGTCATGTCTCGGGTAAATTTCGCTTGGTATTTACCATTAACAATGAAGTTAGGGACACCGCTTAAATGTTTGCGATACTTGACGATCAATTTGTTGTTCTTGTTTAGCATACTGTTTACACCGAAACTACTGACAAGCTTATCAAATTCTGCGTCTTCTACGCCATTGACTAAGAAGATATTCTTCAGGTCTTTGATACTGGTAACAGGTGACTTCTGAACATGTATATAACGAAAGATAGCGTTGCTTAGGGTATCTTCTTTTTTCAGTGCGCGAGCAACCATCAAGGCGCGGCTCGCATCGTCTTGGATTTCAGGACTGGTGAAACCCATGAAGTTTACGTGTACTTTCTCAAATTTCACATCATCGGAAATTTTACTTTTAATTTTCGCCACTAGGGGTTCAAAGTTATAACAGTGTGGACACCAGTACGAAAAAAACTCGTTGATAACAGGTTTGTCGGTCGCAGTATCATTAATGACTGTGTAGTGCTCACCTTCTTTCCATTGTTCTTGAGCGCAAGCTTGAAGCGGAACTAAAACCGCAATAAAAAAAGCAAGTATGATTTTTTTCATTGTTTATTCATCTCTTTAGTAAAAATAACTGGCCGCAGATTAGCATAGCTAATATAAAATGCCGACTGCACTTTGTAACCAGTTATAAGAAAAAGTGGTAAAAAAAGCCACTGATTATCATGCTACAGCTGGGCCTAAATACGTAATTCCGGCTCTTGTAAGGCTGAAAATTGCTCTTTCAGGGCCAATATTTGTTGCTCCCAATACCTGGGCTCCGCAAACCATGCAAATGCCTGAGGGAACGCAGGATCTTGCCAGCGCCTGTGTAACCAGGCCATATAATGCACCATACGCATCGCGCGAAGTGGCTCGATTAAGCGCAACTGTAACGGGTTGAAATTGCAAAACTCGTTGTAAGCGTCGACTATGGTGCTCATCTGTAATGATTGGGCCTGATGGTCACCAGATAACATCATCCATAAATCTTGTACGGCTGGGCCGTTACGACAATCATCGAGATCCACGAAGGTGGGGCCGTCACGCCACAAAATGTTTCCCGGATGGCAGTCACCATGCAAACGCAAGTTATCTTCGCTGTGGTAACGTTGACCGGCAAGTGCAACGACTTGATGCAATATGGTGAAAAAGGCTTCGTGTAAGCTAGGGGGGATCAATTCACTACCTTGCAACTCAGCAACAGAACGAGCTAAATAATCATCGGTATTTATGGTCGGTCTGTGGGTAAATAAGCGGGCTTTCGCAACCTTGTGTATCCGCCCAACGAAACGGCCCATCCACTCTAGCTGCTCCAGATTATCTACCTCAAATTGGCGACCACCCACAGAGGGAAACACGGCAAAATGATAACCCTTGTAAAGATGTAAGCTGTCACCATTAATGAGCAGAGGGGCAACTACGGGTACTTCATGAGCGGCTAATTCTAAGGAAAAGCTGTGCTCTTCTTTTAATTGTTCTTCGCTCCAACGTTTCGGGCGGTAAAACTTGGCTACGTAACGTTTATTATCTTGGCCGACAAACTGATACACACGATTTTCGTAGCTGTTTAAGGCCAGTAAACCTGATTCGACTAGAATTCCGGTTGACTCAATGGCATCTAAAATGAGATCAGGATTAAGCTCGCTAAAATTAAAGGTACTCACTAGCGGTACAAGAACTTAGAGGTTTGCTCGATAACGGCCTCTTCGACTTCCCGTGATTGGATGGTAAAGCTAAATGCTGTCACTGGCTTTTCCAACTTGTAGGGGTCAATAGCGATGCTAATTGGCAGGTTGTAGACTTCTCCTCCCATTACGGTCACGCTGCTGTCACCTATGTATTTATAGCCATCGAGTCCGTTAACCGAGATATCAAAGTGCTGAGTATGCTGGGACTTGTTTAATATTTTCAAGGTGTATACATTTTCAATCAAACCGTCATTTGTTTCTCGGTATAAGGCATTACGATCCCGAATGATATCCACTTCTAGCGGCACGCGACTCAATAATTCGAACACAAGAAGACCGCTCATCAACAACAGAACGACGGCATAACCCATTAACTTAGGACGAAATATCTTGGTTTTACCTCCGGCTAACTGAGTTTCCGACGTAAAATCAATCAGGCCTTTGGGGTAGTTCATTTTTTCCATCACGCCGTTACAGGCGTCGACACAAGCGCCGCAGTTAATGCATTCGTATTGCAAACCGTTACGAATATCTATGCCGGTTGGGCAGACCTGCACGCACAGGTTACAGTCAATGCAATCGCCTAGACCTTTTGCTGCGTTTTGTTCGCGACTGTCTTTACGTGGCCGAGGACCGCGTTGTTCACCTCGTGCGGCATCATAGGCGACAGTAAAGGTGTCTTTGTCAAACATGGCGGACTGAAAACGCGCATAAGGGCAGATGTGAGTACACATTATTTCACGCATATATGCTGCGTTTCCGTAGGTACATACGGCAAAAAACAGCACCCAGACGGTTGCCCAAAAACCGGACGAAAAAGTGAAAAAATCGACAAACAGTGCGTCGATGGGTGTGAAATACCCAACGAATGTCAGCGAAGTAAGCAAGGCAACACTCACCCAGGCCACATGCTTTAAGGTTTTACGTATGAATTTGTCAGCGTCCATCTTACGCTCATCAAGCTTGATGCGTTTATTGCGGCTGCCTTCGATCTTTTCTTCGAACCAAATATAGATAAAGGTCCAAGTGGTTTGCGGGCACATAAAGCCGCACCATACACGACCAGCGAAGGTGGTAACAAAGAACAGTGCAAAGGCGGCAACGATAAAAATCCATGCTAACAAGGTTAAATCTTGTGGCCATAATGTGAGACCAAAAATCTGAAAACGTTGGGCGCCGATATCGAGTAAAATCGCTTGGCTGCCCTCAAACCGTAACCAAGGAAGCACAGCGAATAAGGATAAAAATACTAAACCAAAAAAGCGTCTAAAATTCTCTAATGCGCCTTTTACTGCGCGCACATAAATGCGGTTACGGGGAGTGTAATGATCATTGTGTTTGCTTTTGTCAGGACGATGAACCTGTACGGGGGAGATGTCTTTTACGGGAATGCGCTCACTCATTGCTGCTCCTTGACTGAACCGGAATTTCTATCTATCTCGCCTCTAAACACATATCTAAAGGTGTCATGGATATATATGGCATATAAACGCGGCGTATTATAGCAGTTTGTTGGGATAAATACGCCAACTTGCTGTGAACATCTTATTAAAGATTGATAGAGATCATGACGATAAATAAAATGCCATCACAGAGTAAGTGCTGCAATGAGGATTAAGGTATTTAAAGGCCATGGCGGGGATATCGCAGGATAAACTTTACTCCACCTAGTTCAGAGTCTTGCGCCCAGCAGTCGCCTTCATGCCATTGCTGAATACGCCTTACAATCGCTAAACCTAAGCCCGCCCCGCCTGAGGCGCGCGTGCGTCCTTCATCAGGGCGATAAAAGGCATCGAATATTTTTTCTTGTACTGCGTGGGGAATACCTGGACCGTCGTCTTCTACACTTAGCAAAACATGGTTGGCACTTTGGCTGATATTTAACCTAATTTGGTACTGAGCATAACGACTGGCGTTGATTAGCAGGTTTTCCAGTGCGCGCTGTACAAAGTGATCGTCCGCTAGCAGAGTGACATTATCGCCGACAATACAAACCTTGTGCTTAGCTAGATGAGGAGTGTGCAAGTGTCGAACAACTTGTTCGACCAATTCCTTCAGCGGAATTTCTGCTAAATTCAACTCAGGCAGCAGTACATCACTGCCCGCGTAATCGAGCATTTCTTGCACCAATCTCTCGAGTTCCTCAACGTCCATTGCCATGGCATGCCATTGTGGTGAGTCGAGAGTAGGCCTAGCTTCAAGCGCAAATTTCAATCGGGCTAGGGGGGTTCTAAATTCATGGGCAACCGCCCCTGAAAGCTCACGCTGAGATTGTAAAAGGCTTTTCACTTTGACACTCATGGTATTGAGCGCTTGGGCAATGGGGGCAATCAGGGAAGCGTTAGAAACATGGTTGTCAGCAATGCTGCCATCGTCTTGTACATGACTCACACTGCGCTTTAGTTGATTTAGGTCTCGCCATAGGGGCCATAACCACAACGCTATTAACGCGCCGAGTAAAACAAAAAATATTGTGCTGTAAAGCAGCAGGGACTGATTGTCTGCTTTTTGCGCTGATATATTTAGCTCAAGAATAGTTTGCTTGTCCAACGGGATGTAAAGTTGTTCGCCGAGATGTTCATCATATAACAATACGCTTTTACCGAGGGCCAGTTGTTCAGCACTTTGCGTACTCCAACCTATGCTCGTCAATGGCACGACTTTGTAGGGCAAGCCGGTATTGTCGGCTAAGGTGCGTATGTCGAGATGGGCGGCGTGGGCTGAATCAAATAACGTGATAATGGTAGATACATGTTGGGCAGGTCCTTGAGAGGCGGGGCTAAATAGGCGTTCTAATCCGGCACTTAAGCCTACAAGTGCTAACACGATAAAAACATATAAGCTGATAAATAATCTAGCCATAATATGAGGTTATTCCCAAGCGTCAGCAACAAAGTAAAAGCCCTTGCCCCAAATCGTTTTTATCCGATAAGGATGACGTGGATCGTCAAGTAGCTTTTTACGTAAGCGGGAGATACGTACATCTGCAGAGCGGTCTAAACCATCATACTCCCGGCCAATCAATTCCCGGTATAAGGTGTTTCGATCGACTAGCTGAGATGCATTCGACGCGAGTTTCCACAACATGTCGAATTCGTGGCTGGTTAAAGGCACGTCTTTGGCGTGCAAGGTAACTTTGCGCGCCAGATAGTCAATTTGTAATTGACCAAAGTGCAGACTGCTAACATTTTCAGTACTTGTTTGTTGAGATTGACTGCGTCTTAGCAAGGCTTGAATGCGAGCGAGTAGCACACGT
Source organism: Paraglaciecola polaris LMG 21857 (assembly GCF_000315055.1). Classification (GTDB taxonomy): domain Bacteria; phylum Pseudomonadota; class Gammaproteobacteria; order Enterobacterales; family Alteromonadaceae; genus Paraglaciecola; species Paraglaciecola polaris. The sequence goes on along the minus strand of NZ_BAER01000075.1, from coordinate 15,534 downwards.
GGTTCAACGGGTTTCATGACGTAATCGTCGGCACCTATTTCCAATCCCAGAACATGATCAAAGTCACTATTTTTGGCCGTCATAAACAGCAAAGGTCCGTCGTAATGAGGGCGCAACTTTCTGCATAAGGTGAAGCCGTTGTCACCGGGCAACATGACATCCAATACGATCAAATCAGGTGGGTTTTGCTTAACGCTAGTGAGCAGTGTTTTACCATCGCTCAAACATCTAACGTTAAAGTCATGTTGTTTTAGATATTCACTGACCAATTGGCTCAGGCGCGTGTCATCCTCAACAAGTAATATATCAGGCATCAGAAGAGACTCCATGGGCTGTGTACCCTAAAGCGGGTGCGACTTTGGGTGGATTTTACGCTCAGTGGCTGGCTGAGCACAGTCGTTCCCCAGGTATCTTTTAGAAGTAAAGTCGCCTGGTTATCAATGGTTAAGGTTAGGCTTTGTTGGTGCACTTGGGATGACGAACAAAACAAACGCTGCTCAGACAGTTGGTACAAAAATACGCAATATTGTCTTTGGCTCGTATTGGTGACCTGCAGACTGACCGCAAACTGGCAGGGGGTGTCCGGGCGTTGGGTTACGCATACTACCGGCTGAACTTGCCAAGTAATGTCAATATCCTCAGCGTTACTCTTGCTCACAAATAGCATACATAAACACGCTAACAACACTCTCAAATTACGCGTGCTCCAACGGTCTATTGCAAGTATTGAATGGCATTAAAACACATATCCAATACCCAAAAATACCGTGCCAATCGTTTTCTTTGCTACTAAAGGGCTGTCAGTCATACCTGAGTGCAATAATGTCACACTTGAGCGCATCAACCATTGCCAGCGAGGATTAATAGCCTTACTGGCACTCAGCGCTAGGCTAGGTTGCCAGCCGCCTTGAGCATGGTAATATTGCGCATTAAATACGTTATCTTGCTCGTCTATGCCGTAGTAATAATCGATCAGTTTGCTGCTTTTCCAGCTCAAAGTTGGGGCGATCGTAAAGTGCCAATCTGCTAGCTGCCAACGGTAACGATAAGCCACATCGAATTGCTGGCCGTTGTGTACGTTGCTTACGTCGGTTTTTAAGGTGAACTGCCACTCAGCGTGGTTGCTGCGCTTATGCAAGCGTATGCCTGCATCCACCGCCCATCTTCGACTCGACACCTGATCAATCGATATCTGACGGCTATTAAAGGGAGCATCATTTGATGGTCCAATTTCACTCAGTACACTTTGTGATGATAAAAACACGTTGCTGGGGTGCCAGAAGGTAAAAAAAGCTTTCTCGCTGTTAATACTGATAAAGGCGTCCAGGGCATAGGTGTCGTGTTGTTGCCACTGATAACCGACTTCCGCGTTATCTAAATAGATATTATCACCGTAGTAGGCGATATCAGGTAGTACGATCAATGGAATGGCATCTCCCCCAATCAGAGGATTACTCTTGACGCCAGCGCCTACAGCAATACCAATACGCCAATTGCCGGTTTCAATACATTGTGGCGTCACGCAAGCGGCGTTTACTGATGCCATATTAGCCAAGTAATAAACGATAAATAGCACTGCACTGCGTATTTTTATGCCACTCATCATGATTTTACCCACCTGCAAACCGTTATGCCAAAACTCAATTAAAAAGACTCCATAATAGATAGAAAATCCTCTGTAAAAAAACAGCGATAAATTCCATCAGCGCATCCTATCAAACCCGTAAACAAAGCTCATCTCAGGGTTACAATTATTCACAAATCCTCGCAATTATGATCGAGACACTCAGCGTGCTGTCGTTAGGATAATGCGTCACTACTTTATGTCAGCACTGCTGCTGATCACAGTCACTATCATTGATAAGGAAATACACTATGTTGGGTTCTTTTTTGCGCGGCTTACTCCTCACCACTTTAGGTCTACAGGTGATAGCCTGTGGAGGTTCAAGCGATAGTCAAGACAACAAAAAATACGATAAACCCTATGTGCAGTTTTATAATGGCTCCGCTGATAGCGGCTCTATCTATGTTAATGCTGATCAAGGCAGCAACTTGGGTTCTGCTGTGTACGGTGATGCCACGAGCTTGTTTACACTGGATAAAAGCGACGTTAAATTGGGGTTTAGTCAACAAGGTGATGATGGCAACAGTCAAGTCATTGAGGAACTTGCGGCCGATATAGATACGGGGCAAAAATTATTGGTGGTAGCAAGTGGAACCAAAAATGCCCTGAAGTTTAGTGCCTATCCCATAACACGCAAAGAGTTGGATAAACGTTTTCGTCTTTTTGCGGCGTCAGTGCTGACCAGTGGACAAAACTACGACTTATATTTGGCAGACAGTGGTGAGTCATTTGCTGAAGCGCACTTGTTGTCTACCGTGACAACCGACGGGCTTGAAGAGTTGACCTCGTGGCAAACCGACGACAGCGATTCATTTGCTCAGGGGGAATATCAGGTATTTTTGACGTTACCTGGGGAAACCAGTGCTATTTTCGCAAGTCGAGATATCGCCTTCAATTATGCCACTGAATATACCATGGTGATCCGTACTAGCTCAGGAGCAATAAAAAATAACCTCGAAATCGATTTAGTGATCAATTCTTCATCGGTGAGCAATTACACCGATCGGGAGCAAGCTGCGCAATATCGAATCTATAACAGTCTTGATGCCCAGAATGTACTCGTTGATATTAATGGTGGGCAAAATAATCAGCAGCACGTAACAGTTAATGGTAATGGATTAAGTGATTTTAACAGTATTGCCTATGGTGATTATCAACTCTCAGGTGAAGTCGAGGGCAACGAAGGATTGTTGTTTAGTAATCGCTTATTGAGTTTGAGCCAAGGGAGAAGCAATGCCATCGTGATATATCAAGATGCAAAGCAATTACTCCAATCACTGACATTTGAAGAAAGCACCCTGCCACAAAGTGTCGAGCACGAGTTGCAGGTAGTAAACCTCACACCTGATTACGAGTCACTAGACGTGTTTTTCGTACGTCAAAGCGAAACGATCAAAAGCGCAAAATATCGCCTGCAGAATTTGAATTTTCAGCATTCGGCTAAATTAACTGTGCCCAGCGGACAATATGAAATTGTCATTGTGTATAACGACAACAGTTCCCAATTGTTGTTAGAGCGCAGTGATATGTTCGATATCGATCAGGATGTTAATTATATCGTGAGTGTGGAAAAGTCGTTGTCATCGCCCAGCGGATATAAAGTATCATTGCTGTATTAATTCCGCTGTGAATTTATTCCCAACCAACCGGTCTATTAGATATAAGCAGGAAGAATTGAGTATTTCCTAGGTACGCTAGGAAATACTTGCGAGCAGGTTAGGTTCAGGCAGTATTCAGCGCTTTGCTGTAAGCTTAGTTATAAAGAATTAAGCTTCATACGCATAACCATAAAATGAGAGGGTGAGAGATATGAAAAAATTAACCGTCGTTTTGTTATCCGGCATAGCGTTAATGCTATCTGCACAGGCTTATAGTCAAGGGAAGGTCGAGGTTATTTGGCAAAATTCAGATAAATACACGGATGTGCGCTCAGCAAACGAGTCTCGTACACGTTTTAAAGAGCGAACATTTACGCAACTAGAAGAATATTTGACAGAATTAGCAGAAGCGTTACCGAATGAGCAAACGCTTAAAATTACCGTGACCAATCTGGATTTAGCCGGTCAGGTTTGGCCGGCCTCATTTGTTGGCTTTGGTCACAGTGCTAGCGATGTGCGCCTGATTAAAAGCATTGATATTCCGCGCATTGCCTTTAATTACGAGTTACTTGATAGTGCGGGAGCTGTATTGCAGCAAGGTGAGCCGAAGTTAAAGGATATGTCGTTCCAAGACCGTCACAATCCGTTCTTTTCTTCCGAAACGTTACGCTACGAAAAAAACATGTTGCGCATGTGGTTTAACGAACAGTTTCCACAAGATGTCGCTAAAAATTAGCCCTTAATGATCAATGCTCAATATAGACGCCACTGAAAAGTGGCGTTTTTTTTGTCTAGGGGAAACCTATGGGGTAATCACGTCAGAATAGTGGATAACTTGGTCTCGGCCATTTTGCTTGGCGGCGTAGAGCGCCTGATCTGCTAGGCGCTGAACATAGTCGGCGTCTTTGATATTATTTTTCGCACATGTTGCCACCCCAATACTGACAGTGATGTAAGCTGTGTTGGGGTTGTGTTTATGCTCTATTGCAGCGGTTCTTACAGCATCTAAAAGGATATCGGCCACTTTTATCGCGCCTACTTTATCTGTATTTGGCAATACAAAAACAAACTCTTCGCCACCGTAGCGAGCCGCAAAGTCACCACTGCGCTTGGCCACTTTTTCTAAAATTTGCGCAATTTTAATTAAGGTTTCGTCGCCGGCAATGTGGCCGTAATTGTCGTTATAGGGTTTGAAAAAATCTACGTCGACCATCAATATGGATAATGGCCATTTCTCTCGTGCTGCCAGCTTTAATTCATGCTCAAGTCGCTCGTCTAACGCACGGCGATTAGGGATGCCTGTTAAACCGTCAAGCAACGACAATTCCTGCAAGGCTTTCTTTTGCTGCTCGATGGTTGCGGCAAAATAATCTATCGTGTCTACAATATCGGATATCTCATCGTTACCCGATATGCGGGTGGAGTTACGAAACCCATTGGCGCGATCTTGTACCACACGATTGAGTTTGACGAGACGGCGTACCACACGGTTCTGGATAAAAAATACGATTAGTAACAATAAGATTAATGCGCCAATGACATACAAACCGACGTTCTGAATTTGTATATTTGTGCGTATGGAGGTGCGCCTGGTTTGGGTGATCAGAGAGTCACTTAATTGATAGGATTTAAAGTTAAGTAGCCGTGAATAGTCGGCGATCAGGCTGTGCACAAAATTTCCCCGACCAATGACTCGACCTGATAGGCGCAGCAAGTTAATTTGCAGTGGAAAGATCCCCTGTTCACTGAGCACAATATGGTTGAAATCATCCACAATAGCGAGCATTTTTGTGTGTTGTGTAACCGGAAATTGTGTCACATCAGTGTAGAGTTTTGCGGTGATTTCCGTCACCTTGAAGGATGACTGACGAATGGTTTGCAAGCGCGACAAATTGGCGGCATTAGTGGCCAAGGCCACTGCTTCAAATATGGCGGCCCGCCAGCGTTGAAGCATTTGAATATCTTGACTGCCTAACGTCGCAACAGTTGTAAGCTCAACCACTTCATCATTAAGTGCATATAGGGCTTGTTCTTGTTTCGCTAATTGCTTCGCTAATTTTATTCGATGCAGTGCGAGGGATTTCAATTCGAGTATTTCACTTTCGATCGCATTTAAATGAAAGTCTAAATACTGGGTGCCGTCTTTGTGTTCGGCTAGGATGCGGATCTGATCAATTTTTTGCTTTACGTTGCCCTCAGCAATGCGCAATGCTGGCTCTGAATTGGCATAACTTAATCCGTCGCTGATAGCGGAAAGGGTGGTGATATGATTATTAACTTGCTCTGAAAAAACCACATGTGGCAGTGATTTGTTGGCAATGTCGTCTAAAATGTCGCGAAAATCGGCTAGGCGAGAATAGGCTAACATGGTTACGCTGATAAAAATAATGAAGACGCCGATAAACGCGACGACAAACACCGAACTTAACGAAATGCGTGCTTTCGTTTTAGACGGCTGGGCGGTGGGTGGTGAATTATTTTGATTCATGAACATTCACCAAACGTGCGTTCAATGCCGGACCTAAGGTATCGCGTTCTCGAATGCTATCAATGAACACATCCACTAACATAGGGGGAGCCATATAGCCTAAGGCTATTTTAGGGCATGCGTCCAGCACATGATAGCCGTCACCGCCATTAGCCAAATAATCAGTGGTGGCTAACTTGTATGCTCTGGTGGGGTTAATGGCTTTACCATTAATTTTGAGTGATGTTATTCGTTCTCCGGCTACCTTGCTTGGATCGTACGTGACCTGAATGCCAGATACTTGGGGAAAGCGTCCACGAGTTTGCTCTATGGTACTGATACCATTTTCAAGAGCCTGCTTGAGTTGCTGGCCGGTAATAGTTAGTACCGCCACTTTGCTGCGAAAAGGTAATTCTTCAGCAATATCTCGCCGAGTAAGTCGCTGCCCTTGAGCATAAGAACGATTACCACGGATGATGCCACCATTGATCAATGCAATGTCGGCATTGGCAAACGTGCGCAACGTATCAGCAACTAAATTTGCAAAGGCATTTTCTTCACTACGTACACTGGTTCTTAGTGTCTGAAAATCTTTCGTCACAGTAGCAATAGGTTGGTTTAACAAACGATTTAAGCGTGATGTGTAACCTTTGACTTGCCCAGCAACGATTGGATCACTAGGAAAGCTAGATAGCTCTTTACTGGTCCAAGTGACACGCGGAGCAGTGGATGGTCGGCCGGTAAATTCAAGGTGTATTTCAGCGAGATAATTCAGTTTATTCAACACTACAGCGTTCGGGTGTTTAGGCATTTTTTCGTTGGGGAAACTGGTAAATAACGGACTGGTGCTCATGGTTAGGTCAACGACTTGGTTCGTCAGCAGTTGATCGATAAACGAAAAATTGAACGAGTACATAAGCACCAATACATCAGCGCCTTGTTCACGAAGCGCCTGCGCGGACGTTGTTATGGCTTTTTGTGGGTCTAATATGACCACTTGTTTGAGCAAATAATCACTGATGGCACTCTCATCTAATACTGAAATAATGCCGACTTTAACGCCGCGCTGTTCGACAATCACTGTGCTTAATAAACCGTCGACGTTAGCCTTGCTGCGCTTGTCGTAAACGTTACTGGTGACAATGGGAAAAGCAGCTTCATAGGCGCGAAGAGATAATTCATCTTCAAAATAACTAAATTCTCGCTTAGTCACAGACATCGCATCCGGCTCTAGGCTGTTGAGTATATCGATGATGTGTGTGCCACGGTCAAGTGACGATAATGGGCTTGGGGCTAAACTGTTGCCACCGAATAGGAAAAAGGTACTGGTATTTTTTTGATTACGATAGGTTTGCAGTGCACTGGCGAGCTCGGGATAACCACCAACTTTTTTTAAGCCAATAACGGGCATGTCTGATGCGTAAATGATGGCGATTTTCTGATCCTCAGATAGCTCAGCGATAGCTGGCGTGGTAATGCTGGTGAGCACCACGATGCAAATGAGTAAAAATCGAATTCGGTTAATCTTGTCACCCTCCATTATCTGCACTTGCCTAACTATTTGAAACATCGGGTATTAATAGCACAGATTAGCATTAATCAATAATCACCATTTAGTCTGATTTTGACGTTATTATTGGCGTATTGCTGGGTGTTGAATTTGAGTATAAAAATACTCAACTTACCTATGTAATGAACAATAGCGACCGCACTCGTATTGGGGCTAGTGCGGTCGTGTTTAACCTGACTACAAGTTTTCGATTGTTTGCTTTTGCTCTTTTAACTTCTTCATTTGCATGGTGAAGTCATCAAGTTTAGCTTTTTCTTTATCAATTACCGCAGCAGGAGCATTGCTAACAAACTTTTGGTTGTTTAATTTACCTTGAGTTCGTGCAAAATCAGCCTCTATTTTAGCCAATGCTTTATTGATTCGAGCCAGCTCAGCGTCTTTATCAATTAGGCCAGCCATAGGAATAAGGATCTCCATTTCACCGACTAATGCAGTGGCACTGGCAGGTGCTTCTTCTTCAGCTTGCAGCAATTCAACGCTTTCTAGTTTGGCTAATGCACCTAAAAACTCACGACTGGTTTGCAGGCGTTGCCAATCCTGAGCGCTGGCATTACGCAGCAATACATTAAGCGGTTTATTCGGTGAGATGTCCATTTCGCCACGAATATTACGAATACCCACAATGACACTTTTTATCCATTCCATTTCCGCTAGTGTGTCTTGATCACGTAATGACGGGTCTTGCACTGGAAATGCTTGTGTCATGATGCTCGGTGCATTAATGCCGCATAACGGCGCCACTCGCTGCCAAATCTCTTCAGTGATAAACGGCATAATGGGGTGGGCTAAACGGAGAATGCTTTCAAGTACGTTGACGAGTGTATGGCGGGTGCCGCGTTTTTGCGCTTGGGTACTTATTTCAGAATTCAGAACCGGCTTTGATAACTCTAAATACCAGTCACAGAATTGATTCCAAGTGAATTCGTAAATCAAGTTAGCCGCAATATCAAAGCGATAGCCCGTTAATGCGTCTTCAAAGTCTTTCAATGTTTGCTGGAAGCGGGCCAAAATCCACTTATCCGCTAAGCTAAGTTGCATGTCGCCGCCGTTAGCACCGGTATCTTGGTCTTCTGCGTTCATCAATACAAAGCGTGAGGCATTCCATAATTTATTACAGAAATTACGATAGCCTTCTACTCGCTTAACGTCGAAGCTGATGTCTCGGCTGGTGGATGCCATCGCCGTAAACGTAAAGCGCAACGCATCTGTGCCGTATGCTTCAAACCCTTCTGGGTAACTTTTACGGGTGTTTTTTTCAATTTTTGCCGCCAGTTTTGGTTGCATCATTCCCGAAGTGCGCTTGGCAACTAAGTCATCGATACTGATGCCGTCAATCAAGTCGATTGGATCGATCACATTGCCTTTAGATTTAGACATCTTATCGCCTTGTTCATCGCGAATAAGGCCGGTGATGTAAATCTCTTTAAACGGGATTTGACCGGTAAACTTCTTGGTCATCATGATCATTCTGGCCACCCAGAAGAAAATAATATCGAAACCTGTTACCAATACCGCACTCGGTACAAACGTCTCTAACTCTGGTGTTTTCTTAGGCCAGCCCATGGTGGCAAATGGCCAGAGGGCAGACGAGAACCAGGTATCGAGTACGTCTTCGTCTTGACGTAAGTTTACGCTGGCATCTAAGGCGTGCTTTTCGCGTACTTCAGCTTCGGTGCGACCCACATATATTTTGCCGCTCTCGTCGTACCAAGCTGGAATGCGGTGTCCCCACCATAATTGACGCGAAATACACCAATCTTGAATGTTGTTCATCCACTGGTAATAAGTTTTATCCCAGTTCTCTGGTACAAACTTGATTTCACCACTTTTGACTGCATCAATGGCTGGCTTGGCGAGTTCTTGTACGGCGACGTACCACTGATCGGTTAGATAAGGTTCGATCACTGCCCCGGAACGATCACCGCGTGGTACTTTTAGCTTGTGGTCTTCAATTTTAACCAACACACCGGCGGCGTCTAGGTCGGCAACGATTTGCTTGCGCGCGTCGAATCGATCCAGCCCACGGTATTGCTCCGGTGCCTCGTCGTTGATTTTGGCGTCATCGGTGAGGATGTTAATCATCTCAAGATTATGACGTTTACCCATGTCGTAATCGTTAAAGTCATGGGCAGGGGTAATTTTTACGCAACCTGTGCCGAAATCTTGCTCAACATAATCGTCGGCGATGATGGGAATTAAGCGACCAGTAATAGGCAACTTAATCGATTTGCCAATAAAACTCTGATAACGCTCATCATCTGGATGAACGGCAACGGCGGTATCGCCCAACATAGTTTCAGGGCGAGTGGTGGCCACAACCAGCTCTCCTGTACCATCCGCAAGGGGGTAGCGCATATGCCACATAAAGCCGTTTTCTTCTTCGCTAAGCACTTCAAGATCGGATACTGCTGTGTGCAGAACTGGATCCCAATTTACTAAGCGCTTACCACGATAAATCAAGCCTTCTTCATGTAAGCGCACAAAGACTTCATTGACGGCTTCAGATAGGTCATCGTCCATGGTGAACACTTCACGATCCCAGTCGGGTGAGGTACCTAGGCGGCGCATTTGCTGAGTAATATTGCCGCCGGACTCTTTCTTCCAGTCCCAAATTTTATCAACGAAGGCTTCGCGACCTAAATCATGACGGGTTTTGCCTTGGGCGTTTAATTGGCGTTCAACCACCATTTGGGTCGCAATGCCAGCATGGTCAGTGCCGCACTGCCATAAGGTATTGTCACCCTTCATTCGATGATAACGGGTGAGGGTATCCATAATGGTTTGTTGAAAACCATGACCCATGTGCAAGCTGCCTGTCACGTTGGGTGGCGGCAACAAGATACAATAAGGTTGGCCTTCGCCGCTGGCTTTAAAGTAGCCTTTTTCTTCCCACTGTTGGTAACACTGCTGTTCGATATTTTGTGGGCTAAATGTTTTATCCATTGTATTTGGTCTCGTTATTGCGATTGCGAATTACCAGCGAGTGAGTCGAGTAACGCTTTGCTGGGTAATGTATCTAATTGATGGCCGGCGGCACGGTAATGTTTATAGCGCTCCCGCGCTTGCTGCTTAAGCGTATCAGCCGCGGGTACAAAATCGAATATGCGGCTAAATTTGCTATGAAAATCCGGCATGTTATCCGCTAAGTTGATAAGCACTGGCTTGTTAAATTGACTGGGGCGCTGCCAGCAAATTTCAACCGGGGTGCCAGCTTGTGGACCTTCGCCGGTCAAGTTATGTGGTACAAAGCGATCGTTTGGCAGTTGCCACAGCAATTCGTCGAATTGCTCAGCCTGCGCTTGGCTTTGGCACATCACCACACAGCGTTGCTTATTGCTAAAACACTGGGCCGCTAATTGACAAGCCAGCGCGAGGTGCGCTGGCTGGTTGCTGGTTGCTTCTGTTTCTTGTTCAAGCAGGTAAAACGTGACCTTTGACATCAGGTGTTTAGTTCTCTTTGAAGACTAATCTTCCGATTCAATGCCTGCTCGGTTCATTAAGAACTGAGATAACATTGGTACGGGGCGGCCAGTAGAGCCTTTATCTTTACCGCCAACCCAAGCTGTGCCTGCGATATCCATATGTGCCCAGTTGTATTTACGAGTGAAGCGCGACAAGAAACATGCGGCAGTAATAGAGCCTGCAGGACGGCCACCTAAGTTGGTCATGTCGGCAAATGGGCTTTCAAGCTGATCTTGGTATTCATCCCACAATGGCATACGCCACGCTTTGTCACCGCTTTGCTCTGATGCGTTGACAAGCTCATGGGCCAAAGGATTATGGTTACTGAATACGCCGGTAGCATGATGACCAAGGGCGATAACACATGCACCGGTCAAGGTTGCTACATCAATTACCAATTCTGGATCGAAGCGCTCAACATAAGTTAACGCATCACATAAAACCAAACGGCCTTCAGCATCGGTATTTAACACTTCAACGGTTTGACCAGACATAGTCGTCAGTATGTCACCTGGACGATATGCATTGGCATCAGGCATGTTTTCACAGCCAGCCAATATACCAACTACGTTTAACGGCAAGTTAAGTGCGCTTATGGTATGCATTGCACCCAAGACACCTGCTGCACCGCCCATATCATATTTCATTTCGTCCATGGCTTCGCCTGGCTTAATTGAAATGCCGCCTGAGTCGAAGGTTAAGCCTTTGCCGACTAGTACTATGGGAGCTTGATCAGCGGGGCCGCCTTTATGCTCCATTATGGTCATAATGGATTCATTGGCTGAACCACGACCTACCGCTAGGTATGAGTGCATACCTAGGTCATCCATTTGCTTTTCGTTGACCGAATCTACATGCAAATTCGGGTATTCGGCTTCCAGTAACTTGGCTTGATCGAACAGGTACTTAGGGTTACAAATGTTGGGTGGCATGTTGGCCACATCACGGGTGGTCTTACTCCCTAAAGATACCGCTAAACCATGCTCAACGGCACGCTCACCTATGGTTAGCTCACGGCGGGTCGGTACGTTAAAGACCATTTTACGCAAAGGACGGCGCGGCTCGCCTTTTTTGGTTTTCAATTGCAAGAAGGTATATAAGGAGTCTTGCGTTGCTTCCACCGCCTGACGCACACGCCAGTAGGTGTCACGTCCCTTCACATGTAACTCAGACAAGAAGCAGACGGCTTCCATTGAACCGGTTTCGTTTAGGGTTTTGATCGTCTTGGAGATAATTTGCTTGTATTGGCGCTCGTCTAGTTCACGCTCTTTACCGCAGCCCACTAACAATACTCGTTCACTGAGTACGTTTGGTACATGATGCAATAAGAGCATTTGTCCCGGCTTGCCTTCTAAATCGCCACGACGCAGCAGGTTGCTAAGATAGCCACCGCTTATTTCGTCTAATTGCTCGGCCACTGACGTTAATCGACGTGGTTCAAATACGCCTACTACGATACAGGCGCTGCGTTGTTTTTCTGGGCTTCCACTTTTTACACTAAATTCCACGGGGCATCCTCGTCACGAAACTGTTAATCTGTCATTACATACTGCTTGTAACACTGAGCTATTTGAATTTGTTATTATGATGTTGTGCTGAGCGTTACGGCGTTATCTTTGTAAACGGCGTTTCATTGCAATTGCAAGACGAGCCCAAGCCAGACATAATCTGTAAATTACGTGCGGGCAAGCGCTTTAAAATGGCACACATTGCAAATGAAACGTGTGAAAACGTTAAGTTTACTGAAAATTTTGTAGCTTGCCACTAAAATTACCACTTTTGTGTTGGATATTGCGTGCTGATATTTCGTTATTTAGTCAAAGAAACCGTCAAATCCCAAACTGCCGTTTTTCTGGTTTTGATGGCCATTTTTATTACCAATAAATTTGTCAGAGTGCTCTCTGAAGCCTCTAATGGTGATATTCCTGCTAGTTTAGTGCTAGGTTTTTTAGCCTTGAGCATGCCTGTTTTAGCTTCCCTTATTTTACCCTTGAGTTTATTTCTTGGCATTATGTTGGCCCATGGGCGTTTGTATGTAGACAGTGAAATGACCGTAATGCGGGCTTGCGGCGTTAGTGAGTGGTACGTTACGCGAGTAATGTTGGTCCTTGCTGTGGTGATGGCACTCATTACCGGCGCCATGACGTTATGGATTGCGCCTATGTCCGTGGAGCGGGAATATCAACTTGAAGAACAAGCCGGGGCCGATACTGGGCTGACGACTTTGATCCCTGGGCGCTTCCAACAAACGGCCAATGAAAAAGCAGTTATTTTTGTACATGAAATCGGTAACGACAGTGAGCCGCTAAAACGTGTGTTTATGGCCCAGCACGATACCACGACAGATAGCCAAAATGTGCATTTGGTCTATGCCAAAAAAGGCGGTCTACGTGAGGCTGCCGATGGTTCTGAAACCTTAGTGCTCGGTGATGGCATTCAGTACGAAGGTACCTTGGGTAAACAAGATTATCGGGTAGTGGAATTTGGTGAGTATCAGATTCAAATTGCTGAACAAGAGGCTGAGCAAAAGCGCAGAAAGTTATCTGCGTATACTACTATGCAGCTCTTTGATGACCCCTCTATCGACGCTATCGCAGAGCTTCAGTGGCGCTTCGCAATCCCGCTTTCGTTGTTTTTTTTGGTGATTATAGCCGTGCCACTTAGCGCTGCGGATCCACGTCAAGGGCGCTTCGGTAAGATGTTCCCAGCGCTGATGTTGTATCTAGGTTATTTCTTATTGCTATTGGCAGGCCGCAAAGTGTTAGAAGACGGCAAAGTCCCTCCTATGTTGGGTTTGTGGTGGGTGCATTTTGTCATTGGCCTGATTGGTATGGCACTGATCTTTAAGGGACGCCCTCTAGGCGTGCGAATACGAGCACAACTACGAGGTAAAAAGTCATGATTAAAATCCTCGATTGGTATATCGCCCGCACATTACTGGGCACGACTGCCATGAGTTTAGGTGTGCTAGTGGGTTTAAGCGCGTTAATTAAATTTATCGAGCAGATGAAAAGTGTCGGTAAGGGCAGTTACGACATGACAGTGGCTGCTGTTTATGTATTTTTAAGCCTGCCCCGTGAATTAGAACAATTTTTCCCCGTGGCAACCTTAATTGGTGGTTTGATTGGTATGGGAATATTAGCCAGCAATAGCGAATTAGTGGTAATGCAATCCGCTGGGCAAAGCCGCTGGAATATTATTATCTCTGCCATGAAGTCGGCCATCTTGATGGTTTTATTTGTGATGGTGATAGGTGAGTGGGTCGCACCGGTAAGTGAAACCAAAGCCAAAGAAATTCGTACTCAAGCCATATCAGGTGGTAGTTTGTTTTCGTCTGATCGCTTAGTTTGGGCTAAAGATGGTGATAATTTTGTCAGTATTGGTGAGGTTGTAGATAAAAACACCCTGCGTGATGTGAACATATATGAGTTCGACAGTGAGTTATATCTACGTAAAGTTACTACAGCAGAAAGCGCCCGCTACCAAGAAGAAACATGGCGTTTGAGCCACGTACAATCCACCCATTTCTCAGATAATCGTATTCAAGTTGAAGATGCGGCTGATGGTGCGTGGGCCTCGTCCCTTACCCCGGATAAACTAGGGGTTGTGACGGTAAAGCCTGAAGCTTTGTCGATACGTGGGCTTGTGGGGTATGTCAATTATTTAGAAAACAATAGCCAAAACTCTGAGCGTTACCGCTTAGCATTATGGCGCAAGGTGCTGCAACCTGTATCGGTTGGGGTGATGCTGCTCATGGCGCTATCGTTTATTTTTGGTCCGTTGCGTAGCGTCACCATGGGGGCGCGGGTGATTATGGGTGTTTTGACAGGCTTTGGCTTTTTCGTGAGTAACGAAGTGTTTGGCTCATTAAGTACTGTGTATCATATACCGCCATTTATCGGCGCTATCCTGCCAAGTCTTATCTTCGCTGGGATTTCCGTTCATTTACTGCGCCGATAAAAGCGCAGATTTATTTCAACTTATTCTAGGACGGGACAATTAGTTTAGATTACGCCAACTGCGGTGATGGTTCGCTTCTTTGCTTAAACAAATCACCTCTGTGCTGGTAATACGGTCTTGTAACGACTGTTTATGTTTAACGTCCACAAGCACTAATAATGTCCCTAAGCCCAAAAATGACGTCACCATGCGCACAAATGCACGTGTATAGGTGATGGGTTTGCCATTCGTACTGGCAATGCGCAGTCGCCAAGCGCGCATGCCAATAGTCTGCCCACCATTACGCCAAAACCATAAAAAGAAGACAATCACCCAAGCTGTAACCCATATCTGCAAGACATGTTGATAAATAGGAGCGTGCTGAATTAAATCACTAAAATGTTCATATCCATGATTGCCCAACACGTTATTTTCAACCAGTAATAACATGGCAACTAACATCACCATAGCGGCACACATACCGATAGCAACGGCGACTAAAATATCGTAAATAATGGCGGCTAGGCGGCGAAAAAAACCTGCACGATGGTAATGCTCAGTGGTCAAAAGTGCGTTCTCGTATAATAAAAATGAAATACACATGCGCAAAAGGCGCAAATACCCTATGCCTAGTCTCGCATAATTGATGTCTTAAGGGGTAGTGACGATACACAAAATAGCGGAACTGGTGATAAGTTAAGCATTTAAACTCGGAACATAAAAAATCACTTGCGCGTATCAGGTAAACCGCTATAATGCGGCGCTCTTAAAGGTTGTCACAAACGTTTAAGCACCTTTGCCAGTGTGATGGAATTGGTAGACATGACGGATTCAAAATCCGTTGCTGAATAAGCGTGGCGGTTCGAGTCCGCCC
>NZ_BAER01000076.1 GCF_000315055.1 Paraglaciecola polaris LMG 21857 | reverse complement strand
GTGTCGTTTAGTCAAATCAGTAGTTGTGGTACCTCAACCGCTATATCTGTGCCCTGTATGTTTTCAACTGATGGCAAAGATGATTTTGACGTAAACAGCAGTAAAAATACGGAGAACATCCTCGACATTGTTGCCAAAGCCGATATCAGCGTGCTTTGGCGCGACAACAACTCTGACTCGAAAGGGGTCGCCGAACGCGTGCCGTATGTGAGCTACAAAAACCCTGATACTAATCCCATCTGTGATGAAGAATGTCGTGACGAAGGTATGCTCGATGGGCTGCAAGAATATATTGATGGGCAAAAACAAGATGTACTTATCGTGCTGCATCAAATGGGCAGCCACGGCCCAGCTTACAGTAAACGCTACCCAGTTGAGTTCGAGAAATTTACCCCATCCTGCCAAACCAGCGAATTATCTATGTGTACCAGTGAAGAAATCGTCAACGCCTATGACAACACGATCCTTTACACGGATTACTTTTTATCCAAAGTCATCAGCTTGTTAAAACACAACACTCCAAAATATGAAACATCTATGATCTACGTCAGCGATCATGGGGAATCATTAGGTGAAAACAACGTTTATTTGCACGGCATGCCGTACATGTTTGCACCTGAAGCACAAATTCACGTGCCTCTAATTGTTTGGGCTGGTGCGTCATCAGACGTAGATATCCCCAAAACCCGCACCTTAAAAGACATACCAAATTCTCACGATGCCCTGGCGCAAACGATTTTAAGCATCTTAGAAGTTGAATCAGACGTAGCGTTAAGCCCTACCCCTGCGCTACTGAAGAGGAAATCGGTCATATGGTAGATATTTTGGTCGTACCGACAGATGCGGCTTTTTAAGTGACATGGGCTCAAGCTTTGAGCAACAACACACAGCTACTAATCCGGCAACCTAACCACCAGTCCCCTCTGCTCTACCAGACTAGTCGCCACAGGATCACCGTTAGACTGCCATGCTTCTTGGTCTGATATATAAGTCTCTCGATTTTATGACTAAGAAAAGTATACATTGTTGCCTATTAAAGAATGACTAGTGCCTAGTTCTAACAAATAAGTCCATGGGTTATGGCCCCAAAAAACCACGAGATAAGATTGAGGCATATTCAAAAAAATATACTGCAGCAATTTCATCTGCGTATATTTTGTTAGTCGCTTTGAGCGACTTGAAAATCAAGTAGCTTTTTAGCCGGTAACGGTTTGCTAAAATAATAACCTTGTATTAGGTCGCAGCCTAAGGTGTCCAATAGTGTGAACTGCTCGTGAGTTTCAACACCTTCAGCTACAACAAGTAGATCTAAACTATGTGCCATCGCTATGGTGGCTTTTACTAAGTCAAAATCCGCCTTATTTAAGGTAATCCCTTTAATAAAACTACGGTCAATTTTTAATATATCAAAGGAATATTGGCGCAAATAATTTAATGATGAATAACCTGTTCCGAAGTCATCCATCGACAACTTGATCCCCAGTTTATGGATTTCATTTAACGCATCATCAATATAAGAACTGCCGTCCATTAATATACCTTCGGTAATTTCGAATTCCAAACTACCTGCTTTAATATTTTCATCGTTAAGGGATTGTTCAACAAAACTCATTAGCGCTTTGTCTCTGAATTGCCGAGGCGATAGGTTCACCGCCATAGTGTAATTTTTACGGTGAATTTTTTTCCACTCATTTAAAAAGCTAAGGGCTTGTTTAACAACATATTTACCAATAGGGACAATTAACCCCGTATGTTCAGCGATGGGTATAAATTCATCAGGCGTCACATTTCCCAGTAACGGGTTACGCCAGCGAAGTAAGGCTTCTGCACCAATAATGCTACGATTTTTGACGTCAATTTTGGGCTGGTAATACACTTCAAATTCATTGCGTTCCAGCGCCATACTCAGTTGTTCTTCAATTTCAAAACGGCGCAACATGGTATCATTCATGGCTTTGGTGAACAGAGAATAGGTATTACGCCCTAATAGTTTTGCTTGGTACATTGCGGCATCGGCATTACGCAACAAATCGGAAGTACAATCACCGTTCTCTGGATAAGTCGCAATGCCAATGCTCAATGTCAGAATGAGTTCTTTACCATCAACTTGAAAAGGCTCTCGAAAAATTTTGAGTAAATTTTCGACAATATCAATCACATCTCTGCTACCTGCCAAAGAGCGTAACAACACAATAAACTCATCGCCACCTAATCGACCTACCGTATCGGCTTTACGCAATGCAAGCGTAAGTCTATTCGCGGCTGCGACAAGTAGTTTATCGCCAACTTCATGACCGAATGAATCATTCACTTTTTTGAAATCGTCCAAATCTAAAAAAAGTAACGCAACTTTCTCTGTGCTTCTTTGTGCTTCTTTGAGCATTTGCGATAAACGATCGAGAGACAAAAAACGAGTGGGTAATAAGGTTAAGCTATCAAAATATGCATGTTGTTTTATTGTTTCGGCGGCTTTGTATTGTTCAGTAATATCCCGAACAATGATCACCACTTGCTTAAACGCTTGCAGGTGGCTGAGTCGTGCTTCAAAGTAACTCATACCATTGGTTATGGCTAATTCATATTCAAACCTTAATATGCCCTCTTGGGTTATTGCTTTGGTCGTATAAAATTTAAACTTGTTAGCAATATGGTCAGGAAAAAAATCTTCAATTGTTTTGCCAACATATTCCGACGTTGTGCTGTCTCCAGCATGATAGTCGATGATAGAGCCGTCTTCTTCCATTAGAAAAAACGAGTCCGGCGTCGCTTCAAAAACCGCTTCAAGCATATTTTCTTTCAATTTCGCTTGGGCTTGAGCTTGTCTAGCCTCAGCCAAGTTAATATCAATACAATACATTTCATGCTTGTTACGTTCGTTGGTAAACAACACATGGCTTGAAAAAACAGTGACATCACCACCATTTTTATTGCACAAGGTAATTTCTGCAGCAGGAATTTTAATGCCTTTTTTGAGCCAATTGCTATGGGCAGCGATAACGGGATCACGCATATGCTCGGGGAAAATGAGGTCTTCTAGTTTTTTGCCTACCGCTTCTTGTTCAGTGTAGCCATAGAGCATCTCACTGCCCAAATTCCAATAAATCACCCTGCGCTCTTCATCGTATCCTTGCACAGAAAGCGCATCTACTTCGTCAAACAGCTGATATACAGCGTCTTTTATGGCTTCTTGATGGACTATCATAAGACTAAATTGACTGCCTCTTGGTTAGAGTTGATAAAACCCGTTTTATCTTTAATAATCAATATCGCGTCTAAATATACAAATCAGGCTCAGAAATTAATCCTAAACGTGTATACAAAGAATAAACGCTAACCTTGCTCTGCGCAATTTGCGATAAAGTATTCTTTAGTCGTAATTTTGAAAAAAGGTTGTTCGGCCAGCTACCATTAACGCCAAATAAAATTACCCTTCATTGTATAGTAATTAAAAATTGCGTTGGGTAATAATTATCTTTTACTGTGTAGGGCTATTGATGAAAGTTATCTTGGATGCGCGATAATACGAAAACGAGTCTGAAAAATGCTATCAACGGGGTGCCAAGCAGTCTGGTGCATGATACGACTCCCCCTCGGTCACTTTTTCGCCTATCTAAATCTGCTATCAAGTATCAGCGAATGCTGGGACGTGAAGATTAACAAGTAAGTTGAGTATCCAGCCTAGGCAAGATACCGCCAAAGCGCTTCTGTCCACAACAATCCCACCATGGCCATGGCGATAAAGACACCCGCTGACCCCATGTCTTTAGCACGGCCAATAAGCGGATGGTGCTCAAGAGACACACTGTCGGCCAGCGCTTCTAAAGCAGAGTTAATAATTTCCGCAAATAGCAGAAACAGCAAACTCATTATCAAGGCTAACCAGTGCAAAGCAGACTGCTTAAGTACTAATGAGCAAGGCAACAATACGGCACACAGTACCAGCTCTTGACGAAATGCAGATTCATATAACCAGGCAGCTTTAAATCCTTTAAATGAACATTCGGTCGCTTTTACAATACGGCGCAAGCCTGTGCCGTTTAACTTATTTGATGGAATATGCATACATACCTAGCCATAAATGTGAGATAAAGTTTCACTATGAGATCAATCGTTAACCTTTATATGAGCTGGCTGATTGCCGCGGAAAAACACCCAATAAAGTAACGCACACACACCCCAGCAAATAAGGGCACTGGCAATATCATGAGATAAAAAATGTGCGCCGCGCAATTGCTGATCGATGCCAAATATCGCCCCAAGCACTGCTCCTGGCAAAAACCATAGATTGTTGGATGACGATTGGGGGGATTTACGCCGCCAAACCTTAGCGGCAAAATATAGGCTAAAAAAAGCATAACCGCCGGAAGCATGACCCGCGGGAAAACAATGCCCTGTGACTAAATCGCTAGCAAATATATCGTACAGATAGACGGGCGGTCTATCTCCACCCAATCCCTGTATATCCCAAGGGCAGGGTAACGTGGTTACGCCTTTTAAAAATGACACGATCCCAATAGCACTTAAAGTCGCCACGCACACATAAGCACCGACCTTACGCTGCCATGGTTGCCACAAAGCGCGCCAATAGCTAACAATCGTCAGACTTAAGAGCGATAGCATTACAATGATCACCAAATAGCGCCCGCCCTTATGGGCAACTGCGTCTAGCCACCAATTATTTTTCGACTGCCAATTACCGGTATAAACGTAAAGCTTTGTCGCTAACCATTCATCAATACCACTCAGTTGCAAGGTCACCATAAGCAGCAGCCCTAGGCCGAAGAAAAAAACAAATGAAAATGATCGCGCCAAAATACCAACCCTAAGAATTAAACAACAACTGCCAGTTTACATGGCAATTATTAACGCAGACTTAGGAAGATAACTTAACGAAGCGATTAAATGGGGGCGGAAGTCACTTTTGGATCTGAATTCAACATGGCGAGCACTAAAACGAAAAAGCATAAGACAAGATTAAAAAGAGGGATCTGCAATACTGGCGGCATAAGATAAATAAGCAAAACCGCAGGGATCCAAACCAACCAATTAGTCACTATCGTGGTCGGTAAATAAAGTAAAAGCAGTCGTCTATCGAGAGTCTGCAAAAAACGTTTAAAATTAAATTGCGCATCTTTAAACTGATAGCTTAAGGTCAAAAATGGACATGTCAGTAAGGCACTAAACACAAACTGATCAAATGCGGTTTTCTTTATAAGGGTGGCAATGTCGGTATCCTTACCGAATAAGGTAATTTGCAAACCATAGAAAGTATCCACCAACCAGCCCATGATTGCCCACAGGCAGCAATAGAACACCAGCTGACTTTTGGGTTTAAAGCTAATCTGTCCCGCGCTCAATAAATATAAATAAGGTAATAACCCGCCAAAAAAAGCCGTGGAAACGACCGCATAGCTGGCGCCATATTGTGCTTTTAAATGACCAAAAAAATTAAATACTGGCAGGCTCGCTGGCCAATAAAAGTAGCTAAACCCTATCCCTAAAGCGATAACTTGCAAACATATCGCGGGAATGAAATTGACTTTTAAAGCACGCTGGATATTAGCGACAAGTAGCGATTTATTCATAATTGGCTAGGCTTGAGTCGGTTGAAAAGAGTTGAGGTAACATAACGTCATAACTAGCAAAGATTAGCAAAAGCATGGTCACCTTACCAAGTTGCTTGATGGTGTACTGGTTTTCGTTGTTATTCAATCACAATAGCGGATTCCATAACTCCACTGAGGGTAAACGCAAGAACGAGATAACCCACAGTGTCACTATTTACCATCACGTAATGAGAGTGGCATGTGCATGCCAGCAGTTAAACGTTACCCTGGTAGCGCTAACGAAGTTTGCGCCTGCATAAAGTCATTTATTTTAATATGCTCAGGGCTCCAGCCTTGCAGGAAACGATTAAAATCTGCCCAAGCTAACGGGAGCAACTTTCGCCACTCTTGCTCTAGTTCATCTGCCCAAACCGTATTATCAGGTACGAGATCCGCGATAGCCTGCTTATTAACGTTATCCTCATTCGCCTCCGTAACATGACCGCGAAGTAACACGCCTTTTAGCTGCGCGAAATAGTAGTCAATATACTCATCATGTTTTGCCCACAATTGTCCGTCAGGTAAACAACTGCCCAAAAAGTACATCACGTCTTTGATGCCTATGCCGCGGCCAACATATTGAAAATCCACGGCCGCCACACGCCCATCATCACTAAAACAAAAATTCGCTAACTTAGCGTCACCATGCAAAAGCGTTTTAAAGCGTGCACTGTTTAGTGCGCTATCTATTTGTTGAGCACTATTTTTCAATGGGCCGGCCGGCATCCCGTTGTATTCAGCTTGGCGGGTCGCTAAATACCAATAACTTCCCACAGGCCACAATTCAGGCGTAGTGATGTGTAAAAAGCGTCCATGAAAATGCGCGAGCCAGTTCAATACGATCTTAACGTGCGCGTCACTTGCAGTGTTAAAGGTAAGACTAAAACCACTGGATGTTAGGTCTTCCATCAGTAATGTTTGCTGCTCAGTATGAACCGAGTCTTTAATTAGCGCGATATAATCAGGTACGTAACAGTCGTCATTACAAAAAGCAGCATAATATTGATAGAAATCGGCCTCGATTCGATATGAATCAACTTTACGCTGATGTCCCACATCACTGTGCCAACCCCGGGGATGATTCACCTCAGATGGCGGTTTAATATGCTTAACAATGATATTTTTATCGTGTTTAGGGCTGTAATAGCGAGCAATCTCACCATAATTACTCCACAACTTTTGCAACGTTTGTACTTGATACAACTGAGGATCATCCCAGTAGCGCTGAATCTGTTGTAAGACCGGTGTGTCCATATTCCTCCTATACTTTTTTAGAATTTTTTCAAACTTATTGTTCAAGCATAACAAATGCTATAGAGCTGAAAAAGGGGCGAATAACGCCCCTCGTAATTGACCAAACAAAATAATTTACTGGGTAAAACGAATCCTCACTGCCCCCATATTTCGCTGACGAATTGAGGATAATCAACAAAGGGATTACGGTTACCTTGATGGGAATAAGCAGCCTCATTACGGTCCAGTTCTTTTTGGCTTACTGGGTCTTGTTGATGCCAGCTTTTCAATAAATTCAGGGTCCAACTTTCAAAGACTTGATCACTACTTCCATCTAAGACTGCATTAGACGAGGTGCTGTTACCTTGCCAGCCA
This sequence comes from Paraglaciecola polaris LMG 21857, assembly GCF_000315055.1. Classification (GTDB taxonomy): domain Bacteria; phylum Pseudomonadota; class Gammaproteobacteria; order Enterobacterales; family Alteromonadaceae; genus Paraglaciecola; species Paraglaciecola polaris. The sequence goes on along the minus strand of NZ_BAER01000076.1, from coordinate 14,912 downwards.
CCAATCACATTTTGGTAACGGGTAGCCATATAAAAATAAGCCCGCGCGATATCCCCTTTAAATTCATCAATGGGTTCGAACACGGTGCCAGTAAATCCGATACCAACACTGGCACTGCCCAAACGAGAGCCGTTAGTCGAAGTAAACGTTGCACTGCCTACCACACCATAGGGGTAGCTACCGCGCTTAGAGTTCACATAACCGTCCGTGGCAAAAATATGGTGCACATCAGAATTCATTGGCTCAACTGCCCCGCCAAACCAGCTTCTGGGAAAAGAATGTTCGCGGTTATAACAGCTACCTTCACCTGCGTAATTACCACACTGGTCACTGACCGCAGTATAGGTATAGCTTTCCGTGCCACTAGGATTCTCTGAGTAAATATCAAGAATTGAGCCATCATTTTCATAATATTCATCTCGCCCATTAGCATTATAAAAGGTCCATAGCGCACCATAACCTTGGCTGGCATGACCCTTAATAATATTATACAAGGAAGATTTCAGGCTATAACCTGTTAGCCCTTGAGCGCTGGCGTAATAGGCACTCAAGTCAGCACTACCACCGCCAGAGGTTGTACCTAAGGTAAAACTCGAAGACTCACTGGTAGCAAAATCGCTACCAGTGGCCAGCGTAACACCGTTAAAAACAAGGCTGTATTGGCCCGTGCCTACGTTGCAACATATACCATCGCCATAGGAATCATTGATGGTAAATACATAACTTTCGTCATCCAAACACAGTGGCTCACTATAGCCAGTATTATTGGCGTAGCCGCTACCCGAAGCCACCACCACAGATTGGCTGTTTGTGATTTGCCAGCTCGTTTCATTGCCATAATTGTCGGTGACTAGCTCGAAGCTTCCGCTGTTACTATTGCAGTTAGTAGGGGCAGAGCCGCTATCGCTATTGGGTTCAAAATCGTCCACGTATACGATTTCTGAACCATCGAAACCTGACTCATCATAAAAACGCAAACCCACTTCAATGCTGCCACTGACACTAGGCGTATAACTGTAGCTCAATTGCTGCCATTGATTGAGCAAACTCGCGGTCGAATAATCACGGTAGCCATTCACATATAGGCGGGCTTTTATACCGCCTTCAGTGTGACGAACCCATACACTGGCCAAATAAGGTTGTCCGGCAACAACGTTCACGCTTTGCCTAAAATCGGTAGAGCTCTGGGAGCCTGTATTGACGCTGATTGCTGCCGAGCTACTGCCACTTTTTACTTGGCTGGCTGATTGAGTGAGACTGATCCCCGGGTCTATGGTTGTCCAACTTTCCGGCGCACCAGCGGTCCAGTTTTCAAAGCTGCCATTTTCAACGTTTGCATACGCAGTGTGGCTAGCAAACAGCGTAGCACATAATATTAAGCCTACTTTTTTCATATTGCTCTCATCTTATGTTTATCGTTTTATTGATGTGAATTTGACCATCAAAGTCTGCCTGAGATTGATGGTATTTCAGTGACAACTAGAAATGCCAGGTAATTTTTTTACCATACAATAGACCATTTGGTCAATTTTTGCTCCATCAGGGCAAGCGGGATTAGAGAGATTATTTTGTATCCTTCGGCAGAGTCGTGCTAGTGGCTTCTCGGCCAGCACCCGTTGCCAATGGAGTTCTCCGTTGTGCCTAAGTGGCCACTTGCAAGATATCCCCGGAAAAAGTACTGCACGACACAAATGCCAAAGTTGATTTCGCTATATTCGTAGCAAACTGGCACAATAACCAGCTTGGCTGAGAAGACTTACCAATCAAGCTTAGATACATTTTCCACAGGACCAGAGCATCATGACCATTTATCAAGGCAACATTCGTAAAATGCAGGTTTCCACGGACACACAGCATCTTGCCCAATATCAGCTGCCCATTGGCGAGCAACATATCAATATGAATGCACTGCTTGGCAAAGAGATTAAAGTCAGTTTCGACAACCTGATCAATTGCATTTATTGCCAAACAAAAACCAAGAAGAGCTTCAACCAAGGTTACTGCTACCGCTGCCTAACGAAACTGGCCCAGTGTGATACTTGTATTATCAAACCTGAGCTTTGTCATTATGATGCAGGCACGTGCCGGGAGCCTAGTTGGGGTGAAGCTAATTGCCTGTCTGATCATTATGTTTATCTCGCCAACACAGGCACCATCAAGGTGGGCATCACCCGCCATGTTAGCGAACAAATTTCCAGTCGCTGGCTCGACCAAGGTGCCACTCAAGCCATGGCCATCATGCGTGTGCAAAATCGTCTAACCAGCGGCTTGGTTGAAACCGCTATGAAAGAGTTTATTGCCGATAAAACAAATTGGCGCACCATGCTCAAAAGCCAGCCCGACACGTCAGATTTACAGCAATTAAAAGAAGATCTCATCACGCAAATTGAAGATCAGTTAGACGAAATAACCGATGAGTATGGCTTTCAGGCCATTGATATACTTGACCTGCCAGCAGTGGACATACACTACCCAGTTGAGCAATATCCAGAAAAAGTGAAATCAATCAATCTAGATAAAGAGTTAACGTTTAGCGGTGTGTTACAAGGTCTAAAAGGCCAGTACTGGATGCTCGATGGGGATCGTGTCATCAATATGCGCAAATATTCTGGTTACCATTTAACGATTGAAACACCCGAATAAGCCCGTCTCGCCGCCACGGCATGTAAATATGCTGGGAAAAAGGCAAAAATCGGAGGGCAACGTGTGTTGCCCCCGATATTCATTTTTGTATTAGGCGTTGCTCTCAGTACCTTTCTATGACCATTGGCAAGCCAACAAGGCTGCCAATGTAAAATCGTTAGAAAGTAACCGACACCTTGCCGTAAACGAAGCGACCAGAGAAACCAAACGGCGAGAAACCAGAGTATGGGAACAAACGTGAGAAGGTACCCACATCTTCCACTAACTCCCGCGTGGTATCAGGGTAAACATCAAACAAGTTGTTTGCCCCTAAGGTTAACGTGAGGTTTTCTGTTACGTCGTATCCTACATCCAAATCGGTTACCCATTTTTCAGGTAGTACCTCATTGGTTGCCGGGTCGCTTGAAGGTTCTTGGGTTTCACCGTAACGCGTGGTGCGTAGGGTAGCGTGCCACTCGTCCATGCTCCAAATGGCGCTCAAGTTAAGCTTGGTTTTTGGTGAGCCCACTTCAAAACGACGCAACTCAACGTCAGAAAACAAATTACTTTGATCAACCCCAGCGCCTATTAACGCAGCCGGTGGATCAATGATGTCAGTCACTTCATTTTTGTTGTAGTTAAAACCCGCGTTAAAGGCAATGTCACCCCAGTTTTGAATATCAGTGTTATATGATGCAACGATATCCACACCCGACGTTTCACTGTCAATCGCATTTAGGAAGAAGCGCGCGCGGTTAGCACCTGTGCCTGCAAGCAATGCTTCGATACCTTCACCCGATAGGTTGTTTGACAGCACAATACGATCATCAATTTTGATGTTGTAATAATCCACTGACAAATTGAAATTTGAATCCGGTGACCAAGTCAGACCCACACCATAGTTCACCGCGTCTTCAGCATCCAGACCCGGTGAGCCCAGTGCTTGAGCCACATTGCTACCAGGCGCAAAAGTACCGGTTTCAGTGGGCTCGCCATCCACGAACACAGTCGCGATAGAGGTGAAATACTGTTGCTGTAAAGACGGTGCTCGAAAGCCTGTGGATACTGACGCACGAAGCGCAACTTCTTCGGTTAAAGTATAACGGGTGGCAAATTTACCATTTACCGCTGAGCCGAAATCAGAATAATCTTCGTAACGCGCCGCCACTGTGACATTCCAGTTTTCGGTAATATAGGCTTCTAAGTCTACATACAAACTGATGTTGTGACGGCTATTACTGCCCGCTGATTCAGGAGTAAAACCAGGGAAGACTTGTGAGCCAGCAGACCCTGCAAACTCACCTTGAATGTAGGATGCTTCTTCACCGGCTTTTATCTCGTAACCTTCACGGCGATATTCTGCGCCAACGGCCACGTTCAACCCACTGTCTAGACCGGCAACATCTACCTCACGGCTAAGATCAACGTTTAACGTCAGTTGGTCATAAATCAGCGTACCGGCATCAAATACCGCTTGGCTAGTCGGCCCAAGAGAGGTGTTTAAGCTGTCTTTCACACCAAATTGAAATTCATCTTCGCCATACACCGCTGAGACATCGTAGTTCCAATCACTCATGTCACCTTTAATACCGGTAGCAAAAGAAAAATCGTTTATATCAGAGGTGATAATTGGTAAGAAACCATCAGGATATATCGCTTCAATATTACGGCTGTCACTTGCACGGCGATAAAAGCCACCACCTTCACCTTCACGGGTACTGTAAGAGCCAAAGGCGTAAAGATCTGCATTAGGATTCAAGTTCAGGCCAGCATTAACAAACACCGCCATGTCTTCAACGTCGCCATTACCGAAGTTATGATTGTAACGATCCCAGGTTAGTTCTCGTGGATCCAACGCACCGTCGATACGTGCGTAGTTTTCACGATTATCGTAGTCAGAGCGATTACTGGCACTTCGGTCGCGAAATTCAGCAGAGATATTCAAGAAGCCATCTTCGCCTAACTCAAAGCCCATATTGGCGCGCATGGTCGCTGTTTGACCGTCGGTGAGTTCGCGGTCGCCGCCTTCAGTGAAGGCTAAATTGCCGTCTTCGTTTATGCCCACATCTTTTAAATCCGGCACTCCGTCCATAGTCGTAACGTTAGCACCGTAAGTTACCGAGGCTGAACCACCACTGCTAGCACTTTTGAGTACAATGTTAATCACACCAGCAATAGCGTCTGAACCATACTGAGCAGCAGCGCCGTCGCGCAACACTTCGATACGTTCAATCGCATTGGCAGGTATGGCATTTAAATCGACCGCTGACGAACCACGCCCCGTCGAACCATTAAGATTCAGCAATGCATTTGAATGACGACGCTTACCATTAACCAGTACCAAGGTATGATCCGGCGCCAAACCGCGCAGCTGTGCAGGGCGAACGTGGTCGGTACCATCGGTCAATGACGGCTGAGGAAAGTTAAAACTCGGCAGCAAACTGCCTAAAATCATATTGGTTTCGGTTTGTCCCGTGGTACTTAACGCTTCGGCCCCAATAATATCGATAGGGACTGGACTGTCTTCAACGGTACGCCCTAAACGGCGAGAACCGATAACGCTGATTTTCTCTAATGAGTCGTCCGCCGCTTCCACTGATTGCTGTTGGGCGAAAGCGTTTGAGCCACTTAAAATCGCCGATGATGCGCTCATCATCAATGCAACTTTCAACCACTGTTCTTTGGCTTTAAATGTATGTGTTTTTTTCATTGTGTTGCGTGTCCCAATGTCAATGTGAGGTGTTCAACACTGCACCGTCTTCTGTTATTGCTTTCTGTCCGGTCAGAAGTACGATTTATTATTGTTATTATGACAGTCGATGTGGTTGCCCAGTTAATCTGAGCTGTAAACACTATTAACACGAAAAACGCTGCCCAGCGCAGTTACACATATTTCGTTACAAATTTTGCCGCCAAATGCTTAAAAACAAACCAGATAAATCAATAGGTTAACCTCTTAGAAAAACGAGCATTTTCAGAAAAATAGAGCCAATATCGCCCAAAATACCTCAACGTCTTCGATCAAGCAGACCAATATTAGTGTAAACAGTCATGATCAGCCCAAATCAAGCAAGCGACACACGTTATGCTTGAGCAAAGGGGGAAGCAAAAAGCATGCTTAGGTGGTTCAGGCAGTGAATTTCAGCCACCGTCTACTTTGCGCCGCATCGATGCAGTACACTTGCCATTAGCAGTATATTAAATGTAAAACCAGTAAGGACTTGGCGTATCAAAATTCTACACACCTCTGATTGGCATCTCGGGCAAAACTTCTTCACTAAAAGCCGTAAAAACGAACATCAAGCCTTCTTAAACTGGTTGCTTAAGCAAATACAGGCACATGAAATTGATGCGGTGATTGTTGCGGGTGATATTTTTGATACGGGTACGCCCCCCAGTTATGCTCGGCAAATGTACAACCAATTTGTGGTGGAGCTAAGCAAACTGACCTGCACGTTAGTGGTGTTAGGGGGTAATCATGATTCGGTGTCTACCCTGAACGAGTCAAAGCAGTTACTCGCGTGTTTGCACACCCATGTCATCGCCAATACCAGTGATGATGCTCAGCAGCACATTATCGAACTAAGCGATGGGAATAATGAGGTGGGCGCCATTTTATGTGCCATTCCCTTTATTCGTCCCCGGGATGTGTTGCAGTCTCGCCCAGGCGAAAGCAGTGAAGATAAAAAGCTTGCCTTGAGCGACGCGATAAAAGCCCACTATGCCAACATCTACCAACTTGCCGCAGCCCGTCGAGATCAGATAACAAACGGCACAGAAAAACACATCCCCATTGTCGCCACTGGTCACTTAACCGCATTGGGTGTCAGCCAGTCAGAGTCAGTACGTGAGATTTACATTGGGACCCTAGATGGTTTCGCGGCTGATGGTTTTCCTCCTGCGGATTACATTGCGCTGGGGCATATTCATCGCCCGCAGATGGTGGCCAAGTCTGAGCATATTCGCTACAGCGGCTCACCCATTCCCTTGAGTTTTGATGAGCTAAAATCACAAAAGCAAGTGGTACTGATAGAATTTGACCACACAGGCCAGCGAACCATTACCCCGCTAGATATTCCACTCTTTCAACCAATGGCCATGCTAAAAGGGGATATTGACAGTATTAGCCAGCAACTAGCAGCTTACCCCATGCATAACCCCAGTGATGGAAGTGACGGTGGCAGTTGTGAAGGTAAAGATGCCGAGCCAAGCGACGAACCCGTCACTTGGCTGTGTATCCATGTTGAAGTGCAAGATTACTTGAGCGATTTGCAGCAAAAAATTCAAAGCCTAATCGAAGGGCGTAACGTTGAAGTGCTGCAATTGCGCCGCGCCAGACATAAAACCGCGCAAAGCTTACAGCAAATAAAAAACGAAACCCTTGCTGAGCTCACCCCATTCGATGTGTTTGAAAAACGCCTTGCCCTTGAAGCATTCGAAGGGGAGCAAGAGCAACAACGCCTAATACAAATACGTGAAACGTTTGCCAATATAGTGGAAGAAGTACGCCATGAGCAGGCTAAATAATGAAAATTCTTAGCCTGCAATTTAGCAATTTAAACTCCCTAAAAGGCCAGTGGAAAATAGACTTTCGCCAAGCCCCTTTTGCCGACAATGGCGTGTTTGCCATCACAGGCCCTACCGGTGCGGGTAAAACAACTCTACTGGATGCGATTTGTTTAGCGCTTTATCACGAGACCCCACGTTTGGGGGCCTTGTCGGCCAATAATAATGAGATCATGACCCGTGGCACCGCCGAGTGCAGCGCCGAAGTGGAATTTGAAGTGAAAGGTGTGGCCTATCGCGCGTTTTGGAGTATGCGCCGTTCCCGGGGTAACGCCGAGGGCAATTTACAAGCTGCGGTGGTAGAGCTAGGTGAAGTAGCCACTGAAAAAGTGCTTGCTAGCCAAATTAAGAAAAAGTCTGAGCTGATAGAGCAAATCACCGGGCTTGATTTTGGTCGCTTTACTAAATCCATGATGCTCTCTCAAGGGGAGTTTGCGGCATTTTTAAATGCTGATGAAAAACAGCGCGCCGAGCTATTAGAAGAACTGACAGGCACTGAGATTTACGGCCTGATCTCTGAACGTGTACACCAACATTACAGCCAAGCAAAACAACAGTTAGCCGAGCTTGAAGCGCAAGCCAAAGGGGTACAGTTGCTCAGCGAAGAGCAAAAACAAGCTTTCATGGATGAACAGCAAGGCTTACAAGGGCAGCAAAAAGAACGCCGAATACAGATAAGCGCCAAACAAGATCATGTGAACTGGTGGCAACAACTTGACTCCGCTCAAAGTGCACAACAGCAAGCTAAGCTGCAACTGACACAAGCGCAAGAACAAAAAACACAACAAAAAGAGGCCTTACAACGACTGGCCAACAGCCACCCAAGCGAAGCGCTGCGAGCGCCGTTTGAGTTATTAACCGACGCTCAAGCCCAGTGCATCAACGATGAAAGGGCCTTGAACCAAAGCCAGCAGCAACTGCAAACAAGTGACGCTAGCTTAGCGCAAAGTAAAACCCAAAGTGTAGCAGTGGGTGATGAATTTCAGGCAACTAAGGCGGCATATTACGCACAAGAAACCTTGCTCAACGAAGAGGTTATTCCCCTAGATAACGAAATACGTCAACACCAAGATCAGCTCACCCAAACCAACGCGCAACATGCTCAGTTGAGTACTAAACATGTACAGCTTGTGCAAGATGTTGAAAACACTCAGGTCGGGATTAACAGCCAACAGCAATCGTTAAAACAAGCCAATGACTACTTAACCGCTCGTCCCTCTGATGAAGCATTGAAACAGTATTTAGGCCAATGGCAGCTACAAGCCCAACAGATTAAAAAAGAACAAACGAGTTACCAGCAACTGGCAGAAAAAGTAAAACAAGAACAAAACCAATTACACCTAGCCCAGCAAGACACTCAGCTTAACCAGCAGCAACATGAAAAAATTAACCAACAAACACGTGAATTGGAAAACGAATATCAGCAACAAGCCAAGCTGTTATCCAAGCTTGAAGAGCATGGCGCGCTTGACGCTCAAGAACAGCAGCTTAATACAGTTCAAGGCTTAACGCCGTCACTATTGACGTTAAAAAACACTCAGCAACAGTGGCAACAACAAACCCAAGAGTTAACCGAAAAACAGGCTCAGCTTGCTGATAACCTAGCTCAGCAGAAAACCTTGACCGATGAGCGAGAAGCCATAAAACGTCAGTATTTGGCGAAAAGCCAGCAAGTAAAACTACTTAGCCAACTTATCAGCCAAGAAGAGCAATTGATTCACTTTCGAGCAGCCCTACAAGATGAACACCCCTGCCCTTTGTGCGGCGCCAAAGAGCACCCGCTCGCATCTGAAACGGCGGTGGATATTCCTCATACCGTCACACAAAAGCAACAACAGGAAAGCGAACTGGCTCAGTTAGAAGAGCAAGGTAAAGAAATACGCGCAAAACTGGATGCGTTCTTGCGCGGTGAAACCGAGCTGAGGCAACGTATCGATTGGCTCAGTACCCAACAAGCACAATTAAGCCAAGCATGGCCTGAGATGTGCCAAGCCCTAAGCCCGTTACTTGATCAACAAACTAACCAACAACTTACTATTGATAATGCTGACTCGCTTATTACCATTGAAAGTCAAATCAACCAGCAAATTCAGCAGTTACAAAAGCAGATAAACCAGCTCAAAACCCAGTCACGCACCATGTTAGCCAGCAAAGAAAAATGGCAACACAGTCAAAGCCAGAGTCAAAGTGCCAGCTCAGCCTTATTACTGGCACAGCAGTCAGCGAAAAACCTAGAAAGCAGTGTGCAAAATCGTAGCAACGACATGCAACAGGCCAGTGAGACGTTAACTTCATTGAGCCAAAGCCTGTTAGCGCATATTCAGCAACACGGCTATACCCCACCCGAGGCAGATAATCTGCTTCAATGGCTAACGAGCAAAGAACAAGACGCCAAGCAGTGGGAACACCACGCCAATAAGCGCAATGAATCGACGGTGCAAATAGACAAGCTCACCAGCGCCCAACAGCATCAGCGCAACCAATCAAGCGACATAAAGAGTCAGCTAACCACTATTGAGCAGCAACGCCAAACGTTACGCGCACAACTTGAGAGTCTAAGTGCTAAACGCTTTAGCTTGTTTGCTGATAAATCGGTTAAAACAGAGCGCGAGACATTAAGCGAAAAGCTGCGCACATTAGAAGCGCGCCATGAACACGCTCAGCAGCAATTACGCCAGAAAGAGCAGGAACACAATACCCAATTAGCGAATGTACAAAACGCTCAAACCCAGCTGAAACAAAGCCAAACTCGCTTGCAAGCGCGGCAAAACGAATGGCAAGCCAAGTTTCAAGCCAGCCCCTTTGCCGATCAGCAAGCCTTTGAAGCCGCCTTACTTGATGAAGCCACCCGAGCGCAACTACAAACATTCAAGCAGACGTTGGATGACAACTTAGCCAAATCCCAGGCGCTGCTTGAGCAAGCGAACAGCCAAGTCAAAACACTGTTAGCACACGACAATACCACCCAGTGGCAACAACAAACGCGCGATGCGGTTATTGAGGCCCTTAATGCCCTTACCGAAGAGCAACACAAGGGGAACAAGCGTGAAGGTGAAATCAGCCAAGCATTGAATTTCGACAAACAACGCAGCAGCGAACAACAAAGTCTATTTAGCCAAATTGAATTACAGCGAAATGAATTTGAACATATTCATTACCTGCATTCGTTAATTGGCTCACAAAAAGGGGACAAGTTCCGCACGTTCGCCCAAGGCCTCACTCTTGATAATTTAATGTATCTGGCCAATAAACAACTAGAGCGCTTACACGGTCGCTACCTACTCAAACGCAAAGCCGACGCCAGTTTGGCCCTTAGCGTAATCGACACATGGCAGGGGGACATTCAACGGGATACCAAAACCTTATCCGGTGGTGAAAGCTTCTTAGTCAGCCTCGCGTTAGCACTGGCCTTATCAGAACTGGTCAGTCATAAAACCAGTATCGACTCGCTGTTTCTCGATGAAGGCTTTGGCACCCTGGACAGTGAAACCTTGGATATCGCCTTAGATGCGCTGGATAATCTACATGCCTCGGGCAAGATGATTGGCGTGATCAGCCATGTTGAAGCCATGAAAGAACGGATTGTGGCCCAATTGGCGGTGACTAAGAAAAGTGGATTGGGAGTGAGTGAGTTGGATCGCAAGTACGCGGTGATTTAGCGCTGCGCGTGAGGCAATCGCTGGGCTGATTTATCGCTACGCGACTAAGATTGCGCTACGCGTAAAGAGTATGTGCTTCGCACGCGGCTTCCATGCCTTTTTTCAAACGAAATCTTCGAGCGGCCGCCGCGCGGTCCAACTGACTTTTCTTCAACAGCTAAGAAAAGTAAGCACAAATTCATCGGGAATGAATTTGAACATCCGAAGGATGGCCTAAGCGTCGTCTGCACAAGGTGAAATGCATGGACACATTTCATAAAAGAAGCCGATCTCCAACCAATTTTTTGTTCCCTATTTTGAATTGCCTGCAATGCTAGAACGGCGAAAGGTAACCTCTCGGCAACTGGGACGCCAGTCCGATGCTTCTTGCGTTGATCTACCTTTCTGCGTCCATGCAGATCGTCTGTAAAGCACTTCGCTTACGAAGCTCTTCGAAAACGTATAATACAAAACTGAGTTTAAACCCGTCCTTGGAAACTCACCCCATAACGGAGTTACAGCTTCACCATTCATGGCGAATCGTTCACCCGATAGGAGCGTTGCTCCTAGAAGCCCCGGGCTCACCCATGTCTGCACATCTGACAAGCCAATTAAAAAGATGGAAAATTGGAGTCGTGAAAAAGCCAAAGCATGCGCTGCACTTATTTATGACCTTCGGCTACGATTCATGTGCTGCGCATCAAGCGATCGCTTCGCATACTAAAAACACCAATTGAATCACTAGAGGCGCGGCGTTTTCGAGCTCGGGTTGAAACGATTTAACATGAGGGCCCTGTTAACTCGCCACTTTTTAAACTCGTAAGGTGAAAGAATTGAGTAACTTTACCTGTCTTATGTTTTCCAATATAAAACCTACTTCTTAGAAGTTCTCAGCTATTGGATGTATGCAAAGCTACTGCGCTCATAAAGCGCTTTTTTAAGGCGTGATATCACGATAATAGCTTTGTATATCACTGTGATTTCGTAGGTTTCATATTGTAAATGAAGCATCTTGCTTCAAAAACCTACCCCGTATAGATCACCTAACGATGTTAGCGATTTGCACTCTGATAATAGCATCGATACGTTATGTATCAGGCGGGTAACAAGATACGGTCATTCGCTACTCATTTGTGGTGAGCTATCAAAAAAACAAGGCTAATCTAGTGACATAAAGCTATGAGAAGGCGTTAAATTTAAAATGATAAGAGGTACACAATGGAGTTTACGAACAAACGCACCATGCTAATTACAGCATCTTTAGTATTATTGGTGGCGATAACACAGATTATTTATACTGCCCTTTATGTTGCTGAAGTTGACTTTTCAAGGCAAGTTTTATGGGGGCTAGAAGCATTAATATTTACTGTTCTTGTTGCTTTTGCCGGTACATCTATGGTGCAGGCAAAAAACTGTCAACTAGGATGGTCGGCTATTGCATTTAGTGCGGCTATTAACATTGTGCAGGTGAGTATTGGCCTAACTTTGTTTTCAACATTTGGCAAAGTTGCGGGTAGCGTAGAAGGGGCACAACCGTTAATTGGTGGCGTGGTTGCTTTGTCTTTCATGATTTACTATGCCGCGAAAGTATTATTGGGCTTAGCTGCACTTGTTTTTGGTATGGCAAGTATCGCTAAAGGCGGTAAAGCAATAGGAGGCCTCACAGCGTTAGCGGGTGTAGTTGCTATGTTTGCTAATGGCATATTAATTACCTTTAGCCGTGATGGCTTTCTTCCCTCAGGCGTTGCAGGCGGCTCAGGCGTAATTGCGACGTTACTTTTAGCAATATGCTTGATAAGTCTTTACCGTAAGGAAGATTAAGACTTAATGCCTTACGCGTGAGAGTCTTTTTAAATAAAGAATAAACATCGGTGCATAGTGTATGTTCCGATGTTTGACCTTGTATGTTCCAAAATTCTTTGGCATCTAAAAGATGGTTTGCTACGTTTTAACGAATTATCTCGTATGTTAGGTGGCGCAAGGAGAATAAAAGGGTCAGAGACGTTTAAGTATTAGGCAAAGGAATTTCAGACACACCGGCCCTTATTTGTGGCCTTCGGCCACGATTCATGTGCTGCGCACACCAAGCAATCGCTTCGCTCACCGTCATCCATGACGGGTATGACTCTCGTCCCTACGAGCCAGTAACTTCTTTTCAACAGCCAAAAGAAGTCACCAAGAAAGGCCGATCTCCAACCAATTTTTTTATCCATATTTTTAATCGACTTTAATGTCAGAACGGCGAAAGGTAACATCCTTGTAAAACACTTCGCCTTGTCCAGACGTCCCTGTCTGGACATCTGACAAGCCAATTAAAAAGATGGAAAATTGGAGTCGTAGAAAAGCCAAAGCATGCGCTGCGCACACTAAGAATTCGAGATACTTGGGGTGACTTAAGTCGGTTGAAAAAGAAAAAAAGAAACGGCTACGCCGCTGACTTAAAGCTGTTTTCGAGTGTTAATTTTGTATCAGTTAACTTGGGTGTCCTGTTAATTCCCTCAAAAAAAACCTGAACTTATCCTTTTCAGCACACTCTTTTGAATTATTCTCTCAGCAATTAGAAGAGTATCTAGATGCTCAATGAACTTTGATGAATCTGCAAAAAAGTTAGGGTAAGCAGCTTTTACATCTTCCAAACTGCTAGTAAATACCAGAGCTACTATTTGGTTATTATCTGTCGATGCCGCGATATTTTCCTGTTGAGCATATTTGTCCTGAGCAATGTTAGAGTCCTTATTATCAAATATGGTGTACTCTAACTGATCATCATCAGGGTATATTACCAAGAGAACATACCCAGCTTCGTCATGGTCTTTGATTTCATCACCAATTATTTTCAGCGAGCTTGCAAAAGATGAAAATAGCTTGGCGACATCAAGCCTCTTGATAATTTTAGATAATCGTTCTAGTTGACGACCCACCTCATCAACTGATTGACCAGCTTTTTCTAAGAAAGTATCCACACGCGTGGTAACTTCCAGATTATGATAACTAGGAATGTTGTCAAGAACGGTAAAAAGCGACGCAACCAACTTAAAAAACTCTTCCCACTCCTTTTTTCCTTGATTAGTTTTAAGAGACTGGTTAGTAAATAGATCTATTATTTCGAGAGCAGTAGCCCAGTAGTGTTGTAAGTAAGTTCGGATTTGCAGCTCTACATTTTTGAGTGATTTATCCTCCGATTGAAACTGACCAATTATATGATAGCTTCGATAACCATCTTCTTTCGGCTTCTCGATATAGTCTTTAAATCTAATTTTTCTATCATCATAGTGAAAATAGTCTTTTTTTTCTTAGCTCCCTTACTAATTTTTCGGTACTTTTTTTTCACTAGATACAACAGCACGGCATCCTCCTATATCCTGCATTTTTCGTAATGTCATACTTTCAAAGCGCCTTAACTTCGAAACTATAGAAACATATCTTTTGAGCCTTTTGGCAAACAAAGCATTTTTTTCAATGGGATGAACGACATCTTGCAATAAGCTAAACGCTTGTTCCAGCGCAGTAGAATGTTCCGATCTCCAGTAAACAAGAACTTCGAAACAATGATCAAATTGAGCTCTGTCTGTGTAGTCATTATCAGCAAGAAATTGCCCTGCCCTTGTTACTTGCTTCCCTGAATATATGACGCCCACAGTACACTTCCTTTACTAAATACGTTGATAATTTTTTGAGTTGCGTTTTCCAAAAATACACCCAAATTCCAAGTTACTTCTTGTCGCTCCCCTAGGCAAGGAAAATACTCATTTTCCAGAATCGTTTACTAGCATTCGATGCTTGATGAAATATCACTAACCTCTTATTTTCATCGAAATCGCATATTATTACAGATCTTTTAAAGTTTGAATCTTTCGCTTTTATCACGACCAGAGAGAGGCGCAACCATAACATTTCAAACAACCGTTGGATTGCGGTGAATAACGCGAAGCGTAAGCTCTGTAAACGAAGAGCATGCTTTGCTTTGTTCACCGACTCAAGTCACCCCGAGCATTGAAGGCTAACGCTGGATTAATGACATGGATGTCATTCAAGTGAAAGCCGCGTCGGGAACGCGTTTTCACGGCCTGTGTTAGTCAAGACGCG
>NZ_BAER01000077.1 GCF_000315055.1 Paraglaciecola polaris LMG 21857 | reverse complement strand
TTCATACGTAGGATCTTAAGGAAATTAGGGGTTGAATGCATGTTCTAAATCTGATCAGATGTTTATCGCCAAAAAAACCTTCTGAAACAGATTTGAGAACATGCATAAAAATAATACCGAGCTTGCGAAGATAACGAAAGTCCTGAATGAATTTAAAATTAACGATATCGGAAAAAGCAGTGGATTTTGCTGCCGACAACGGGTCGTAAAGCCGTTTGAATTGGTAATGTCGTTACTTACGGCACTCGGCGATAAGTCTGTGGATAGCATCAGTGACTTGCACCGGTATTTTACAGGATTGACCTTTAGTGATGTACAGTACAAGCCGTTCCACAACCAGCTCAGTAAACCTGAATTTCGTGACATGATGAAGCGGTTGGTAGCGATGGCGATGGGAAACTGGCAGCAACAGATATTAGGAACTGACGTTAATCTATCGATGTTTGAGCAAATCGTGGTGCAAGATGGGAGTTCGTTTGCGGTGCACGATAGCCTGAGTGACGTGTTCAAAGGGCGCTTTACCACTATCAGCCCAGCCGCGGTAGAGATACATGTGAGCTGGGATATGTTAAGCAGCCAACCGCATGCGGTGTCAGTAAGTGCCGATAGTAAAGCGGAATATGATTACCTGCCGCCAGCGGCCTCACTAGGGAATAAGCTGTTTTTAGCCGATAGAGGCTATTTCAAACTGTCCTACTTACGTGACATTCATGCGTCAGGTGGGTTTTATACCGTGAGGGCAAAGACAACGAGTAATCCACTTGTAGCAGCGGCTTACACTGCGAAGGGCAAGCGCCTGAAGCGATTTAAAAGCGTTAGCCTTAAAAAGGTAAAGGCCCATATTCGACGTAGTGAAGTGGTCGATATGGATGTGGAAAATCCACACGGCTACCGCATGATAGCCAGTTGGCCGAAAGACAAAAACGAACCCACGTACTGGGTGACTAACTTGCCTCGGTCTGAGTACCCAGCCAACAGCATCATCAAACTCTACGGTTTACGCTGGCAAATTGAACTGCTATTTAAAGAATGGAAATCCTACTGCAACCTGCGCAAATTCAATACACGTAAGGCCAGTATGATGGAAGGTCTGATTTGGGTGAGTCTGTTAGCGCTGCTGGTAAAGCGACGAATAGGCTTTAGTATTCAACAGCTAAAAGGAATAGCAATATCAAGTTTTATGGTGGCAAAAAACACACAAGGTTGGTTTTACAAATTAATGGAATCGATAATCCACTTCGACCAGTCAACATTAATACAAACATGGAACTGGGCAGTGGATTATTTGGCAAGATACGCCAAAAGGGCGCATCCCGATAGAGACAGGGAGAGCGGGCGTTTAGCGCCCGGCCTGACACCGATTATTTCTTAATGTCCAACGTATG
>NZ_BAER01000078.1 GCF_000315055.1 Paraglaciecola polaris LMG 21857 | reverse complement strand
GATAAAAACACTATTTAATGGCGTATAACCAAAGTGACAAACGCACTAAATTTAAGCATCAACCATTAATCCGCTTTACCTTCACGCTCTACTTTCAACAGCGCGAGCATGAGTTCGCGTTCTTTGGGTGACAGTGAATCTAAGGTTTTTTTAATGTTATTTCGGTAGCGTTTTAGGGTGACGTCATCGCCGGCAATAGCGGCATCAAGTGTCTGTTCGTACTTGGTGAGTAGCGCGCTCAGTTTAGCGGTGTTTTCCATGTTGGCGGAGTGGGCGGTGTACGCTAAGTACATCGCCCCGCACAGGGCTAAAAATGTCATCACATCAAATTTGAATGAGATAAAAGGGGCTTTTGTTTGGTCGGTCATTTTTGCTGTTCCATCGTCAATGATATTTTTAGTTTGAGTACTTCAACTTGCTGGGCTGCTTCGCCTAAGGCCTGGCTTTGCTGATAATACAAATATTGCATACCCGCAAACATGGCGGCCATTAAAAGCACCAGTATTAAATTGTCTGCTATCCACTCTTTTGCGAAATCAATTACCTTGCTTATCATAGCCTTGCCTTACAATCTGGAAGTTCTTCATACGCAATCGTATTGCTTTCAATCGACTCGCTGATCATTTGCGCCGTTACTGTGCCCAGCACAAAGCAGCGGTATTTTTTGCTGCGCTCAAGCTCGAGTAAAATCAGGTTACTCTGGCCTTTCTCGTTTAGATTATTGAGCAACGCGAGCGTGGCTGGCGTGTCATTTAAGTAGCTAGCCATATTACGCTCAAGGCGCTGCATCAGAGTTTCTTTAGCGATATCCCCTTGGGCCAATTGCAGCCAATACGAGGGGTCATCCACGTTCGAGACATATTCCAGTGCTAACGATTGCCAGTCAGGCTGATAAAATAAGCGCTGCTCAGCAATAAGGCCGATATCCGTACCTTGCATAAAGTTAGGCATACTCACTTCTGCCACCTTCTTATCTGCTAAACGAATGCCTAAATATGCGCCTACGTTCATGTCTTGCTTGAGCAAGGTAATGTTGGTATTAAAAGGTGCAGTCACCTCCCCAATGCCAAGCATTTCGGGAGTAAAATCAAGCACAGAATAAGCGAGGTCGTCATAGCTACGCAGCGAGAAGCTCGTTGTTTCGATATGCGCAACCGGCAGACCATTTTCGTCTCGTGGTAGTTTTTTGTGCACGACACTTGCCACGGCATCCACCACGGCAAGATCACGATAGGTTTTGAAAATACCGTTTTCTAAATCCAGTACGTAACCGAAACCAACGGTAAAGGTTTTATCGAAGGTATCTACATCGCTGAATTCTTCAGCAAAGGCGACCATCATGCCGTGATAGGAGTTCTCGCCCATGACCGACTTGCCCACAGGTATGCCAAATGCAAATACGCCCAGCCCCATGGCAACCACCAAATACACCTTGCTGCGTGCCCACAAATACATGCCGAGTTTGATAAACAACAAGAAAATCGCCAGCAAGCTTGCCGCAATACTTACCGGAGGGATAACTGCCAGTTTCACCGCGTCTTTACCCAACTGAAACATACTGCCACCGGGTGAAAATGCGGCCGTCGCAGCGGTCGATGTCACCATCTGAATAAAAGAAATATTGTCTTGGCTAGCCAGCCACATCTTCTTGTAGCGGCTTTCGGCAATGCTCGGGGTAAAGCTTTCCATGTAATAAGGACCAAGCGCAATTTTCGCCAGTACTTTTATTTCATACAAACGGGCAAAGTCGACCCGATCTAAGTTTTTCTCTGGCACGCCACCAAAACTCGAGCCGTTTTGATACTTCACCCACAACGCCTGTGCTCGACCTTGGTATTTATTCGTGATCGCTTGACGCAATGGGCGCATATCATTCATGGTCCACTCTTTGGCCACGTGCACAGCATTTTCTTTAAATACGGCAATCGCGAGGTTGGTAGCCACTGGCGACTGGTTGTATTGCTCATATTCCATTTCTTCGGAAATACCATACGCCCGATGTAAATACGCTCGGCGACCACGGGTAAACATGCCCATTAGTTGATATTTAGATTTAAGAATTTTAGTTAAATTAACTTCATCAGCCTGTAAATAAACACCAAAGCGTTCACCGTCTTTAAAGGTTAAGTTATTCAGGTATTTAGCAAATTCAGCGCGATAAAAATCACGGCATTCCCGGTCGCACTTCGAGCTTTGATACTTATTGCGGATATCACGGTACACCTTGACGATATTTTCATTTTCGGCGTAGTCTTTACGAAAATCCTCCGCCTTTAACAACTCATTTGAATAAACCTGCCAGTGCTGATTAATCCGCTCGTTGGCTTTGTTTAACAGCTCGGTACGTTCTTGCTCAAGCAAGGCAAAGTTGTTTTCCCGTCTGCTGGCCTCGGTATAGTCTTGCCTAGCTTTTTTATAACTGGCCCACTCCGCTTTATAAATACCATCGAATTTACGAATGCGCGGCAGTGCTTCTTTGCTAAATGTTTCTTCTTGGCGATTTTGTAAAAATACATCCGCCATATTTTGCAGGTTTGATTCAATTAAATGATTAAACCCACCTGAGAAATACGCCAAGGAAGGAATAAGCGCTACCACCAAATCTTTACGCTGTGGGTCACTTACTATCTCATCAAATTCCGGGAAACCTTCAATGGTCACAGATTCAGCCAAATAGGCCTCTTTATAGACGATGGCTCGTACCGCACTGAGTTTTTTCTCGTTCGAGGTGCTATCCACCACGCCATCAATCACAATGCGCAGTGACGGAATAATCAACGCCCATAACAACACAAATGCAATGGGCCTGAACACCCATTTACCGAGTTTGTTAATGCCCTGCTCTACCTGTGCGTCGGTCGTGTCTTTAGCGCCGCCCAAAACATTAAACAGATGGCCTGGCATAAACGAGATAATACCCAAGGCTAAACCAAAGCCCGACAAGGTACGGCCAAATAATTCCAAGCGCTCTGCGGTGAGTTGGTACTCACCAAATACGGCTTCTAGCGGCTTAGCGTACATATCGATTAGCAGTAAATTAAGAGATAATTCAAGGCACACATACACTACGAATAACCCAAGTAATACCAGTATTTTTACCTGCCCAGCGCCCTTAGCTAACATCAATTACCCTGCTTTCTCATGGTCGCTTTACGGCGTATATAGTCGGTACTCACGTCTTGCTTGCGATCTTCACAGTATTTGTACAATGGGTCACTCGGTGCAAGGCGACTGCAACGACTGCCTGCCTGTAATTTTTGATAGGTCGAGTACTTCAGTACATCACCGTTAATGGTCAAGTACTGGCCTGTCGTGAACAAACGTTGCTGTTCGCTCAATTGATTAAAATCAGCATTACTGGGCAATACATTCACTACGCTAGGTAAGTCATTAGCCTTTAACTTGTTGCTAAACTTCTTGCTTGGGGGTTGCACAAAATTATGCGCTTGCATGCAGGCGACAAGAGGCTGTTCGCTCGCAGCGAACGCCTTTAATTCAGCATTAGCGGTATAATCAAGTTTAAAAAACGTACGCTCTTGGGCGGCAGATGTACTCAAAGTATCACCTAAATACAGGTGACTAGCCCCAGCGCTTGAAAGCACAAGGTCATATCCTGCTTGCTCTACTTGCTTAGCAAATTTGCTACTCACCACAAAGCGCGTGCGTTTTACCGGAAATACGCTTTGCATTAGGCTCATCAGCTCACCTAACGCCTTGGCCGTTACATTCGGCTGTGGGCGTATCGTCAATGTATCGTTTGGCATTATTCTCGGGGTTAACACACTGGTCAGCAGGGCAAGGTCAAATTCGCTATTAAACTGCCCGAAGTCGTTGTCTGTGTTAACCACCTTCCAACTGCCATTGACCAGGGCTACATCGAAATAAAAGCCTGCATACAAATCTTGATGCTGACCAATATAAGGCGGCAGGTTAGTACTGCTGATGTGATACAGCATGTCAGCCTCGCACATGCCTTTCATAACAGGTAATACTTCACCGTTATCGGCAATGAGCAAATTACGACTGAGTAAGGCTTGCTGCAACGCAGCATATTGGCTTTGCGAACTGCCATGGGCAGGAAAGGCACTACTGACCAAAATCGCATTCGAATACGCCTCTGGGCGCTTATCCACCGCACAACCAGACACAAATAAAACCGAAAACAAAGCAAGTACAAAAAGCAGGGGGGATTGACGCGATATCACGAAAAATTCCATTTTTATCGTTATTTTCGAATAAACTATAACAGTTAAAAATGTATTGCAAATCAAAGTGTTAATTAGATATTTATGTATTTTAAGCGTATTGGGGAAAAATAAATGGCTAAAAGTATGGCAAACCTGACGGGGTCATATCAATGGTGTTTGCGTGAAGATTAGGTATGTGAATTGAGTGGCAGGTATAGGATCTCGATCGGTAAGGGCTAAGAACGCGAGTTGATCGAAGTCGGAAGTGCCTATCATGGGTGTCATGATAAAAGACACTTCACGATACCGTACTCTGTTACTAAATTAACCTTAGCCCGACGACTACTAACATAACCACATTCGCCAATAGCCCAATTAAAAAGAAATAGGTACGTGGGCTAGGGTTTTTCTCAGTCGAAATTGCATAGTACAACGCCATATGCACAACTCTTGCGACAAGGTACGTCCACACACAAACAGCAAATATTGGGCTTTGGTAGTTTAGAATAAAGGCAAAAACCACCGTGCCGACAAACAAGGCACTGTTCTCTAACGTATTCTGGAAAGTACGATGCGCTCTGAACACAAAACTGTCGTGGGATAAGTTTTTATCTATCTTCCCAGGGATCGCATTAGGCTGCTTAGCTTTACTAAACGTCGCGACCATCCACTGCACGAGTAACATCACCAAATATAAATAGAACGCCGTGTAAGCCGAATAGGCGAGTTCAAACATGTCACTTTCCTTTTATAAATCAATTTGAATCATAGAAGCAAGCTTAGTGCCCGACCTAAGCTATTGATATGAAAGTAATAAGAGTTTTTATGAGATGAGGTGAATGTAACTGGTACAGGGTTATTTATAAGAATTACCAATTCGTAAGTTTATTAAAAACCACCAGTTGAGGAGCAGATTCTAAGCAAAAATACAGCGCCCTTAACA
>NZ_BAER01000079.1 GCF_000315055.1 Paraglaciecola polaris LMG 21857 | reverse complement strand
GGGGTCATGCTCAATTTACTTGGTGGACTAATCGCTTATTGTTTGAAAAATGATAAGCCTTCTTTAGATTTAACAGCCCAAGAATTTGAGCTGTTAAATGGCACTAACTTGATGTTGGCTTAACCAGATCTCAGGTAAATTAATCAAATCGCCCAAAAAACATGAAAACAAAATCTAGTATAAAACAGCCCAGTCTTTTCAGTGCCGATGAAAATATTGGTAACACCTTGCCCAGCGCCAGTCCCGTAAATACGTATCCCCGCTAAGTAAAGTTTGTTACAGTCATCAATTGATACTCATCGTATCCGTTTTGCTGACATAGCTAATATAGAGCTGAACGAACGGTTAACGTTATTTAAGGTAAAGTGTGAAATTCAAACTTATTGCTTACAGCATGCTATTTGTGATTGCTTTGCAATCATTAGCGGCTGTGGCAAAAGCCCAAGACTTTCACCAAATTGAACCTGAGCATTTAGCGCTTATCCATCAACACGCTTCAGATGAACAAAACATATCGCTCACCCCTTCCCTAAATGATGAGCAAGTGAGTACCCAAGACGATACCCATAATCCAGCGGATTGCCATCACTGCGGCCATTGCAATGGTTCACACGCCCATTGGGTTAGCGCCAGCGCCTCCCCCGTGAGTGATATTCATAACACGGTAAGTCAATACGCCTATCTGCATACCCTTGTTGATGGCCCAGCCAACCGACTTTTACGCCCACCTAAAGCTTAGTGCCATTTAAATTTCGTTAACCGGTCCGAGGTTTCATACCTTTGACTGATATTTTTATGTGCATTTTTTAGGACATTATTATGACTCTGGCGATACCTATCCGATTGCCCAAACTCGCATCATTTTTGGTTTTCAGCAAAAGTATGTGGGTGATTCTTTTCATGACAAATCACGCTTGGGCCCAAGACCCAAACTCAGTAATTGCGCCCTTGACTCCTCACTCCACTTCACCTGCGAGTATTTTGACCTTGTCAGGCGCAATAAAGCGCACACTGGCAAACAACCCCCAATTAGCGACGTACACATTTCAACAACAAGCACTTGATGGCGAGCGCACGACTGCCCAGTTGGATCCCCAATCTAGTATTTCGATAGAAATTGAAAACGTATTAGGTACCGGGGAGCGCAGTGGCGTAAAAGGTGCAGAGCTTACACTGGCACTATCATCTGTACTCGAATTAGGTGGCAAGAAAGACGCCCGTAACGCACTTATTTCTCAGAAACGTCAGTTGCTAGCAGCACAAAAACAGCTCAGTCGCTTGATTTATTGGCCGACGTTACGCGTCGCTACATAGATGCACTGAGCAGTGAACAGCGCGTTGCCGTTTTAAAAGAAGCTGAAGCGCTTGCTCGTTATACCTTGCAAGCGGTTAAAAAACGGGTTGCCGCTGGCGCCACACCAGAAGTAGAGCAGTTCAGAGCGCAATCGGCATTAGCAAAAGCACGCATGCGACTACTAAACGCTCAACGTCAACGAACCGCCAATCATTATGCTCTGAGCATATTGTGGGGAGAGGCCACCCCCAGCTTCTCTACATTAACCGGGAATATATTTGCCTTAGGCTCAAGCCAAAACTTCGACAGCTTATACCGTCAAGCGGTAAACAATCCTGCTATTGAAGTCTTTTCAGCTCAGGAACGGCTTCAACAAGCCCACTTGCGACTAGCTAAAACCCAAGCTCAATCGGATCTAACTTGGTCTGTTGGAGTACGCTACGACAATGCCAGTGACGATGGCGCTCTGGTTGCGGGTCTAAGCATGCCGCTCTTCGGCGCTGCACGCAGTCTAGGTGAATATCAATCTATACAGGCTAAACGTGCTCAACTCGATGCAGAAAAAAGCGCAGCCTTACTGACCCTGTCCAATCAGCTATATCAATTGGTACAAGCCAGAGAAAGCGCAGTTTTACGAGTAAACACGCTGAATAACGACATTATTCCACCACTCAATACTGCACTAAAACAAGTGCGTCAGGCATATGAGGAAGGGCGTTACAGTTACCTTGAGTGGGTCACTACTCGCCAAGAGCTTATTGATGCAAAAGCAGCAATGATATCTGCGGCACAAGACGCTCTCACCTTGGCTGCTGATATAGAACAGCTAACTGGTAACCCGCTTATTTCAAGCACGCCTTCATCTGCGTCTCATTAAGGAATTCCCCATGACATTATTATCTATTCTTCCCTTTAACATACAAAAAATGAGCAAGGTGTTAGTGCAAACACTGACGCTCACTCTATTCGTTACTTTTTTAAGCTCAGCATCTATGGCCGTGGCATCACCTGAACACGACCATGCCCCAGAACAACTAGATGACGCTAAACAGGAAGACGAGCACGGTGACGAACATGCGCCCGTTAGCTTAATCCCTGACAATATTGCGACGCAAGCGGGCATAAAAGTAAGCCAAGTCAGTGGTGGATCAATCATCAATCGCCTTACCGTTTTTGGTAAACTAGCCTTAGCTCCCAGTGGTTTAAGTCATGTTAGGGCGCGGTTTTCTGGCGTGATCACCCAAGCTAATGCCACTGTTGGGCAAACCATCAAAGCCGGACAAGTATTGGCGGAAGTTGAATCTAACGAAAGCTTAAAACGCTACGCGATAAATGCACCTTTTTCAGGTGTGGTCATTGCGCGTCACGCGAATGTTGGTGAGTTATCAAATGGCCAAATACTTTTCTCGGTTGCCAATTATCGTAATGTATGGGCAGAGTTGCGCCTATTTTCAGAGCAAATCAATCTGGTGAAGGTAGGGCAAAACGTTGAGCTGTTGTTAAACGGCAATAGCATTAATTCAAAAATCGAGCACATCATGCCAGCGCCTGATGACAGCCCATATCTTATCGCCCGTGTATTAATCGATAACAGTTCAGGTCAATGGGCACCCGGTTTATTCGTGAAAGCCAATATCACCACTTCGCGTAAAGACGTAGCCGTTCGTGTACCTAACAATGCGATTCAAACCTTAGATGGGGAGGACGTTGTATTTGTTAATCAGGACTCAAGCTATCAAGCGCGCGCAATCAAAGTCGGTATTAAAGACGCCCAATACAGCGAAATAATATCCGGATTACGCAGCCAGGAACGATTTGTGGTGGGTAACAGCTACCTCATAAAAGCAGATATAGAAAAGTCAGGAGCCGGTCATGCACACTAGTTTCTTTATCAGCCTCGACAACAAAAATCTCGCTTATCTAATACTCGCGCAAACGGTAATGCAACAGGAGCTTAAGTTATGATTAACACTATCTTACGCACCTCAATAGAAAGGCGCGGGATAATGATGGGGTTAGCCATGCTCATCATCGCGCGGGTGTATGGAGCTATCAACATCTGCCGATAGATGCCGTACCTGACATCACAAATGTTCAGGTACAGATCAATACTGTGGCACCCGGTTATTCACCACTGGAAACAGAGCAACGCATCACTTATCCAGTGGAAACCGCCCTATCTGGACTGCCTAATTTATCTTATACCCGCTCGTTGTCGCGCTACGGATTATCCCAAGTCACTGTGGTTTTCGATGAAGGTAGCGATTTGTATTTCGCTCGCAATGTAATAAGTAATCGATTGAGCAGTATCAAAAGTAACCTCCCCCAAGGATTGGAGCCCGAGCTGGGCCCTATAGCCACGGGCCTAGGTGAAATCTTTATGTACACGGTAACCGCTGATAATGACGCACGCCAAATAGATGGCAGCGCATTTGATGCAATGGCCTTACGTGAAGTACAAGACTGGATCATCAAACCTCAGTTAGCCTTGGTCAAAGGTGTCACTGAAATCAATGCCATTGGCGGCTTTGTAAAGCAATACCACGTGTTGCCTGATCCGCAAAAAATGCTCACCTTTGGTGTGTCTTTTAGCGATTTACAGTCCGCATTGCAAAGTAACAATAACAATCGTGGTGCGGGTTATGTGGAACGTAACGGTCAGCAATTGTTGGTGCGCAGCGAAGGACAATTAGCCACAGTGGCGGAAATCGCTGAGTTGGTTATCAAGCACGTATCAAGTACACCAGTCAGGATCAGTGATATAGCAGACGTGGCGATTGGCAAAGAGTTACGCACCGGGGCCGCCACCAGAGATGGCAAAGAAACCGTGATCGGTACTGCTATGATGTTAGTCGGCGAGAACTCCCGAGACGTAGCACAAAGTCTCGCCGCTAAGTTAAAGGCAATACAACAGACCTTACCTGCTGGTGTTAACGTGGAAGCAGTTTACGATCGCACCACCCTTGTTGATAAAGCCATAGCAACCGTACAAAAAAACCTGTTAGAAGGGGCATTATTAGTCATAGTAGTGTTGTTTTTATTACTGGGTAATATTCGCGCCGCGTTAATTACTGCTGCCGTGATCCCTCTTGCTATGCTCATGACCATCACCGGCATGCAGCGTATGGGTGTGTCAGCGAATTTAATGAGTTTAGGGGCGCTGGATTTTGGCTTGATTGTTGATGGCGCGGTGATCATAGTGGAAAACGTCATTCGCCGTTTATCTCAAGTGAAACATGAACTGCCATTAAAAGAGCGTTTAACCCTAGTCTTTGAGGCTACCAACGAGGTTATACGTCCCAGTTTATTTGGGGTTATCATTATCACAGTTGTATACATTCCCCTTTTCTCCTTAACCGGGGTGGAAGGTAAAATGTTTCACCCAATGGCAGCGACGGTGATCATGGCATTACTCGGAGCCTTGTTTCTATCAGTGACCGTGGTTCCCGCAGCGATTGCATTGTTCATGAGTGGCAAAGTCAGCGAAAAAGAAAGCATTGTTATTTTGGCTGCCAAGCGCGCTTATTACCCTTTACTGTTAATCGTTATGAAGCTTCGCTGGTTGGTATTAAGTCTATGCTTGGTGTTGCTTGCTGGCAGCGCATGGTTAGCCACTACGCTCGGCTCGGAATTTATTCCCCAATTGAACGAAGGGGATATTGCTTTGCATGCCATGCGTATTCCAGGCACTGGGATTGAACAAGCCGTCACCATGCAACGTCAACTGGAAACACGTATCAAACAGTTCCCTCAGGTTGATAAAGTGTTTGCCAAAATCGGCACCGCCGAAGTTGCAACAGACCCAATGCCACCCAATGTGGCAGATAACTTTGTGATGTTAAAACCCCGCAGTGAATGGCCCAATCCGAATATGCCGCAAAAAGACTTAGTGGCTGAAATCGAAACAGCGGTTAAACAAATACCCGGTAATAACTACGAGTTTACTCAACCCATTCAAATGCGCTTCAATGAGCTTATCTCTGGGGTGCGGGCCGATCTGGGTATTAAGGTATTCGGCGATGACTTGGATCAACTTCTGCAAGTTGCCAATGATGTACTGGCCAGCATTTCAACCCTAGAAGGGGTAGCCGACGCAAGAGTTGAGCAAGTCACTGGTTTGCCTGTTTTCTCAATCGAACCTAAACGCGTCGCACTATCTCGCTACGGATTAACACTCAATGATCTGCAAGACAGTGTTGCCACAGCAGTAGGTGGAGCCGACAGCGGTATTATCTATCAAGGAGACAGACGCTTTTCCTTGGTGGTACGCTTACCAGAAGCGCTACGTAACGACTTAGAAAGTCTGATGGATTTGCCAATCGCGTTGCAAAATGGGAATTACATCCCGCTTTCAGAAGTTGCTACGCTTAGCCAAACTGAGACCCCTAATCAAATTAGTCGTGAGAATGGCAAACGTCGTGTGGTTGTGACCGCTAACGTACGGGATGTCGATTTAGGCAGCTTTGTCACATTGGCTCAACAACGTATTAGTGAGCAGGTCACTATCCCACCCGGGTACTGGTTAGATTACGGCGGCACATTCGAGCAACTGGAATCCGCCAGTCAGCGTTTATCCATAGTGGTCCCTATTACCTTGGCGGTCATTTTAGGGCTATTGGTGATGGCGTTTAGCTCGGTTAAGGATGCATTGATCATCTTTAGCGGCGTTCCTCTGGCACTGACTGGAGGGGTGATTGCCTTATGGATACGTGGTATGCCCTTGTCAATTTCAGCGGGCGTAGGCTTTATCGCACTATCAGGTGTGGCCGTCCTCAACGGCTTAGTGATGCTGTCGTTTATTCGCCAGCGCTGGCACGAGAACCACGATTTGCTGACAGCCATCATTGATGGCGCCATGACTCGCTTGCGTCCGGTGCTAATGACAGCGTTGGTCGCCAGTTTAGGCTTTGTGCCTATGGCTCTCAATGTAGGAACCGGTGCTGAAGTACAACGACCGCTAGCAACAGTCGTGATAGGTGGGATCATTTCATCCACCATATTAACTCTGTTGGTGCTGCCAATTTTGTATCGCTTAGTGCATCAGCGCGAGGATAAAGCTCAGCCTAGCACAGTACGAACAGATTAGATCATTTCGGTACTAATCGAATCATGTAGGGCCTGTTTTAATAGGCCCTACTATATTGGCAACATTATTTAAGCTATTTATTAACATTATTTTAGAAAATTAAGCCTTTCTTAAGCTTCCCTCTCTAGTCTGATCAATATCCTCTCATGATTGGACATTAGCATGCGCTACGTAGTCGCTGTCATTTTACTCTTTGTCAGCCCATTTTCATTTGCCAGTAATGGCAAACAAGCACCTGATTTCAACTTTTCCTTAGACGGACAAATGCAGCAATTAAGTCAATTAAAAGGTCACGTGGTATACGTCGATTTTTGGGCTTCATGGTGTAAACCTTGTCGGCAGTCATTTCCTTGGTTAAACCAGATACAGACGCAGTACGCCAAACAAGGCCTGCTTGTGGTGGGGGTTAACCTTGATACCGAGCCGGAATTAGTCAGTGCATTTTTACACCAGGTTCCAGCACATTTTCCTATCACCTACGATCCTGACGGCAAAATAGCCCAGCAATATGAACTCGTTGGCATGCCCAGCAGTTATTTAATCGATAGGGACGGCACTATTCGCTTCAGCCATAAAGGTTTTTTCAGTGCCAAACAAGGTGCTTATGAACAGCAAATTATCGCCCTCTTACAAGAATCGGAGTAAACCCTATGCGTAATAGATCCACTAACTGCTTATTCGTCGCCATCATCATCATGGGCACTTTGACCTTAAATGGCTGCGCCAACATCGGGGTTAAGCCATGGCAACGTGACTTGTTGGCTAAAGATGAAATGGCCCTTGATGCCCAAGGTATCGATTTAGGCTTAGACGATCATATCTATTTCAGTAAAGAAGCAACCAGTGGCGGACGTTCATTTGCCGGTGGAGGTTGTGGATGCAATTAAATAACACTAAAAACATTAGTATTTCATTAGCCGCGGCGGCCTGTGCTCTGTTAAATACCCCAGTTCAAGCTGAAGAAGAAAGCCAAGCAGACGATTGGAAGTTCGACACTGCCATTTTATATTACGGCGAAACTGACCGAGTTCAGTTAGCGGAAGGCGTGCTCAACGCTAAAAAAGACTTTGGTGAGCAACATATTTTCAATGGCAAAATTGCCGCCGATACCCTCACAGGGGCATCGGCGTCGGGTGCTGTTGCTCAGCCTAGCGCGCAAACATTTACGCGCCCCTCGGGCAATGGTCAATATGCAATCTCCCCCGGGGAAACGCCGCTAGATGACACGTTCAAAGATACCCGTGTTCAACTAAGCGCCCAATGGACTCAGCCTTTATGGGAAAATGTAACCGGTAGTACAGGTGGGAATCTATCGAAAGAGTACGACTATTTTTCGCTAGGCGTAAACGGCTCGTTAGCCTGGGACTTTAACCAGAAAAATACCACTGTCTCTGGGGGATTAGCCTACCAATTCGATAGTATCGATCCTGTTGGCGAAGCGCCCGTTGGCCTATCGAGTATGGTCATCAATAGCGGGCAATTTTCCGATGACAGTGCATTTGAGCAGGCCTTTAACGCAACGCGTACCACAGATGGCAAAGACAAAAGCACTGTGGATCTGCTGCTAGGAGTGACCCAGGTCATAAGCAGGCGCATGTTGATGCAGTTCAATTACAGCTACTCAGTCGCCGATGGCTACCTAACGGATCCGTATAAACTCTTGAGCGTGGTCAACAGTGAAGGAATGACGCAAGATATCCTACATGAGAACAGACCAGATAAACGCACCAAACAAAGCTTTTATTGGCAAACCAAGTATGCTTCTGACTACGGTATTGCGGATGTATCATACCGTTACGCCACGGATGATTGGGACATACACTCGCATACACTAGATTCGAGATTCAGAGTTAAGCTTTCCGGCAATAGTTACTTACAACCGCATTTTCGTTACTACCAACAAAGTGCCGCAAATTTCTATCAGCCGTTTTTGATAGAGGGATCACTGCTGCCGTCTGTCGCTAGTGCTGATTATCGTTTAGGGGAAATGACCGCTTTCACAGTAGGATTGAAATATGGCCAAATACTAGACGATGGTCGCGAGTGGGCTGTCAGGGTTGAATATTATCAGCAGAGTCCAAAAAATTCTGGTTTTAACGAGCCCGGTGCCTTGCAAGACTTAGATCTATACCCGAGTGTTGACGCTGTCATTGCTCAGGTTAGCTATAGCTTTTAGGCCTAATATTTCAATATGAATTTGGCTCAGGGTATACTGATTTATCATCTGCGTGCGAATGCACGCTGCAATAGATGTGCAAACTAGATAGAGAACCCCTTGAGCCAAGTCCCCACCCTAACTGCCAAAAGTAATTATTTTCATGGTCACTTTTTTTCGATGGCTAGCCCCTGTGAGCTACTCATCGATACACAAGATCATTTACTTGCCAGTCAGCTACTTGAGCAAGTTTTCTTACAAACCCAACGAATAGAGCAAAAATACAGTCGTTATGTTCTAGGCAACCTTGTTCATAAAATAAACAACAGTGATGAAAGATGGGTAGAAATAGATCAAGAAACCCACCGCTTGCTGGCTTTTGCGCAAACCTGTTTTGATCTCAGCAATGGCATGTTCGACTTAACGTCTGGTGTGCTACGTAAAATATGGAACTTTACCGGAAATGGTCAATTTCCATCTCCAGATGAGGTGACCGAAGCGTTAAAGTATATTGGCTGGCAGCACATCGAATTTACGCAGCAAAAAATTCGTTTACCTTATGGATTCGAGTTGGATTTTGGTGGAATTGGTAAGGAGTACGCTGTGGATGCTGCTGCAAAGCTGTGTACCCGACTGGCACCTAATATTTCAGTGCTCGTTAATTTTGGTGGCGACATTCAAGTCACCCAGCCAAGGCGCCATGACGCATATTGGCAAGTAGGTATTGAGAGCCCTCATGCTGAAAGATACAAAAATAGTAATGTCTTAGTTAAAATAGCATCTGGAGGGTTAGCCACAAGCGGCGACGCTAGGCGCTTTATTATCCACAACGACATTCGTTATAGCCACATCTTAAATCCTAAAACAGGTTACCCAGTTACCGGCGCTCCCCGCTCGGTGACCGTGGCCACTGATTTTTGTATTCAATCAGGCATGTTAGCCACCATGGCCTTACTGCAAGGACGTGAAGGCGAGCAATTTTTGCAACATCAGCAACAAAAATATTGGTGCTATTGGTAGGCATTCGTACGTCGAACTGATAGCCCGTTTACCTAGATAAATTTCAATAACTCATTAAATTCACTACATATTTAATATAATAGTAACGGATTATTTTCACACTTGAGGTATCATTTACGCACTGATGTAAGTGTAGAGTTTAACCCGAGCTACGTTAATGACGTCCTACCTAATATT
>NZ_BAER01000080.1 GCF_000315055.1 Paraglaciecola polaris LMG 21857 | reverse complement strand
ACCGATGCTTCGAGAGATAGATTTTGCAGGACTCGCTAAGCGAGAAACAAATGGAAGACGACGGATAAGGCTACTAGCGTTAGCCCATTTTAAAGACGGAATGGATCGTGCTGCTATCGCCAGAGTACTTAAAGTTAGCAGAGGAAGCGTCAATAAATGGGTCGCCAACTTTCTTCAAAGTGGTATGTCAGGCTTGGATAGCAAATCACCACCAGGACGGCAATCTAAACTAACGACCAAGCAACTCAAAGAACTAGCGGCTTATATTGAACAGTTTCGTCAGTCTGAGACGGGTGGTCGCCTACAAGCGTCTCATGTTCAGCAGTTCTTATCTGATAAATTCGCCGTCACTTACCAAATATCCAATGTTTATCGCTTGATGCATGAATTAGGTTTTTCATGGATAACCAGTCGCTCAAAGCATCCGAAGCAATCACAATCAGCCCAAGATGAGTTTAAAAAAATTCCAAATTGAATTGATCCAGAGGATCCCAGGTCATATAGCGCTAAAAAGGGTAGATATATGGTTTCAGGACGAAGCAAGGTTTGGCCAGCAAAATACCACAACTCGTATCTGGGCAACCAAAGGCAGCCGGCCCCGCGTTGTGAAGCAACAGCAATTTGAATACGCGTATCTATTTGGAGCAGTATGCCCTGCAACAGGAGAAACTGAAGCATTGATTGCGCCTTGGGTTAACAAAGAGATAATGCAACAACATCTTGAGTTGATATCCAAACGCACCGAGCCTGAACGGCATGCGGTGGTGATAATGGATGGGGCGGGTTGGCATACGGATGATATTGCCAAAGATATCGTTAACCTAAGTATTATAAAACTCCCGCCATATTCGCCTGAGTTAAACCCAATAGAGCAAGTATGGAGTTGGCTCCGTCAACACTGTTTAGCGAATCGCTGCTTTAATGGATACAGCGACATTGTCAATGCATGCTCAGATGCGTGGAATCACTTTGTAGCAGATATCCAACAAGTGAAAACACTGTGTTCGAGAAGCTGGATTAAAGTGGTTAATTAATTAATGT
>NZ_BAER01000081.1 GCF_000315055.1 Paraglaciecola polaris LMG 21857 | reverse complement strand
TTCAGTTTGAGATTTGCTTCAAAAATTGATTCGAAATTAAATAAAAATAAAGCCTTGACATCGAAACCTGAGAGCGTATTATACGCCTCCACTTAAGAGGGTCTACGGACAACATCTTAAGTCGCTTCCAAGGAAGCGCGCTACTTCGGTAGCAATGTTCTTTAACAATTAATAACAAGACAATCTGTGTGGGCACTCACTTGATGAGTGTCTACCAAAAAAAATTCATGTTCGATAAATATTTAATTGAAGAGTTTGATCATGGCTCAGATTGAACGCTGGCGGCAGGCCTAACACATGCAAGTCGAACGGAAACATGTCTAGCTTGCTAGATGATGTCGAGTGGCGGACGGGTGAGTAATACTTAGGAACATGCCTTTGGGTGGGGGATAACTATTGGAAACGATAGCTAATACCGCATAACGTCTACGGACCAAAGGGGGCTTCGGCTCCCGCCCAGAGAGTGGCCTAAGCGAGATTAGCTTGTTGGTGAGGTAAAGGCTCACCAAGGCGACGATCTCTAGCTGTTCTGAGAGGAAGATCAGCCACACTGGAACTGAGACACGGTCCAGACTCCTACGGGAGGCAGCAGTGGGGAATATTGCACAATGGGCGCAAGCCTGATGCAGCCATGCCGCGTGTGTGAAGAAGGCCTTCGGGTTGTAAAGCACTTTCAGTTGTGAGGAAAGGTTAACGGTTAATACCCGTTAGCTGTGACGTTAGCAACAGAAGAAGGACCGGCTAACTCCGTGCCAGCAGCCGCGGTAATACGGAGGGTCCGAGCGTTAATCGGAATTACTGGGCGTAAAGCGCACGCAGGCGGTTTGTTAAGCTAGATGTGAAAGCCCTGGGCTCAACCTGGGAATTGCATTTAGAACTGGCAGGCTAGAGTTTTGGAGAGGGGAGTGGAATTCCAGGTGTAGCGGTGAAATGCGTAGATATCTGGAGGAACATCAGTGGCGAAGGCGACTCCCTGGTCAGTAACTGACGCTCATGTGCGAAAGTGTGGGTAGCGAACAGGATTAGATACCCTGGTAGTCCACACCGTAAACGCTGTCTACTAGCTGTTTGTGGATTTAATCCGTGAGTAGCGAAGCTAACGCGATAAGTAGACCGCCTGGGGAGTACGGCCGCAAGGTTAAAACTCAAATGAATTGACGGGGGCCCGCACAAGCGGTGGAGCATGTGGTTTAATTCGATGCAACGCGAAGAACCTTACCTACTCTTGACATACTTGGAATTTAGCAGAGATGCTTTAGTGCCTTCGGGAACCAAGATACAGGTGCTGCATGGCTGTCGTCAGCTCGTGTCGTGAGATGTTGGGTTAAGTCCCGCAACGAGCGCAACCCTTGTCCTTAGTTGCCAGCCTTAAGTTGGGCACTCTAAGGAGACTGCCGGTGACAAACCGGAGGAAGGTGGGGACGACGTCAAGTCATCATGGCCCTTACGAGTAGGGCTACACACGTGCTACAATGGCGAGTACAGAGGGAAGCAAACTTGCGAGAGTAAGCGGATCCCTTAAAGCTCGTCGTAGTCCGGATTGGAGTCTGCAACTCGACTCCATGAAGTCGGAATCGCTAGTAATCGCAAATCAGAATGTTGCGGTGAATACGTTCCCGGGCCTTGTACACACCGCCCGTCACACCATGGGAGTGGGTTGCAAAAGAAGTAGCTAGTTTAACCTTCGGGAGGACGGTTACCACTTTGTGATTCATGACTGGGGTGAAGTCGTAACAAGGTAACCCTAGGGGAACCTGGGGTTGGATCACCTCCTTACTATTAGGTCGGCCTCATCAGGTTGAGTGTTCACACAGATTGTTTTGTTGTTAGTAAAAGAAGAACCGAGAGACTTTTAATAGACTAATGTCAATTAAGAGGGGCTATAGCTCAGCTGGGAGAGCGCCTGCCTTGCACGCAGGAGGTCAGCAGTTCGATCCTGCTTAGCTCCACCAAATTGCTTGCGCAATAATAGGCTTGTAGCTCAGCTGGTTAGAGCGCACCCCTGATAAGGGTGAGGTCGGCAGTTCAAGTCTGCCCAAGCCTACCAATTCTCTTTGGTTCAGTGGAAACGATTAGCCTTAATCAATGCGTACTTAATAAAGTATCTATTGATTAGGGTTTTTTAAACCCTACGTGAATGCGTGTAAACGCAAACACATGTTCTTTAACAATATGGAAAGCTGATAAAGTAATCAAAACGAAGAGAACGCTTTCGAGCTTACTCTATCTGATTTGAAAATGAATACTTGTCACGCATACAAAGCAGAAATGCTGATGACTTCGGTTGTTGGTACCGTCTGTACGTCAAATAAATAAAAGGTTATTTGGGGTTGTATGGTTAAGTGACTAAGCGTATACGGTGGATGCCTAGGCAGTTAGAGGCGATGAAGGACGTGTAAGTCTGCGAAAAGTTGTGGGGAGCCGACAAAATGCTTTGATCCACAAATATCCGAATGGGGAAACCCACCGCTTCGGCGGTATCAATAAGTGAATACATAGCTTATTGAGGCAAACGAGGGGAACTGAAACATCTAAGTACCCTTAGGAAAAGAAATCAACCGAGATTCCCCTAGTAGCGGCGAGCGAACGGGGATTAGCCCTTAAGCTAATTACAAGCGAGTGGAATGTGTTGGAAAGCACAGCGATACAAGGTGATAGCCCTGTACACGAACGCGAATTTTAAGTGAAATCGAGTAGGTCGGGACACGTGTTATCTTGACTGAACATGGGGGGACCATCCTCCAAGGCTAAATACTCCTAACTGACCGATAGTGAACTAGTACCGTGAGGGAAAGGCGAAAAGAACCCCTGTGAGGGGAGTGAAATAGAACCTGAAACCGTATACGTACAAGCAGTAGGAGCAGACTTGTTCTGTGACTGCGTACCTTTTGTATAATGGGTCAGCGACTTATATTTTGTAGCAAGGTTAACCGAATAGGGGAGCCGTAGCGAAAGCGAGTGTTAACTGCGCGTTTTAGTTGCAAGGTATAGACCCGAAACCCGGTGATCTAGCCATGGGCAGGTTGAAGGTTGAGTAACATCAACTGGAGGACCGAACCGACTAACGTTGAAAAGTTAGCGGATGACTTGTGGCTGGGGGTGAAAGGCCAATCAAACCGGGAGATAGCTGGTTCTCCCCGAAAGCTATTTAGGTAGCGCCTCGGACGAATACCACTGGGGGTAGAGCACTGTTAAGGCTAGGGGGTCATCCCGACTTACCAACCCTTTGCAAACTCCGAATACCAGTGAGTACTATCCGGGAGACACACGGCGGGTGCTAACGTCCGTCGTGAAGAGGGAAACAACCCAGACCGCCAGCTAAGGTCCCAAAATTATTGCTAAGTGGGAAACGATGTGGGAAGGCTAAGACAGCTAGGAGGTTGGCTTAGAAGCAGCCACCCTTTAAAGAAAGCGTAATAGCTCACTAGTCGAGTCGGCCTGCGCGGAAGATGTAACGGGGCTAAGCAATATACCGAAGCTGCGGACGCAAAGTTTACTTTGCGTGGTAGGGGAGCGTTGTGTAAGTGGCTGAAGGTGAACTGAGAGGTTTGCTGGACATATCACAAGTGCGAATGCTGACATGAGTAACGATAATGGGAGTGAAAAACTCCCACGCCGGAAGACCAAGGTTTCCTGTCCCATGCTAATCAGGGCAGGGTAAGTCGGCCCCTAAGGCGAGGCAGAAATGCGTAGTCGATGGGAAACGGATTAATATTTCCGTACTTGGTATATCAGTGATGGGGGGACGGAGAAGGTTATGCAAGCATAGCGTTGGTTGTCTATGTGAAAGTGTGTAGGGTTGAAGTTTAGGTAAATCCGGACTTCTATATGCCTGAGACACGAGACGAGACTCTACGGAGTTGAAGTTGCAAATACCCTGCTTCCAGGAAAAGCCTCTAAACTTATGATATATCGAACCGTACCCCAAACCGACACAGGTGGTCAGGTAGAGAATACTAAGGCGCTTGAGAGAACTCGGGTGAAGGAACTCGGCAAAATCGTACCGTAACTTCGGGAGAAGGTACGCCCCTGTTTGTGATGAGACTTGCTCTCTGAGCGAATGGGGGCCGCAGTGAAAAGGTGGCTGGGACTGTTTATTAAAAACACAGCACTGTGCTAAATCGAAAGATGACGTATACGGTGTGACACCTGCCCGGTGCCGGAAGGTTAATTGATGGGGTTAGCGCAAGCGAAGCTCTTGATCGAAGCCCCGGTAAACGGCGGCCGTAACTATAACGGTCCTAAGGTAGCGAAATTCCTTGTCGGGTAAGTTCCGACCTGCACGAATGG
The DNA here is from genome assembly GCF_000315055.1 of Paraglaciecola polaris LMG 21857. Classification (GTDB taxonomy): domain Bacteria; phylum Pseudomonadota; class Gammaproteobacteria; order Enterobacterales; family Alteromonadaceae; genus Paraglaciecola; species Paraglaciecola polaris. The sequence continues at coordinate 944 of NZ_BAER01000081.1, read as the reverse complement.
TGTAACCATGGCCACGCTGTCTCCACCCGAGACTCAGTGAAATTGAAATCGCAGTGAAGATGCTGTGTACCCGCACCTAGACGGAAAGACCCCGTGAACCTTTACTATAGCTTGGCACTGAACATTGACCCTACATGTGTAGGATAGGTGGGAGACTTCGAAGCATCGTCGCCAGATGATGTGGAGTCAACCTTGAAATACCACCCTTGTATGTTTGATGTTCTAACGTTGACCCCTTATCGGGGTTGCGGACAGTGCCTGGTGGGTAGTTTGACTGGGGCGGTCTCCTCCCAAAGAGTAACGGAGGAGCACGAAGGTTGGCTAATCCTGGTCGGACATCAGGAGGTTAGTGCAATGGCATAAGCCAGCTTAACTGCGAGACAGACACGTCGAGCAGGTACGAAAGTAGGTCATAGTGATCCGGTGGTTCTGTATGGAAGGGCCATCGCTCAACGGATAAAAGGTACTCCGGGGATAACAGGCTGATACCGCCCAAGAGTTCATATCGACGGCGGTGTTTGGCACCTCGATGTCGGCTCATCACATCCTGGGGCTGAAGTCGGTCCCAAGGGTATGGCTGTTCGCCATTTAAAGTGGTACGCGAGCTGGGTTTAGAACGTCGTGAGACAGTTCGGTCCCTATCTGGTGTGGGCGTTGGATGATTGAAGGGAGCTGCTCCTAGTACGAGAGGACCGGAGTGGACGAACCGCTGGTGTTCGGGTTGTCATGCCAATGGCATTGCCCGGTAGCTACGTTCGGAATCGATAACCGCTGAAAGCATCTAAGCGGGAAGCGAGCCCTAAGATGAGTCATCCCTGGCAATTTAATTGTCCTAAAGGGTTGTTGAAGACTACGACGTTGATAGGCAGGGTGTGGAAGCGTTGCAAGGCGTTAAGCTAACCTGTACTAATTGCCCGTGAGGCTTAACCATACAACGCCCAAGT
>NZ_BAER01000082.1 GCF_000315055.1 Paraglaciecola polaris LMG 21857 | reverse complement strand
AGTGTCGGTGCAGCTGTTTTAGCGGCTGTCCCGAAGCGAGATGCGCATTATAGAGATACAAAGAATTAGGTCAACACTTAATTGCCATAAAAATGAAATAAACCCAAAGCAGAATGTTTTTTGAACAAAGCGAGTAGTTTACTGTCTATTTAGTAAATTTATTGTTAAGTTTAGACTCTTGAATGGCACGGATGTCATAACGTAGAAGTCAGTTTTAGTTATTGGATGTCTGAAAAAATGAAAAAAATAATAAAAATAGCCATCATCGCTAGCTTGGTCTCGTCAGCTTATAGTGTGCGAGCACAGGAAGATGAGTTATCGAACGATAGTCATGTTACGACTTCTTTCGTAAAACGTCAGGTTGCACAAAACATGTCAATCGGCCGTGCAGTTAAAAGTATAGTGAGTAACTATCCCCAAGAAGCATCTGCAGTAGTAAGCACTGCTCTAGATATGTACCCAGATAAGTACCAAGAAATTATTCATGCCGCTATATCAGCTCAACCTATGTTGACTGAGGATATCGTCAAGATAGCACTTGAGAAAAACATAGCCAGTTGCGCAAATATCGTAAAAACAGCTATTAATGCCGAGCCAAGCTACGTCGACTTCGTTGTAACGGCGGCTGCAAACTCTACGCCAGAAGAACTCAATGAAATAGTTCGAGTGGCTGTTATTACTGAACCCGATTCAGCGGATTTTATTGTGCAGTCATTAGCCCAACAGCATCCCAATAAAATTGTAGACATTTTAAGTTCTGCCATAGAAGCGGTTCCTCTTGTAGGTGAATATGTTGTTGAGACCCTTCTTGCAATATTTCCAAACGATGCCGAGAGTGTAGTCAGTACTGCCGTTCGAGAATCAGCTTCTGAAAGAGCCAATGTGAAACGCATTATTGAAACCGCACAAAATTTTGGTTTAGATGAGGAAAGCATATATAAATATGCAAAAGAAGGTGGAGCCACTGACGAAGAAATAACGGCCGCTTTAAGTGAAGCAACTGAACAACGTTAAGTCGTTTTCATTTCCTTAATAGCAGACATAAAAAACCG
>NZ_BAER01000083.1 GCF_000315055.1 Paraglaciecola polaris LMG 21857 | reverse complement strand
AAGTAAGCACATTTAGTGGTAAGTAGGGTATTTCAACACAAAACCTTTATTTCGAGCGCTGCTCAAACGAGATACGCATATTGGCAATATGTGCATCTAATGCTAATTTTGCAATTTCATATGCTTTCGCGCTGTCGGGAGAATTGGGATACTTTTTAAATTCTTCAAAGGCGACGTCAGACTGACGTAGGAGGGTATGTAATTTAATCTGCACAACATCCATATTATGACTTTCTCGAATTGATTTTTACCCTTCCAGATTAGCAAATGCCACGTTGAACGCAAACTAGATATGCCATGATTTACAAATATTTACATTACACTCGTCGGGTTAAATAAATTTCACTACAGCTAAACATACAATTGCCAGTAGAACCAAAACAGGTGCTTCATTTAAAAAGCGATAAAAACGTGATGAATGGGTATTTTCGTCTCGAGCGAATACTTTTACCAGATGGTAAAGATAAAAGTGATAAGCATACAACAATGCGACTAATAGCAATTTGAGATGTAACCAACCTGAGCTTGCCAACCACGAAGTGCCGTATTGGTAAATAAGACTGATGCCAAATATCAAGGTGAGTAGTGCAAAGGGGGTGATAAAAAACCACAATTTACGTTCCATCACTTTAAATTGATCCCGCACGGCTTGAATATCCGTTTGCGCATGGTAAACAAATAGTCGGGGCAAATAGAAGATCCCTGCCATCCATGCCACCATGAAAAATATATGTAACGCCTTGAGCCATAATATGCTCATTTAACCTTCTCCGCGTGAAAAATAGTCATGACTCCGCTAGTACTGAGCTTTATGTAAATAGCTACGCAGCATGTTCCAGGTGATGACACCTGTTATATTGCTCGGCTCATTTTCATACACATACACAGCTCCTTCACGGCTGCTTTGTAATAATTGGTACACTTCCGCTAACGTAGACTGAAACGGCACGCCTTGCATGGTATAAAAAGCCAACGATGACTCTTCCCGGCTAAGGCTAATATCATATTGCACAAGGGAATATTGCACGTCGATTTCAACGCTATTGCATTGCACGACAGGGTGAGTAGGTGAGGTTTCCAAAAATTGTAAAATATGATGTTGCTGGGCATTATTGAACAGCTTAAATTCCTTGTCCATCACAGCCAATACACCGGTTTTCTGCAAGGCTTCCAGCACCGATGAAGTGCTATAGGGCAATTTTTGATAATCTAACTGACGAATGAATATCGAACTGTTACCTAAAAACTGCGTAGATGTGACATAAGCTGGCACAATCACCAGAATCGCTGGCAGAATAAGTTCAGGGCTATAAGACAGCTCCATAACTGCGGATAATGCAGCAAGTGGCGCATGCACCACAGAGGTCATTAACCCAGCCATTCCCAGTAACGCAAAACTACCGCTTAGTTGCTCAATGTTATCCACCGCGAGCCCTAAAGGTGCAGCAAGTAAAGCTCCGCTTAACATCCCAAGCACAAACACCGGTCCCATAATCCCACCAGGGATCCCTAACCCGATTGCAATAATAGTGATGAAAAATTTGGCGCACAACACAGCGACAAGTAACAACACGTCTTGTTGTTGCAATACCATATCGTGCACCGAGAAAAAGTGTGCACCTAATGCCTGAGGTAATATATAGCCTACTATTCCAGTGATGACTGCCGCAATTAGCAGGCGCTTAATCATGTTAAAGCGCTGAAAGATATGCATTACTTTCATCAGAGCGTTATTGAATAACGTTGCTAGGCCTCCGAGCAAAATACCGAAAATAATTAAATATAGGTATATCCAGCGGCTGAACTCAAAAAACTCAATGAAATCTAATTCTTGGGCTTGGCCAAATACCGCCCGGGTCATAACCGTGCCACACGCAGCGGCTAACATAATAGGAATAAAAATGTGGATCTTATATTCGCGTAACACCACCTCCATCACGAATATAACAGCAGCAAAAGGTGTATTAAATGAAGCAGAAATACCAGCCGCGATACCACAGCCAGACAAAATACGAATACTGTTGTGCGGTAATTTAAGCCATTGCCCAAAAAAGCTACTACCAGCGGCACCAAGATGTACAGATGGACCTTCCCGCCCCACAGAAAACCCACTGGCCAACGCGAATGCACCACCGAAAAACTGGTTAATAGTAGTGCGTAGAGGTATATGTCCAAAACGCTGTTTCACCCGGTGAATGACAAACGGGATCCCCATACGATAGTGTTTAAAACCCGTTAAATAAGCCACGCACAGGATCAAAAAGACACCAATTAACGGCATAAGAAGGCGTTCGAGTCCAGATAAAGACGTGAAATTATTCACTTCGTCGAGGTACAAGAGCTGCAGCCACTCGACGCTCAAGCGAAACAAAATAATCAAAGATGCAGCACACACTCCACCAATAATACCCAGCAAACACAACTGAATAGAGGTGCGCGGGGTAGCCAGCTCTTGTCGAAATGCATCAAGGGACATATATTAGCGCTGTTAATATATTACAGAATGGCAATATCTTACCACAAGCCGCTGTAATGTAAGGAGTTACCTTATTTATTTGGTTTTATTGTGCTAACAGGGTCAAGCAATTTGTGAATTATTCAGAGTTAAAGCGACGTTTTGGTCCTTACCAGTTCTATACAGTGTGTTTTTTTATATTAGCAGTAACGGCATCCTTAGCTTTTTCCTTTGGCTTTAATTTGAGCCAAGAACAGCAGCAATTATTAAATCAGTTAACAAGCAGTAGTCAGAGTTTGCGCTCAGAAAATGCCAACTTTTCACAGCAAGTAAATGTGATGAGCGTCGAACTAGACATAGCAAAATCGACTCAACGCAAACTAGCCGAAGATGTAGAACACGCGCTTGCCCGAGAAGATTCACTGCGAAAAGAACTGGCCTTTTATCAGCAGGTGATGGCACCTGAACTAACCGCTACTGGCCTTGCCATTGATGGCTTTGCAATAGAGAAAACCTTAAGTGAAGGATATTTCCGTTTTAAATTAGTGTTATTACAACAAGATAAAATTAAAGCAACACTCAATGGCAATGTGAACTTAGAATTACATGGCAGCGAAAACGGCCGCCCTGTGAGTTATAATTTCGATCAATTAAACGCACACGAAAATGGTGCACTGTCATTTCGTTTCAAATATTTTCAAATGCTGGAATGTGAATTTCAGTTACCAGAAAGCTTTTTACCGGAGAAGGTGGTCATCAATGCACAAGTGTATAAGTACAAACGTAAGCTAGGAGAATTAAATAAAACCTTTGATTGGGCACTATCGACGAGCGAATAGTTGATTAGATTAGTCAGGTATTAGATAATGCCCTCATTATGTTAGCTCGTTTATGTAAAACGTTCAGACCCGCGCTATCCCAATTCACTCATTTGTATACACAGAGGTAATTTATGTCGGTGCAAACAGCAGTCCCTATCGAATTCTCCGACGCCGCCGCACGTAAAGTTAAGGCGCTAGTTGAAGAGGAAGAAAACCCTAACTTGAAATTACGCGTTTACGTAACAGGTGGCGGATGTTCAGGTTTTCAATACGGCTTCACGTTCGATGAAAAAGTTAATGAAGGTGACACCACTATTGATAAAGACCAAGTTACATTAGTCGTCGATCCGATGAGCTTACAATATTTAGTCGGCGGCGAGGTAGATTATACCGAGGGCCTTGAAGGCTCGCGCTTTTTGGTAAATAACCCGAATGCCACCACAACCTGTGGCTGCGGCGCGTCATTTACTGTGTAATAACAGCAATACTTGTGGGAACTGTTGCAAAATGGTCTCCCGCATTTTGTTTACCCTTATCCCTGCCATTTATGTCCTTTTTGCTAAAACTTGCGTGAATTTTTTTCATTTGTTCCGCCAAAGTTACGTAACATTCAATTAACACGTCTAAGCCAAAGCTATCTAACCACTTGAAATAAAGAACTATTTACAGGTGGCATGGGTTATGTATTACCTTCCTTGAAAGTAACCTCTCCTAAGTGATTTACGGAGAAACGCTAACCGAGGAACGAATTATGAAAAAATTAACCTTAGCATCAATTATCAGCAGTATCCTAGCCACAACCGCAATTGCGGCGCCACAAGATATGGACAATAAACAGGCTCCTACGCCCGCAGATAGTACCTTCGCAACGCTAGATAAAGACGAAGATGGCTTTATCTCACAAGGTGAAGCGAGCAAGGACAATGTGTGGAATTACTTTGTTAAAGTCGATGAGGATGCCGACGGACAACTCAGTCCGAATGAGTTTAATACCTATGTGAGCATGTACGGCGACGCGGATATGGATAACGCTGAAACGGAAAATTCAGATCCAGAAAACGCCTTGGATGACTCAGACATGGATGACTCAGACATGGATGCTTCAGACATGGACGATTCAGACATGGATGCTTCAGACATGGACGATTCGGACATGGATGCTTCAGACATGGACGATTCAGACATGGATGCTTCAGACATGGACGATTCGGACATGGATGCTTCAGACATGGATGACTCAGGTATGGATGATGCAAAGATGAATGCTGAGGAAACAGAATCTGCAGTCGAACATGAATTAAGCCAAGCAAAGCAAGATGCAATTTCAGCGAAGGCGCAAAACAGCAACGCTATGGCCGAAAAACAACTCACGCAACATGATAATCATGATGACGTTAATGCCAATACAACGCTCGATGACCCGATGAAGGATGCTGAGTCCAATGCTCAAAACGCACTAGACAATGCAAAAGAGCTGGCTATCCAGGAGCAAGATACATTAAAACAAGCCCATGAAAGTAAAAAAGCACAGATGTCTGAGCAAGGTAACAACGCTAAACATAAAATGACTGAATCTTCGGACGAAAAAATTAACTCCGATTTAGAACAAGACAATCCGGCGCTGAAGGCTCCAGAGCAACCCGCTCCTATCAAGCAAGAGTTTGCAGAAGTGGATGTGAATGCCGATGGGTTTATCAGTAGAGAGGAAGCTAAAAACTCGGAAATTGCCGAACACTTTGATAATGCTGATATCGACAGCGATGACAAAATTAGCCAGCAAGAATATGATACTTTTGTAAAAGGTCAACAATTAACCGCTCGGTATTCAGTACGCTTTCCATATGAATCTGAATAATTAATTTATTGGATAGTGTAATTATACACACAAGCCGGATCCATAAGGAGCCCGGCTTTTTCATGCTTTGCATCAAAATCAGGGCTTAAAAAGGGTAGGCTCGAGCCCTATCATGATTGTGCAAGACTGATAAAAATCCCCCTTTAACTCGCTGGTTTGTGACTCGTGCGCACCGCTCGATAACACACTGAGCAAGTTTTGACACATACCCCCATAGACATATCAAATAGTGCAGCGAACAATAAAGCAATGCCGATACCCCAGCCCAGCGCAGAAGGATTCAAAGGCACCGTATAACTGTACTGATTGACTGTTTCTTGCAAAATCTGCGGATTGTGATCCGTCAGTAAATAGTAAGCTCGTTTAATTATCCCTGCACTCAGGTTGTCCCACTGTGCCTGCAAGGATTGCTCCCGCTCAAATATTAGTTGCACGTTTTCTGCATCACGTTTAAAAACGCTGTCAGTACTGTTTCGATAATGCGTAATTAGCTTCTCGATATCGCCCTCAAAATAACGTTCAGCCGTGAGTTTAAATCCCGCCAAATTCTGCTGGGCTTCAAGTAAATGGGCATCCACGCGCTTCTGGTACTGATCAACGAATGCGGGTATTTGCACACCGCACAATAGGCCTATCGCAAAGATAGCAAGTCGCAAATATTCTCTTATGATCCTCATACGTCTCCCATTTAAGCCATGCTCCCGATTACACTCATACCCTAGCGCGGTTTTGTATACCCAAATTTGAGCGGTTGAGATTGCTTAGGCCAAGCTTGGCACCTATGATAAAACTTCTTTCACGGGGGCGTTATGTTTAATCCAGTTACATTGTACAAACCAACAATGTTTATTTGCTCAATGACTATTTTATTCAGTAGCTTTGCGCAAGCAGCAAACCCTGTTTTGAGCAGCCAAATCGCTATGTCATTTGGTGCACACTGCCCGACATCCTTTTATGGTACGGTGCTTTCTAATGATGCAAGTGCCTGCCATATATTTGCCGACACGTTACCAGCATCATTAACTTATCATAGTAAGGTGTCCCCTAACGAGCTCCAAGCATTCTTCCGTCAACAAATAGACGGACCTATCACGCAAGGCGTGTCGCAAAACCGTATATTGATACGCCTAACTGATAACCGAAAAATCATCGTGATATCCCCAGATGGTGACGGCAGCCAAGTGGATATACTGGTCAACCCTAGTTGACATAGAATTGTTTATGCCCTGATTCTACTTATCTACTTTTAGCCCAACGTCTGGCATTGTCTTTGCTATATCTCCTGTAAGTAACAACACAGGCAACAACTGTCAAAATTTTGGCAGGCCTTTAGGAGCAAGTATGGAATTGGCAATTATCTTAATGATGATATTAATCGTGGTAGCGATTGGTGCTGTGAAATTGAATGAACCCAGTTTAACCTTTCCGTTTAAGAAAAAGACGAATCTATTCACCCCCGTCGAGCGCAGTTTTGTAACGCTGATTGATGAGGCTGTTGGCAACCAGTTTCGTATTATGTGCCGGGTAAAGCTATCTGATGTAGTGGCGACCCGTGAAAGCGTCAATAAGAAAACCAGCAAAAGTGCATTTAGTCGAACCAGTGGTCGTCAACTCGATTTCGTCTTGTGCTCCAGAGAAGACATGTCACCTGTTATAGCCATTGATTTAGTTCACGCTAATCAAAATGGTAAAGATGGATATAAGCGCCAACGCGATTGGTTTGTCAGTGGTGCATTGGATGCAGCTCGTATTCCTCATGTACGTATAAAAGTTCGTTCTGGCTATACCGCACAAGATATTCGTCAATGTATCGATGCTAAGCTCGCCTCGGTGCGCATTGCATCAAGCAATACCCCCCTTATATCAGGGACGGCCGGTCAGGTAAAAGACCCAAACGTGGCAACTCGCCCAACCAAACCTTTGGGACAAAACCCCATAGCGGCGTAAAATTCTGTTAGTTACACAGAGTTAGTAATATCAATGTGCTGAATAACAAATATAAAAAAACCAGCTTTCGCTGGTTTTTTGTTAACTAGGAATATGAATTAGTTGTTAACGAATTCAACGCCCAATTTAATGTCGCCACGTAGGCCTTCTAACATTGACTCTTTAGCTTTCTGCTCGAAATCACTCAACTCACCATAAGGTAGAATTTCTTCTACGCCATTTTTACCCAAACGAACTGGGTGTGAGAAGAACTGTGCATCATCGCTGTTGGTTTCAACATAAGTGTATTCCACTACGTTTTCACCGCGCATAGCAGATACCAGTGACAAGCAGAAACGTGCCGCTGCTTGACCCATAGACAAGGTCGCAGATCCGCCGCCAGCTTTAGCTTCAACGACTTCAGTACCCGCGTTTTGAATACGTGTTGTCAAGCTTGCTACTTCTTCGTCAGTAAACTCAACCCCTTCAACTTGTGAAAGTAAAGGTAGAATTGTCGTACCCGAGTGACCGCCAATAACAGGAACATGTACGTTAGCTGGATTCAGACCACGTAAGTTACCGACAAATGTCTCTGCACGAATAACGTCTAGGGTCGTCACACCGAATAATTTGTTTTTGTCGTATACACCCTTAGCCTTCAACGTTTCAGCAGCGATAGCCACTGTCGTATTAACCGGGTTGGTAATAATACATAAACAGGCTTTAGGGCAATTATCTGCAACAGCATCAACTAGGTTTTTAACAATACCTGCATTGATGTTGAACAAATCTGAACGATCCATACCTGGTTTACGTGGCACACCAGCGGGAATAAGCACAATGTCACAACCGGCTAATGCTTTATCTAGGTCGTCTTTACCGAAGCCTTCGACTTTAACATCAGTGGGTATGTGACTTAAATCAACTGCAACGCCAGGTACAACGGGGGCAACGTCATATAGGGCGAGTTCTGTGCCAGCTGGCAATTGAGTCTTTAACAACAATGATAACGCTTGGCCTATACCGCCAGCTGCACCTAATACCGCTACTTTCATAATTCTCTCCTGTGGAATGCTAATCAATTCGCGAACGAAACACTAATGCAAGACCCGCGAAAAAACAATTAAATGCTGAGCTGGAATTGTTCGAATTTCTATGTATGGGCAAATTGCTTAACTTCAAGTACTAAGGCAAAATAGCCAGCATAAACAGAGGAATATATGGCTACTAATAAGCAAGAAGAACTCATCAAGGCATTTAAGGATATTTTAAAGGCCGAAAACTTTGGATCTCAAGGCGATATTGTCGACGCGCTCAAAACGCAAAACTTTGATAATATTAGTCAATCTAAAGTGTCACGCATGCTCAGTAAATTTGGTGCGGTGCGCACACGTAACGCCCGGGGCGATATGGTGTATTGCTTGCCGCCCGAGCTAGGTATGCCTACCGCTCGCAGCCCACTGCGTCAGTTGGTATTAGACATAGTACACAACAATGTCATGATCATTATTCGCACGAGCCCTGGCGCAGCACAATTGATAGCAAGGTTACTCGATTCCTTGAGTCAAAAAGATGGCGTGCTCGGCACTATCGCTGGTGACGACACTATTTTTATCGCCCCATCCGATATTAATCAAATTGAAGAAATACGCGTGCGTGTCGAAGCGCTTTTTGAAAATGTTTAGTATCAATCTCCCCTTTGGGCCCGCTCACTCTCTGTATCTTTGTTAAAGAGGTGAGCACAATAAATGATTATGTTTTTATTTGTGGCCAGATTCTAATTCGACATCAATCCACACTAGACGATGATCGGAAGATGATTGGCGATCTTTAATCAGACGATATTGAAAGTCTTGCGGCGCAGGCCAAAATACGCCGCTGTCAATCACCTCACCTAGTTTGGTACTTGGTAATACATAATCAGCCCGCATTCGCCAAAAAGCCGTGTGAGTTGCCGCATAGGCATTATTTTTAGTGTGTAACGATGCACCTTTGCTGGTCGGTATCGCGCTGACATTCATTGCCTCGTGGCTCAGCAATGCTTGAATTCCATCTTTGTCCGCATCTCCTTCTTCAATTGATGCGTTTAAATCCCCTAGAATAATAAATTCTTCGCTGCTAATACCACCAGACACGCCTTTGTCATCATAAATATAATCAGCTTTTGGTGAACCCGATATGTAATCTACCCAAAAGCGAATCTCGTCATGGTTGCGTTTCCCGTTACGGTTTTCAGGTCCATCAAATACCGGTGGTGTGGGGTGGCTAGCCAATACATGTATAATATTGCCATTGATTTTTACTGGAACATCCCAGTGAGACTTTGAAGAGAGTCTAAAAACAGACTGAGCTTGAGCAGAATACCAATCCTCACCGTCATCGTTTTTAATGCTATCGATGAGCCCATTTGGCATATCTTTCCACAGAAAGTGCTGGAACGTTCTTATTTGTGCCGTCTCAATCGGGAAGCGACTCAGTATCACCATGCCGTATTGACCAGGATAAAGACCAAAAGCAAACGTATCGCCACCGTTTTCAGCGCTCGAGCCATCGTGATTTAAATCAATCCCAGAGGGCACACCTGTATTTACCGGCGCCGTATAATGATAGGGGTAATCAATAGGGTCAGCGCCGTGTTGCGAAAACGCCAAGTAATTCTTGATAAATGCCCGCACACCTTGAGCATCATCCCCAGTGTAATCGAATTCATTAAGCAGGATAATATCAGGGCGAACCCGTTGAATGATTTCGGCAATATTGCGGATTTGCTGATGTTGACCCGAGGCGAGACGCTCAAACAGCTCGGCGCCTGTTGGCTGATGATTTTTAGGTAAGTAATTACTCGCTTCCATACTCACATTAAACGTCCCAATTCGTATCGATTGTGCCTGACTCACTAACACCACTCCCATCCATAATGCGATTAAGATTAACGCTTTATACATTTATGATTTCCTTAAACAAATAAAAAAGCCGGCTACAAGAGCCGGCTTCTTAGCATTATCAAATTAATGATTAGAACGTGTATTTAACACCAGCTCGAACTTCCCAAAGTGACGCATCAGCCACTCTAGTCTGTCCTGCAGGCGTAATAAATGCGTTATAAACATATTGACCTGCGTCGTTGATTGAAGCATCAACTACAGATTGTTGACGTGGGAACGACGCTTCTTTCAAAACCCCCCAATCATCATTCAACAAGTTACCAATATTTTCGATAACGATGAAGGCACTTCCTTTATGACCTTCGTAGAAGCCTGCGAATTCTTGGCTAACTTTAACGTCGAACTTAACCCACCAGTCACTGTTAACGCTATTACGGTCCATGATTTCACCGCGAGTAAGGCCTTCCGCATCAATAAACGCATTGAATGCATCTAAGTCAAACCCTTCACCGTATATTACGCTAGCATCATTAACTGTTGGGATATAAACCAACTGACGGTCATTGCTGTCGCTTTGCCCCAATGTATCGTTAAGGAAGTTATCGCCATCATTTCGATCTTGGTTATCAAACGTGTAGCTGTAAGGACGTCCTTCGTTCGCTGTTCCGAAAAGGCTGAAGCTAGTATTGTATCCGTCAAAGAATTCATGCTTATAAGACAAACGAAGCGTGAAGCGATGAGGTATTTCAAAGTTAGAGGTTGCTATGCCAGGGTTTTGAGGATCAAAAACTGCAGTACTTGTGTAGTTCGAGAACGCTACAGAGCTAGTCATAGGGCTAACTTCATTTGATTCGGTGAAAGCATAAGCAAATGATGCATCTAAACCGAAATCAAAGGTCTTACTTAAGGCCAATGAAATTGACGTCGAATCACCTGAATCACCATCGACGTTGGTCAACAAGTAATCTTGTGAACGGCCGTTGCTAGTGTAAATTGGGCGTCCGTCAGGCGCTGTCTGGTCAGTAAGAACGCGTGAAACATCACTGATAATCGCAGCGTTTTGCTTCTTAGAATATAAATAGTCAACCATCAATACATAGTCGTTTTCGAACGTATATGTACCACCAATTGCATATTTCCACTCAGATGGGATTTCAAAGTTGGGATCTTGGAAGTTAAGGCCACGGTTAGAGGCTGTTCCGCTAGCAACGCCGTCAAACAAGTCTTGAGGAATATCATAAATTGGGCGACCTTCACCAGTGAACGCCATGTCAAATACAGATGTGCCAGAGCGGTCTTGCTGCTCTACTTGTATTACACCATTGTTCGAATAGTTGTTAGACAACCAAACGTTAGGATTACCACCCGAATACAAACCAACACCGCCTCGCACTTCTAACTGCTCTGTCAACATCCAGTTAACGCCCAAACGAGGTTGAAGCAAATCGATACCGTCTAAGTTTTGCTGATTAGAGAAACCATATGTTTCTTCAACAAATGGGTTTTCAGGCGGCAAATCATCACTTGAGTACCAGTCATAACGAAGGCCGTAGGTGATCGTCATATCTTGGTCTAACCAGTAATACTCGTCTTGGATATAAGCAGTATGGATATCGTAAGAGAAAGCCGCAGCAGCATCGTTAACGTCATTGGTTACAGCAGCATTTTCGTAAGTGATACGGAAAGGCGTTCCAGCTTCGAAATCATCAATAGAACCGAAACGGTATTCACCTTCAGCTTCTTGCACGAACAAGTTGAAAACATCTAAACTTTCAAACTCATAACCACCAGTAATAATGTGGTCACCTGTTGTGTAGGTACCAGCCAACTTCAATGTATCTGTGCTGTAACTCAACTTGTTAGCATGGCGAGAATCATCGGCACCCAGATAAACAGTTGCACGAGAACCGTCGTTTTCGGTAGAAATCTGAACTTCACCAAAATCTGTTCCGCCTAAAGGAACTACATTTGCATCGTAGTCAGAGGTACCGATACGTAATTCGGTTGAGAAATTATCAGACCAATCAGAGTATAAAGACCCTACATATGACTCTAATTTTCCGCCTTGCTCATAATAATGGTTAGAAAACTCATATTCGTCAGAATCCCCATCAGATTCACGGATAGTATTACCATCGTTGTAGTTGTAAACAAGAGACGCACGATGATCGGCATTAATCTGCCAATCAAGTTTAAGCATGATTTTTTCATCTTCTACCGGAATGCTAGTTGTAAATGCACCCGGATCATAGCCGTAGATATCGTTAGCTATTTGTTCAATTCGGTCTAGTTGAGCCTGAGAAACACCTGCAACCTGAACAGCTTGATTTGAGTCTGCTGAACCACGGTCAAACAACGTCGCCCCTTCAAGTTTTTCATATGAACCGAAGAAGAATAATTTGTCTTCGATTAATGCGCCGCCAACATTGAAACCGTAACGCTTTTCGTTAAAGTTGCCTACCGTTAGCTTCTCGCCTTCCAATTGATCACCACGAAGAGAGTCATTGGTATAGTCGAAGAAAGCCCCACCATGCCATTCATTTGTACCAGACTTAGTCACAGCATTGATGTTACATGCTGTAAAACCACCGTACTGAACATCGAAAGGTGCTAATTCCACTGCGACTTGATCGATCGAGTCATAAGAAAAAGGAATTCGAATGGTTGGATAACCATTGCTATTCAACCCGAAGTTATCGTTGGTACGGATACCGTCGACCGTCAAACTGTTAAAACGTGAGTTAGCACCGGCACACTGAATACCGTCGCCGAAAGCTTCATCTACGTAGATACGCGGATCGATACGTACTAAGTCTTTGATATCACGGTTAATGGCAGGAGCTGCCTCCAAGTCAGATAAACTAAAGTTAGCCACGGGTCCAGAAGCGCCATAGGTTGCGTTGGTTACGCGGCCGCTTACTGTAATAGTTTCAAGGTTCTCTTCCTGTTGAGTGGCTAAATCTAAATTAAGGCTTTTAGTTTCGCCTAAATTCAAGAAAACACCTTGCTCAACCGTTTTATTGCCTGATTGATCCATCACTTCTACGGTGTAAGGACCACCAACACGCACACCACGAAGGTTATAACGACCGGTTTCGTTAGTAGTCAACACTTTCACAGCCCCTGTGCGGGTGTCTGTGATAGTAACTGTTGCGTTTGATACTGATTGACCACTTTGTGAAAGAACTGTACCGCCTATGCTTGAAGACGTTTCCTGCGCAAGAGCAGCAGAAGACATGCCTAATGACATGGCTACCGCAAGCGCGATGCTGGTGAGTTTAGTTTTTCTTAGCATTGTGTGTTTCCTAAGGTTTGTGAGTATTAAATCGTGTTAATTTTTATGCCGCTATTATTTTATTTTTATGTTGCATTTATATTACTGCACTGACCAGTAACCAAAAAATTTGACTAACTGGTCAAAAATTCCCTGCCCGCTTTCTTATTTTCTTTGTAAACGGTCACTTTTATTTTTATACGTCATGAGGTGACACGATTTGTGACAAACTTTGACTTAGCCAGTGTGAACAAATTTTGCTAAGTAAAAACCCCTCAACAACATTCATAACTTCTTATTATTAATTATTTTAAATCAATAACTTACCGCCTTCAAATAAATTTACCTATTGCTTTAAGTAAGACTAACTGGTCAAATCAGTACAACAAGTAAAAATACCGAACTTGAGTGCAGAAAAGAATTTTGTCGATTAACGCGATTGCCTTGCCCATCCTATCCGGAATATTTATGCTCGCCAGCTGGTATGCAGGTGTCTATTCAAGCGTAATAAAAAGTGAAAATTTATCTAATTTAATTTCGCAATCGCTCACTTGCCAAACAAAATCGGTAAAAAATAGTGACGAATTTGTTGCATTTATAACCGATCAAGGAATGGCGAGCAAACTTCTTTCTGCATTATGTAGCAACCAAACGCTCAATCGTCAATACGGTAAGGTCACCGTGCAGTGGAGCCACAACGAGCAAGAAATTATTCAGTATGTAGGTAAAGGAATTGCTGATCTTGCCTTGGTCAAAGAAAATGTCATGTTGGCTTTTGCTGCAGAAACGACTTATAGATACCAAACTGTAGCTCAATACAAAGACTACTCCACTTATTTAATCTCCTTAAAAGAAAAACCAAAACTGACTAAACAATATTTATGGGGTAAACGCTTGGGGCTGTTGGACTACCCTAGCAGCCGCTCGGGGCATATTGTACCTAAAGGACTACTGAATGAGCTGGGCATTTCAGAAGCTAATATGGATATTGTGTATGTAAATTCTCATGAGGCACTGCGCGACCTTCTTGCAACAGGTAGCGTGGATATCATCTCGTCATTTTGGAAAGATATCGATGATCAACGCTTCTCGGCAAATTATATTACACCGATAAAAACCAAAGTAAGCGGCAGCAAATGGTATTTAAAAATGGAGACCCAAAATACTGATTTGATTTGTGAAATTCAAAAAACTTTATTGCAACTATCAAGCAAAACACAGTCAGATTATTACAGCCAGCTGCAACTTATCCCCAACCACTGCCAGTTGCCTTTAAATGCAAAGATACCGGTGCCAGATGAAAAATAAATTTATATATGCTGCGGTATTTGTGCTGTCATGGCTGATATTTCAGTTCGCATTTGTCATTGGAGTACATTTTCAATCCACTGCTAACCAGACACAATCTTTAGCCAGTGTTGAGAAGCGCATTGCAATCGATCTGCCAAAACTCCGGCTAGCTAACCCAAAATTTAAAACCGTTGCAGACTCTCGTTCTGTCAGTCGTTATTTATCTGACCTAAATGCAGCTTTGGATCTACAGTCTTCGCCGTTATATGTGATCAGCATTCAAGGGATTGCAGCCCCCGATGTGATACCAGCCAAAGCGCCTTTAGAAGCATATTTGCTGACAAATGACCAAAAAATCGTCATTCAGTACGCAGCAAAATCGCTGACTTTCTTAGACTATTTTGGCACTATTCCACTTTTATTGGCCTTAATTATCAGCCTGTTATGTATACGGAAACTACGTACCTCACATAATAAAGCCGCTACTGTGATGGACGAACTAGAAACAATCGCGAGCCATCAGTTAATCATCGATTTAAAAAGTAAAACATTAGCTTATATCGATACGAGTACCGCGATAGTTTTACCCAATAAGCCCTTCTGTTTTTACGCTGCCTTAGTTGATTTTTGCATACAAGATAAAAGTGCCAATTTAAGCAATAGCAGTGATGTACCTGATGAACTCGTGCAAACAGCAAACAAGTACTTTTACCGCTTAATAGATTTAGGTCACACAAAGCGGAAACGTCCTGACTTTGCTGCAAACTTAGATAAAACCCTCAGTGAAATTCGTTCGGCGCTGGATGATATATTCGTCGACTACCAAGATGAAAAAGAACAATTTTATCCGCCAAAAGCTCAAGGTGAAGGTTCACGTTCAAAGTTACATAATTATGCATTGCCTAATATTAAAGCAGATAAGGTTCTCTTCATTGGAAAATAACCATCAGAGTTCACGCAACACTGACGCTCAGTCTAGACGCTCAAATACTTAATCCTAAGTGTAAAATGCGTCTATCCGCCTACCAAAAAACTTTCTGGCTTCATGAGTAGCAGAAAATTTCATACAAACAAACTTGACCAGTTGGTCAACAAACCGTAATCTTGTTGCGTTAATGTTAACCAATGGGGCTGACATTGTACTGGTTTACGAATTGTCATAAAAATTGCTATATAAATGGGCTGTGAAAACTGACTTTTTCACCGTTCGCTGGTATCTTTCAAGCAATCTCATATCTATCAATTCGGAGTAGTATGTCTGCCCCTCTCGTTATCGCTATCTCCGGTGCTTCTGGCTCGGGTAAATCGCTGTTTACTGAGAATTTATTAAAAGAATTTTCTGAAGACGGTAAACATGTACAAATTCTTCGTGAAGATCATTATTACCGCGCTCAAGATCATCTACCGATGCAAGAACGCGAAAAAAATAATTATGATCACCCCAAAGCATTTGAACATGAATTATTAGTTGAGCATCTACAAGCCCTGAAGAACTGGCAGTCAGTTGATTATCCTCACTACTGCTATAAAACGCATACACGCTTGGCTCAGACCGAAAAACTAATGTCAGCACCGGTTATCATTATTGAAGGTATTATGTTGTTAGCGAATCAAGAGTTACAACCCTTATTCGATATCAAAATCTTTGTTGATACGCCCCTAGACATTTGTTTATTACGGCGCATGAAACGCGATATCGCTGAACGTGGTCGCACCTTGGATTCCGTTGCGAAGCAATACGAATCGACTGTTAAGCCTATGTATCATCAATTTATCGCACCTAGTCGTTTCACTGCCGATGTGATTGTGACCCAAGGCGGGAAAAATCGTATTGCCCTGGATGTGATTAAATCACATATTCAGCAAACTTTACTTTAGCCCGATAAAATAACGACGACATAATAACAATAATTAAGGAGTTAGGATGGTCAGCTTGATTGGCATCGCCGTTCTGTTCATTCTTGCGATATTGCTCTCTGCACATCGCAAGTCAATAAACTGGCGCACCGTGGGTGGAGCATTTGCCATTCAAGCCATAATTGGCGCATTAGTACTGTATTTCCCTCCAGGAAAAGACTTTTTATTAGGCCTGACGGTCTACGTCAAAAATATTATCGAATATAGCCAACAAGGTATTGATTTCATTTTTGGTCAATTAGGGAACAAATCCTTAGGATTCATTTTTGCTTTTAACGTGTTGCCCGTTATTGTATTTTTCTCGTCATTAATCACCGTCCTTTATCATTTGGGTATCATGTCTTGGATTATCCGTTTAATAGGCGGATTCTTGCAGTTCGCACTTAAAACAAGTCGTCCTGAATCCATGTCAGCCGCTGCCAATATATTTGTTGGCCAGACAGAAGCCCCCCTCGTCGTTAAACCTTTTATTCCGCATATGACACGTTCGGAACTGTTTGCCATTATGGTTGGCGGGTTAGCCTCTATTGCGGGCTCCGTCATGGCCGGGTATGCGGGTATGGGAGTCGAGATAAAGTATCTGTTGGCCGCTAGTTTTATGGCTGCTCCCGGCGGCTTGCTGATGGCTAAAATCATCATGCCTGAAACCCAAGAAGTTAAGAACGAACTAGCTGAAGTCGATAACGAGGAAGACAAGTACGCTAACATCTTCGATGCAGCAGCTAGCGGTGCAGCCTCAGGTATGCACTTAGCGCTCAATGTTGGCGCCATGTTGCTTGCTTTTATTGCGCTTATCGCTTTATTAAACGGCCTCATTGGCTGGGCCGGCGGAGTTGTCGGCATTGAAAACTTAAGTTTCGAAGTCATACTGGGATACGTTTTTCAACCCCTAGCATGGGCCTTAGGTGTGCCATGGGATGAAGCCAACCTTGCGGGTAGCTTTATTGGACAGAAAATGGTCGTCAATGAATTTGTTGCTTATGTAGACTTTTTGAAATATCAGGCGGATTTGTCACCTGGTACGCAAGCTATCGTAATATTTTCGCTGTGTGGCTTTGCTAACTTTTCATCCATTGCAATATTAATGGGCGGGATCGGCGCATTGGCGCCTACCAGACGTAAAGAAATAGCTCAATTGGGCCTCAAAGCTGTATTAGCCGCAACCTTGGCCAATTTAATGAGCGCCGCCCTAGCTGGCCTATACTTGAGTCTTTGAACCATTACTCATAATAAAGGAATGAATGCCAAGGTGGGCACTCCATTCACACTACACGACAGACAGGAAAGAATATTATGCAATTGCTAGCCGTCGATTATCTAGCGCCTGACGCAGACAAAAAATTCGTAGAATCACTACGCCAAACGGGTTTTGGTGTACTTAAAAACCACCCCATTGAACAATCTACTGTTACGAGTATCTATCAGAACTGGCAGGCTTTTTTTAACCGTGATGATAAACTTCATTATGCATTCGATAATCAAAGCCATGATGGTTTTTTCTCTACCAAAGTATCAGAGACCGCCAAAGGTTTTAAAAAGAAAGATATTAAAGAATACTTTCATTATTACCCTTGGGGGAAGTGCCCACCAGACTTGAAACAAGAGTTACAAGATTATTATCAGGCCGCCAACAACTTAGCGTCTGAATTACTTGCTTGGGTTGAGAAGTATTCACCTTCAGAAGTGGCCGCATTATACAGTGAACCGCTTTCAGGCATGGCGAAAGATAGTGATCAAACATTATTGCGGGTTTTGCATTACCCACCCATTACGGGTGCTGAAGAGCCTGACGCAATTCGCGCGGCAGCACATGAAGACATTAACCTGTTGACTATTTTACCGTCCGCTAACGAACCCGGCTTACAGGTTAAAGGGACGGGAGATGAGTGGATCGACGTACCTTGTGATTTCGGAACCTTAATTGTCAACATTGGAGATATGCTCCAGGAAGCCTCAGGGGGATATTTCCCATCAACATCACACCGGGTCATTAATCCTAAAGGTGCTGATCAATCTAAATCACGCATATCACTGCCATTGTTTTTGCATCCACGTCCCGAGGTCGTTTTATCTGAACGACATACAGCCAAATCTTACTTGGCTGAACGTTTGCGGGAACTGGGCGTGGCATAAATAGATTTAGCTACCCCCATTAGAACCTACCTTGTGGATAGCCATCCGTGAGGTAGGTTCATGTTAAACGAAAATTCGCTTATTAAGAACGACTCAGTAAATCTAACTTTCCTTGGTACAACTCTTTCTCCTGCATGTTCTTAGCGGTGCGCTTCGCTTTCTTCAAATAACGTTCGGTTTCTGCTACCTCACCAAGAGCAAAATAGGTTTTTGCTAAAGCAAAAAAGATTTCATGACGCGTTTTATCGATAGCAAGTGCACGATTGAAATGTGCTAACGCTTGCTGTAAGTCCCCACTGTCATAATCCCTTCGACCTAAATCCAAATGGTAATAAGGGTTGCGTAATCGTTTGCTTTCTACACGGGCAAGGATCTCAGCAGACTGCTCAGGTTTATTTGAGTATGCATAGAGATAGGCTAAATTCTCCCAGGCAGTTAAATTATCAGGCGACGATGCCAGCGCTATTAAATATACCCGCTCAGCTAAATCAAATAGCTTAGACACTCGATATAAGAAACCCAAATTCACTAAGGCTGAATCAAAGTTTGGTTCTACTTTTAGGGCCGCTGAAAAATAAGCGTAGGCTAAATCTCGCTCATTATTGATCAGGGCGTCAGCGCCTTTATTATTGTAAAACATTGCAATCACTTGGTTTTTACTAAGGATTTTTCGCGGAAAGTGTTTCTTCTGGGTTTGTGGATCAAAATCAATTTGGTACCCACGTTTATATAAATAAAACGAGTTGGTGCTTCGCGCTTGGGGGATTATCTGTAAATTAATATGCCCGTTTAACAAACTTACGCCTTCTCGACGCGTCCAATATTCAGGTATTTGAATGTCCTGAAAACGTACACTTAAATCGGCTTCATTGGCCAATGCGTAGGTCATAATCGATAAAGACAAACAATTTGCGGCCCGATTATGAAATGTCTCATTGGCCGTCGTATTTGCATCGCCCCGGTAAAGTAAGTCGAAATTTAAACGCTTAAATATACTGCGTGCTAGGGTTTCCGTACGCTCGATTGGATCTTGTATATGGCCAACTGTTTGCTGAACATAAGTTCTTGCTTCTTTATCTAAACGGAAGATGTCTTTTTCTGACTCTATTGAAATGTGCTTGGCACTAGGGAAGGCTTCATCATCAAAAATGGGACCGGATACGTGTTTTACGATTGGCGCACTCTGACATGCTGTTAACATAAACGTAAAGATAAGAACTAACCAGAATGTATGCTGCTTGGTAAAGTGGTTCACAATACTTCTCCTCTTTGCTACTCCTTTAAATCTAGTTAAAAAGAGCGCTTTTTACTATAGCTCAGAGGTATATTTTGCAACATTATATTAACAGACACTAAACGTAGAATTTACACATACTTATATGGTTTATATTCAGAGCTGATCAAGTGGCGCTGGAAATACGTCAATGGCATCCGTAATCAGCAGACTTTTTAAGGTGTCACTATTTTGGGGAGCAAACTTTTGGATTTGCGCAAAGAGTAATTCCATCGTCGCCATAGCATCGTCTAGGGCGTTGTGCGCGGGTACTGCAGGTAAATTATAACGCGCACGGCATACAGGTAATACAACAGCATTCGGCGGTGGTGGGCGTAAATTTCTAGTCAACTGGTATAAACCAAAGCGCAAGGTGTCTAGCGTAACTACGGTAGGTAAAGGAATATTCAACTTCTTAAATACACCGTTTAGAACCGTCATGTCCAAACCAGTACAGTGAAAAACCCAAATGTGGCTGCTGGCATATTGTTTCAACTCTTCAAGCGCAATACGCACTGGTTGGCCTTGGGCGATATCTTGGGCTGTTAAGCCGTGTATGACTGGGCTTTGGTTTAACGAGGCAGTCGTTGACACGACTTGGTAGAAACAGCTTTGCATCGCTATCTGCTTACCCTTTCCTTCAACCCAACCAATTGACAGAATTTTAGTATCGTTTAGGTTAAGTGAGGTCAATTCTAAATCTATACACAGAAAAGGTATTTCCCTCAACGGCATATTTAACCACTCTGGAGGTATTTGTGGTTTAGGGGCAAACCACTTACGTATTTTTTGCCACATTAAATATCCCTCTTAGTCTCGATTAGCCTAACCCGCCGGCAAACTTAAACACGGCAGCTTGCTGAGTACGGCGAATAACCCGCATGGCTTCTTTTAATTGGTACTTCTCAATGGACGATAAGTCACTGATTGAGACGTAGTTGTCGGTGACTTTGTTTTGGATTTGATGACGCCAGCGTAATCGATTAAACAACAACCAAATATCCCGTAGATTTTTGACATCTTTACTGGATAATCCCGAATGCGTTAACAGTCCATCTAAACGATGGGGAATAGACGGCATAGTTAAGCCGTTGGCTAAGGAGTATATACGCACTAAATTATTGATGATCGCCACGCCGCTGTTTTTCAAATCGATACAATCTTTTTTCCCTAAGCCCTTTTTGTAAACAAATTTTTGAAACATAGATAAAGGAACATGCCCTTCACTTGCGTGGCGCGTTAAGGCCGCAATAAATCGGGACTGTTTGAGCAGTTCTTTACGTTCAGTATGCAATTGATTGAGTAAAAAACGATTCCCTGCAACCGCACGTACATCAAGAAAAATATTACAGTTTAAAATAGCTTGAGGGCTTGGCTCTCTTACCCAAGACTCCGCTTGGGCGACCGCCTGTTCTACCGATAAACGCAATTCTGGGTTACTGGCCATAATATTGCCAGTACACAGCTTGATCCCGCATTTATCAAGTCCTCTGCACACGTACTCGGCCATATCGGCAAAATACTGTGCTTGTTCAGGATTCGGCTCTGTCGAAAATAGCATGCCATTGTCTTGATCAGATCCCATCGTTTGGTCTTCTCGCGCTTGCGAGCCATAAACCAACCAACAAAACGCTAACGGTGCTTCACCATGTTGTTGTTGAAAAAAACCAATCAGCTTGCGAGTCATGATATCGGTTGCTTGAGATAGCACTTTGCCCGCGATATCAAAATCACCTAAACGTTTGGCATGTTTAGAGAAGTAATGAGGAAGTTGCCAAGACAATCGTGTTAAATCATACAGAGAAGGGGCTTTGGTAAGCTCGTTAATAACAAATAATACATTACCACGTTGGTGGCGGATCATGTCGCTAGCGGTCAACATGCCAAGTGGCACACCAGTATTTTTATCGACAACCGGTAAATGATGAACATTGTGCTCTGTCATCATGCATAGCGCGTCAAATAAAGTGCGCTGATCATTAATTTTCACTGGATCTCGGGTCATGACCTCACTGACCGATAGGTTTACATCGGTTTGCTGGGCGACCACTCGATTGCGTATGTCTCTGTCAGTTAATATACCGACCAAAGTTTGCTTATCCGTTATCACCAGCGACGACACGCTGCTATGGGACATTTTCTGCACGCCTTGCAGAATACTGCTGTGGATATCTTCACTCACGACCCCATCCGATATAACCTCTCGGATCGGTTTATATAACCACATAGACTTGGAATCATCTACCTGCTCAGTGTAAATTTGCTCTGAAGTGTAATTTCGAAAAAATATCTCAATACTAGGATGATTTTTAGCGCATTGCGCAAAACCCTTTTTGGGAATGCAATAGACTAAGCCTGGACTGTCTACTTTAACCGTGATCTCATTTGGTTGTTTTTGCCATAAATTATCACACCCAAAATAATCTCCATCACTGACATGACGCTCAGCTTCTGCGGAGTCTTGCACCGAGTATTGACCATTGTAGATGAGAAACAATGCGCCCTGTTGTTGCTTTAAAATACCGGTAACATCTTCTTGGCTAAAGTAGGCAACAGTAATAGATTGCGCCAGAACATTGATTTCTTGTTCGTTCAATGAATCAAAGGGAGCGGAATCACGCAGAAATTCTAATGTATGCTGGGGAATATGATTCATAACTATTTTCTACCAATAACTAACAATAAAGCGCAGAACAAAAGAATACCTTAGTTATCGATAAATTCGGTACATATTAATGAAGAAGTGCGCTTAGTGGATTGCGTTTATTAATGCAACAAATGCGCTTTCGGGTTGTGGCTTAAAGAAATGAAAACCTTGGATCGCTGCGACGCCCTTATCACTAAAGTACGCCCGTTCTTCGAGAGTTTCTACCCCTTCAACGACGCACTCCAACGAAAAGTGCCGGGAAATATAAATGATGGCTTCGACAATTACCTGATTATCTGCACTTTGATCAATTTTAGCCACAAAACTACGATCGATTTTGACGGATTTTAATGGCAACTTATGCAGATAAGATAACGACGAATAACCACTTCCAAAATCATCCAACATAAAATGCAAATTGTGAGCGGCTAAGGCATTCATAATACTGATAGCAGTGGTAATGTTTTCCATGGCTACACCTTCCGTTATTTCTAATAGCAAGTATGAATGAGAAATATTATACTCATCTATCACTGCTAATATCTGCTCAACAAAATGTGCTTGGCTGAACTGGCGAGGACTAATATTGACACTGATGTAACGTAATTTACCCCTATCAAACCAATCGCGATTCTGCGCGATCAACTCGCAAGTATGCCTTAAAACCCAAAGTCCAATATCAACAATAAGCCCGGATTCCTCCGCTACCGGTATAAAGTCTTGCGGACCGACCCAGCCTAACGTTTCGTCATGCCAACGTATTAATGCCTCAGCGGCCACAACCTTACCGTCAACATCCACGAGCGGTTGAAAATATAAGCTAAACAATTGTTCACGTAGTGCGATATGAAGGCGTTGCTCCACACTAGAACGAAATGCTGACATTACTTGTAATTCTTGACGATAGAACATGTAACCGTTACGGCTCGTATGCTTAATTTTGTACATAGCAACATCTGCATGTTTGATGAGATGTTTAGCCTGCTCACCAATGGTTAAGTTCGCACTCAATTCAGGAGAGGGAAACAAAGCAATCCCTATGCTAAAACTGGTATACACAGAACAGTGAGATAGCTCAATACTCTCACGCGTAATGTCGAGCATTTTATCGGCTACCTTAGTTGCCCTCGTCACAGCGCTTTGCTCATCACTGCCTATATTGCTCAGTAACAAGATAAATTCATCGCCACCCACTCGCGCCAAGGTATCATCACGGCGAATGCAGGTTTTCAATTGACTGGTAATATTGATCAGCAATTCATCACCTACAGAATGGCCCGACGTATCGTTGATTAACTTAAATCTGTCCAAGTCAATAAAAAATACCGCACCAAACTGCCCCCGCTGCTGAACATTTATCAGCAGGCTTTGCAAATTGATGCTTAACATTTTACGGTTAGGTAATCCGGTTAATACATCCTGATAGGTTTGCCTTCTAAGTTGTTCTTCGATTGCCTTACGATTCTTGATTTCATCAACAAGTTTTTGATGCTCCAAACAGGCTTGGCAACTCACGGCTAAGCGCTCAAACAGCGGTAGCAGTGCATGTAACACTATGTCATCTATGGGTTGTATTCTTCGCTCAAAGCTAATCGCGCCAAAATGCGGAATTTTAAACAGATAAAAGAAGCTTTGCCCTTTTTTGTGGCAAAACGTCATCATGTCCAATTGATTAAACTGGTATACCTGTTCGACCAACCAGTCGTTCACTTCGTCAGATCTATGGTCATAGGGATAACAAAGCAAATCATTTTCTTTGCCAGCCCTAGGGGCCTCCTTAAACACAACGGCTCGGCGTAGACTTAAACGCTTTTTTGCTCTGTCTAAAAAAAGTTGCAGCATTTTGTCTAGATTGAGATCCAAACCAATGTGCATAGCCAGTTCGTGCTGAATTGAAATGATTTGGAGAGTACGGCTCATTTCGGTCATCTATATTCTAATCATAAATCTAAGCAATAAAGTGCAGTAACGCAGAGCCGTGCTCATCATCTGACCCGTTCCTCAGCGTTGACTCGAGCTAGTGCCGTTACAGCAGTTTTATTATGCAAACTCAATATACCGCTTTCATCTAGGGCAATCTCGCCTAACACTAACCCGCCAACAAGCCGATGATGCTGGCCCAGTTCAGCATGGATTTGCTGTAATTCGCGAGTAAATTCGTCACGCAGAAACAATTGCCGACTCACACAATCGAACAATATACAGTCACCCATATGTTGTGTAGATATCATATTAACAAGCGTATTTCTCACCGCTCCTGATGCTGCTGAAATTAATTTTTGCGCGTCCCCGCGCATAATATACAACATGGTGTTTTCCGGTATGTCTCCAGCACAAATCAGTCCTTTTTCATCAACTTTAATGGGATCGCGAATAAGGACTGTGTCGTCCAGCCGTGCTAAGCCAAAAGGAAAGGTTTTCGCGATATCAAAAAAGTCGTGCTCATCAAATAACAGGGAGCTGTGCTCTTCGACCACACGTTGATAAAGTTTGTCCGCGGACTCAAAATTGAGTTCAACAATTCGGTTATCATCGACTTTGTTCGCTAAATAAGGACCCGCGAGCACTTCCCAACCATGCCCAACGGCTAAATCCCATTCAGTGGTCATTTCGACCAATAACATGGCATCTTGATGCATACCTTTAGGGCTGAAAAGACAGGGCTGCGGATGAAAGGCTAAGGTACCTGCTCCGCCGCCGAATACGCAACAATCATCAGATATCGAATGCAGTACCTGTTGTAAATAACCATCGATTTGCCTTGATAAGGCATCCACCATAATCACAACTGAGTGAACAGACGAGGAAGTTAAGCTTACATTTACGGAATGAGGCGAGATGTTTGAAATATTTTCAATTACCGAGACATGTATATCATTGGCCAACCCCACCGCCAAAATCCCTTTAGGCTCGAATCGAGAGTTGACGATAAGACCAGGGAATACCCCACCGAAGATTGGCACTTTGAGTTTATTTACCCATAGGTTAAACGTTTCCCCCCAAGATGCGGCCTTATCAGTGCACAGGAGCATGATCCCCTTAGGATTACTGGACATCAGCAGGCTCACACTCTCGGCTAACGCTTGAACTGTCACATCCGAGGTAAATCGTACATCGGTAAATACCGCCATCAACGTCCTTGTCACTGCAAAAAAATTTTAAATGTTTGATATGACAACAATAATAGCTAAAAACGCTTAAATTACCAGCGCTGAGTGACGACTGCTCAACCAGAAGTTGGCGGAAAATAAAAAGCGCCGGAACGAGTGGGCGCTTTTGTAGTAAAGGGGTATTTTTAACACCCCGATATTGATTGTATCGCTACCGATTCGTTAATGCGCAGTTGCCTCTCCCGCACCTTTTGGATAACGAATATCCTCGACTAATTGCTGGATCTCTTGGGGGGCTTCCTTCGTCATTTTAAAGACCAATAACGCCACAGCGAAATTAACCAACATACCGATTGCTCCAATGCCTTCAGGCGAGACACCAAACCACCAGTTTTCAGCCACATTGGCTGCTGGGTTAACAAACTTAAAGTAGATAATATACGCAGCAGTAAAACCTATTCCGGCGAGCATGCCAGAAATAGCGCCTTTGTCATTCATACGCTTCATGAATATCCCCAAAATGATGACAGGGAAGAACGACGAAGCTGCTAAGCCGAACGCAAAGGCAACTACTTGTGCGACAAATCCGGGCGGATTAACACCAAAGTACCCTGCAATAACGATAGCAACGCCTGCCGCCAGACGGGCATAAAACAGCTCTTTTTTATCCGAAATATTTGGCATTAAATTACGCTTTAATAAGTCATGGGATACCGACGTTGAAATAACCAACAACAAACCTGCTGACGTAGAAAGCGCTGCTGCAATACCACCAGCTGCGACCAAAGCAATCACCCATGCTGGTAGATTGGCAATCTCTGGATTGGCCATGACAATAATGTCCCGGTCTACGTGCATTTCATTGCGCTCATCACCTGAATAGAACATTTTACCATCTTGGTTTTTATCGTCCCAGCTGATAAGTCCCGTTTTTTCCCAGCTAGTGATCCAACTTGGTGCTTCGCTGTGAGGTGTGCCGGTAGCCACTTGTTCATTAACCGTTGGGCCATTAATGGTTTCTATCATGTTTACACGTGCAAATGCAGCGATAGAAGGCGCAGTAGTATATAAAATAGCGATAAATAACAATGCCCAACCCGCGCTCTTACGGGCATCACGCACTTTGGGTACGGTAAAGAAGCGTACAATGACGTGGGGTAATCCAGCGGTTCCCACCATGAGAGCGGCAGTAATGCAGAACACATCGAACGTGCCTTTTGTGCCGGACGTATACTCGTTAAATCCCAGCTGGGTTGAGAGCCCATCTAATTTGTCGAGCAGGTACACACCTGACCCGTCCGCCAAGGACGCGCCAAAACCTGTTTGCGGTAACACATGGCCTGTTGCCAGTATTGAGATAAAGACAGCAGGCACCAAGTAAGCAAAAATCAGTACGCAGTACTGTGCAACTTGGGTGTAGGTTATACCTTTCATGCCGCCAAGCACTGTGTAGAAAAATACGATTGCCATACCGATAACAACACCGGTGACAATATCCACTTCCAAGAAACGACTGAAGACCACACCAACTCCGCGCATTTGACCTGCTACATAGGTAAAACATACAAATATCGCGCAGATAACCGCCACCGTACGTGCAGTTTGAGAATAATAGCGGTCGCCTATAAAGTCCGGCACGGTAAACTTACCAAACTTCCGCAGATACGGAGCAAGACACAAGGCAAGTAATACATATCCTCCGGTCCAACCTAGTAAATATACAGCACCGTCGTATCCCATGAATGATATAAGCCCAGCCATCGAGATGAAAGATGCTGCTGACATCCAATCCGCAGCCGTTGCCATACCGTTAGCAATCGGGTGAACTCCGCCACCTGCCACATAAAATTCTTGTGTAGACCCAGCTCGCGCCCATATGGCAATGGCTATATATAATGCGAACGACGCGCCTACGATAATAAAGGTTAATAATTGAACATCCATAGCCCTGCTCCTATTCTTCGTCGACGCCGTAGCGCTTGTCGAGTTGATTCATTTTGTACATGTAGATAAATATCAACGCGACAAAAACATAAATTGCGCCTTGCTGGGCAAACCAGAAGCCCAACTTAAAGCCAAAGACCTGAATTTGGTTGAGTACGTCCACCAGCAAAATACCGAAACCAAAGGACACAACAAACCAAATAACCAGTAGTTTTGCCATCAGAGCGAGGTTCTCCCGCCAGTATGCTTTTTTGTCGTCTTCATTTCTAAATGCCATGTTGTTTCTCATTCAAGGTTAATAAGATGTAAATAACTTTAGTCTTATGTTTTATAAGACGGAATGAGACCATGGTCTTACTGGGTGATTTAGTGCAATAGGCTGTGCTAAAGTCCTGATAAATAAACGTCTTACGCCGAAAATAAGTTGAGAGTTTTATGGCACTAGGTTGGATGGTACTCGCCATCATCTATTTAACGGGCTTGTTTTGGGTAGCCAAATGGGGTGATGGCAATAGTGCGCTAGCAAAACGAATAAGCTCGCATCCAGCGATTTACTCGTTAGCTTTGGCCATTTATTGCACCGCATGGACGTTTTTTGGCTCGGTAGGTGAGGCATCTAGAGATACTTGGGATTACCTACCCATATTACTCGGGCCTATGTTGCTGTATCTATTTGGATATCGATTTTTACGCAAATTGATTGCCGTAAGCAAACGTCAGCACATCACCACCATTGCTGATTTTATTTCATCACGTTACGGTAAACGTCAAACTATCGCCTTACTCGTTACTTTGATAGCGCTACTGGCGACCATTCCTTATATAGCATTGCAGCTAAAAGCGGTCGGTTCAGCATTTTTAATGTTTTCAGGGCAAACTCACGCTGAGTTAGTCGTACTGGGTGCCACCACTTTTATCGCACTATTTTCCATTTATTTTGGTACTAAGCACACAGATGTCACTGAGTATCGTCGGGGTTTGATGGTTGCCATTTCTTTCGAGTCGGTGATAAAACTATGTGCACTTATTGCGGTCGCCACTTTTGGTTATCTAGCCTATAGCCAAACTTCTAGCGCACCATTACTTGGCAAATTTACGACCTACGAAGCAATGGACAATATTTTGTCGTTTTCGTTTGTGGCCCAAACCCTAATGGCAGCTGGTGCTGTGGTGTGCCTACCCCGGCAATTCCATGTCGCCATTGTAGACAACTTAAAGCTCAGTCACTTAAAAACTGCACGCTGGTTATTCCCACTTTATCTTTTGTGCATTGCGGTCCTGATCCCCATTATTTCTGCCGCTGGGGATGAAATGTTTCGCTATACAAGCCAAGAGCCCGATACCTATGTTTTGGGTATGGCAATCAACAGCGGCAGTATATTGTTGCAGATGCTGGTCTTTGTCGGCGGGTTATCCGCTGCTACAGCCATGATCATTGTCGCTACTTTGACCCTTAGTACCATGCTAACGAACGATGTCATTTTACCGAACTTACTGTCAGAGCATCGCAGCGCCAATGCGCCCCCGAATTTCACTAAACGTATTTTATTGATCCGTAGGTTGGTGATTGCTGGAATTCTGTTTTTAGCTTTTTTGTATTATCAGCAAATGACTGACAGCCGCTCGTTAGCTTCTATCGGCTTAATTGCTTTTTCCTTAGTGATACAACTTATGCCCGCCATAATCGGCGGTTTGTATTGGAAACGTGGTCATGCACAAGGTGTTTATGCGGGCTTGATGGTCGGGATAGGCTCGTGGATATTATGGCTATTGCTGCCGTTATTAAACGACTCTGGGCAGAATTTGTTATTAAACGACACGATTAATGCCGTAGCCATTTATAGTTTACTCGCTAACACCCTTGCCTATATGTTGTTTTCATATGTGGCCGATGTGCGTTTAATCGATCGGATCCAAGCTGAAGCTTTTGTCACCACCACAGATGATAAAAGCAAGCAGCACAATACACCGCGCACCCACACTACAGTTGAAGATTTGCAAACCCTATTGAGTACCTTTTTAGGTGAAAAGCGCTGCCGTCAATTGCTCAGTGATTACCAGCAACGAAATGGCCAAATACTCAACCCCGCCGAGTCTGCCAGTGAAGAGTTTGTGCTGTTCAGTGAACGGGCGTTAGGTGGAGTCATTGGTGCGTCTTCTGCCAAAGCATTAGTAGACAGCGCCATTAGCGGCAAGAAACTCAATTTCGAAGAAGTCGTTAACTTTTTCGACGATACAACCCAGGCAATACAATTTAACATGAGTGCCTTAGTCGCCTCCCTTGAAAGCCTAGAGCAAGGCATAAGTGTGATCGATCGGGATCTCAATCTAGTCGCGTGGAATAAAAGCTACTTAGCACTTTTTAGTTATCCAGCAAATATGATCCGTGTGGGTCGTCCCATCGAAGACTTAGTCAGGTACAACGCTCAACGCGGTGAATGTGGCTCTGGGGAAGTAGAGTATTTAGTGCATAAACGACTTGAGCATATGCGTAAAGGCACCAGCCATCGATTCTTACGCCAACGAAGTGATGGACGAACATTGGAAATGATTGGCACGCCTTTGCCTGGCGGTGGCTTTGTCACCAGTTTCAATGATGTTACTGAACACATTGAGACCCAACATGCCCTCAAAGAAGCGAACATAGATTTAGAAAATCGCATTCAAAAACGTACACAAGAAGTGCAAACCATCAACGCTGAATTGAGATCTGAGATACAAAGGCGTGCCCAAGCAGAAACACAATTGGTGAGCGCTAGAAGCACTGCTGAACAGGCTAATGCCAGTAAAACACGCTTTTTGGCACTGGCCAGCCACGATATTTTACAGCCACTCAATGCCGCAAAACTTTACCTTGGGGCGCTGCAAGAAGCCGTATTAAATGACGACGCCCGGCAAACTGTGGGGAAATTATCAAACAGTATTCAAGCCAGTGAGGCATTAATAGCGACATTACTGGATATTGCACGACTCGATCAAGGTGAACTTCAGCCTGAGCCTCACGCAACCAATGTTCAAGATGTGTTACAACCACTTGTGGCTGAGTTTGAGCTTATTGCCGAGCAAAAAGGGTTACAACTGCGCTCGCGTATTCCTGAAATATGGGTAAAAACAGATCGCACTTATCTTTACCGCATCATGCAAAACTTCCTGTCAAATGCGCTGAAATATACAGAATCAGGTGGTGTGTTGGTATCAGTCAGGCAACGGGGAGATAAAGTATTATTCCAAGTATTCGATACTGGCACGGGTATCGAACCACAACAATTAGATAAGATTTTCAGCGATTTTTATCGTGTCAGTGGAAACCAGCAACAAGGAGTTGGCTTAGGTTTAGGAGTCGTGCAACGGCTAAGCGCAATTTTACAAGCCAATCTGCGCGTTAGCTCCAAGCTCCACCATGGTAGTTGCTTTAGCATCCAATTACCCCTTTGTGAACCTCTCAAAGCCAAGCCCGTTATGAAAGTTAACAAGGTGGGCTTACATGAACTAAAAGTGCTGTGCGTAGACGACCAAATGCAAAATCTCGATGCCCTGCAATCCTTACTGGTGAAATGGAAAGTTATCGCGCATTGCGCGCAAACGCCCGCCGATGCACTAGCCTCTCTTGGTGACTTTACACCGGATGTCATTTTAATGGACTTTCAATTAAGCAGTGATGTAGATGGACTACAACTTATTGCGTTATTAAGAAGGCAGCTCGCAGAACAAACACCAGGTCAGGTTCCGGCAATACTGATCACTGCGAACATTGAAACTGGGCTGATTGAACGCTGCCAAGAACAGGGCTGTGGATACTTATCTAAGCCAGTTAAACCCGCTAAGTTGAGGGCGTTGCTGCAGGCGGCTCAAGCTGAAGTTGCGAGGCAATAAGCACGGCTTGAGTACGATTATTAATATGTAATTTCTTGAAGATCGCAGTCACATGGGCTTTGACGGTAGCAGTGGCAATATCGAGGTTATAGGCAATTTGCTTATTCAGCAATCCATCACGCATGTAACAAAGTACCTTGTACTGAGCAGGCGTTAAACTTGCTATTTTGTCGGCCAGTTCAGTAAAAGCGTTGTCCAACTCCACGCCGTCACTGGCATAACCTTCAGGTAGCCAAATATCACCTTCAAGCATGCTAGTTACTGCATGCGCAATCTGCGCCGCCCCCGTTGTTTTAGGGACAAAACCGAGGGCTCCGAGGTTAATCACCTTGGTAATGATAGTCGGTTCATCCAAGCCAGAAACCACGGCCACCGGCAGCTCAGGAAACAACTTACGGATGTGAATTAAGCCAAACAAATCACCGCTACCCGGCATATGTAAATCAAGTAGCAGTAAATCGATGTCTGAGTGTTGTTCTAATAACGCTACGGTTTGCATCAGATCGGCGGCTTCTAACAGTTTTAAATCACTGAAAGACATAGTCAGAGCTCCGCGTAAAGCATCGCGGTACAAAGGGTGATCATCTGCAACAAGTAGCGTTATCATATTTGGCTGTTATTTTTACTCGACGCTAGCGATTTAAACGCTGTTCTATCAACGTGTCAACTACACTTGGGTCAGCCAAGGTGGAAGTATCTCCCAGTTGCTCATACTCATTTGCCGCAATCTTACGTAAAATACGGCGCATAATTTTACCAGAGCGTGTCTTAGGTAACCCTGCAGACCATTGAATAAGATCAGGAGTCGCAATAGGACTCAACTCTTTACGTACCCAATTAGACAACTCTTTGCTTAGTTCATCCGTGACCTCGACACCCTCGTTAGGCATAACATACACGTATATACCCTGACCTTTTAAATCATGGGGATAACCCACTACAGCCGCCTCCGCTACCGCGTAGTGAGACACTAACGCGCTCTCGATTTCGGCGGTTCCTAAACGGTGACCAGAGACATTCAGTACGTCATCAACACGCCCAGTGATCCAAAAATAATCATCCTCGTCACGCCGAGCACCATCTCCCGTGCAATACGTGCCCGGATAAGTCGTGAAATACGTTTGCACAAAGCGCTCATGATCGCCATAAACAGTCCGCGCTTGCCCTGGCCAACTGTCTTTTATGATCAAGTTGCCTTCAGTAGCGCCCGCTAATTCATGACCTTCGCCGTCCACCAATGCGGGCTGTACCCCGAAAAATGGATGACTCGCGGCTCCTGGCTTCATGGCGGTTACGCTTGGCAGTGGCGTGATCATGGCGCCACCGGTTTCGGTTTGCCACCACGTATCCACAATAGGACAACGAGACTGACCAACCGTAGTGTAATACCATTGCCAAGCTTCAGGGTTAATGGGCTCGCCAACAGAACCGAGTAGACGCAATGACTCACCACTAATTCCCTCGACAGGGAAATCTCCGTGAGCCATTAATGCACGAATAGCAGTCGGCGCAGTATATAGAATGTTGACCTTGTGCTTATCGATTATCTGACCGATACGGCGCACGTCTGGATAGGTCGGTACACCTTCAAACATCACACTTGTTGCACCATTCGCTAGAGGCCCGTACACAATATAACTATGACCCGTTACCCAACCTACATCGGCCGCACACCAATACACTTCACCGGGTTGATAGTCGAACACGTACTTATGGGTCATTGATGCCCAAACTAAATAACCACCCGTGGTGTGTACGACACCTTTTGGTTGCCCAGTTGAGCCAGAGGTATACAAAATGAATAACGGGTCTTCAGCGTTCATCGCCTCAGGAGGACAATCCGTTGAACAATCAGCGGTTAAGTCATGCCACCAGATATCATTTTTACCCCAACTCACCTCGTTCCCCGTATGCTTGAACACGACAACTTGCTCCATACTTGGACAATCATGCTCTGCAAAAGCAGTATCTACGTTAACTTTAAGCGGGATATGCTTGCCAGCTCTTAAACCTTCATCGGCAGTAATCAACACCTTAGCTTGACAATTGTTCACGCGATCGGCGATAGCATTAGGTGAAAACCCACCAAAAATAACCGTGTGTACCGCGCCAATTCTGGCGCAGGCTAACATGGCATATACAGCCTGTGGGATCATCGGCATATAAATGGCAACCCTGTCACCTTTACACACGCCTAACTTGCGTAAACCGTTCGCAATTTTAGCCACTTCATCGTGCAAACGATGATAAGTAATAATGTCATGACTATGGGGGTCGTCACCCTCCCAAATAAACGCTGTAACGTTACCTCGTTTGGCCAAATGTCGATCGATACAGTTGTAGGCTACATTCAATTCGCCATCTTCGAACCACTTGATGCTCACATTGTGTGCGTCGAACGAGGTATTTTTAATTTTAGTGGGGGCTTTAATCCAATCGATTGTTTTGGCTTGTTCGGCCCAAAATTCAGTCGGTTGTTCCACCGACTGAGTATACATACGCTGATAATCGTCAGGTGTAAGGTGGCTGCGCTCTTTAGCGTGTGCTGGAACAGGATAGATTTGTTGCGACATAATTGACTCCAAAAACTGAATACACAAATAAGAATATTGAGCACTGTACTCGTAAGCACGTAAACCGGAATGAGACCTTGGTCTTATCCTTCAATTACAAATAGTCAAACAAAATAGCACAAGCCTCCATAATATTTAACAATCCTCTAGTCTGCGCGCCTAACATTTAAAAGCATGGCGATGTGTTCGCCCCCATCAGCACTATCTGGTGTTTTCCCGTAAAATTCAGCATACGACCCTGGTCTCATAGACCATGCGCTTATAGCGAGTTGTCAAAACCTGTTCCAAAGTAATTACCGCCTCAAATCATAACGATGGAAATCAAAATGACACTCACTCGGCAATTTACTCACTTGGTAATTAGTGGACTCGTAGTCAGCTCTATTATGGCCGCTTCATGCTCTAACGCTAACCCGTTACAAGAAACCTCTTTCACATTTAGCGGTTATATCAAAGCCGATGCAATGGTTAGCCAATATAGTGATGGCACATTAGGCTCAGGCAGTATTGGACGAGATTTTTATATCCCTAGCCTCACGCCAACTGGGGGAGTAAAAGAAAGTGCTCAATTTGACGCCCATATCAAGCAATCCCGTTTTCGCTTTACGACCACTACCCTGCTCAGTAACAATGATAAAATCACCGGTGTGCTCGAGTTTGATTTCCATACCACCCCTGACGGTAACGAGCGAGTAAGTAACTCCTACCAACCACGTATCAGACACGCTTTTTTAAAATACAATAATTGGTTGATCGGACAAACCTGGTCGACTTTTCAAGACGTTAGAACACTCCCAGAATCGCTAGATTTCATTGGTGTAACCGACGGCACGGTATTCGTCCGTCAAACTATGTTGAAGTACACATCAGGTGCATTCGAAGTATCTTTAGAGAATCCAGAAACAACGGTTTCACCATTTGGCGGGAACGGGCGCATTGTCACCGATGATAACTCAGTGCCCGATTTAGCTGCCCGCTATACCTTCAACCAAGCCTGGGGCCATGTTGCAGTAGCAGGTCTAGTCCGCCAACTCGCTTACGAAAACAAGCAAAATGGCAATGACATTGACAGCGCTGAGGTAGGGTATGGACTGAGCATCACCAGTAAAATTAAATTGGGCGAAGATGACCTGCGTATCATGGCAAATATTGGCACGGGTTTAGGTCGATACATCGCCCTTAATGCAGTAAACGGTGCCGTATTGGATGCCAACAATGAACTTGACGCCATTAACGTTCGTGGTCTTACGCTCGCTTATCGCCACTTTTGGGACGAAAAATGGCGCAGTACTTTCAGTTATGCTGTGTTCAGCGCCGACAACGATACAACTTTGACTGGTGTAAATGTGCTTAAAGAGACTTACAGCGTAAGAGCAAATATTCTTTATTCCCCTGCTCCTGAACTGACCTTTGGCGCAGAGTATGCGTATGCACAGAAAACCCTTGAATCAAATATAGACGGTGATATGAATCGCCTTCAGTTTTCGGCCAAATATGCGTTTTAAGCACGATAGGTCACCTGCATTACGAGCTTAAACTTGCAGCAAATCCCAACTTGCTTGCTCGTTTTGCGCCATCATCTTTTTGCTGGCGCTTTTTTATCTTCAGCGTGCCCCGTAAAAAAGTCTAGGGGTTCGTCCATTAAGCTGATTTGTTCCATATTCATCCCATACGTAATAAACTTCGTTCATTATTTTAAGTTAAGTGAACAATACATTATGAAAATTGCCATTTTAGGTGCAATGGATGAAGAAATTACGCTGCTAAAGCAATCAATCCGTCAGTTGCAAGAACACAAACATGCTCACCTCACTCTTTACACCGGGCAACTTAATGATGTAGACGTGGTGCTGGTAAAATGCGGCATCGGTAAAGTCGCGGCTGCCGTTGCTACCACAATCATAGTCGATAAATTCGCTCCTGATTACGTGGTCAATACCGGTTCTGCTGGCGGCTTTGACCAAGCCCTCAGTATTGGCGATGTCGTTATCGCTAACGAAGTCGTTCACCACGATGCCGATTTAACCCATTTTGGCTATGCGCTGGGGCAATGTGCAGGTATGCCTGAAACCTTCGTCTGTGACCCCACGCTTATTGATGCAGCTGAACAGGCAGCACACTCATTAGGAGAAGTCAAAATCAAACGCGGACTTATTTGCACTGGCGATGCGTTTATTGGCAGCGACGAAGCCGCTGCTAAATTATTGGCTAATTTTCCAACAATTGCGGCAGCTGAAATGGAAGGAGTTGCGATAGGACAGACCTGTCACTTACTTGGTGTTCCCTTTTTAGTTATTCGTTCCTTATCGGATATAGCAGGGAAGGCTTCCACTGTTTCCTTCCAAACCTATTTAGAGCAGGCCGCTAAGCACTCTGCAATGTTGGTAATGGGTATGATATCAGCGCTCAACAACCAACATCATTCAGTCTAATAACCTTGCCTAGTGACATTGATGCATTAATGAGTTCCCCCTTACTTCAGCCTGTTTGGGTGCTGGGGGTGGTCATGCTGATTGAAAGCGTGCTGCGCTGGCCTGACCGCTTCCACCCTCTGAGCTTTGCGCGCATTGTGGCGGATCGAATGGCAGACAAAGTCCACCCATCAGCGGATAGAGATGCATTACAACAGCGCATATCTGGCACATTAGCTCCATTAGTTTTAATAAGCCCGATAGCAATAATATTAGCCATTTTTACCAATATGGCCGAATTCCCACTCTTTTTCGACGGACTTCTGCTGTTAGTTGCACTGCAATACCAGTCCATACTGCTGCGCGCTAAAAAAGTGCAACATGCCCTTACGTCCAACAAAAAAGTCCTCGCCAGACAAACCCTAGACCCAATGGTCTTACGTGAGACAGCATCGCTTTCTGAGGTGGGAATGATTAAAACCTGTATTGAAAGTTTACTGCTGCGCTTTCATCAGCAATACGTGTTTACGATTGTAGTGTTTTTACTATTTGGGCCGGTTCTCGCGTTGTCAGTTCGTCTGACTTATGACTTCTCTCACTGCTGGAATATCAAGCTCAAGCGCTTCAGATATTTTGGTCAACCTTGTGCCAAGTTTCTTGCAATTATTCAATGGTTGCCACTGCGCATGTCAGCTGCGATTTTTGCCTTGTTAGGCAACGTATCTCATGCGTTCAAGGCGTTACGTGCCTTACCCGCGTCGAGTAGCACCCATCAAGTCGTACTCGCGCTACATGGTGGTGCATTAGGAGTACAGTTAAGTGGCCCGGTTATTTATGATGGATACAAAAAGCGCTCAACCAAGTGTGGCGGCCAGCGTTTTGCTCTAACCCACGATATACAAAGTACGTTCAATCATATTCTGTTAGCTAAATTTTCCCTTTGGGCATTAAGTTTATTTGTCGTCGGTGCGCTATACGGATTAAGTCAATAGCATGACTATGCAAAACTCATGAACGCTTTGGTATCTTATGTGATAAACCTTACCCGGTTGTTCATTTTAACGATTTTTTATGTTTGTTTTATAGCGCTAAGCGACGCCCATGCAGAAATAGCAACCCAAGCGAAACCTAGCATCATCAGCTTGGCGCCACATACCACTGAATTAATCTATGCGTTAGGTGCAGGTCAACAGTTGTTGGCGGTCAGTGACTTCAGCGATTTTCCAGAACAAGCGCAATCCTTACCCAAGGTTGCCAGTTATCATGGGCTAGATTTTGAACAAATATTGCGTTTATCTCCAGATCTCATCGTAGCTTGGCAAGGTGGCAATAAACCGCAAGATTTAACCAAGCTAGCAACCTTAGGGTTTAAAGTGTATTTGTCTGGTCCTAAGCAACCTGCTGGAATTTCACAAGATATACGTGCATTAGGAGCCTTTATTGCTAGAGCTCCGGAAGCAGAAGTACTGGCGAGTGACTTTACGCGTCGTTTATTAAGCTTAAAACAGCAGTTTGCGGGCGCTCCACAAGTCGATGTATTTTATTATATGTGGCCGACACCACTGATGAGCATAGGGCCAAACGCTTGGGCAACACACCTGCTAGAAATTTGTGGTGCACACAATGTGTTTGCCAGTGCCCCAACTGACTATCCACAGGTCAACATAGAACAAGTCGCGCGCAAGCAACCGACCCTCATGATTGCAGCCATGCACGTTTCTCCCGACGAAGCAGAATCGTTCTGGCATGATAAACGCGATCTGATACCCGCCCCTGTAATTGTCGTTAATCCCGATAAACTCCACCGCTTTACCCCCCGCCTCCTTAATGGACTGACCACTTTGTGTAATAAAATACGCAACAATGGGTAATGTTTTTCCTTCCACTTGATAAATTCTGTTTTTGCTTCTAGAAAATCATTAAGCGAACATCGGTCCAAATCATCAGAGCGGTATATGCACCAAAAGTTTGCGTTCAAAACTGCCTTAGGTAGTTGCTCTATTCGCGTTTCAAAGGATATAGTTGTTTCTACATTTAGCGGTGCCTGCTGCGATCTGATTGCCCAGCGTTATGTAAGAAGTTTGACTCAAATCGTTAAGGAATTTAACGGTCTCCCTTGGGCCTACCTTGGTAATGCGCAGCTTCATCTCGCCGCCACTCCCCAAGCAGAGCGTTATCTGCAAGAGGCATACATCATGGCGGTAGAAAATAACTGCGTCGCTGATGCCTATTGCTTAACGTCTGTGGTGGGTATATCCCAGCTCGAAAACCTCCGTAAGCAAGTCGGGATTAGTACGCCAATTAAAGAGCGCCTATTTGATTCAATCTCATTGGCCAAGCGTCAATTAGAGCAAGAGCTTGCCGTGCATTTACCTGCAACCATGGTAAAGACTGGGTAAGTAGTATCATCAGAGCGTAGGCACAATTTCAATCTGTGGCATAATGCCCGTATGCTTTACTGATCAGGCTGCTTCAACTACATGAATATTACGTTAACCACCCCAGCCATGTTATTTCCGGCGATTTCTCTGCTTTTACTGGCTTACACCAACCGTTTCTTGACTCTGGCAAGCACGATTCGAAATCTTGACCCAACCCAAGATCAAGAAAATACTCACGCGCAAATTAATAATTTACGAAAACGTATTCAGTTGATTAAACGCATGCAGGAATTTGGCGCGTTTAGTTTTTTTCTGTGTGTGCTGTCCATGCTTGCTATATACGCCAATTATCAGACTATAGGCAGCAGCATATTCGCAGGGAGTTTAGTGTTGTTGTTATATTCGTTGGGTTTGTCGGTAAGAGAGATAAATATCTCAGTAGAAGCACTGGACTTGCATTTAAGTCATTTTAATCTGGATAGAAAAAAGCGCAAATATTCCCGAGAAAAATCACAATAAGAACACGCGGTATATTCAACTAAATGAGTACACCGCCGTCGTCCATTACGCTATCGTCACACGGGCAAACTTACGTTTCCCTACTTGAAATACGGCTTGTTTAAGTGATGTGAGCAATACTTTTTGATCCACCACTTTTTCGCCATCCATTTTCACCGCGCCTTGTTTGATCATACGCATGGCTTCCGAGGTAGATGCCACCAAGCCTGTGTCTTTAAGCAAATTGGCAATAGCCATGCCCTCGTCCCCAGGGACAAAATTAAATTCTGGCATTTCGTCGGGGATAGCATTTTTTTGAAAACGCTGAATAAATTCGTGATGCGCAGCTTCAGCAGCGGCTTCATCATGAAAGCGTGCAATAATCTCTTTGGCCAAGGCAATTTTAATGTCTCTTGGATTTGTGCCAGCAACAACTTGCTCTTTGTATTGCTTAATTTCCTCAATGGGCTTAAAGCTAAGTAAATCGTAGTAACGCCACATCAAATCGTCAGAAATTGACATTATTTTACCAAACATATCACTTGGTGAATCAGTAATACCGATATAGTTGCCCAGCGACTTAGACATTTTTTGTACGCCGTCTAACCCTTCAAGCAAGGGCATCATCAAAACGGTTTGTGGTCGCTGACCTTGGCCTTTTTGCAGCTCGCGCCCCATTAGTAAGTTAAAACGCTGATCGGTACCACCTAACTCTACGTCAGATTCTAGCGCGACGGAGTCCCAACCTTGCACAAGGGGATATAAAAACTCATGGATGGCAATGGGTTGGCCATTTGCGTAACGTTTTTTAAAATCATCACGTTCAAGCATGCGCGCAACAGTCTGGCTTGACGCCAGTTTAATCATGCCTGACGCACCTAAGCTTTCCATCCATTGTGAATTAAAGCGAATGGTTGTTTTAGCAGGATCGAGGATTTTAAACACTTGTTCTTTGTAAGTTTCAGCGTTGGCGAGTACGTCTTCTCGGGTAAGTGGCTTACGAGTGATATTTTTACCTGTCGGGTCGCCAATCATTCCAGTAAAGTCACCAATGAGGAAAATAACTTCATGTCCAAGCTGCTGAAATGAACGTAGTTTATTGATTAAAACTGTGTGGCCAAGATGCAAATCAGGCGCTGTAGGATCAAAGCCTGCTTTGATTTTTAACGGTTTGCCTTCTTTTAACTTGGCAATCAGCTCTTCTTCCAACAATATTTCTTCAGCACCACGCTGAAGCTCAGCAAATGCGCTCTGCCAATCTGCCATCTTAGACCCTTATCAATTTGTGAATATGAAAAATTTTAAGCAAGCATTTTACGTTGCAGAGACTGGTATTGAAAGGGCGTATAAGGATTAATCAGCTTAATATTGCCGCCCATGCGACGTTAAAACGTACAAAAAACGACCTCCCTATAGAAAATACTGCTCAATCATTATATTCTGCACACTTCAAAGTCGTATGAGTTGAATTTTCCCGTGGTACAAAAAGCTTTTTCACAGTTACCTAAAGCCCATAAATGGGCCGTTATCTCCCTCGCATTCATCGTGCTAGTTCTGGCTTTATTTCCTTCAGATCGGGCCAGTGCGTCCCGTAATACAGAGGCTGCACTGCTCGAAATAGGCAAGCGCTACGAACTCCCTATTGCTACCGAACATCTAGTCACTAGCACCGAGGCAGAGATAAATGATGACCTCGAGTGGAAAACCTTTCAGGTTAAACGGGGTGACACTTTAGCCAAGATATTTTCACGTGCAGGGTTGTCGGCCAGGGATACATATAATGTCAGCAGCGCTGGCGATTTAGCTAAAATGTTACTTAAAATTCGTCCTGGTCAGTTGGTGTCTTTGCAAATTGATAATGACGGCGAATTTTCTGGCCTAGGTTATGCCTTTTCGAATACTGAAACCTTGCTTATTCAGCCAGATGAAACCGGTAAATTAGTATCCAAAGTAGATAAAAAGCACGTAGACACCCGCTTAAATTACGCCCAAGGCGAAATCAATAGCAGTTTCTGGAATGCCGGTGTAAAAGCGCATTTGTCAGAAAGTCAGATTATGGGTCTTGCGGCTATTTTTGGTTGGGATATCGATTTTGCCTTAGAGATACGTCAAGGTGACAACTT
The DNA here is from genome assembly GCF_000315055.1 of Paraglaciecola polaris LMG 21857. Taxonomy (GTDB): domain Bacteria; phylum Pseudomonadota; class Gammaproteobacteria; order Enterobacterales; family Alteromonadaceae; genus Paraglaciecola; species Paraglaciecola polaris. The sequence goes on along the minus strand of NZ_BAER01000083.1, from coordinate 4,588 downwards.
TAACGTCGTGTTTGAAGAAAAATACATAGATGGTGAGTTTGTTGAGTACGGCGATATCGTATCCGCTGAATTCACCAACAGCGGAAATACGTTTACCGCCATTCGTTACTCTGATGGAAACTATTACACCCCTGAAGGCCGCAGCATGCGTAAGAGCTTTTTGAGGGCCCCTGTTAGCTTTAAATACATCAGCTCTAGCTTTAAAAAACGCCGCTTCCACCCAGTACAAAAGCGTTGGAAAGCTCATCGTGGAGTGGACTACGCGGCGAGCCGAGGCACGCCGGTTATGGCTGCAGGTGACGGAAAAGTTATTCGCTCGTCGTACGACAAGTACAATGGCAACCACGTGTTCATTCAGCACGGTGAAAAGTACGTTACGAAATATCTGCACTTTACTAAACGAAATGTCAAAGTCGGGCAAAGCGTAAAACAGGGCGATATAATCGGTACCGTTGGCTCTACTGGCTTGGCATCTGGCCCGCATCTTCACTACGAGTTTTTAGTCGACGGTGTGCACCGCAATCCTCGAACCGTTGCCCTGCCCAAAGCATTACCCATAGCGCAAAAAGAGCGAGCGGCTTTTGAACTCGTCGCAAAACAACAACTGGATCTACTAAGTACCAGTAAGCGCATTATGTTGGCAATGAATTAACGCGCACTTTATTGGATGCCTAGTGTAAGCGATACACTGGCAAAACTACGAATCTGATAAAGAATGGCAGCCTAACAACTAGCTAGATGAAAGCTTTTAGCACACCTTATTTTGCGCTTCCTGCACTGAAAAGCACAGGTCGTGAACTCTTTAATAAGGCTTGCTTGCAATGTCAGGTCGCGCTTATATGCAAAAGGCACCCAAACTACCTTGTGATCTTCACGGCTAAAAGTATTGCACTGCATATAGAGTAATTTTCAGCGACTGAAGCCGTTTATATCTTTGCTGCGGGAGCGACAAAGTATGCTCCCGCTTTGTAAGGTGAGCTCAACCAGTGAACCAGGCTAGCCAAAAAACCATATTCGGCACATATTGCCCTCATCATCGATGAAAGAAATAATAATGCATAAAAAAAACAGTCGCCCACTAGATACCATCGACTTAGCCATACTTGCAGCTCTATATGAAGACGCTCGTACGACTAATAAAGACATTGCCAAACGGGTAGGTTTAGCGCCGTCGTCATGCCTTGAGCGGATTAAACGGCTGCAAACAGAACACATTATTCAGGGTGCTTCTTTGCAGGTTGATTTAAATGCGTTAGGTGGTCATATACAGGCAATGATCTCTATTCGGCTGTCAGACCACAACCGCTTAGCAGTAGACGAGTTTGTGGCCGAACTACTGCCCTTACCAGAAGTGCTAAGTGTTTTTCATATGGGAGGGAATATCGACTTTTTACTCCATGTGACCGTCACTGATTCGAGTCATCTACGTGATTTTGTGTTTGATCAGCTCACCGCTAGACCTGAGGTTAATCACGTAGAGAGCGCTTTGGTTTATGAACATAGAAGTTCTCAGCAGTTACCTCAGTTTTAACACTGAGTATTTCGAGGTTATAACTCGAAATACTCGGTAAAACACTTATACAATTGGGTGCCACTCAAAATAGAAGCCGAAGGAAAATGTAACATAGGGATCAAATCGCATTCAGCCAGCATCAACTCCGTCGCATTAGGGGTATCTAACTCATCTACGTTAAGTAATTTAGCCAAAGGTTGCCCCTTTTTGACTGTCTCACCCGGTTTTGCTAAATATTCCACCATGCCGCCCTGCTGGGTATACAGAACTTTATAGTTTTTCAACATAGTCGCGATACGGCGCATGGATTGCGGTTGAACATCGCTCCCTAACAAACAGCCTTTGGCATTAAGGTACGCTAAAATGCTGTCGGCATCATATTCGCCTTCAGAAAAGTTAATCACCTCTTGGCTGCCCATTTCTAACGTAAAAGCTTCAACGCCAAACTCAACCAATTGTTGGCGCTTATCACTGAGTAATGTTTGTAACGTCCACCAAGGGCAAAAAGTGGCTTCGTCTAATGCTCCCGCGAATTTATTTGGGATCAGGATAACGTGCGGAATATTAAATAAGCTGGCTGATGCTTTCGCGTATTCAGGCACATAAATATGTCTGGTAGAAACAGGACCATTATGTAAGTCGAGTACGAAGTCAGCATCAAACGCCAACTGCTGTAGTTTCAAATTTAGTCGCTGTGCCAAACCTATGCCCCAAGGTTCTTCCAACTTATCCGCCAATATTTGTTTGATCTGCTGACGAAAGCGCTCTTTTATCTGCTCTATTGATTCCTCGTCTTGCACGCTTTGTGCAAAATCGTGGATCAAACTCTCATCATAAAAATAGCCTCGGTTCCAATTCGTACCGTTGACTGGGTCGAAGCGTCCTAGGGTATATTCTCCGGCTTTGATATTGGTACCCACGGGATTACAGTTAGGTACCAAGATGACTTCGCCGCGAATGGGTTGTTGCTTCAAAAGTTGAATCAGGTGATAAATAACCACATTTCCTTGTATATAATATGTAAAATTAATACAGGTTACTAATAAATATTTATAATTATTAACAACTTAATGGTGTTTAAGTATCTATTTTTTAATCCGTCATTTTTTTAAAAAGATACTTTAGTTTTTGGTTTAGATGTCTAAAAATAGAGCAGTATTAAGATAACTTGAATTTTTTAGGATACTTTACCGTTATGCAGAAACTGGAATCCAATACTACTTATTGTGAGTGCATTTATACTATCCCAAGATAAATAGTCATTGGCTGAAACTTCCTTTTTGTATCAAGGTGCTATGTTCAAACATCTTGAGCTATACCACCAAACTTATTAAACATTACCTTGTAGCACTAGTATTGAATATGAAAAAATAATGGTCCTACTGTCAGCATGAACTAAGTAAAGTACCGTCATAATTCTATTTGATGGAAAATCAAAGGTAATTCCAATGCAGTCACCCAACGTAACGTTTTCAAAAGAATACCTTGTAGTCGCCCAAAACGCATCTGGTAGAAATTTAAATGTGCCAATCTACAAGTTTGTTAGCAGTGTCCCTGGTCCTAAAGTATACATTCAGAGCTCCATTCACGGAGCGGAAGTTCAAGGAAATACAGTATTACTACACATCTTAAAGGCTCTCCAAAGTGCTAATTTAAGAGGAGAAGTTACATTGGTACCAAATTGTAACCCCGTTGGTAGTAATTTGAAGTCAGGTGAGTATACATTGGGGCGGTTCGATCCAGTAAATGGTCAGAACTGGAATAGGGCATATCATTACAACGAGGACTTAATCGCAGAATTCTCTGAAAAAATTAACCCTGAAAATTCTATAGAAGAAATTAAATACGAGTATCGACAAAAACTGACGGCCTCAATAGAAAAAAGACTCGAAAATGAATGGGGTTTGGGGCTCGCAGAGTGTTTAAATTTAAAGTTACAGCTTATGGCTTTACACGCCGACATAGTTTTAGACCTCCACAATGGACCTGTCTCGACAAGACATATTTATGTTCCGGAATATGCAAAAGAATCTTCAAAATATTTTAATATTCCCCACGTTATTCTGATCCCTAACAAGTTTTCTGGTGCATTAGACGAAGCGACTTTTTGCCCATGGTGGTCCTTGAGTGATTCACTACATGAGCGATTTCCCGGGGTTAATTGGGATTTTGGAATTGAGGCATTTACAGTTGAAATGGGCTCTCAGGAGGTAATTGATATTGATGCTGGAAAAGTCGATGCAGATGGTATTTTATGTTATCTCTCATACAAGGAATGCTTTGTGACTCCGCTAGAGCACCCTAAGATTATGACACGCCAAGCAGTTTACCTGAAAGACTATAAAATAATGTATAGTCGTTTCGGAGGAATGGTCGAATATGTTGCGAAGCCAGGGCAGTACATAAAGAAAGGCGAAGTGATGGCTCGTGTATTGAATATTGATGAGCTAGAAGGTGAAGATGCTGTTAGTAATGTTAACGCTCCATGTGACTTGATACCTATATTACATTTCCCTTCGGCTAGCGTGCTGGGTGGTACACAAATATATAAGTGCTTTACCAATTACTTTAAAATTTAGACTATTATCAGCATCCGGCAGCATTCACTTATCATTCTGCAATGAAGCAGCTGATCGCTACTCTGATACGTAAACACCTTTTTACGCTATTCATTAGTCGTTCTGTTGTGGTCATAAGCCGAATACTCGAACGCTGATTCAATGTCTGACTTCTCTATGGCTTCGTCCACGAGACTTTTAGATTTTCTGTTCTACGAACTTCTACTTATTTGAGGATCAAGCCCTCCATCGTCTACAAGCTGCTAATAGCAATAAAAAGTATCGTGAGATCCAAGCATTTTTTACAGGCTTACGATACATTCATAAACTCTTCGGCTAAATAAATTAGAGCCGCTTTATTTTTAATGATTGCTGATCTTCCTTTAACTATGAGAAATCGCCCCCTAAGTTTATGCTTGCCGTAAAGGTAGTGCCTGCCTAACACTCAGCTATATCCAACTATGAGAAATCGCCCCCTAAGATTATGCTTGCTGTAAAGGTAGTGCCAGGCTAACTC
>NZ_BAER01000084.1 GCF_000315055.1 Paraglaciecola polaris LMG 21857 | reverse complement strand
TCTACTTTATGTCAGTCGAGAACTTAAAGCCTATTTTCCTGAATTACTCAGTTACACACGGTTTCTAGGCATATCATCGAGTGTGGTCGTGCCGCTGTGTTGTTACCTAACATCAAAGCTCGGGAAGCCGACGGGTATTCAGTTTGTCGACTCCACTAAAATAGAGGTGTGTCATATTATGCGGGCCAAGCGAAACCAAGTATTTGCTGATGTAGCGACACATGGAAAAGGCACCATGGGTTGGTCATTTGGCTTTAAACTCCATTTAATCATCAATCACTTGGGTGAGATAGTTTCTCTTAAATTGACCAAAGGTAATGTGGATGACCGCCAACCCGTACCAGAAATGGCTGACTCATTGTTCGGTAAGCTTTATGGCGATAAAGGGTACATCAGTAAGGCCTTATCGGGGGAATTACTTGATAAAGGTGTTGAACTCATCACGACTATCCGCAAGAACATGAAGAAAAAGTTCATTTCGCTTTGGGATAGAGCCATTCTAAAAAAACGGTTTATTATCGAAACGGTCAATGACCAACTGAAAAACATATCTTACATTGAACACTCTAGACACCGCAGTATTCAT
>NZ_BAER01000085.1 GCF_000315055.1 Paraglaciecola polaris LMG 21857 | reverse complement strand
TAGAACGTCAACTGTCTTGACCGGTCCGGCGTCAATTATCTTGACCGGTTGTCGCTGAGTTATTCTTCCTGTTTTATTGCTGTTTTTCTTCGATAGCTTTCCCCCCGTAATTGAATGATATGTGAGTGATGAACGAGCCGGTCTATAGCTGCAACTGTCATGGTGGTATCGGTGAACAGTGCATCCCAGTCTTCGAACGATTGATTGGATGTAATGATAAGGCTGAACCTCTCATAACGGTGCGCAATGAGTTCGAACAGTACACTGGTTTCTTGTTCTGTCTTTCTGATATAGCCGATGTCGTCCACGATTAGCACTTGGTATTTATCCAGTTTATTCAGCGCATCTTGGAGTTTTAGTTGCTGTTTGGCGTCTTGTAGGTGTTGCACCAATGCGGTGGCCGGATAGAACTTTACGCGGGTTCCGGCTTCTATCAGGCTGTAACCTAACGCGCTGGCGAGATGGGTTTTGCCTACACCGCTAGCGCCGAACAGTAGTAAGTTTGTGGCTTGTTTAACCCATTCGTGGTTATCAGCCAGTTCATGCAGGCGCGCTTTACTAATGCCTTCTATAGCATTGAAGTCGAAGCCGCCAACGTGTTTGCCTGAGGGTAAGTTAGACTCTTTTAGGTAACGTAATTGTCGCTTGTCTGTCCGACTTGCCAGCTCCATATGGCACAACTCACTTAAGTAGTGTTCTGGTCGCCATTGTTCGTGCAGTGCTTTTTCAGCAAGGCTCTCCCAGTGGTTTCTAAACTCACTTAAGCGCAAGCTTTTTAGCATCAATGGCAGTGAAGCTGTATTAGTCATGTCGACCTCCTTGCAACAGTAGGCCATACTGTTTTAACGAATGCTGCCCCACTTGGAGTTGGGGTATATCACGTGTTTGTTGCTGGAAGCGCTCTTGGCAGTCAAACAGGCTGGGCAGTCTCCCCGTATTCAGTTGCTGCATGATAAAGCGTCCCAGCCGTATTTCGTTATCTTCTTTGCTGGCAAGGTGAAGCACTCTGACGATATAACGACAGGCATCATCTGCTTTCATATTGCCGTTAACATATTGCCAGATGCATCGGTAATCCTCGTTAGGTAATAACTCGTCGCGCCACTGTGAACACCGGAAGGCTTGTGGCTTTTTAACCAGAGCATCTATGACGTGTTTGTAATTAACACTGCGTTTACGCGAACTGCCTTGCGCATAAACGCGCTCTAGGGTGTAAGTCAGTTCATGACCGAGATATAAGGCTAACCTGTTATCATACACTTGTACCCGCAAGCGACTGTCTATCAGGCGAGAAGGCACTGTGTAGGTCACGCGTTTAACATTGATGGTGCTGGTGCGCGAGACGCGCACATACTCTGTTGAGTAATTGACGCTACCCATAGGTGGCAATGGCTGTAATTGTCGCTGCTCTTTGATAAAGGCTGTATTGATACGCTCGTTACGCCGCCCAACTAACTGCTGAATAAAGCCTTCATAGTCATCGCGGCAGTTAAAATCGAACGAGCCGCGTATACGCAGCGCTTGCTCTATCTGCGCTTTGATATGTCGATTGCTAGACTCGATAACACCATTTTCATGCGCTACACCGGTATTATTACGTGTGGCCGTAAAGCCGTAATGCGCTATCAACGACTTATAGCGTTCGGTAAATGCCTCGGCATTGTCATGGTTTCGGTACGCCGCACTTAAGCTGTCAGTGCGGACTTTTTTGGGCACGCCACCACTTTCTCTAAACGCTTTCTGAAGGCTATCGGATAATGCAGCAAAGCTCTCACCGCCATAAACCACTTGGCAATACTGCCAGCCGCTGGCCGCTAGGCGATAGTTAAACAGCATGTGCTTACACGGCTCTAGTCCTATGGTGATAGGAGATTTGACGTGGGTAAAGTCACATATTCCCAGTAGCCCTGATTCGTGATGCTGCAAGAACATCACATCTTTAGCGCCACCGTGTAATTGTCGCCACTTCTTAATTCTGCGCTCAAGCGTACGTCGTGCTGTAGTTGGGAAGTCGTCGCTATGTGATTCACATAGATGATCAAATACGCCTACCGGCGTAATCAATTCATCTTGTTGTAAGATGGGAACAACGACACTCTCCCACACCGCTTCAAGAGGATCGGGCCTGGTACGCCATTGGCGTTTTGCTTGATTAGGTTGGTGACGACCATTCTCGATTCGTCTGGCGGAGCTAACAGAGATATCCGCTTTACTGGCGGCCACTTCCTGCGTGAAATCTTTTCTGAACTTCATATATAACCTGACTTGTTTTTCTGTGATGTGATTTCCCGACACGCCATTCTCCTCGAATTATCGTGTCGAACCTTAACAGAACAACCGGTCAAGATAGTTGTCGCTCAACCGTTCAAGTTAATTGTCGCTTTAT
>NZ_BAER01000086.1 GCF_000315055.1 Paraglaciecola polaris LMG 21857 | reverse complement strand
GGGAATATTGATACAATAGCGCCAACTCTTACCCTAGATGCGCTGGGTATTACAAATGACAGTACACCGTTGATAACCGGCGCTTCAGACGCCGATGCCGACACTTCCATAAATATCACGGTAACGGATAATAACGGTATAGTGCAAACGTTTAACACTAGCGTCCAAGCGGATGGCCGTTTTAGTGTTGAGCTTAACGATCCATTACCTGACGGGCCTTACACCGTTAGCGCAACAGTAGAAGATGAAGCTGGAAATCTAACTACTTCCACAGCAAATGGAGAAATTAATACTGCTGTACCTAGTTTATCGCTTAATGAGCCTCAAAGTGGCAATGATGCAACACCTACCGTCAGTGGTAATACAGATGCTGCTGTTGGCACAGTGGTTAATATTACCGTAACTGATCAAAACGGTGCCATTCAAACACTCACGGCACTGGTACAGAATGATGGTAGTTTTAGTATCGATGTGCCAGTGATACTTGCCGATGGTGCTTATTCGGTTGATGCAAGGGTAGGCGATGGTTTAGGTAATGATGCTCAGGTATCTGGTAGCGGCAATATTGATACAAGCGCACCAACTATTACCGTGGATGTACCAGATAATAGCAACGATGGGACA
>NZ_BAER01000087.1 GCF_000315055.1 Paraglaciecola polaris LMG 21857 | reverse complement strand
TCTGGCAGCGTTCCTGTTTCTCCAGCATTAAGGAACATGTCCATGTATTGTTCGAACGAATTAAGTGATTCAGCTGTAGCTTCAGTGTTGTCAACTATTACTTTTCCAGTGATATCCTCAAATACCTTAGTTGCCTTTTGATTATCATTATTGACAATAGCTTCTCGAATTACTCTGGCACTTGAAAGGAAATGCTCTAACTCTTCTTCCGCCTGAAAGTAATCGCCACTATATTTTATTGAGCGCCAATCTGAATTATCATCAAACTGTTCGTTCATTTCTCTGAATTGCAAAGCATAGCTCAGCATTGAATCGCCATCATTGGAGATTCCTCTTTCTCCACATTCCAAGCGTTCTAATTTATATTCTTTAAGTGACTTAATTGGGGGAGGTTCAGAGCTGTTATATAAGTGAGTTGTTGATTGATAACGTTCATGAGCTAGGGCTAAAGGCGCATGATAATTTTCGTATGCTTTAACTACAATTTTTGACTCATCACTATCGAGAACGACTACAGCTCTCAATCTACGGATGATCTCGGTACGAATGTTTGCTACCGCAGCTTGTATAAGCTCCTTATGCACGTTTGCTACTCCTCCTTTATCATTTATGAATTCCATAATACGTGAAATTATCGCACACGCTATCCTAGGCTCTCTTGTTTTTAGAGAACATCGGAAGGTTGATCCTTGAATTCTGATATTGAGATAGTAGAAACCGCCTCTTATGATGGTGTGAGGAACTTTGATGTGTGCCATTTTGTGTGCCTTTGTGTGACACTCAGCTGATTAGCTGTTTACAACTTATGAAAAAGCCCTTGCGAAACAAGGGCTTTCATAAATAGTTGGAGCTAGTCGATAAGCCGGGTTCTGTCGTGGGCAACCATTCATCTAGGCCAGTAATTGCTTACTGGCTCAAGCAACACACCCGATCTCAACGTGGGCCACGCCATACGAGATCCTATTTGGTCTTGCTCCGGGTGGAGTTTACCTTGCCACACACTGTTACCAGCGGTGCGGTGCGCTCTTACCGCACCCTTTCACCCTTACCGGCGCTTTCGCGCTTAGGCGGTTTCCTCTCTGCTGCACTTGTCGTCGGCTTGCGCCGCCCAGGCGTTACCTGGCACCCTGCCCTATGGAGCCCGGACTTTCCTCCCCTTATTAACACATGACACTAGGTGCCATATCAAATAAGCGGCGATTGCCTGACCAACTCCGGAGCGGGATTCTACGCAGGTTAGGCCTGACTTACAACGGCTTTGGGCGTAGACGTTAATTAAACAAGAATCACAAACAGCCACACATAAAAACACCGCAAATTATGCGGCGTTTTTAAATACAAGCTTAAATAAGCTTAGATACTCACACGCTTATAGGGACGGTATTCTGCTTTCCAGAAATTCCCTTCGATTCGTTCACTGAGTACCTCGTCACTCACCTCTAATGCTAAACCTTGCTTCTGAGCAATCTTACCCACATCGAACGCTATTTTCTTACTCAGTTGGGCGATACAAGTCAAAGGAGGTAATAACTCGCTACCCAAGCCATTCGCCAATGGTGATGCATTCGCTAGGGCCGCACTGGTTGCCATCAGCATTTCATCACTGATCAGGCTCGCCTTCGCTGCCAATACACCCAAACCAACCCCTGGGAAGATATAACTGTTATTGCACTGGGCAATTGGGTAGGTTTTCCCGTTGTATTCAACCGGTTTGAACGGACTACCCGTGGCAATAATGACCTTCCCGTCAGTCCATTCAATGACCTGCTCGGGACGCGCTTCAACCTGACGGGAAGGATTGCTTAATGGAAAGATAATGGGTAAGTCGCAATGGCTCTTCATTTCTTTTATAACTTGCTCAGTAAACAAACCGGCCTGACCCGATACACCAATAAGAATACTGGGTTTAACCTGACTCACCGTCTCAAGCAATGATGGATATTGAGCGACTTTGGGCCAGTTTTCCTGTCCTACAAGCGGCTGTGCAAGACGCAACTGAAAGTCGCGCAAGCCTTGCATGTCGTCGGTCACTAAACCAAAGCGGTCCACCATAAAGACTTGACGACGAGCTTGAGCGTCAGAAATACCCTCACTGGTCATTTGCTTAATAATTTGCTCCGCAATGCCGCAGCCAGCTGAACCAGCGCCAACAAACACCACTCGCTGCTCGCTAAGTTTGTTACCTTTACTTTTGCAGGCCGCTAATATTGTGCCCACGGTTACCGCTGCAGTACCTTGAATATCATCATTGAAGCAACACACTTTGTCGCGATATCGCTCAAGTAACGGCATTGCGTTAGGCTGGGCAAAATCTTCAAATTGCAGCATCACTTCAGGCCAGCGTTTGAGCACAGCTTTGATGAACATATCTACGAACTCGTCATACTCAGCTTGCCCAATACGTTTGTGACGGGCCCCCATATACATAGGATCGTTCAGCAATTTTTCATTGTTGGTTCCCACGTCTAGCATCACAGGTAAAGTGTATGCTGGGCTGATACCGCCACATGCGGTATACAAAGACAGCTTACCGATGGGAATGCCCATCCCCCCTATTCCTTGGTCACCCAAACCAAGAATGCGCTCCCCGTCGGTAACCACGATAACCTTCACTTTACGCTTGGTGGCATTTCGAATGATGTCATCCATTTGATGGCGCTCAGAATAGGAAATAAACAAGCCTCGAGAGCTACGGTAAATATCAGAGAACTGTTCGCAAGCATCCCCTACTGTTGGGGTGTAAATGATTGGCATCATTTCATCAATATGCTGCTGGATCAGCCGGTAGTATAACGTTTCATTGTTATCTTGAATGGCGCGTAAATAGATGTGTTTATTGATCGGTTCATTAAAGCTCGAGTACTGCATGTAGGCTCGCTCTACTTGCTCTTCAATGCTCTCGTAACGTGGCGGTATTAAACCGGTAAGATTAAAGGCTACGCGTTCTTGGGCAGTAAACGCACTGCCTTTGTTGAGCAAAGGAGTTTCAAGCAAAGAGGGGCCTGAGTGAGGAATGTATAACGCACTTTTAGGCGTTGAGCTACTCATAAAAAGTGTCCTGTTTGGTGCGAAAACAAATGTTCTCGCGGAAAATTTAAACGCAATATATGAAAAATATGCTGCCAACTACCATCGACGATATTAACCAGCATCGTCTCACTTGGCAGCATTTTATCGAAAGCCCACACTATCAAACATCGATAACTAACTGGGCTTTGTTTATGGTCGCTATGATGCCTTAAAAAATATCTTCAAGTGGTTTGCTTTGTTTACTATTTTCGTCCGCTGGGTCGACAAACTCACTATCACTCACATAAGTGGTAGGCGCAGCCCCTGGGGCAAAGTATTCAAACAATGAAGTATGGTCAGTACGCTGGGTAAGTTTGCCACTGGCCCGGTCAATCCGCGTCGTAACAAGATCTGTCGGCATGGGGCGTTTTGTTTGAGGTACACCGTCCAATGTTTTTTGCATAAAACGTATCCATGCAGGTTCTGCCGCTTTCGCACCGTCTTCTCCACCTATCATGGCGTTTCCGATGAAGTTAAATTTCTGCGGATTCTTGTTAACCAAATTTTGGTTGCGGGAAGCTCGCCCTAAGCTACGTCCCATATCATCGAAGCCAACCCAAACCGTGGCGACTAAATCATTGGTAAAACCGCTAAACCAAGTATCTTTTGAATCATTGGTCGTACCGGTTTTACCTGAAATATCGTCGCGTTGCAGTAAATTACTCGCCCGCCAACCCGTACCTTGCCAGTAGGTTTTTTTATTCCAATTACCATTCGTTTTTACCGCAGTGCGCATCATTTCGGCTACCAGAAAAGCGTTATCAGCATCTAGCACTCTAGGCGCTGAACGCACTGGCTCTGCTGTTTCCAAAGCGCTCTCATCTTTGGGTAGTTGAGCAGAGCCCAGCTCAGCAGCTAACATAGCTTCGATATCCATATGCTCTTCTGATGTCGCAGTGGTTTGCTGAGTATTATCACTTGCCACATCACAAGGATCGCATGCCAGCGGTGGATTAGACTTCCATAATACTTTGCCGTAATCATCTTCGATACGCTCAACAAAATGCGGCTGGATCAAAAATCCGCCGTTGGCAATCACAGACATGGCGGTTGCCACTTCTAACGGCGTATGGGAGCCCGAACCAAGCGACACGGTTTCATCTTTAGGGATTTCTGCTAAATCAAAACCAAAACGTGCCAAATGCTGGGTCACTTTTTCAAGACCTACCGCCCTAACTAAGCGCACTGAAACCACGTTTTTAGATTTACCCAACGCGACGCGTAAACGGATGGGGCCATCATATTCTGGAGGGGAGTTCTCAGGACGCCAAGCATTACCCGTTCCCCGCTCCCATTGGTTAATGGGGGCATCATTGATGATGCTGGCTAAGGTGAATCCATTAGCTAAAGCTGAAGAGTAAATAAAAGGTTTTATATTAGAGCCAACTTGGCGTTTTGCCTGAGTCGCGCGGTTAAACTGACTCTGATAAAAACTGTAGCCTCCGATAACGGCCTGAGCCGCACCATTGTGTGGATCTAAAGCGATAAACGCGCTACTGGCGTCAGGATATTGTGTTAACTGCCAATGTTTATCATCTTCCCGCTGACGAATTAAAATCAACGATCCTTGGGATACAATATCGCTGGCTTTTTCTGGCTCATTTCCCTGGCGAGTATCAGTGATATATTTACGCGCCCAATCAAGTCCGTCCCAGTCTATGGTGCTATAGCGGCCAGTACGGGTAAAAATAGTAATGTCTTTTTCATTAACTCGAACGACTATCGCAGGTTGCATTGACTCGAACGTTTTATAGTCCTTGAGGAAATCCAGCATCTGCTCTTCCTCCCAGGGCTCGCTAGAAATAGCCGACGTCATCACTGATGATTTGTCATTGCCCACGGCCACAGGTAAATCTGCAGGTATCCAAAGCTGTTGCTCTGAACCACGATAACCATGGCGTTCATCGTAGTCATGCAGATTGCGCTGTACAGCCTGCTGCGCGGCAAGCTGCGTAGAAGATGGTACCGTGGAATACACTTGATAACCGCCTGTTTCGGCTTCTTCTTTACCGTACAACTCGACCATTTCGTTCCAAATCAAATCCGCTAAATAAGGTGCTGAAAACTCAATTTCTGCACCATGTTTTTTAGCCGTAATAGGGGCATTAACCGCTTCCTCGAATTGTGCTTTAGTGATGTATTTTTCATCCAACATGCGCAACAAGACTACTCTGCGGCGCACTATAGACCGATCAGGACGACTTATCGGATTAAGCACAGAAGGCGCTTGCGGCAAGCCAGCGATGGTAGCGATTTGCGCTAAATTAAGCTCGTTTACCGTTTTGCCATAGTAAACCTGCGCGGCAGCACCAAAACCAAATGCGCGATGACCTAATTCCACTTTATTCAAATACAGCTCAAGAATTTCTTGCTTGCTCAGCAACTGTTCCATGTGCCAGGCAATAAAAATTTCTTTGATCTTACGAATATAGGTTTTATCCCGAGTAAGAAAGAAGCCTCGGGCTAACTGCATGGTTAATGTACTGCCACCTTGGCCTTTTTCGCCAGTGAGGATCAAATTCACCACCGCCCGTGCCATTCCTATGGGATCCACGCCAGGATGCTGATAAAAGCGACTATCTTCAGTAGCCAGCACAGCGTTAATTAAATCTTGCGGCACATCTTCAATGGTCAGCGGAATACGGCGCTTGACGCCAAACTGAGAAATAAGCTTACCGTCTTGGGTATACACTCGCATAGGCGTTTGCAAACGCACATCTTTGAGCATACCGACACTGGGTAAGTCTGGTTTCATATAATAATAAAGGGCAAAAGTCGTTGCGACACCGACGACAAAAGCAAGGATAAGAATAAAAAATGCGGGCTTTAAAAACTTCACGAAAACAATATTACCAAGACAAGTTGCAATAAATGACTCATATTTTATACCTAAGTACCGTTATAAGAACCATAAATAATTAAAAATTAAGCAATAATACTAACATCCCGTTTTGTATATTTGCATCGGAACCTTAAGTGTTTAACAAACTATTGGCTAAAAAAGCACAGCATCTCATTGGTCTCGACATAGGCACACGCTATGTGAAGGCTATTTTGCTCGAGAAAAATAAACAGCAAGTGAGTGTGCTGGCCATTGCTTGCGAGCCAATAAATGGTAACGCGTTTGCTGAGCGTGAAGTAAAAGATTATGAAGCACTCAGCCAAGCACTCAAAAAAATTAAACTCAATTTGAAAAGCAAAGCCAAGCAGGTAGTTATCGCCGTATCTGGGCCTGCCGTGATCAACAAGCTTGCTTATATGGACAGTGATTTAACCGACGTTGAACTTGAAAGCCAAATTGAACTTGAAGCGGATAGTCTGCTTCCCTATCCATTGGAAGAGATTTATTTGGACTTTGAACGCTTAGGGCCAAGCCCGAGTTATCTAGGAAAAGTTGAAGTACTGGTCAGTGCTGTACACAAAGATATGCTCGACTCCCGCCTGACCTTGCTCAATGAAGTAGGATTTGAACCTAAAATTAGTGATGTAGAGCTTTATGCCCTCGCCAATGCTGTTATCCATTTTTCTTCACAGCAGGATGCGCTAAGCGACCCAAGTGACACAGCTCAGGAAGATTCAATTCAATGCTGTATCAACATTGGTGCATCTCAGCTGCAATTTTGCGCGGTAACAAACGGTAAGGTACTTTATACCAAAGAACACAATTTTGGATTAGATGCATTAACCCAAGACAGTTGCGCTAATTTCAACTTATCGCGGGTACAGTATGATCAGCAGCTCACTAGCAACACCTTACCTGACAGCTGGCAGCGTGATTGTTATATGCTGTTTCAAGCTAATCTGTTGCAACATATAACCCGCGCGATTCAGATGTATGTAAGTTCAACCCATCATGCCTCACCACAACAGCTTTTACTTTGTGGTGCCATCGGTCCCTTTACCTCACTGATAGCCGATATGAGTCAGGAGCTGGGCATAAAGGTAACGGCTTTTAATCCCTTGCTTAATATGCAAAGTGATGAAAAAGGCGCTGGGCTAATTGCATCCCATGGGGCAAATTTTGCCATTGCCGCTGGGCTTGCATTTAGGAGTTTTTCACCTTGCCACATATAAACCTTCTGCCTTGGAGAGAGGCGCAACGCCAACAACAAAAGAAGAACTATTTGACCCTGCTTGTTGGCATAGGCGTATCTATGGTGCTGTTGATGTTCGCAATTAGCAAAGGGATGGATCAGGTCATTGCGATCCAAGAAAATCGCAATCAGTTTCTCACTCAAGAATTGGTAAAAATCGATGCGCAAATCGGCAAAATTAAAGATATTAGACAAAGTAAGGAAGCGATTGAACAGCGCATGACGCTTATTGAACAGCTTGAGGTCAGCCGCAATGCGGCACCTATCGTACTTGATGAATTAGCCCGAGTCGTTCCCCCTGGCGTGTCTTTTAGGCGATTTTCTCGCACGGTCAATCGAGTAGAGGTAGACGGTGTGAGTGACTCAAATAATCGATTAGCCAATTTCATGCGCAATTTAGCTAATTCTGCCGTTTTTAATGATGCAGAGCTGTCTTCTATTGTCGCCGATACTACCGCCGCAGATGCCGTCAGCGAGTTTAAGCTCAAATTTAATATCAGCCCCGCTGTCGCCCCTGATTTCAATGTGCATCAGGGGGAGAAAAATAAATGAAATTTGATTTTAACAAACTTAAAGAGCTCAATGAGCTAGACTTCGACCAGGTTGCCATTTGGCCATTTGAAGTCAAAACGATTGTGACGTTATTCGTAGCGATTTTGGCGTTGATTGGTGGTTATTATACGTTAGTAAAAGACAAACTACCTTTGCTCGAAAAAGCCCAATTACAAGAGGTCGATTTAAAGCAAAATTATCAAGGTAAATACAATATTGCCGTTAACCTACCTGCTTACCAAGAACAATTAACTCGGCTGGAAAACGACTTTTCGTCAATGCTAAAATCCCTACCCACTAGTAATGAAACACCTGGCTTACTTGACGATATTACCTTCGTGGGGACATCCGCAGGATTAACCTTTAAATTACTCAATTGGCAAAAAGAAGTACCAAAAGAATTTTATACTGAGCTGCCGATTCAAATTGAAGTCACGGGTAATTATCATGCTTTTGGCAAGTTTGTATCGGATATCGCCGCATTACCGCGTATTGTGACTGTGCACGACTTTGAAGTGAGCCAAGAACTGTCGAATCTTAAACTTAAGTTGGCCGCCAAAACCTATCGGGCAGAGTTTACCGACTCGAATACGGATCCGGTGAAATGAGAGCCCTGATGTTACTGCTACTTCTTGCTTTACTCAGCGCATGCTCTGAGCAAAAACAAGATCTAGATAGCTATATTGCCGAAGTAAAAACCAATACCCCAGTTAACATTGAGCCGTACCCTGAATTTACCACTTCCCCGGCCTTCACTTATGCCGCGAATGAACGTCGCAGCCCTTTTCAGCGCTTGAAAAATGCCCCACAAGCTGAAACGACACCGGCCACACCTAGCTGCCCTCAACCGAATGTGGCACACGTAAAACAACCACTGGAACATCATGGCATTGACGCCATGGCATTTATTGGCAACATTAAAAAAAATCAACAAAGTTGGGCTCTTATCCAAACAAACGATGGCCGTTTATATCGCGCCACGGTTGGAGATTATCTTGGACTATTTTATGGTCGCATTACCGCCATAAAAGAAGGACAAATCACCTACACAGAAATGTTGCCTGATGGCACGGGTTGCTGGCAGCAAAAACAAGCAACCTTGTCCATGCAAGACAATGCAGGAGAGAATAATGGCTGACCGCCAATTACCACTTTTACCTAAGATGCTCATTAGTTTAATTGTCTTATTGTGCGTGTCTTGGCATCTGCCTACTATGGCGCAAGATGAACCCCTACTGGTCGACCCTATTGCTGCGCTTAACGAGCTCACCAATAATCAACTTGTAGACATTCAATTCACCCGCTCCAATGAAGGTTACGGTGTGGCCACCTTAACCTTTGACAACAACCGGATTACGCCGCAATTAATCGCCTCTAAGCAACAATTAACTCTAACGCTGCCGGATACTAAGCTGGCGCAGGATCAGCTTTTCACTTTAAACGTGGCTGAGTTTGCCACGCCCATTGCAGAAATCGAAACGTTTTCAAGAAAAGGGGCCAGCGTTTTAGAATTCAATCTATTAGAAGATGTGGTGTTTACCCATAACAGAAATGAAAATCAGCTAGTATTAACGGTTAAGCCTCAATCCACAGAACAAGCACAAAATGCAAGTGTGTATAACGGTGATCCCATATCCCTAGACTTTCAAGACGTGCCGGTACGCAATGTGTTGCAAATTATTGCTCAAGTAAATGGTTTCAATTTAGTCACCACAGATACCGTACGCGGTAACGTGACCGTTAGTTTAAGTGGCGTACCGTGGGATCAAGCTTTGGACATGATCTTAAAAATACGCGGCCTAGATAAGCGTTTAGAAGGCAATATCTTGTTAATTGCCCCCTCAGAAGAACTCGCATCACGCGAAACCCAACAATTACAGAATCGCCAGCAAGTTGCTCAACTCGCCCCTCTCATCTCGGCAAATTTACAAATCAATTATGCCAAAGCCAAAGAAATTGCCAGCATTTTAAAAAACGCTGAGAGCAGTATATTAAGCCCCAGGGGCAGTGTAGCAGTAGACGAACGCACGAATACCGTGCTGCTAAGAGATACACAATTGTCTATCGATGAAGCGCGTATGCTCATTAGCGCATTGGATATTCCGGTAAAACAGGTACTCATCGAATCTAGAATGGTCACTGTACGTGACAACGTAGACGAACAATTAGGTGTGCGCTGGGGTTTAAGTAACAAGTCTGGCAACAGCACTATATCGGGCTCGTTAGAAGGCGCAGATACGCTAGGCAGTGGCGTTGTGCCCTCACTGGACAACCGAATGAATGTGAATCTTCCGGTCACGGGTGCCGCTGGCAGTATAGGTATTCAAGTGGCACGTTTGGTAGACGGTACCATTTTGGATTTAGAGCTATCGGCGCTTGAATCTGAAAACAAAGGTGAAGTGATTGCCAGTCCGCGTATAACCGTAGCTAATCAGCGCGAAGCCTATATCGAGCAAGGTACCGAAATCCCGTATGTGCAATCCACCTCTAGCGGCGCCACATCAGTTGAATTCAAGAAAGCAGTGCTAAGTTTAAAAGTGACGCCGCATATTACCCCTGACCATAGGATAATTTTAGATTTGGTGGTTACTCAAGATACCCGAGGTGATACGGTCAACACATCAACTGGACTGGCGGTAGCCATTGATACCCAAGAAATCAGTACTCAGGTTTTGGTAAATAATGGCGAAACGATCGTCTTAGGCGGTATTTTTCAGCAGACTCGCACCGACGATGTAACCCAAATCCCACTGCTTGGAGACATCCCTTTCTTCGGTCACCTGTTTAAAAGCACCCAAATGGTCAACGAAAAACGAGAATTGTTGATTTTTGTCACCCCTAAAATATTACTCGATAATGCCGCTGCGCAATAGGGTAAGGTGCGCTATATAAGGCGCAGAAGCGACTCACGGTATAATAGTATATTTGGCAGATAACAGGTGCTGGGCATTTAAATTTCACCTAGACTTAACAAAGCTTGCAAATTTCAGGGTAAAGCTGAGATAATCCCGCTCTCGAAATTTCAACGAGGTCAGGTTAATCCATTTAAGGGTAGCCGCGATAATAGTTTTCTACCCCCGAAATAAACAGAATTGTGAAATAAGCAAAAATGGCTGAAAAACGTAATATTTTTTTAATAGGTCCGATGGGTGCTGGTAAAAGCACGATTGGCAGACACCTCGCAGACGAACTTCATTTAGAATTTTATGATTCAGATCAAGAGATTGAAAAGCGCACTGGCGCAGATATCGCTTGGATCTTTGATTTAGAGGGTGAAGAAGGCTTTCGCGCTCGTGAAGAAACCGTCATCAACGATTTAACCGACAAGCAAGGCATTGTTTTGGCAACAGGCGGTGGTTCTGTGGTCAGCAAAGCTGTTCGTAATCGCTTATCAGCGAGAGGCATTGTCGTTTACTTACAAACCACCATCGACAAACAAGTCGCTCGCACCCAACGTGATAAACGTCGTCCATTATTACAAAAAGACGATCCAGAAACTGTTTTGCGTAGACTTGCAGAAGAACGCAACCCAATGTACGAAGATGCTGCTGACTACATTGTAGATACTGATGAGCAAAGCGCCCGCGCCGTTGCCAATCAGATCATTGAGAAAATCAATCAGTAATAGCTAAAATATTATCTCGAAAGGGCTGCGCTTATGACAACATTAACAGTGAAGTTGGGTGAGCGTAGCTACCCCATTTTTATTCAGCCGAGTTTGCTTACTCAAAGCAATCAACTGGCCGATTTTATCAAAACTGATAAAGCCGTATTGGTCACCAACGACGTCGTTGACCCTCTTTATAGTCAAATTATCATCGATAGCTTGCCGACCATTGAGATACAAAAAATCGTGATTGCCGATGGCGAACAACACAAGAACCTTGCTAGCTTTGAACACGTTATTTCGCAACTGCTGAGTATGTCTGCAGCCCGAGATACAACCTTAATCGCTCTCGGCGGCGGTGTTATTGGTGATTTAACCGGTTTTGTTGCTGCCAGTTTTCAACGTGGCATGCCATTTATCCAAATCCCTACCACTTTGTTATCTCAAGTCGATTCCTCCGTAGGCGGTAAAACGGCAGTAAATCACCCTTTAGGTAAAAACATGATTGGTGCGTTTTATCAGCCAAAAGCCGTTTTTATCGATACCACGACCCTAAAGACCCTGCCACCTAAGGAATTTTCCGCTGGCATGGCCGAAGTGATTAAATACGGGATCATATACGACCAAGCATTTTTCAGTTGGTTAGAGCAAAATAGCGCGCAATTGATAGCCCAAAATGTTGAGACCTTACAATATGCCATTGCGCGCTGCTGTGAAATCAAAGCAGAGATTGTAGCCATAGATGAGCGTGAAGCTGGCTTGCGCGCTTTGCTTAACCTCGGACACACTTTTGGCCACGCCATAGAAGCAGAGCAAGGCTACGGTAATTGGTTACACGGTGAAGCGGTTGCAGCCGGTATGGTCTTAGCGGCAAAAGCTGGGCAAATGAAAGGCTGGATGACTGACGTTCAAGTTCAGCGCATTGTAACCTTATTGCAGGCATTCTCGCTGCCTATCGCGCCACCAGCAGACATGAATTACGCTACCTTCATGCAACACATGGTACACGACAAAAAGGTTCAGGCGGGTAAGCTAAATTATATTCTGCCGACCGCCATTGGTGAAGCCGTCGTCACGTCCGACTTAGATGAAACCTTACTGACGGCTTTATTAAACTAGTCGTTGATTAAACTATTTGAGTAAACATCTTTGCAAAGCGAACTGCACAAACGCCTTAATCATTTAATTCAATATTCATCGGGACTCATTTTAATTAAATCTGAGCCCGATTTCAGCGTGTCAACATGCGTAGACGCACTATTATCTGAACAAAATGAAAATGACGAAGTGGCCGTGTTAACCGTTAAGCCAAGCATGATGCTAGACGACTTTCGTCAGCAGCTAACCCAACAACTATCAAGTAAATTAGCCCCTAGATCAGGTAACCTCCCCTTAGCCCAGCTGTTAGCTCCTAGTATCGGACAAATAGAGTCAGGGCAATCCCAAGGTTTGCTCATCTGTATTTCTAAAGGTGAGCAGCTGTCCCCCAGCATGCTGGAAGACTTGCAGCAGTTGATCCTAACCTTGCACGCGGGCAGCGAACGCCAAATCAATGTGCTTGTTTTTGCTCAGCCACAATGGGTTAACCAAACATACCAAATTCTCGGAAAAGACAATAAAAATAACGTCATAGTAGTTGATGCTGGTGCGTCAACTGAGCACCCGTCTGATGTATCTGGCAGCGAATTGGAGCAGTTGATTGCTAACAAACGCCAAGCTTTTGCTCAGCGTATTGAACAGCGCAATCACGTCCCCCTAACACAAGCGCCTAGTGTCATGCAGCGCCCTTGGTTTATTCCGGTTATCGGGCTGTTATTTTTTGCTCTATTTGCTGGGATATTACTTTCCCAATATCCCGAGCTTTTAGACGGTGAAGTTGATAGTGAATTAACGACTGAAACCGACCCTATCCACCCTAGGTCAAGTTCAGCGGCGGATCCCAGCAAAGACACTGACAAGAATACTGATACTAGACCTCAGGATGATCAGGTCAGCACGACAGGTGTATCAAAGGGTAATTCCGAACGCGACAACAATACAGCAGATGATATTAGCTCGACTTCAATGGCTCCTCTAGCCTCAGTAGACGCTGATACGCCTGCGCCTGCCGCTACTCAAGGTGATGCTCTAGTATCCAATTGGATGAGTGAAAGTAAGCGCATAGATGATGCACAAACACGAAAAAATGCAGATATTCAGTCACTGCATGATGCCGCGCCGGAAAATAACAATGTGCAAACAGGCAGCTTGCGCAAACCGGTTGCCGCAGATGTGCCAACAGAGGTTCCTCTTCCTGTTGCAGTAAATGGGAATAAACCACCTAAAGAAATAGCGAAAGCAGAAAAATTGCCTACTTACCTCTTTGATGAAGCAGAAATTTTAGCCCTACCCGATGCAGGATATGTGTTACAGATTATCGGTTTCAGCATGCGCGACGCCATCGACAACTATCTGCGCGCTAACAACATCCAGCAAGATGTTTGGGTATATCAAACGAAACGTTACAATAAGGACTGGTACGTGTTGCTTTACCACAAACACTACCCTTCTTTAGCCGCAGCCCTGCAAGGTGTTGCTTCGCTACCAAAAGGCATGCATGACGCAACACCTTTCCCTAAAGCCCTGCAAAAAGTGCATCAAGAAATTGATTCTGCGAATTAAACCCACTTGCCAATTGTTGTTTTTACCTTGGCTCGTTACAATCCCTACTTTCCCCTTCTTATTCGAAAGCAGGGCCTGATAAGAATCTTTAATGACCAATAAGAAAAACAGAGCCTTTTTGAAATGGGCGGGTGGAAAATATCGGCTAGTTGAGCAGATAAACCAACATTTACCTTCTGCAAAAAAATTAGTTGAGCCATTCGTTGGCGCTGGCTCCGTATTTCTGAACACGGACTTCACAAGCTATTTACTCAGCGACATCAACCCGGATCTCATCAACCTGTATAAAATTTTGCAGGAGCAACCCGAGCGTTATATTGAAGATGCTCAAGCGCTCTTTACCGCGCAAAATAACGATGCTGACGCCTACTATGCTATGCGTGCTTTGTTTAATGCCAGTGAAGACATATATGAGCGAGCAGTCTTGTTTTTGTACTTAAACCGCTTTGGATACAATGGCCTATGTCGTTATAACTTATCGGGCAAATTCAACGTGCCATTTGGCCGCTACAAAGCCCCCTACTTTCCGAAAGATGAATTGTACTTTTTTGCTGAAAAGTCTAAAAAGGCTCAGTTTGTTTGTGAGTCCTACGAAAAAACCTTTAGCCGAGCGCGTACCGGCAGTGTTATTTATTGTGATCCTCCTTATGCCCCCATTAGCAAAACAGCAAACTTTGCCAGCTATGCTAAAAGTGGATTTTCCATGGCAGAGCAAAGCAATTTAGCCTTAGTTGCGGCTAAAACAGCCTTTGAGCGTGATATTCCAGTATTGATAAGCAATCACGACACAGCAGATACCCGCCGACTTTATGCCTTGGCACAATTGTCAGAACTTCAAGTCAGTCGCTTTATTAGCCAAAAAGGCAATGGTAGGAAGAAGGTCAGTGAACTCTTGGCTCTTTACGTTAAGCCAAGTTCACGTTAGGTGATGAATGCATTGACGACCGCAATGCTCAGGAGCTAGAGAACCAAAACGCTAAGGTTAACTGGGGATAACAACAGACACGATAAATATCAGTGACACGACCAGGATAACGACAAAAATAATCCCGACTACCACGTAGGGTACAAAAGACTGTTGCTGAAAATCACGTTCACGATTTGCACTACTTTGCACACCAAACACACTGGCTGCTACACTTTTAAATACATCCCATAAACCGCTTTTTGCATTATCCATACTAATTACGCTCGAGGTTGAAGATCGTCCGTTTCTTCAGCATAACGCGAAAGTAGCTCAAGTAAATCAATAAAATGCATCTGAAACGAATTTGAATTGCCTGTTACCCACCCAGACCAGCTAATCACATCAGCTTGCTCTTTAGCACAGCGGTTAATTGGGTGACTCATGGGTAAGGCATGATCAAACGCCAACGATTCGGGACAGCTACAGAATAAGGTTTCATTATTCATCGACGTTTTACCTACCGCCAACATGGCAACTAATGCGAAGGCACCGAGGCCGATTAGTTTTTTAAAATGCGCTTTCATAACCCCTCCTAGTCGAAATATCTTGTTGCATTATACCTTATACTTTCGTCTAACGATTAAAGTTCACCTCAAATGTCAGGCTATTCATCGCTAAAATGATAATATTTTACCCATTTATTACCCAAGTCAAGCAACACAAAAAATCTTATTCCCAAGAATAGGGCGAATTAAAAGCCCATGCCCCAACTAACGACAAACTTAGAATCATCACCCTGTTCTGGCTGCGTATTCGAGATGGCCTCCCTATCGTCTTTAGCAAGCTTAAACATAAAGTCGTCTTTGATTAAGTCGGCTGGTAAAAAACCGTAGTCAACGTCACTTTCGAAATAAAAAACACCATAACTGAGCTTGTAATACATATCACTGGTATCAAATAAGGTCACCTGGCGCACCGCCATAGTCTAGATACTCGTTTTTCTGAGCCGCTACCGTTATCCCAATCAAGTAGGCCGACCCAAGTCTCCAATCACATAATAGATAAATGAAAAAACCCCAAAGTGAAAACTTTGGGGTTTTTAGCATTGACGTAAAGTTTATTTAAATCTGAAACTTAAAGTTCAAAATCTAGTGCATAACCTACAGTAAATTTAATTGAATCGTTGTCGTAAGCGTCAACACCTGAATCGTCTAAGTCAGTGCCAGTAACAGCGAAGCTAAAGCCGTCTTTCGCCACCGAGATCCCCCAGTCTGCATAACCATCTGGTACACCGTTAAAATCTTCAGCGAAATCACCTTGGTGGTAACCCACGTGAAATCCTAGTTCTGCCCCATTGAGTACTGGCATCCCATAGTCGACTGAAATATATGATGCTTTACCAAAACCATAATCGCGACCTTCGCCTTCGTCAGCTTCAGTGTGCGCCAACAATGAAAGTGTTGCACTAAGACCGCCATAGCCTATCGAGCCATATACTTCCGCAAAGTCAAAGTTTGCTTCATCGTCGTAGTTGTAATAGAGGTAACCAACATCGTAAGTGATGTCGCCAGATTCACCTGATAAGCCGAAATACATATCGTGCTCGTACGAGTAAACATCATCTGCTCCATAATTGACGTTGGATACCCATGTACCCGCATAGAAGCCACTTTCGTGAGCATAATCGATACCGCCTTGTACCGCAGCGTCGTTAGTTGTTTGTGTTAGACCACGCCAAATATAGTTACTGGTAACGCTTGCGTTAGCAGTAACTTCTGCAAATGCGCTTTGGCTAACGACAGAACTGGCAAGAACGGCGGCTGCTAGTGCGGTAAGTTTTAATGCTTTCATGTGTGTGTGCTCCATATGTTTTTAGCTAATTCAATTTTTGTTGAGATAACTTCGATTTTTCGTTAATTCTTGTTACAACTACGCAAAAGCGATGCCTAAATATTGAACACAAAATAAATTCACCAACGACAATCTATCCAATTGATAAATATATATTTTTTACGTTAAATACTATTTCATTTAAGACAGGGGATGAGATAATACTGTGCATTGATGCACCACAAAAAAGCGAAAGCCCTGTTTTGGGGCGCAGTTGATACTTTTGTCAAAGCGTGTTTTTCGGTACAGTTACATCTTTGCGCAAATCGAGGCTTATATGCGTCCCTTTTTAATTGCTCCTTCTATTCTTTCCGCTGATTTCGCCCGGCTTGGCGCTGAAGTAGACGCTGTTTTAGCCGCAGGTGCTGATGTAATTCATTTTGATGTTATGGACAATCATTACGTACCTAATCTAACCATCGGCCCGATGATATGTAAGGCACTGCGGGATTACGGCGTGACCGCTGAAATTGATGTGCACTTAATGGTAGAGCCCGTAGATGAAATGATCGTCAGCTTTGCCAAAGCAGGCGCAAGTATGATTAGCTTTCATCCCGAAGCCTCAAGACATGTAGACCGCAGCATTCAATTAATAACCGACTCAGGCTGTAAGCCTGGGTTAGTGTTAAACCCCGCAACCTCACTAGATTGCTTAGATTACACACTGCACAAGTTGCATCATATTTTACTGATGTCGGTTAACCCGGGCTTTGGCGGGCAGGCTTTTATCCCAGAAACCTTGGATAAGCTGCAAATAGTCAAAAAAATGATCCAAGCCAGCGGACGTGATATCCGAATAGAAATTGACGGGGGCGTAAAAGTCGATAATATTCGCGCCATAGCCGAAGCAGGTGCAGACATGTTTGTTGCAGGCTCTGCCATTTTTAATCAGCCAGACTATCGTCAAGTTATCGATGAAATGCGGGCTGAATTAGCCAACGTTTCTCCGACATAATTCCAATCAGACACTAACAGTAGAAAAATATCTTATGAGCAAACCAATTGTATTAAGCGGCTGCCAGCCATCAGGACAACTTACGATGGGAAATTATGTTGGCGCACTTCGTCAATGGGTTGATATGCAAGACGATAATGAATGTCTGTATATGTTGGTAGACATGCACGCCATCACAGTGCGCCAAGATCCTAAAGCATTATACAATGCTTGCCTTGACGGATTAGCTCTATATGTTGCCTGTGGCATTGATCCGAACAAAAGCACAATTTTTATGCAGTCACACGTGCCTCAGCACGCTCAGCTCGGCTGGATCATGAATTGTTATACCCAGATGGGCGAACTGAATCGTATGACGCAGTTTAAAGATAAATCAGCCAAAAACGTCACTAATATTAATTCAGGGTTATACACCTACCCTGCGTTAATGGCGGCAGATATTCTGCTTTATCAAGCAAAACAAGTTCCGGTGGGCGAAGACCAAAAACAGCACTTAGAGCTCACACGTGACATAGCCACCCGTTTTAATAATCTGTATGGCGATGTGTTTACGATCCCTGATCCCTACATTCCTGAAGTGGGTGCGCGTATCATGAGCTTACAAGATCCCCTGAAGAAGATGTCTAAGTCTGACGACAATGTTAATAACTTTGTTGGCTTGCTGGAAGATCCTAAAAAAATCAGCAAGAAAATTAAACGTGCCGTGACCGACTCTGACGAACAAGCGCGCATTTACTTCAATACTGCGGAAAAGCCTGGTGTTTCGAATCTACTTAGCTTGTTGTCATGTGCCACAGGTAAGCCCATTGCAGCATTAGTACCTGAATATGAAGACAAAATGTATGGTCATCTAAAAACCGACGTAGCTGACGCTGTAGTCGCCATGTTGGAGCCTATCCAAGCTAAATTCAAGGAGTTGCGTCAAGACCAAACTGAGCTAGAACGCATAATGGCGGCAGGAGCAGAAAAGGCGCAAGCTAAAGCACAGAAGACGATCGATAAGGCTTATCAAGCCGTCGGTTTTGTGGCCAATCCATTGCGCAAATAAGGCAATGAATTTTAATTGCTCGTTGTAAAAAGCAGCCAAATGGCTGTTTTTTTATGCCTTAAAAACCGGCACTAAAACGTACATAAGTACGTTTTGCGCCAGTCGGCAAGGCAAAGGAAAACAAGCTGTTAGGTTGGGATAACAACTTGAGCCCCTTATTGCTGTTCAAAGCGATAAATTGACTTGAACTGAGTAAGTATGTTGCAAGGATGTAAAAATGCGTATGGCAGTAAAAGTCATTTACCATACCAAATAGGACATTCATGCACTAATGGCATCCATTTAGCGCTCCCCATCGCCATCCCTAGATTTTAGACTTTCGATAAGTACTCGGGGCAACGCCGGTCCAGCTTTTAAACGCACGCGTAAATGTCGCCGCTTCGGTAAAACCCAGTAAACGTCCCACTTGCGATATGGCCATATCAGGCTGACTCAAATAATGGATCGCTTCATCGCGCCGCACACTGTCTTTTAACTCTTGAAAGCTAGTGCCCTCTTCCAACAGCTTGCGCCTAAGGGTGCGAATTGTCGTATGCAGTTGCATGGCAAGATCTAACATACTGACAGCTGACATATCGTCAGTGGTTTCGAGGTAATTTAATACCTTACGAGTATAAACGGGGAAATATGACTGACGTTTAAACCAATCTAATGGGCATCGTTGCAGGTAATCATTTAGGTTTTGCTGGGTTTGCACCACAGCAGCACTGAGAATAGCGTGTTCAAATTCAAAATAATTATTCTCTTGCTGGTACACAACTTCACAGGGAAACATGAGACGATATTCTTCATGATGAGCAGGTTTTGCATGCATAAAACCGATTTTTCTTAACGGAATACGCTGACCAATGAGCCAACTTGGAAAACGGTGCCACAGCAATAACAAAAAATCGATAAGTACATGCTCTGGATCCAGTTCAGGTTTGGTTAACTGCAAATAAAAGCGTGCGTATTTTTCCCGCTCTTCAAATTTAAGCTTGGTCGCTCCGGCAATCAAATTATAAAAACGCGTCCCTCTTCTATACACCTGACGTAAACTGGCACTATGTGAAACCTGCTTAGCCATCAAGTTGAACACTCCATGACGAGACGGCTCACTGCCAAAACATAGATATTCATCGTCAGCGCTGTGCCAAACTGACTGCATCAGACGACTAAGTTGCTCAGGGGTGATGCGCACTTCGTTGTTATTCAGCAAAGCATGACTTAAACCTGATTCATGCAGCAGTTTTTCTTCATCTAATCCCTGCTCTATTGCTCTTTTAACAATCCCTTGGGCGAAATGAACGGAAATAGAATGGTGTTTATAACGCATGGACGGTTAGCAACTCACTGTATGAAATAAACTAAAAACCTTTATTAATAAAGTATATCGTTTTGCGTATCTGACGGAAATCATTCTGATAGATTGAATGAAGCTCAGTGATAAAAAAAGCACCATAGGTTGCCCGATGATGCTTTTAATCAAATCAATGTCCTAAAAAATCGACTAAAACGCATCTTCAGGCAAAGACATAATGCTATCGCTGCCAGCCTGAATAGATGCAAAACATGCTTGGCTGCGCACAACCATATGCTCACAGAAGAACTGTGCAGAGATAAGCTTAGCATTCAGAAAGTCTGCATTACCTTCACCGGCGGCTAATTGTGCTTTTGCTTGCATGGCACTTTTTGCCATTAGCCAACCGCCACATAAATAACCAAACAACATCATAAAGTTAACGCTCGCACTGCCAGGTGCATCTTTGTCTGTCGCGGCAATATCTAACAACCATTGGCGGGCCGCAACACCACATTCTAAAGCGGTTCGACACTGCTGTGCTGCGAGTGTGAATTGCCCTCCCATAACATCAAACTTTGCTAAATCCTGCGCAATTTCATCAAGCAGCGCCCCTAAGGATTCACCGTTATTCACTAGGGTTTTACGCCCAACCAAATCCAATGCTTGAACGCCTGTAGTGCCTTCATAAATGGTTAGAATTCGTGCGTCACGGTAAAATTGTGCTGAGCCGGTTTCTTCGATAAAGCCCATGCCGCCATGAATTTGTGTGCCTAAATAGGTTAGCTCTTGGGACAACTCAGTGCACCAACCTTTAACGATTGGCGTAAAAAGCTCACTGCGAGCAGCATTGCCACGGTCAATTTCAGCAGCAGCGACTAAACACAATGCGCGCATGGCTTCAGTAGATGACTTCATCTGCATCAACATGCGTCGCACATCTGGAAACTTCATAATGGTGAAACGACTACCGTCTTTCTTGGTTCCCTGTAAACGATCTTTAGCGTACTGCAGTGCATGTTGGTATGACGCTTCTGATGCAGCCAAGCCTTGTAAGCCAACACCTTGGCGTGCGTGATTCATCATAGTAAACATGTAAGAAAGGCCTTTGTGAGCCTCACCAACTAAATAACCTTTAGCACCGCCTTTGTCACCAAAGCTCATGACACATGTGGGACTACCATGAATACCGAGCTTGTGCTCTAAAGAGACACAAAACGCATCGTTACGCTCACCTGGATGACCATTCTCGTCAAGATTAAACTTAGGCACGATAAACAAAGAAATACCCTTCACCCCTTCAGGGGCATCAGGTAAGCGCGCCAACACCAAATGCACGATATTATCGGTCATTTGATGATCGCCCCAGGTGATGAATATTTTTTGCCCACTGATCAAGTAGTGATCACCATTGGGAATCGCTTTGGTTTTCACCGCCGCTAAATCGGTACCCGCATCCGGCTCGGTCAAATTCATAGTGCCCGGCCATTCACCGCTTAACATTTTAGGCAAGTACGACTGCTGCAAATGTTCACTGCCATGATGGGAAATTGATTCAATCGCGCCTTGGCTGAGCAAAGGACATAATGCAAACGCCATGTTAGACGTATGCCAAATCTCGTTAACCGCACTGCCCAGCACATTCGGCAAGTTTTGCCCGCCAAATTCTTCGGCACCTGTGAGTGAAGCCCAGCCGCCGTCCATATATTCTTGGTACGCTTCGGCAAAACCAGCCGTTTGCTGCACGCCTGGACCGCCATCTTTTTCAATCATAGTCGGATGATGTAAATCCCCGACTTTATTAAGCGGCGCCAACACACCACTACCTAGTTTGCCCGCTTCGGACAAAATAACCGAGGCCAATTCACTATTAATGTCTTCGTGGCCCATTTCTGCGCAAAGCTTGTCAAAACCAACAAGTTCATTTAAAACGAATTCAGCGTCTGCTAGTGGGTGTGTATATTCACTCATAATTTTACTCTTATCTCAGCTCTAAACTTGGTTAGTCAATTCAGGTATGACATCAAATAAGTCAGCAACCAAACCATAATCAGCTACTTGAAATATAGGTGCATCTTCATCTTTATTGATTGCCACGATCACTTTGGAGTCTTTCATACCCGCTAAATGTTGTATTGCGCCTGAAATGCCCACAGCGATATACAAATCAGGTGCCACCACTTTACCGGTTTGTCCTACCTGCATATCATTCGGCACAAACCCTGCGTCAACTGCAGCTCTTGAAGCCCCTACTGCCGCTCCTAATTTATCGGCTAAGCTATATAGAATTTCAAAGTTATCCCCGTTGCCCATACCGCGACCACCTGAAACGATCACAGATGCAGCAGTCAATTCAGGTCGATCTGATTTAGCTAGCTCTTCGCCGACGAAACGAGACTGTCCGCTATCGCACTGTTGTGCAATAACGTCAACACTTGCAGAGCCGCCTCCAGGGCTCACTCCGTCAAATCCTGTTCCGCGTATCGTTAATACCTTAATGCTATCATCAGAGGTCACCGTAGCAATGGCGTTACCAGCATAAATAGGTCGCAAGAAGGTGTCAGCAGAAACCACACCGGTTACGTCAGAAATCTGATTCACGTCTAATAGCGCTGCCACGCGAGGGAGATAATTCTTTCCGCTTGTGGTCGCTGGCGCCAATACATGACTGTGTTCATTGATCAGAGTTACGATTAATTTAGCGATATTCTCAGCTAACTGATGCTCGTAGGCTGGGTTGTCCGCGTGCAATACTTTATTCACACCTGCAATACTGACAGCGGCATCGACCACTGCTTGGCATTGATGACCGGCTACTAATAATTCTATATCACCACCAATTTGCTGCGCGGCAGCCAAGGTATTCAACGTGACAGGCTTAAGTGTTTGGTTGTCATGCTCTGCAATTACCAAAATAGTCATATTCGTTATCTCCTTTGAGCGTACTGGTTAAAGTACCTTAGCTTCGTTTTTTAATTTTTCGACTAGTTCAGCCACTGACTTAACCTTAATGCCCGCTTGACGCTGGGCCGGTGCATTAACGCTTTCTAAGGTAATCTTGTTTCTTACTTCCACACCTAACTCAGTCGGCGTTTTCACGTCTAATGGCTTACGTTTCGCTTTCATAATATTAGGTAGCGAGGCATAACGTGGCTCATTCAAACGCAGATCCGTAGTGATAATAGCTGGTAAGTCCAATTCGATAGTTTGCAAACCACCGTCGATTTCACGAGTGACCTGCACCTTATCGCCGTCAACGTTAACTTTTGACGCAAACGTCGCTTGGGGTTGATCAAGTAAAGCTGCTAACATTTGTCCCGTTTGATTGTTGTCTGAATCAATAGACTGCTTGCCTAAAATGACTAAACCTGGTTGCTCTTGTTGAACCACGGCTTTTAATAATTTGGCAATGCTAAGTGCATCAGCGGGTGTATCCAATTCAACCTGAATACCGCGGTCGGCGCCCAATGCAAGTGCGGTGCGAATTTGTTCCTGACAGGCTTTCGTTCCTATCGATACCACAATCACTTCACTCGCGACGCCAGCTTCTTTAAGGCGCACCGCTTCTTCCACGGCAATCTCACAAAAAGGGTTCATCGCCATTTTTACGTTAGTTAAATCAACGTCGCTGTTATCCGCTTTCACGCGTACTTTTACGTTGTAATCAATGACTCGCTTTACCGCTACTAAAATCTTCATATTCGTCTCACTCTGTTTGTGGCCTACTCGGGCATGACCGCTGGGCTTAACTCAGCGTTAGCTGAACAAATTTAGCTTGTTGATGGGTATAAGTGTGGCGTGCATCAGGTCATACCACAAGATCTAAAAAAGCCTATCAATTAACATAAAGGGACAATAGGCAGTCTGGAAACACATCATTTTACGCTTCCTCACCATTGACATTTATCATTAAATGCTTAGCTCACAGCGGATATTTTTGTTTTCTTCTCATTACAAACACCCACAGAATATTAGCCTTAAAGGTCTAAAGACACAGTGCAAAAAGGGTTAGTCCTGTATAAATTTCGTGACATCGTCCTAACGCCCTCCTATCTATTAAGTCTCAGCAAAGCCATCAGAAATGTTTTACAATCCGCGAAATTTTCAATCTGAGCAAATACCCCGCTGCTCATCAACTTAAGAGTATTAAATACCTTTGCTGCTTATCATTGATAATTACGATTCATTTACGCATAACCTTGCTAGGTACTTCGTGACCTTAGGGCAAGAGGTAAAGATAGTACGTAATGATGAAATAACCTGTGAACAAATTGCTGCTTTGGCGCCCGATTATTTAGTCTTATCTCCCGGACCCTGCACACCCAACGAGTCAGGCGTGACGTTAGACGCCATTAATCGCTTTGCAGGGATGATCCCCATGCTTGGCGTATGCCTTGGCCATCAAGCCATAGGCCAGGTATTTGGCGCTAAGGTAGAGCGAGCGAACAATATCAAGCACGGTAAGACGTCCCTCGTAGAACACAATGACAGCCCTCTGTTTAGTGGAATCGACAAGCCTTTTATTGCTACGCGCTATCATTCATTGTTAATTACCGAGTCCACACTACCTGACACATTGGCCGTAACGGCTTGGTGTGAAGAAATACCAGGACAGCGTGAAATAATGGCGATTGAACATCAAAATTTGGCCGTTTACGGAGTGCAATTCCATCCTGAATCGTTACTCAGCGCCAGTGGATTACAAATATTGGCTAACTTTCTGACCGTATCAGCAGATAAAATGACATTAGCCTAGAAAATTACCGCTAAATTAAGGCACAATCCAAACTTATAACGATACTATATATACTGATAAACAAGGCTTTTTGAACCTTTAATGACATCACCTGCTACCAATATACCTTTAGTTGAGTCTCTCTTTAAACAATTGTTTGTCGATATAAAAGAGGCCAAACAACAGCAAGCTGAGCGCAAAGCACCGCCGGTAAGCAAGAAGATTGTGCCGACCCGTGAGTTGCTTGCGGTGGAAAAGCAAGCACGAGAGGACAAGAAGGTTCATCAAGAAAAAGAAGATGATCATGTAGAAAGAGTGTCTGGAAAACTGCATGTAAACATCGCACAGCTACTTGATGAAACACTAAAAGATCACGAATATATTGTGCGCAAAGTATTGTCCATTGATGCGGCAATTCCCAAAATACTGGACTTACTCGCCGTAAAAGCCTGTACGGTTTCCCGCTTAGAAACCTTGGCGATAGAAATTCCATGGTTTTACAAAGATTTACTGAAGATGATCAACTCGGCCAAATACCAACGCCGAGATAGTAAAGGGAAAGTCATCACAGCTGATACCTTGCGTGTTGCCCTGAGCTTTTTTGGTATCGAAAACCTGAAAATGGTGGTGCCTTTTTTAACAATACGTCGCTGTTTACCGCAAATTACCGATCCGTATCCGCAAATTAAACGTCGTATTTGGGAGCAGTCGATTGCCACCGCTATGTCTAGCAAGCGCTTAGCAAGTTTTAACAAAGTCGATGAGAATCATGCTTTCAGTGCGGGGATGTTACAAAGTTTGGGCACCATCGCAGTGGTGAAGTTGTATTTTAGGTTATTTGACCAAGTACAACTTGGCGCCCTTAAAGAGGCCCAAGACACCCTCAACCATCAACGCCACGCGGCGCTGACAAAAGTTGAACCGTCAGGCGACGTGTTGTTGACTCTGCTCGATAAATACGCCGCTCAAACGACGGCAGACATAGTGAACAACCTGCAATTTACCCGCTTAAATTTGCACGAGGCGTTTGCACAGCTGGGATTAACCGATCCCGGCGAAGAACCATTACCGTTAACCAAGGTATTGAAACAAGGTAATGCATACGCCAAATACCGCATATTAAAATTTCATAATTTAGTCAGCAATGAGCAAGCCAAAGAATATCTGCGTGATTTTGCTTTTCCAGTTGGCTCTTTAGAGTCGTTGAAAACCACAGATATGCGCTCAATTGGCTTAGAAAACGAAAATAACGGCTAAATCGTAAAAAAATCGGTAAATATTCATGCAACAGCATTTTTCGTTGCAACATCTGTATAACTTGGCACCCGTGGCGCTAAGCACAGACACCCGGATCTAATTTCCTATTCACTAGATTAAATACTTATTCACTATTCCTGCAAATTAACTCAACCCCTTTAAAAATAAGGGGTTAGCTACATTTCCTTTGCAGACAAGTCCAATTTAATCTGAAATAATGGTTGCCTATTTTATGCCCTTGGCTATTAAATTTGGAGACAACCTGAATGCAAGTTACCCGCGAATTATTTAACGAAGTAATGGTTCCTAACTACAATCCTGCTGACATCATTCCAGTACGCGGCTTAGGTGCACGTATATGGGATCAGGCCGGAGACGAGTACATCGATTTCGCTGGCGGTATCGCAGTTAACGTTCTAGGTCATTGTCATCCTGAGTTGGTGGCCGTTCTTAAAGAGCAAGGCGAAAAGCTTTGGCATTTAAGCAATGTATTAACCAATGAGCCCGTACTGCGCTTAGCGAAAAAACTCACTGATTCGACTTTTGCTGAAAAAGCTTATTTCGCCAACTCAGGTGCTGAAGCCAATGAAGCAGCCCTTAAATTGGCACGTCGTTTTGCCCTGGACAATTACGGGCCAGAAAAAGACCAGATCATTGCCTTCAATCAAGGCTTTCATGGTCGTACGTTTTTCACGGTAACTGTCGGTGGTCAAACGGCTTATTCTGATGGTTTTGGTCCTAAGCCAGGTGGTATTGAGCATGTTGATTACAACGATCTAAGTGCACTTGAAGCTATCATGTCTGATCGCACTTGCGCCGTCATGATGGAGCCATTACAAGGTGAAGGCGGCATTATCAGCCCCAGCCAATCTTTTGTACAAGGCGTACGTGACCTATGTGACAAGCACAATGCATTGCTTATTTTCGATGAAGTTCAGTCTGGCGTTGGCCGTACTGGTGAGCTTTTCGCATATATGGGTTTAGGCGTTACACCTGATATTTTAACGTCCGCAAAAGCGTTAGGCGGGGGGTTCCCCATTGGCGCCATGCTCACTACGACGGCAATTGCTGCACATTTAAAAGTCGGCACCCACGGCAGCACCTACGGTGGTAATCCACTTGCATGTGCCGTTGCCGAGCGCGTGTTAGATATCGTAAACACCCCTGAAGTGCTCACTGGCGTTAAGAAAAAAGAACAACAGTTCCGTGATGGATTACAAGTCATCAATGACAAGTATCAGGTATTTGACGAAATTCGTGGTAAAGGCCTGTTATTAGGCTGTGCCCTAAATGACAAATTTAAGGGCCGTGCTCGTGACTTCTTGGTTGCCAGTGCAAAGGAGAAACTTATGTGCCTAGTGGCTGGCGCAAATGTGGTGCGCTTCGCGCCATCGTTAATCATTACTGATGCTGATATTCAGGATGGTTTGGCACGTTTCGAGCGTGCAGTTGCCGCAGTCGTAAACGCTTAAACTACTGTAGAGATTACGACCATGATGATTATTCGCCCGATTAAGCCCAGTGATTACTCAGCGCTGTATAACATTGCAGAGGAATCCGGGATCGGATTCACGTCACTGCCGGTAAATGAAAGCTTGCTGCAAAGTAAAATCGCTGATTCACAAACGGCTTTCAAGGCACATATCAGTCAACCTGGCAACGAAAGCTACCTGTTTGTAATGGAGAATTCAGCGACAGGTGAAGTCGTAGGTACCAGTGGAATTGCTTCGAGTGTGGGACTTGATGACGCGTTTTATCACTATCACTTAAGTAAAGTGGTACACGCTTCCCGGGAGCTTGATATATACAATACAGCAGAAATTTTAACCCTGTGTAATGACTACACTGGCGTTTCGGAAATCTGCACCTTGTTTTTACGTGAGTCTGCCCGTCACGGTAATTGTGGTCGTTTTCTATCTAAAGTGCGCTTCTTGTTTATGATGGAACACAAAGCGCGTTTTGCTGAAACCGTTATTGCAGAAATGCGCGGTATCAGCGATGAAACAGGTAAGTCGCCGTTTTGGCAATGGCTAGAAGAGCATTTCTTCTCCATGGACTTCCCCACCGCAGATTACCTCACTGGCATAGGGCAAAAACAATTCATTGCTGAATTGATGCCCAAGTATCCGATTTACGTCAGTTTGCTTAGCAAAGAAGCCCAAGCCGTCATTGGTAAGGTCCATGACAAAACCCAGCCCGCCCTGCGTTTACTTGAGTCAGAAGGTTTTAGCTGCCGTGGTTATGTTGATATTTTCGATGCTGGCCCGACAGTAGAAGCCAACCTAA
Organism: Paraglaciecola polaris LMG 21857; assembly: GCF_000315055.1. GTDB lineage: Bacteria > Pseudomonadota > Gammaproteobacteria > Enterobacterales > Alteromonadaceae > Paraglaciecola > Paraglaciecola polaris. The sequence continues at coordinate 11,309 of NZ_BAER01000087.1, read as the reverse complement.
CGCATATCCGTACCGCTCAGGCGAGTCGTAAATTAGCGATTAAGATAGACGAGCAAACCGTTGACTCAGATACAGAATATTTTGTGATCAACTGTAAAATCGCTGAATTTCGAGCTATCGCCACGTCTCTTAATATCGATGAAGCGAACGAACTAGCCATTATTTCTCAAGCGGACGCAGAGCAACTTGACGTGCAAAACGGCGATTTCATCCGTTTTGCCCCGACAACTTTCAAGGTATAAAACATGACACAACAAACGCATTATATCGCTGGTCAATGGCACGCAGGTCAAGGCCATGCTGTTGAATCAATCGACCCAGCAAAAAAAGTACAAATTTGGCACGCAAAGTCTGCTTCCGCCCAACAAGTAAATGAAGCCGTCAACAGCGCCCGAGCCGCAACAGTTTCATGGGCGACTTTGTCCTTCGAGCAGCGTTTAGCCTACGTGAAACGTTTTGCTGAATTGCTGGTTGAAAACAAAGACATGTTAGCGCTAACTATCGCCCAAGAAACAGGTAAGCCGTTGTGGGAAACCGCCACGGAAGTAGGCGCAATGATAGGTAAAATCGCGATTTCTGAACGTGCTTATCAGGAACGCACCGGCTTAGTTGAAAACCCGATGCCGGTAGGTAAAGCATTTATTCGCCATAAGCCCCACGGCGTAGTGGCTGTATTCGGCCCTTACAACTTCCCAGGACATTTGCCCAACGGGCATATTGTGCCTGCGTTGTTAGCTGGAAACTGTATCGTCTTTAAGCCTAGCGATTTAACGCCGCTGGTAGCCGAAAGAACCGTTCAGTTATGGGAAAAAGCAGGCTTACCCAAAGGGGTATTAAACCTAGTACAAGGTGAAGTAGAAACAGGTAAAGCACTAGCTGCACACCCTGATCTTGATGGCTTATTTTTCACTGGCAGCTCACGCACAGGTAAAATATTACACGAGCAATATGCGAGTCATCCTGGCAAAATATTGGCTCTTGAAATGGGTGGTAATAACCCCCTTATCGTTAAAGACGTCAGCGATATTGATGCGGCCGTACACGATATCATTCAATCCGCTTTCGTGACTTCAGGTCAACGCTGTACCTGTGCCCGCAAGCTATTTATCGAGAAAAACGAGCAAGGCGATGCCATTTTAGCTCGCTTGATTGAAGTTACCAAAAACATCAAAGTGGGTAATTATGACGCTGACGAGCAACCATTTATGGGGGCGATGATTTCTAAAAGTGCCGCAAATTCAATGGTTATGGCTCAGCAACAATTACGTGATTTAGGTGCAACCTCACTGGTAGAGCTAACGCATTTAGACACTGAATCAGGGTTTGTCAGCCCAGGTATCATTGATGTAACGGCTATGGTTGAACAAATGCCTGACGAAGAGCATTTTGGCCCATTGTTGAAGGTGATTCGTTTTGATGATTTCGACCGCGCGATCGAACTAGGCAACAATACTAAGTTTGGTTTATCCGCTGGACTGTTGTCAGATAGCGAAGACTTATATCAGCATTTTTATCAGCGCATTCGTGCTGGTATCGTCAACTGGAACCGTCCTATCACGGGTGCCAGTGGTGCGGCTCCATTTGGTGGCGTCGGTGAAAGTGGCAATCACAGAGCCAGCGCATATTATGCTGCAGACTACTGCGCATACCCAGTGGCATCAGTTGAACTGGAAAAAGTTGCTTTACCGGCAAGTTTAAATCCAGGCTTGAACTTCTAAACACTCAGTCGACTCATATGAGTACGTTTAGGTACACAACACATGAACATTAAAAGCCTGCTATGCAGGCTTTTTTACATTTGCAGCAATAAAAAAGCGATTTTAGGGGTGACATGAGATGGTTTACAAATTAAAATCAATTAATAATATAATAGTATTAATTAACTAATTATTAATATGGTGTGTCTAATGTCTAAATTTGATCCGGTAGATCATTCTCATCGTCGCCGTAATCCACTCACAAATGACTGGGTACTTGTGTCACCACACAGGGCTAAGCGCCCATGGCAAGGCCAGGTTGAAAAACCGCAACAAAACGACAGTGTCGCCCACGACCCTAGCTGTTTTTTATGTGCTGGTAATACCCGTATTAACGGCGAAGTGAATCCTGAATATAAAGATACTTTTGTATTCACTAACGATTTCGCCGCATTGATGAAAGACACACCTGCATCGGAACAAGTTAACGATGACTTATTCACAGTCGAAGCGGCTCGCGGCACCAGCCGCGTGATCTGTTTTTCACCTGCACATAATAAATCATTACCAGAGTTGCCCTTGCCTGCACTTGAAAAAGTCGTGCAAACCTGGTGCGACCAAGTCGCGGATCTGTCGAAAGAGTACGCTTGGGTGCAAGTGTTCGAAAATAAAGGCGCTGCTATGGGTTGCTCTAACCCGCATCCTCACGGACAAGTTTGGGCCAATGATTTTATTCCCAATGAAGTACGCAAAGCCGATGTGAATCAGCGCGCGTATTTTGACAAACACGCTAGCGCACTGTTATTAGATTACGCGCAAAAAGAATCAGCGAGTGGCGAACGTACAGTGGTCGAAACCGACCACTGGATAGCCGTTGTACCTTATTGGGCAGCTTGGCCGTTCGAAACCTTGCTGATGCCTAAATTCAGCTGTGCCCGCTTTGACGAAATGAATGATGCCCAGCAAGCTGATTTAGCATTAGCGCTGAAAAAATTGACGAGCCGATACGATAACCTATTCCAATGCTCTTTCCCCTATTCAATGGGTTGGCATGGCGCACCGCATAATACTGATGTGACAGAACACTGGCAGTTGCACGCACATTTTTATCCGCCGCTTTTACGTTCAGCTACTGTACGTAAATTCATGGTGGGTTATGAAATGATGGCTGAGCCACAACGTGACCTAACACCAGAACAAGCAGCTCAAAAGTTACAAGCACTCAGTGATGTACATTACAACGAAGCAAACGGAGCCTAGAGCAATGAAAATCATTTCTCAACAAGCAATTGATGATCTAAATGCCATCTACCAGCACATATTTGAAACTGCACCTGAACGTCATTTTCAAGCTCCCGGACGCGTTAATTTAATTGGTGAACATACTGACTACAACGACGGTTTTGTATTGCCCTGTGCTATCAATTACCAGACATTAGTTGCTGTTACTCCGCGAGAAGACAACTTAGTGCGTGTTGTCGCTGCCGATTACGACAATGAGCGTGATGAATTTTCCTTAAGCTCAGCTATTGAGCCACACCCTACTCAACTGTGGAGCAACTATATTCGCGGCGTCATTAAGCACCTTCAGCTACGTGGTTTACAGCTTAAAGGCGTTGATATGGTGGTCACGGGTAATGTGCCACAGGGTGCTGGGTTAAGCTCTTCCGCCTCACTGGAAGTAGCTATCGGCGAAACATTCCGTCAGTTATTTGATCTTCCATTAACCTCAGCAGATGTGGCGCTTAACGGTCAAGAGGCTGAAAACCAATTTGTAGGCTGTAACTGCGGCATTATGGATCAGATGGTTAGCGCGTGTGGCGCACAAAACAACGCCTTGTTACTCGATTGTCGCTCACTGGAAACTCAGCTTATCTCGATGCCCAAAGAACTTGATGTGGTTATCATCAACTCTAATGTTAAACGCGGTTTAGTTGACAGCGAATACAATACTCGCCGAGAGCAATGTGAAGAAGCCGCTAGGATCTTAGGAATAAAAGCCTTACGTGATATTAGCTTAACCGACTTACAAGCCCAAAAAGACAAGTTACCTGAAGTGGTTTATCGCCGTGCCCATCACGTGGTATCAGACAGCGAACGTACACTTCAAGCGGCAGATGCATTACGCGCCGGTGATGCAAAAACCCTATCGGCATTGATGGCTGAATCACATGCTTCCATGCGTGATGATTTCGAAATTACCGTCAAACCTATCGATTTTATCGTCGCAACCTTAGCAGAATACCTAGGTGAGCATGGCGGTGTACGTATGACAGGCGGTGGTTTTGGTGGCTGTATCGTGGCCTTAATGCCACGAGAAATGGTCGCTGGCGCTCAGCAGCTTATTGCCGAGCGTTATCATGCCGAGACAGGCTATCAAGAAACCTTCTATGTTTGTTGTGCAAGTGATGGTGCAGGTGAAGTCCGCTTTTAAGCGCTTATTCCTCGCTCAGTCCTTGTTATTCAAAATAAGGTAGTGGTTATCCTAGATAACTCACTACCTTTTTTTATGCCTGATGTTGTTAACCTAGCCTTAGCTTTTTTTGGCTACCGTGACTAACAACATCCCCCCTAAAATCCCCACGGATGACAACATTAAATGAGAAGTAATCGGCTCGTCCACCAGCAACACCCCACCAAATGCTGCGATTATCGGTACAGACAACTGACAAACTGCCGCCACACTATTATCCAATAGCGGTAAAACCTGATACCAAATTGCGTAGCCAATACCTGATGCAAGCGCACCCGATGCGAGTGCATAGGCAATGCCTTCAAACGTCAAATTAGCCGTGGGCATAAACACCGCCATTAATATTAACCCCAGTGGCAAACAACGAAGAAAATTCGCCCCTGTAGACTCAAGGGCATGAGTGGATTTAGCCCCTGCTAAACTGTACATACCCCAAGCTACGCCGGCGAGCGCCATCACTACCAAGCCAATGACACTGGGCGACGACAACTCTGGCAAAACAAAATAGACAAAGCTTAACAGCGAAATTAAAACCCCGACTGCCGCCATGATGCTCAACCTTCTACCACCGAACCAGCCAATAAACAGCATAGTGAATTGCACCGCAGCGAATAAAATCAATGCTCCTGTGGCGGTGGGAAGTGTCACATAAGCATAAGAAAATGCCCCAGCGTAGGCGAATAAATACGATGCTTGCCGCCAACTACCGTAGGCATTTAACGACTTGAAACTGCTGACACTCTTAGGGGCTTTAACTAACATGATAAGGCCCAGCACCAAAGCTGCAGACGCAAGACGAATACCAGTAAAGCTCATAGGGTCCATGCTCTGTTCATCTAACGCTAAGCGACAAAATACAGAGTTGGCGGCGAACGCTAACAGAGTCAAAAACGTTAATGAAACGAGGGATATTAATGACATAACTTACAGTAACAACCAAGTAGCTGTGCCTAAAAAGGCAAAAATCCCCACCACATCAGTGATGGTGGTCAAGATCACGCTACCGGCAAGCGCAGGATCAATATTCATTCGTTTCATCATGATCGGTAACATGGCACCGGCGAGTCCCGCCGCAATCATATTGATCATCATGGCAAAGGCAATCACGCCACCAAGCATCAAATCTTGTTTCCAAAGGGCAATAACAGAAGCAATAAGCAAGGCCCAAATCACCCCGTTAAAGAAACCGATGGCAAGCTCTTTACCGATCAACCATCGCGCATTGCTATCACTAACATGCCCCAAAGCCATGCCTCGAATAACCAAGGTCAAAGTTTGATTTCCCGCCGCACCGCCCATACTGGGCACTATGGTATTTAATATGGCTAATACCGCTAGTTGGCTTAAGGTTGCTTCGAACATATCGCTCACAGCTGCCGCCATTAATGCAGTAAACAGATTCACACCTAACCAAACGGAGCGCTTTTTGGTACTTTTAATAACGGGGGCGAACGTGTCTTCTTCATCTGCCAAACCCGCCATACTCATCATGGAGTGCTCTGCGCCTTCACGAATAATATCAACGACATCATCAATGGTGATACGACCAACCAAGTGATTTTCCTTGTCAACCACTGGGGCTGACAGCCAATCGTAACGCTCGAATAAGCTAGCTACCTCGTTTTCATTCATATCAACCGGCACAGTGACCGAGTCTTGCGTCATCAACTTTTCAACTTTGACAGTTGGCCTCGCCGTTAGTAATGCAATAACCGGTACACTGCCAATCAACTCGTCATTACGATTGACTACGTAGAAGGTATCCGTGCCCTTCGGAATGTTTCCTTTTAGGCGCAGGTAACGCAAAATCACATCCACCGTGACTTCGGGACGCAGCGTCACCGTATCTGTGTTCATGATAAAACCAGCGGTGTCTTCGCCGTAAGACAATGCCTGCTCGGCGCGCTGACGGTCTTGCTCGTCCATTGAACTTAAGGCGTCTTGAGACACGGCTTCAGGCAAACCACTGAGGGTTTCCACCAAATCATCGGTGTCCATTTCTTCTAGCGCATCAGCCAGAATTTCAGGCACCATTTGACGAATAATACCGTTGCGCACGTCCTCAGAAAGATCTTCCAGTACGTCACTGTATTGTTCTGGCTCGATTAACTGCCAGATTTCCGAACGCGTTCTGCTGCGGCTAGATTCAAGCAACAAGGCCACATCACAAGATGGCATAGTGCTCAGCATCTCGCGCACCTGTACTATCATCCCGTCGTTTAAGGCGAAGTTAATCTCTTCGATTTGATTGCTAAGTTTTTTTGCTTCTTTAGAATCAGGCATAGAATGTATTTACCTAGAAAACGTGTGCTTAACATCTTGATTTATGGATTATATTCTAATGGATGCTGGGCACGATAGCAGTACTAAAATTCTCCTTTTTTGTGATTTAATACCCAGCGATTGCATTATTTAAAAACACGGCCAATTTAACACTGGGCGCTCAGACCCATTTGCGCCACAATATTGCGCTTAATGTTGACTTAAGCTGTTACAGATACGCTACGCTTTTGCACAAATAGGGTATACACAATGCGAATTTTACTTGTTGAAGATGACATCTCTTTGAGTGATGCCCTTAGCCAATCGCTACGCAGCGAAGGCTATGCCATCAATAGTGTGGCCACTGGGGCTCAGGCACTGCTCGCCATCGCCACAGGTGAATTTACGCTGATGATTTTAGATTTAGGCTTGCCAGACATGGACGGGCTAGATGTACTACGCCAAGCACATCGCAAGAAACAAGGGCTGCCAACCCTCATTTTAACCGCTCGTGACAGCATGACTGACAAAATTACGGGGCTAGACACAGGGGCTGATGATTACTTAGCCAAGCCCTTTGATATGCAAGAATTGCTTGCCCGTCTTAGAGTGATGGAACGTAGGCTTGGCACAGCCGATAGCTCTATTGTCACAATAGGCGCGGTGACATTAGACTTAGCAAGTCATCAAATTCAGGTCGGTGGCGAGGCAAAAGAATTGTCCCGCAGAGAATTTATGCTTATTAAAGCTTTAATGGAAAATGCTGGACGCATCCAGTCAAAAAGTCAGCTTGAAACAAAACTGTATGAATGGGGTGATGAGTTATCCAGTAATGCCATAGAAGTACATATTCATAATTTACGTAAAAAACTACCAAAAGACTTTATTAAAACCATTCGTGGTGTGGGATATAGCGTCACAACCCGAGCGAGCACCTAAGCTAAATGTATTCCATTCGCCGCCAGCTAACTCTGCTGCTCATCGCATTGCTGATATTAATCACTTTCAGCGCAGCACTGCAGGGCTATCGCTCCAGTATGTTGAAGTCTTCTGAACTGTTTGATGCCGAATTGATTGCCCTTGCCAACAGTTTTGGTCAAGTCGCCTTGCTGCAACAGGCACAAACGTTTGATGCAGGAGACCAAATCGCGGTGCAGCTATGGAAAAACACTCAACTTTTTGTCAATTCAACCAATACCCCAACACATAAAATAGGCAAATTCGCTAAGGGCTACTCCGACAAAAATTTTTCCGGTAAGCGTTGGCGTGTTTATTCACAATCCACAAGCAACGATGACGTATGGGTAATGGTGGGCCAGCCGCTTCAGAGTCGCTTCGAGTTGGCGGATAAAATGATTATTTCCGCCATGGCTCCAATTATTTGGACCATCCCTCTATTAGCCGTGATCATTTATTTTGCTGTTAGTCGAGGGTTACGGCCTTTACGCAGTTTGTCTGACGCCTTGCGTCATCGCTCGCCACGCAACTTTGAGCCGCTTATATTAGACCAACCAGCAGTCGAACTCTCCCCAATGGTGACCACGCTCAACTCCTTGCTCGCTCGGTTACAAGCCGCTTTTGAACGAGAGCAACAATTTGCCTCAAACGCCGCCCACGAACTACGCACACCGTTAAGCGTGTTAAAAATAAACCTGCATAATTTACGTAAAGAAGCGATAAGCGACAGCAATACCCAGCGTATCGATAAACTCCATGAAGACACTGACCGCATGATACATGCGATAAATCAGATATTATTATTAAGCCGTACCAACCCAGAGTATTTTGAAGCTAACAGTAGTCAAGTTGATGTGTATCAAGTCGCCCAGAACGTCATTTCTGACATGTATACCAACATCGACAACAAACAGCAGACCATAGAGTTAATTGGTAAACCACAAGTCATATTAAGCAGTGAGTTTGCATTATTGACGCTGTTGCACAACTTAATTGGTAACGCGCATAAATACGCACCACTTGATGGTAGAATCCAAGTACAAGTGTACCAAGATGGTCAAGATGTGTTGATTCAGGTAGATGATTCAGGCAGTGGCTTAAACGACGATGAGTATGCCAAAGTGCTCGAGCGCTTTTACCGTTCAAGTAAACACATAGAGAAAAAGGGCCAAGGTATCGGCCTTGGCCTAGCGATAGTGAAACAAATTGTCGATTTGCACACGGGTCGTATCCATCTACAACGTTCTGCTTTAGGAGGGCTGTCGGTTCAAGTCTTCTTACCCCGGAGCAGAAAACGCGAGGTGAGCATTGCACAAGTATAAGTCCCCTCTCACGTTACTAATACTGTTGCACTCGGCGGCCGCTTTGGCCTTGCCCGAAATGACGATAACGATCCGCGACCATTTGTTCTACCCAGCGGAAGTTATTGTGCCTGCGGGCAAGAAGGTCAAACTAATTTTCATAAACCAAGATGATACACCAGAAGAAATCGACAGCTTCGAGTTAAACCGTGAAAAGGTTATATTCGGTAACGCCCAGGCCAATGTATTCATTGGCCCATTAGAAGAAGGGCAATACACTTTTTTTGGCGAATATCACCCAGCCAGCGCAGTAGGCAAAGTTATAGCCGTGTCACCTGAGACTTTCGACAATGCTCATTAACACAGTGGTTCTTTTCTTACGCGATGCACTACCGATTTTCGTACTCTTGAGCTTGCTGCGTGTTTACGCGAGCCCAAAATGGCGTCATCTATTGGCTGGTGTAGGCGTGGGGATCATGCTGGCAGCACTGGTCGTGGCGAATCAGCATACCGTCAGTCAGTGGTATCAGGGCTCTGGTTACGAGTTGCTCAAGTGCATCACGTTAATTACCGCTTACATGCTAGCAGCTTGGCTTATCATCAAAGAGCCAAAACACGTCTACTGGCTCGCAGCTACCATAGTAGCAGTATTTGTGGTGCCAAGAAGTGCAGATTTTTCTGTATTCGTGGTGGGATTTTGGTTTCAAAAAGATGCCCTAGTCCCCATATTGCTCGGCACAACTTTAGGTTTGGGGATCTGCGTCAGCGTAGCGGTTTTGCTCGATGTGCTACTTAGCAGTGTGACTAAATCTGCCGTTGTACGCACTGCTTTCGCATTGTTTGTGGCCGGTCAGATTGCAAACGTGATTTTATTATTACAACAAATTGACTGGTTAGCCGACCCAGGTCCTTTATGGAACATGGGTGTAATCATCGCCGATGAAAGTGAATACGGGCATCTGCTTAAGGTACTGATTGGCTACGAAGCCGCGCCCAGTAGTTTCTATTTACTCACCTTATTTATCGCTTTGCTTCTGCCCTTACTCATGCGAGCTATACGCTTATACGTGCAGCGCAATAGCCGTTCAAAACCGGAGTACCAAGCATGATCACCCGTCACGCCATGCTGCTCGTTTTCAGCCCAATGCTTGTTACGACAACAGCTACCGCAGGTCATAAAATCATTAGTAACAATGTGGTAGATAAAATATATCACCCTTATGTATTACCCCTAGAACAAGAATTTGAATGGCGCTTTATGTCACGCCAAAATGATGATGGTAACTCATTGGTGCAACGACTTGCCTACGGCCGCTCGATTAATGAACGGGTCGCTGTTGAGGTCAACTTAGTCGGTGATCGTGATCAAAAAGACGACTTTGGCCTAGTCTCCTATGAGTTAGCAGCCAGGTGGATGATCACCGAACAAGGTAAGTATTTCGCAGATTGGGGCGCATTATTTGAAATTGAAAAAGAAGTACAAAGAGACGCTTGGGAATTCACTTCCGGCATACTGGTTGAAAAAGAATTTGGCCGAACAAGCATTACCGGTAACTACCTAGTGGTATATAAATTTGGCAATGTAGTGGATAACTCATTCCACTCTGAATTTAGAATGCAATATCGCTACCGTTTTATTCCAGAGATTCAACCGGCACTTGAACTATACACCGCAGAGGATTTTGTCGGCCTGGGCCCCTCATTTATGGGTATTCATCGCTTTGACGGGCAGAAGCAAATCAAATGGGAAATGGGTTTTATTGCCGGCTTAAATGGGGATAGTAAGGATCATACTCTGCGTGCATCAGTAGAGTATGAGTTTTAGCGTTTGTTTTATGTGCTGTGCGTACTTCATACCCTGCAACCACGAGGCATTTTCTGCACGAACATTATGCACTGAGAGCATTGTCATCCCCATCCTTAAGGCCTATAGCACTGCATGAAGTGCCTTGCCGGCACAATACCCACTCTAACAGATTGGTATAGGATATTTCATTTAGCGCCGTGAAGCGCAATACAGCCATTTCGGTATGAATGAATACCCGGTGCTGATAATTCTTTAGTAAGCAAAGGACTAACATTTAAAGGCTTAAAAAGCCGCGAAGATCGTTTGCTCCACACGGCTTTTTTGATGGGTTCTGTTTTATCTTATGAATTTACTCGGTGATAAATTCGGCTTGGTCTTTATCGGCAGTGGCTAGAGCGTCTTTGTCCCGTACGTTTTTTTGTACGGTTACCGCGGCGAATAGACTTAATACATAGGCCATGGCATAGAAGCCTTTTTCACTCAATGCTAATTCCGCGTTGTATAAACCTACGGCTAATAATGCGATAGCGAAGCCTGATGATGCCCATGATAAGGTTTGGTAAATACTTGAGGTTTTGATGCCCTCTGCTTTATCACGTATCGTTTTTTGTAGCGATACCATTGAGAACAAACCGTAGAGCATAATAATCAAGTAGTAACCTTTTTCGTTTAGTGGCATTTCTGCATTGACTAAGCCGATACCGTAAGCCACGGTACCAATAACTAATGCTGCTACCGATGCCAACGTATAAGATTTTGTAGGTGCTTGAATTGTCATTTGTTTGTCCCTTTTCATTTTGGTTAATTAACCT
>NZ_BAER01000088.1 GCF_000315055.1 Paraglaciecola polaris LMG 21857 | reverse complement strand
GATGGCTGTGTGCCAGTTTTGAGATTCAAGCAAACTAAATCAGAGATCTGCAGTATTTTCTTTTCTATTTTGGTAGGCGCTTCTATAATTGCTAAAGAGATGAAACAAAGTATCGTTTCATGACGCTGGGCATAAGCTAATATCTTGAATCTTATTTTCTTACACATTTATACTCTCAGATAGGGGCTTTATAAATGTACTGACGATGAGCATCGTTGTAATCTGGGTAGCAGGAATTAGAGTTGTATAAAGCTTTCAGAGTCTCCGTGCATTTTTATATAAAATCGAGTTGAAATAAGCTTAATGGCAACATCGGTAGTATAGCTGATAGGGAAAAATCATGGCGGACGATAATAGTTCAGAGCTCTTTTTTATGTTGTTAGATGTTTTTGTTGCCCTTGTAATAATTCTGTTTTTTTCACAAAAGAGATTCAATTCATGGTCGGAGGCCCCACCTGATAGTTTTAAAGGAAAACCAATTGACTATATAAGTCCGAAGAGTTTTGTAGCATATTTTTTATTATATGCGTTGTCAATTGCTACGCTCACCTTAGCGCTCTACGGAATTCCTGGCCTTAGTCAGTTATCATTTTTTAAGCCTGTCTTAGAAGCATTGGGTATTACGCAGGAAAGTCAGGGGTGGACAATTTTTGCGCTAATATCCATTAGTGTTGCTAGTGTTGCGCCTTTGGAAAAGTATGAAAAAGAATGGAGAAAGAAGTTACACGGCTTTGCCCGCATTCCCAGAGATGTTGTTGAATTAAGAGGCAGTCTTCCATTGACCGATAGATTTATCCCAACGGACCATTATCTAAAAATTGCAAAAGAACAAATTATCAAATCTGGAGAAGAGTTAACCCCTCGTTATAAGTCTGTTGAGACTACATGGCTTGAACATCTAAATAACTTTTCAGAAGAGCATAAAAATAAAACAATTCATTGGCACTTTTTAAACTGTTTATTGTTGTGTGTAGTAGCTAAATCAGTTTGTCCACCGCGCTTACTTGGCCCAACAGATGAATCCGAACGCAGGATGCTAGAGCTAGGTAGCTTAATACTTAATCTAGAAATTAATGAAAGTCACAAATTTATCAACGAGCTTGATAGGATGGCAGAATATTTTGAAATCTGTATCTGCAAGAGCATTGTCAGAAAGTATAGTGACGAATCTGAAAGGTTTAACGCGTTGAAAAACTGTGGTTTTCAACCAAATGGGCGTGATGCTTTCAAATCTAAATTACTCACATCCTTGGGCCAATGCTTGGTTGGAGTTAGTTTTGTTTCGATCTTCTCTGTTGCAATGATACTCATGGTATTAGAGAACAGTATAGACACAGACCCAGCGAATTTTTTCTCAGACCGTTTCTTCCTTTGGTCCTTTGGCAGTTTCTTATCATTTTCTGTGGCTATCATGATAGCAGCAGTTGTTGCTGCGCAACGGAAAAGTGATAGGCGCTCTAGCCACTTGATATCGATTGCTACGTGTATTGCATTGTCGACCCTAGCGGCCGCGTTGTATTTCATTATTGTGAGCGATTTAGATGCTCGAAGTGAAAGTAATCCATTGGCACGTATAGTGTTGGCACTCTCATTTGCAATGCTAAGCCCCGTAGTTTATCAAGCCATCATTGACAATACGTTCGACAGCTACGAAGTAAAACGCTTGGCGTTCTACAATGGTTTTTTATTAGGTGGTACATTGATGGTAATGCAATGTGCAGTAAGTTACACGTTTAACATCCAAAATATCAGTTACAGTGGGCTTGTCGACTTTTTAGTCGCTCAAAACAACAAGATGATCTACCTCGCAATTATTGGTTTTTTCAAAGGGATAATACTGGGAACTTTTGTCACTTTCCTAATTCAGCACGCCAAACGTGCCCAATACTTGAAGAGCTTGAGGATCCACCCTAGGGCAAGTGTACAAATCCCCGTCAACGTAGCTTCTGAGGGCGCATCAGCAATCGCTATGGATATCTCTAAGAATGGTATGAAACTAGAAACCAAAGGAGACCTTAAGGCTGGGGACAAACTTAACTTTACCTTCATGCGAAGCGATAAGACTGAGGGATTAGTGAAGTGGACAAAGAGAAAATCTCGAGGCCGCCTAGTAGTAGGTGTCTTATTATCTCAGCAAAATGAAACGATAGTTGAATACCTCAGAGACAAGTACGGTGCATATTACGTGTAATTTGAGAAGGCGTATTACAATAGCTTTGACTTATTGATTGCGAGGCACAATATGCATCACCAAAGCGCATCTTTATCACAACACTAAAGATATCCTGGAATAGATTGTCTAAAACTTTGATCGACTCGATTAATATTGAGAAATCACCAGGGAAAGTATAGGAAACAACTAGGTTCATTGAAGTGCTGTTTTATTACTTTCCATCAGGGTGGGCTTTAAATGTCGAAGGGAATAATGTGGAAATCCACAGTTATCAGTTGGTTTGTAGTCGGCCGATGTCTATGACAATGCTTTGGGAAGCACCTCTCTATTTTTTCTGTCTCCGTTCCGCTCACTTAGGCCTTTCAGAGTTATACCAATCACCGTAATTAATTTCCCACA
>NZ_BAER01000089.1 GCF_000315055.1 Paraglaciecola polaris LMG 21857 | reverse complement strand
AAACGACACTAGGTCTTTTTCGTTGCTCAATAAGGGATTGGTTTCACGGGTATAGCCATTTAAAGAAAAGTGGTCGGCCCGGGCGGTTTCCCCTACAACCACAATAACAAGTTCACTGGCTATATCCGTATCAGGAATGGCAGCACGGGTGGTTTTAAAGACATATTGGTCGGACGATGCTGAACGCAAATTTTGCAAACCCAAGGTCACAAAAGAATACATCGGCTCCACTGGATTGGTATAAAAGCGCACCGCTTTATGTTCACGGAAAAAACTGGCGTATTGACCACTAAAAGTGAAGAGGTTGGCGCCAATAATAACCACACTGGCGAATAGGGTTAAGCTGGTAAATATAGCGCGACGTTTGATATCCGCTAATTTTGGTTGCTTTACAATAGTCAGTTGACTAATCACCATTATTGGCAGTATGCCAAACAGCACAACATGCCCTAACATGCCTAAATTGAATAGATCTGTTGCCTCTGCGGTATCCGTGGCAAAGAGATTACGGATCATTTCTTGATCAAATATGATGCCGAAACCATCAGTGAAATAACTGCACAATGCTGCCGTTAATAGGATGATGAAAATGGCGAGTTTTACGGGCATAAACCAATTCAACAAAATGCACAGTATGCAATTCAGCGCCCATAACATGATGCCCACTGAAATGATAAATAGGCTGTTTTGTGCCCAAGGGTATGCAGTATTAAGGTGCCCGAAGAAAGTGAAATTGCCGGTTAATGTAACAAATAAGGCCGTCAGCACCATGGCCATTTGCGGTTTGATTTTACAACACTGTAGCTGATGTTTGAATTGCTGGATTATATGCATAAAATATTTACGGATCGCTGTATCAATGAAGGCGCATCATAGAGTGGCCAGCTTAACAATATATTAAGGTGTTATTTAAAACTGCCTGACGTGCCCCAAGATCCTTTCTACCTATTTTTGAGTAGCATGATTGGTAACCTCTCGTTTCGTCGCTACTTTATGTCATTGAATTATTAGGACGCCCGTGAAATCCGTTAAAACCCTCACCCTAATGCGTTGGTTGTTTGGTCAACTTGCCCCCTATAAAGTAAAAGTGCTGTTCGCTATTGGCGCTTTAATCGTCGGTTCTGGCTCTTGGTTATTGCTCGGCCAAGGTGTGAAAGTGGTGGTTGATGAAGGGTTTGTGGCCAGTAACGCCGATAAACTTAATCAAATGATGCTGGTTGTCATGGGGATCGCGTTAATTGGTAGCGTGGCGGCTTATTTTCGTTTTTATCTGATGATTTGGTTGGGGGAGCGGGTTAGCGCAGATATACGCCAATCGGTATATTCTCATTTACTTACTTTGCCGCCGGCGTTTTTTGAAAAAACACGCACAGGTGAAGTGATTTCCCGATTCACCAGTGACACCACTGTATTGCAATCAGTGGTCGGCATGGGATTATCTATGGCACTGCGAGCCAGCATTACCTTTATTGGTGCTTTGTTACTGATGCTGATCACCAGCCCGATGTTAACCTTATATGTACTGATTGCGGTGCCAATCGTGTTGTTACCCATTCGTATTTTTGGCGCAAAGGTGCGTTACTACGCCCGCAACAGTCAAGACAGAGTGGCCGATTTAGGGGCTTATGTTGATGAGTCTTTACATGAAATTCATACCGTACAAGCTTATTCCCATGAACATTTAGATAAGAGTATGTTCGAAGGACGAGTAGAAGATGTGATGAGCGCTGCTAAAAGTAGAATTCGATTTCGTGCTTTGCTGGTGTCATGCATCATGGGGATCAGCATTACGGCTATTACGATTGTCGCATGGCTTGGGGCACAGCAAGTGTTAAACGGCAGTTTAAGTGCCGGTGAGTTAACCGCTTTTATGTTTTACGCTGTGATGGCGGGCGGAGCAGTGGCGACGATAAGTGAAGTGATTGGTGAGATACAAAAGGCGGCAGGAGCGAGCGAACGATTGATGGAACTGCTTAATACCAGCAGCACTGTGATGGCACCGTCAGACCCAAAACCCTTGCCGACACATGTGACTGGGAATTTGCAGTTATCTCAGGTCGATTTCAGTTATCCCAGTGGTGAGGGCGTGCTGGCATTAGAGCAATTAAATTTAGCCATTGAAGCCGGTGAACGTATCGCATTAGTCGGGCCGAGTGGGGCAGGTAAGTCGAGTTTGTTTCAGTTGTTGCTGCGTTTTTATGACATTCAGTCTGGGCACATTACCTTAGAGGGAATTGATGTCACCCAATTGGGGTTAGACGACCTGCGGCGCCAATTTGCACTGGTGCCTCAAGAGTCGGTGATTTTTGCTACCAGCGTAGCGGAGAATATTCGTTATGGGCGCCCAGATGCCAGCGATGATGAAGTGCAGGCCGCCGCAAAAGCAGCTAGAGCAGAGGAGTTTATCGTGCAATTGCCCCAAGGTTATCAAACGGATCTTGGTGAGCGAGGAGTACGTTTATCTGGCGGCCAAAAGCAACGGATCTCTATCGCCCGGGCGATTCTCGCCGACAGGCCGATTTTGCTGCTCGACGAAGCGACCAGTTCACTTGATGCCGCGAATGAGCAATACATCAAATTAGCTTTAGATGAGTTAATGAAAAATAAAACTACGTTAATTATTGCCCATAGATTGTCCACAGTGATCAATGCTGACCGTATTGTGGTGATGGATCAGGGTAGAATTGTTGCGATAGACAAGCACCAAAACTTGATTGAAAGCAATGCTCTGTATCGTGAATTTGCTCAGCTGCAATTAGTCAGTTAAATAATGATAGCCAAACTTTAGGTGTTAGTTCAAAGGAGAACTGCCATATGAAAATTGCTCAAGTAGGTGAAGCTATACTGCGCGCCATAGCGACCCCAGTGACTGACAGTGAAATGAAGACTGAGGCATTTCAATCCTTTGTGGATAATTTACTGCTGACCATGCAAGACGCTAATGGGGTGGGTATTGCTGCGCCTCAAGTTTTTGATGAGCGGGCAGTGATGATCATCGCGTCGCGCCCAAGCCCGCGTTATCCCGAAGCGCCGGATATGCAGCCCTTAATACTGATTAATCCTAAAGTGAAACGAAGTGCAAATGAAAGCGTAAAAGACTGGGAAGGGTGTTTATCTGTGCCTGGATTACGAGGGTTCATACGCCGCTCTACCTGGGTAGAAATTGAATACCAAACCCGAGATGCTATGCGGGTAAACCTGCGCTTGGACGGTTTTGTGGCGCGTATTTTTTTGCACGAATATGATCATCTCATCGGCAAAACTTGGCTAGACCATGTGGAAGTAAATACCGATATTATGGCTGAATCAGTTTGGCGACGTGATATTGCAGGGATAACAGAAGATGTTTAGTGAATCGTTTTAACCTATTGGGCATACGAAAAATATAGAATTTGTATCGGTTAAATCGATCCTAAGTCTGTTAATTTTTGGTCAGTGGTTTAGCATAGCGTTTTTTGCTAAATGTGACCTTTTTATGAGTGGGAGTATAAGTTGCGAACAATATTAAATAGATTTTCGGCGGTCGTGTGTTTGTCAGTGTTAGCTTGTCTGAGTGCGCCTGCATATTCCCAAGGCACTGATAAAGACAAGGCCACGAAGGAGGTGCAAAATCCTGCTCAGGTAATGGCAACAGAGCACGCACAAAATAAAATGGATGAGGCGCTTAGCCCTCGTGCACAGTTTGCTCAATGTGTGGTTGAATTGCAAAGCCAAGCACAAGACGCTGGCGTGTCAGTGCGGGTGAGCAGAGACGTATTAGGCCAAGCTAAATACAAAGAAAAAATTATCTCATTGGATCGCAACCAACCTGAATTTGTGCAGACCTTTACCGATTACTTTGAAAAACGAGTGAACACCTGGCGTATCGAAAAGGGCCAGCAAATGTTGGCGAAACACAGGGCGTTTCTCGGCGAATTGAATAAGCAGTATGGTGTACCAGCTCAGTATTTATTGGCATTTTGGGGACTGGAAACTAATTTTGGCTCCTACAAGGGCAAGTCACCGGTTATTGATTCTTTGGTGACGCTTGCTTGCGATAACCGTCGTAGCCGCTACTTTTCCAGTGAATTAATGCAAGCCCTGTTATTAATTGACCGTGAAGATTTAGACGATAAGCAAATGGTTGGCTCATGGGCTGGCGCAATGGGGCATACCCAATTTATGCCATCCGCTTACATGAAGTATGCGGTAGACGGCGATAAAGACGGACACATAAATTTATGGGATAGTGAAAAAGATGCTTTGGCTTCGGCAGCTAATTTCTTGAAAAACTTAGGCTGGCAAACCGGTTTTAAATGGGGACGCGAGGTGAGTCTACCTGCTTCATTTGATTATACCTTAGTCGGCAAAAATACTCCTAAACCACTGTCCTTATGGAACCGCGAGGGCGTCACGCGGATTGGTGGTAACGCACTTGGCACTGCCGACATTAAAGGGGCATTGTTGGTCCCTGCAGGCCACGAAGGACCTGCCTTTTTGGCTTATAAGAACTTTAACGTTATTTTGCGTTGGAATAATTCTGAGTATTACGGCATTGCCGTGGGACATTTGGCCGATCGTATTGCTGGTCTAGGAACCTTATCTAAACCTCTGCCAAAACTGCCCAGCTACACAGTGGACGAAATGCGTCAGCTGCAAGACAAATTAAATGTACTGGGTTTTGACGTGGGTAAAGCCGACGGGATTTTAGGTCCTGGCACACGAGCGGGCATCAGTCAGTTCCAACGCAAACAGAATATGATCGCTGACGGTTATCCCGACCGTGAAGTGTTTGACGCACTAATGCGCCAAGCTGATCCCACTAACTCCTAGTTTCCATTGTCGTTGTTGTGAATGCCCGCTGCTGACAGCGGGCATTTCTTTTCATTAATAAGCGTGATTAATTACCTTTTTCGAGCGACTTTACTGGGCTAAAAAGTACTTTAGGTATATACTCCCGCGGTCAAATTTTAAGCAAATTTTTATCTTTTCTGTGGAGTTATATGTCCAACCTGAGTCAACCTGTCGCTAAATCGCCTGTTAAACGCCAACCCGTAGGGCGTATGAAAGCCGATCGCGGTCTTTTTTCTTACCCTAAATATTGGGCTGAATGTTTTGGCCCTGCGCCATTTTTGCCTATGTCACGTAAAGAAATGGATATCTTGGGTTGGGATAGTTGTGACATCATTATTGTGACGGGAGATGCTTATGTGGATCACCCTAGCTTTGGTATGGCGGTCATTGGCCGTGTACTCGAGTCACAAGGTTTCCGGGTGGGGATTATTTCCCAACCAGACTGGACAAATAAAAGCGACTTCATGCAACTGGGTGAGCCCAATTTATTTTTTGGTGTGACTGCGGGCAACATGGACTCGATGATCAATCGTTATACTGCGGAACGTAAACTGCGTCATGATGATGCTTATACGGCTAATAACGAAGGAGGCAAGCGCCCGGATCGTGCAGTAACTGTATATACCCAGCGCTGCAAAGAAGCGTATAAAAAACCCGTGGTTATCGGCGGTATTGAGGCGAGCTTACGCCGTATTGCCCATTACGATTATTGGTCAGACAAAGTACGTCGTTCAGTCTTGTTTGATTCGAAAGCGGATATGCTTATGTTTGGTAATGCAGAGCGGCCTTTACTTGAAATGGCCCACCGTTTTGCTGCGGGTGAAACCATAGAGCAAATGCAAGATATTCGTGGTACCGCTGTGATTCGTAAAGAGCCGTTACCCGGTTGGCAAGGTGTCGATTCAACGCATTTAGATTCGATTGGGAAAATTGACCCTGTTATCAGTCCTTATGAAATGATTGAAGATAAATGTGCCATTTCCTCTGAAGCTGAAAAGCAAGCTGCAATCGAAGAGCAAAAAGCCCAGCCTATCGTTGTACAGCCGTTTACCTCGAAAACCCAAAGGCGTAAACCTTGGGATAAAACCTATGTGTTATTGCCTCCTTACGATGTGGTGCGCGCCGAGAAAACCCATTACGCGCATACCTCTCGTATCTTGCACAAAGAAACAAACCCTGGTTGTGCTCGAGCGTTAGCTCAGCGTCATGGGGATAGAATTATTTGGATTAATCCACCTGCTTATCCACTTGAAACCGAAGAAATGGATGCGGTGTTTGATTTACCTTATGCCCGGGTGCCACACCCCAGCTATGGTAAGGCGAAAATCCCTGCTTACGACATGATCAAAACGTCGGTGAATATCATGCGCGGTTGTTTTGGCGGCTGTACTTTCTGTTCTATCACTGAGCATGAGGGGCGGGTGATCCAAAGTCGTTCTGAAGAGTCGATTATTCGTGAAATAGAGCAGATCCGTGACAAGGTACCTGGTTTTACAGGGGTAATTTCGGACTTAGGCGGACCAACAGCAAACATGTATAAATTGCGCTGTAAAAGTCCTAAGGCTGAGCAGGCTTGCCGTCGTTTATCTTGTGTATGGCCGGAAATTTGTGGACACCTAGATACGGACCAAACTCCTACGGTTGAGTTGTACCGTAAAGCGCGTGATGTTGAAGGGGTGAAAAAAGTCTTAATTGCATCCGGTGTACGTTATGACTTGGCCATTGAAGATCCCAATTATGTGCGCGAACTGGTGACTCATCATGTGGGGGGCTATCTTAAAATTGCCCCTGAGCATACTGAAAAAGCGCCGCTGGATAAAATGATGAAGCCGGGCATGGGCACCTATGACCGCTTCAAAGAAATGTTTGATAAATACACCAAAGAAGCAGGTAAAGACCAGTACCTGATCCCGTATTTTATTTCCGCCCATCCTGGCACAGAAGATGAAGATATGTTGAATCTTGCGCTGTGGTTAAAGGAGCGTAATTTTAAGTTAGATCAGGTGCAAAACTTCTACCCGTCACCGATGGCAAACGCGACCACCATGTACCACACGGGTAAGAACCCGATCCATAAGGTGAGTCACAAGAGCGAAGAGGTTTCTATCCCCAAAGGGGAGATCCATCGTCGTTTGCATCGCGCATTTTTACGTTATCATGATCCGGTTAACTGGCCATTATTACGTAAGACGTTGACTGAAATGGGTAAAGGATATTTGATTGGGAATGGGGCTAAGTGCCTAGTGCCAGCTGAAAGCCGCAATGAACTCAAAGGTCGCGAACAAAAAGAATTCGCTAAACGTTCAGCGAATAAGGCTTACGCCAAAGGTAAGGGTGCTCAATCACCTAACGCTAAGAAAGCCCAACAAGGGTTAACACGTTTCAGTGATAACCAGCCCCACAACAAGGTGGCGGGTACTGACCCAGACAGTCGCAGACAATCAAACAGTAGACGTAAAAAGCCACATTAATTGTGGCTTTTCTTTATTAGCAGGCTAAGACATTTGACCCAGTAGTACAGACGGTTTAACGACGGCGACGGCGCACGTATATCAGGCCAATCAGTGGCACTAATAATAACGAAAGTACGTCGGGCTCAGGCACGACTTGGCCACGTATTTCACCGCCAGGAAAGTCTGCCGTATGTATATTGATGTACCATAAACCAGCCAGTAAATCGCCGACTTGCTGATCGTTAAGTATGGCATTACCCATAGTCGGATTCATGGTGAAATCTATTGCAACCTCCACTCCTGCGTTCGCATCTGGTGCAGCGGGACCATGAAAGTGTGCTGCTACTACTTCGTCAAGACCGCTCCAGCCTATATTCCAAGAAAAATTATTCGTCATATCATCCAACCACATAGTGGCAGAGCCTGTGGCTAAACTACCCGAACCAGCACCTGCATTTGCCTGAGCACCATCTAGGGTGGCTGAAAAAGAGATTAAGTCTGCTTTGGCCGGAGCCATAGTGATAACCGCCAACAATGCAAGAATGTGTAGTATGTTTGGTATTTTGCAATATTTGTGCATGGTATTTGCTCTCCGATTAACTCAATTTAAACATCACTTGAAGAGCCCTTACTTACTCAAGTTAGCGTCGATTGAGTGCATTAAAAATAGCCCAAAATGGGTATATTCTATGCTGTGGGGTGACCAGCATATTTCGCGCCAGACTTGAAATAGATAGTCATTTCAACGTCATAAAACGCTCGGTAATGATTTGGTTATATATCTGTAAAGAACATCGACATAATTACGCAGGGTATTGATAATGGGTTGCTTATCTTTATTAGGAAAGGGGCAGTATTAAGCCATTCATGCAGTGTATGGGTGCAGATAAAAGCCATACTTGTTGTGGCTTTCTCTTTTTAAACGGATGGCTTTTTACAGCTATTCAGGTGGTAAAAATGGTTCTGCGTGTAATGAAAAGAGTTTTCTAAAAGAGATGTTTACGCATGTGGGTTATCCGCCAAGCTATGAAAATCTTAATAAGCTAGTTGGCGATCGAATAACCCCCGTGTTCATGCGCAAAAAATTGCCGGTATCGCTTTGTTAACGTGTTTTAGCTAATTAATCGGCTTTCGACCCACACTCTTGGCGGTCAAACTACTGATGTATAGTGCGTCTGAGGTTTCCAGTACACCTGTGGTAAACGGATATTCACCGCTTGGGTCTTGTAAGTCCATTATGACCTGACCATTTTCATTGATTTTAATGACGTGGCCATAGTCTTTGGCGACCGGACGCATAAAACGGGGTAAGCGCTGAACTATTTTACGTAAAAATGGTGAGCTAGCTAAATCGTCCAAGGTTTTTGAGCGAGGGGAAGCAAAGCCAAGCCAATACCCACCGCTTGGAGCACGAGCAATATTGTCGGGAAAACCAGGTAGATTATCGATTAACACTTCGACTTGCTCGGCTTTAGGGCCCGTAAGCCAGTAGCGTAACACCCGATAGCTGCCGGTTTCGTTGATCAATACTGAGCGCTGATCGTGGCTAACGGCCACACCATTGGTAAAATGTAATCCCTTGAGTAATACCCGGGTTTCTTTGCTGCGAGGATCATAGGCTAGCAGCCTTCCATTACCGGCATGTTCTAATATTTCAAGTAAGCTTGCGGCTAACGTACCACCGTAATCTTGGGCAGCAAATTTTGTCGTGGCGTCGGTAAAATACAACATGCCGTTTTGTGCGACATCCACATCGTCGGCATAAACGATTTTACTGTTATTTACCTGTGCACTGAGGACGGTGATTTGCCCGTTTTTACTAATGGATAATAAGCCTTTTACCGCATCGGCGACGATGAGATTACCCATGTGATCGAACTCGATCCCTAAAGGTCTGCCACCGGTATTTACCCAAGGCGTAAATCCTTCATGACTAGGCTTGAGTCGCATGATGCTGCCCGAATGAGTAGCGGTGGCGATAGTGCCGTCGGGACTCAATGCAAAATCCTCGGGACCTTGTTGTCCATCTAAAGATAATGTATCTAAATTGGCCAACTTATTGTTCTGGGCAAAGGGGCCTATATACCCGGGATCTTTTGGCGCTTGCCAAGCTTGGGGTTCCACAGGAACGGGCCACAGTAGCAGATAGGCTGCAATAGCAAGGACAGCCAATATGCTGAATTTGAACAGTTTCATGATATCTTCCTGACAAAGTAATGAGCTTTACCTATATCATGTGGCGAATGTTTGGTTAAATTGGTATTCGTTATTGGGCTATATTTATTAACCTGATTGGTGGCGACGGCTGTCACTGATGCGCCATATACAGAGAATATACTCAGTGTAAACATGGCAATGGTGAGCTCGGAAGGTGTTTTTAACACCTTACCCACTGCCAAGTTGGGCAAGTAAGCGAATTTTACCCCCTTAAAACCTGATTTTCGCAGCACTTAACATCTTATTAACCCCTATTTTTGTAGGGAATAGCCAATATAAGGCAGCAAGTAAACAGGTTATTTCTATTTTGACGCTAGAAGCCTTATACTTGCTCGGTTTTATTTACATACTCAAGAACGTCCGGTGTTCTTTGAGTCAATCAAGAGGTCCTAATTGTGTTAGAAGCATATCGTAAACATGTTGAAGAACGTTCTGCCGAAAGTATTCCACCTAAACCATTAAATGCCGAGCAAGTTGCTGGTTTGGTCGATTTGCTTAAAGCGCCGCCTGCGGGCGAGGGAGACTTTTTACTTGAGTTGTTATCAGAGCGCGTTCCACCGGGCGTGGATGAAGCTGCGTATGTAAAAGCAGGCTTTTTGAGTGCCATTATTAATGATGAAGCGACCTCTCCGCTTATCAGCAAAGATGCGGCTATCCAATTATTGGGTAACATGCATGGTGGTTACAACATAGTCACCTTGGTTGAAGCGTTAGATAACAACGATTTAGCTGAACTTGCAGCGGAAGAGCTTAAGCACACTTTGCTTATGTTTGATGCGTTTCACGACGTTGAAGAAAAAGCCCGTGCAGGTAATGAATTCGCTAAAGACGTATTACAGTCTTGGGCTGATGCTGAATGGTTTACTTCACGTCCTGACCTGCCAGAAAAAATCACCTATTCTGTGTTTAAAGTCACAGGCGAAACGAACACAGATGACCTGTCACCTGCTCCAGATGCATGGTCTCGCCCTGATATCCCATTACATGCTCGTGCAGCCTATAAAATGACTCGCGATGGCTTAACGCCTGAAGTACATGGCGAAATTGGTCCTTTAGCGAAAATCGAAGAGATTAAAGCCAAAGGCCACCCAGTTGCTTTTGTTGGTGACGTAGTTGGTACAGGTTCTTCACGTAAATCAGCGACTAACTCAGTGCTTTGGTTCTTCGGTGAAGATTTACCTGGCGTACCAAACAAACGTGGTGGTGGAGTCTGTATTGGCAGTAAAGTTGCGCCAATCTTTTTCAACACTATGGAAGATGCAGGTGCCTTGGTATTTGAAGCTGACGTAGACAACATGAACATGGGTGACGTGATCGATATATTCCCTCTTGAAGGTCGTATCACTAACGCTGAAACAGGTGAAGAGTTATCTAAGTACGAGTACAAGTCTGAGGTATTGTTAGACGAAGTACGTGCTGGTGGCCGTATTAACTTGATCATTGGTCGTGGTTTAACCGACAAAGCACGTGAGTCCTTAGGCTTAGGCGCGTCTGATTTGTTCCGTACACCGGATCAACCTGTTGATACAGGTAAAGGTTATACCCTTGCACAGAAAATGGTGGGTAAAGCATGTGGCGTTGAAGGTATTCGCCCAGGCACCTACTGTGAACCTAAAATGACCACAGTTGGCTCGCAAGATACAACGGGTCCTATGACGCGTGATGAACTTAAAGATTTAGCGTGTTTAGGTTTCTCTGCTGACTTGACCATGCAATCTTTCTGTCATACGGCTGCTTATCCTAAGCCGGTGGATATCGATACTCAGCATACCTTGCCTGATTTCATCATGAACCGTGGCGGTGTTTCACTTCGCCCAGGTGACGGTATTATTCACTCATGGTTAAACCGTATGTTGTTACCTGATACCGTTGGTACAGGTGGTGACTCACATACGCGTTTCCCTATGGGTATTTCGTTCCCTGCAGGTTCAGGTTTAGTGGCTTTTGCCGCAGCAACGGGCGTGATGCCTCTTGATATGCCTGAATCAGTATTGGTTCGCTTCAAAGGCAAAATGAAACCAGGTATTACCTTACGTGATTTGGTTCATGCCATTCCATTGTACGGTATCAAGCAAGGTCTTTTGACCGTGGCTAAGAAAGGCAAAATAAACGCTTTTTCTGGTCGTATACTTGAAATCGAAGGCCTCAATGATTTAACCGTTGAGCAAGCATTTGAATTATCAGATGCATCAGCTGAGCGTTCAGCTGCCGGCTGTACTATCAAGCTTTCTAAAGAGTCAATTGCCGAATACTTAACATCTAACATTACTATGTTACGTTGGATGATCAACGAAGGTTACGGCGACCCTCGTACTCTTGAGCGTCGTGCACGTAAAATGGAAGAGTGGTTAGCTAACCCAGAATTGATGGAAGCGGATAAAGACGCCGAATACGTTGAAACCATCGAGATTGACCTTGCTGATATTCATGAGCCAATCCTATGTTGTCCGAACGATCCAGATGATGCAAAAACTTTATCTGACGTTGCTGGTGTTAAGATTGATGAAGTCTTCATTGGTTCTTGTATGACTAACATTGGTCATTTCCGTGCAGCAGGTAAACTGCTTGAGCAATTTAACAAAACCTTGCCTACTCGTTTGTGGATATCGCCACCAACCAAGATGGACAAAGCGGTGTTAATGGAAGAAGGTTATTACAACATCTACGGTCGTGTGGGTGTGCGTACTGAAATGCCTGGTTGTTCACTGTGTATGGGTAACCAAGCGCGTGTACTTGCCAACTCAACCGTATTATCAACCTCTACGCGTAACTTCCCTAACCGTTTAGGTGATGGCGCTGATGTGTACTTGTGTTCTGCTGAGCTTGCAGCCGTTGGCGCTATCGTTGGTCGCATTCCGACTACTGCTGAGTACATGGAATATGCTAACAAGATTGAATCTATGTCTGGCGATGTGTTCCGCTACTTGAACTTCGACCGTATTGAAGAGTTCAAAAAAGCCGAAGCTGCAGCGAAAGAAAATATCATCCCTGCATTAAATATTGCGTAAGCACTGATTAAATAACATTAATTAGCGTCATGCACTATCAGCCGAACAGGCGTAAGCCTTGTTCGGCTTTTTTGTGGGTTAAATGCGGTTTTTGCTGCTCCAGCATAGTTAAGGTTGTTCACTTCTGTTTTTTGGTACAGTAAACTTAAGCTTGGTGAATAAAATAACCCATTGTTTTAAATTGGTTTTGTAACAATCAAATATGAAACAAGCAAGACGCGCTAACACATAAATATCCATGTGTTCACAGACGTGTTTTACTCAAATGAAGGGAATACTCATGTCATTAAAATGTTTACGTTTACTTATGCCGCTGTTATTAACGGGGTGTTTTAGTTTAGCTTCGTTTCAGGCCGTCAGTGCTGCAGATAACGAGCAATACCAAACATTGCCTCTAGTCAATATTACGGTGAAAAACGTGCCTCTTGAAGTGGAGTATGCTCACACATTTGAGCAGCGGGCTGCGGGATTAATGTATCGCAAGTCTATGTGTCAGCAGTGCGGTATGTTGTTCAAGTTTTCGGGCTCTAAGAAAGCCAGTATGTGGATGCAAAATACCTTTATTGCTTTGGATGTCGCCTTCATTCGAAGTGATGGTGTTATTGCGGATATCAAGCCTATGCAACCCCATGATTTAACCTCAGTGGGGGCGTCACAAGCTGTGCTTTATGCGCTGGAGATGAACCAGGGCTGGTATGCCAAAAATGGTATAAAAGTCGGGGATACAATGCTGATTAAGGCACAATAATTTACGCCCTTATGTTGCTCACTCACATCCGTAGGCAGCCTTTATCAACAGCCCTTACTTCTGGCGACAGAAAATAAACTCCTATTGGCTGGCATATCCACTGATCTCACCCAAAAGGGCGCTGCAATCCTGTGGATAGCCACTTACCCTGGTTATACCGCTCGTTGAGCCGGAACAATAAACACCTGTCGAATGGGGGGGCTGGCAAACATAGCGTCTTCTTCATCTATTGTTTTTATTGCTCGCGTCGCTGTGGTGGCGTATTTCTGCGCGTAAATGGGGGATTTTAAACCGTTCTCGTTGCATAAGTGACTGTTCTGGCATCCTATCGCATACCCTATTCCAAAAAGTGCACATAAACATAGAAAATATGCTTTATCTGCGCAAAAAAACTGGTAATTTATGGCATCTTTTTTGTACAAACTTTAATTAGGAAAAACATTGAGTGACTCATCGATAAACGTAGCTAAATTTGGTGGCACCAGCGTCGCAAACTATGCATCTATGCTTAATTGCGTCAAGGTTGTTAAAGGTAATCCAGACACCAAGGTTGTGGTGGTCAGCGCTTCTGCTGGGGTCACTAATATTTTGGTCGAGTTAGCCCACAAGGCGCTCACGAAAGACGAAATCAGCACCTATATTGAACAAATTCGTGCCATTGAATTTGCCATCCTACATGACTTGGGTGCGCCTACATTGGTGGCAGATAAGTTGATGGAGTTACTTGAGTCATTGAAACAATTAGCGTTGCATGAAGAAATTTTGCATCGCCCTGACTTAAAAGACAGCTTGTTATCCCATGGTGAGCGCATGGCGTCTTTATTGTTTAGCGAAGTACTGACTCAACAAGGCTTGCCAGCAGATAATTTTGATGTGCGCAAAGTATTATTGACCGATAGTGAATTTGGTCAGGCTGCACCGCAGCTTGAAGGTATTAAGCAGCGAGCCCTGCAGTTGATGGCACCGGAGATGACCAAAACAGTATTGGTAACTCAAGGTTTTATTGGTTCTGATGAAGCAGGCAATACCACTACATTAGGTCGAGGAGGCTCTGACTTTACCGCGGCTTTGTTAGCCGAAGCCTTAGGCGCACAGAGCTGCGAGATTTGGACTGACGTAATCGGTGTGTATACCACCGATCCACGTATCACAGATGCCGCTCGCCCATTGCCTGAGCTTAGTTTTGAAGAAGCCGCTGAGATGGCCACATTTGGTGCCAAGGTCTTACACCCTGCGACCATGGAGCCTGCGCTGCGGCAAAATATCAAAGTGTTTGTGGGCTCAAGCAAAGAGCCAGAGAAAGGCGGCACCTGGATTGTACGTGATTGTGTGCATGAGCCGTCTTATCGGGCGATTACCCGCCGTAAAGACCAAGTGATGGTCACAGTTAAAACACCTAAAATGATGTACGCACAGGGCTTCTTACAGAACGTATTTACCATTATCGCAAAACATAATTTGAGCGTTGATTTGGTGACTACTTCGGAAATCTGTGTTTCTTTCACTTTGGACAACCCTGCTAACTCAGTATTGCAGCGGCTCAATCGTGAAACGATTGAGGAGTTGAGCCAAATTTGTGAAGTCGAGCTTGAAGAACATTTCGATTTGGTCACTGTGGTGGGTAATAACATGCACAGTGCTGCTGGAGTCTCTAGCCGTATCTTTGCCGCGGTTTCTGATTTCAACCTGCGTATGATTTGCTTTGGCGCTAATGTGCACAACATGTCGATGTTGGTCAGCGAAAAAGACAGCACAGACGTGGTGAAAGCGTTACATCGAAGCTTGTTTGAAGCTTAATTATTGTTGTATGTAGGGGGCTAGCTTTCCTACAAAAAACGATAAATTTTCCATAAAAAAAACCGCTAACT